>NZ_JBEZYY010000006.1:0-455840 GCF_040638975.1 Amycolatopsis sp. NPDC024027
GGCTGCGGGCCCATCGAGTCCAGCGAACCGGGCGCGGACCCCTGCGGCAGCTGCGAACACGCCGGGCCGAACACGTCGGCGTTGGTGGTCACGCCATCGGTGGCGGCCATGCTGGAAGACGGCGCGGCCATCGACGAAGAAGGAGCCGGAGCCGGGGCGCTGGAGCTGCCCGACGACGCGGTGTCATTGCTGCCGCACGCGGTCAGCGCGAGGGCGGCGGCCGCGGTCATGCCGATACCAGCGATACCAAGCTTGTTCACAGAAATCACTCCAAGAGGGGAAATAAAAGCGGCTGTCCCTTGCGGGAAATTTGCTATCTGCCGGTAATTCGGGGCCCGGCCCGAGTCGGATTGGTCGGGCGGGAAAGTTATTGTCAGGCCGCGGTGAAGGTGACGTTGTGCCAGCCCGTGGCGCCGTCGGGGACGGTGCCGGCGCGCATGTCGGTCTGCGTGTAGCCGGTTTTGTCCGTGGCCCGGCAGAACACCTGGTGCACCCCGGCCGGGATGTCGACCTCGGTCCACCACATCCGCCAGGTGTTCAAGTTGACTTGCCGGGACAGCGTCGTTTCCCGCCACGGTCCCTGGTCGACGCGGACCTCGACCTTCTCGATGCCCGTGTGCTGCGCCCACGCCACGCCGGCGACCCGCACCTTCCCCGCCTTGACGTTGGCGAAACCGCGGTGCGAATCGATCCGGGATTCCGTCTTGATCGGCGCCTCCTGGCTCCAGCCGCGTTTGAGCCAGTACGCTTTGCGCGCGGCCCAGGTGGTGACTTCGATGTCCACGACCCATTTCGTCGCGGACACATAGCCGTACAGGCCGGGTGTGACGAGCCGGGCGGGGAAGCCGTGTTCCAGCGGCAGCGGTTCGCCGTTCATGCCGATCGCCAGCATCGCCCCGCGGCCCCGGTCCTGGGCCGCCACGACCGGGGTGCCGGAGGTCCAGCCGTCCACGCTGGTGCAGTACAGCTGCTCGGCGCCGGGTTTCACACCGGCTTCGGCGAGCAGGTCGGCCAGGTCGACGCCGAGGAAGTTCGACGTCGACACGTAGTCGCCGCCGACCTCGTTGGACACGCACGTCATGGTCACCGTGCGCTCGATCAGCGGCCGGTTGCGGATGTCCTCGTAGCGGTAGCGGATTTCGCGGTCGACCATGCCGTGCAGCCGCAGCGTCCAGTCCTCGGCCCGCAGCTGCGGCACCGACAACGCGGTGTCCACCCGGTAGAAGTTCGCGTTCGGCGTCAGGAACGGCGGGGTGCCGAGCTTGGCGAAATCGGCGTCGGCGGGGATGGCCGGCGCGGTCCGCGCGGGAACGAGCTTGCCGATGGCCTCCCGTGACGCCGTCGCGTCGCGCGCCGAGCTGATCAGCTGCCCGCCCAGGCCCATCGCGCCGGCTCCGACGACGACTCCGGCGCCGCCGAGGAGGAAGGACCGCCGGGACGTGCCGCTCTTCTCCCCGGCTCCGGATTCTCGCCACACCCGCGGGGCGATCCGGTGCAGGAGAAGGAAAACCGCGGCTCCGACGAGCAAGCTGGCGGCCGGCGCCAGCAGCGCCACGCTCGTGAGATCCGGGCGCTGGAACACGGCGAACCCGCCGAGCAGGCCGAACAGGACGATGACGACCGTCCCGGGCACCGGCGAGCGGCGCGACAGCACGCCGGCGAGCGCGGCGGCCGCCACCATCACCACGGCCATGCCGCTGAGCAGCACGAGCTTGTCGTAGGTGCCGAACGTGCGGACGGCGAAGTCCTTCAGCTCCACCGGCGTCAGGTCGATGGCGCCGTTGCCGACCGCCAGGTAAGGCGAGGCGTTGATGCCGATGAAGCCGGCGACCAGGTGCCCGGCCGCCAGCGCGGCGGCCAGCGCCAGGATCCCGGTGAACGCGGCCGCGAAGAACCGAAGCCGGGTGCGCTCCGAGGAAGGCGGAACTGCTGGGGCGTCGAGTTCGGTAGCGGTCATATCCAGCATTCGGGGCTCGCCGGGTCCAGGTATTGGTCAGTGACCGTTCCGCAATGTCGTCCACCTGAATGGGTGAGAACCCGGCCGGCCGCGTGCACCGGACTCCGGCGACACGTCGACGTGCTGAATCCACTGTGGACAAGAGGTTCTCGCTGACCCTCGCGGGTGATCATGCCCGCTCCCCTCCCCCGGCACCAATCTGCACCGGCCGGCTGGCCCGAACTTGTCCGGACACGCCGACGACAGCGGCGCGTGACTCGGCGTTCGCCGAGAAAGGACAGGTGGCATGACAGCCCGCGCAGTGACACTCGACCCCCGTGCCGGTGCGGACCCCGGGCACACACCGGAACCGGGAGCGAGCTGATGACGACCACCGACGCCCACGCTCTCACCGGCGCGTATGCCCTCGACGCGATCACCGACCTCGAACGCGCCGACTTCGCCCGCCACCTGATCGGGTGCCCGGCCTGCGCCGTCGAGGTCGCCGGCTTCCAGGAGGCCGCCGCCCGCCTCGGTGGCGCAGCGGCCGTCGACCCGGGCGAAAACCTGCGCCGGCGCGTGCTCACCGTGGTCTTCCAGACGCGGCAGCGGCCGCCGCTGGTGACCGCTGAGCCTGCCGCGTGGGGCCCGCGCACGCCGTGGCGCCGGCGCGCATCGATCGGTGTCGCGTCGGTCGCTGCCGCGGCCGCGGCGCTGGTCGGCGGAATCAGCATCGGGCGGGACCAACCGGGCTCCGCACCGGTGCCGGTGGCCGAGGGCAACGCGGTGACCGCCGCGCCCGACGCGATCACCCTGCGGGCCACCGCGACCGGCGGCGGCTCCATCACGGCCACGATCTCCCGAAGCTCCGGCAGAGCCCTCATCGCCACCCAGGGCCTTCGGCGGCCGGCTGCCGGCCACGCCTACGAGGTGTGGCTGACCGGGCCGCACGGGCCCCGGTCGGCCGGGCTGGTTGCCTCCGGCGGCAGCGTCGACACCACCCTCCCCGAGGTCACCGACGGCATCGCCGTGACCGTCGAACCCACCACCGGGTCCCTGGAACCGACGACGCCGCCGATCGCCGCCATCGCGGTCGGCTGACCACCGCGAACGGCCCGGCGCAGCAAGGAGCGGGGCACCGGATTTCCTCCGGTGCCCCGCTCGGGTGCTTCCCGCTGCCCGTCAGACGGTGTGCGGAGCGGTGTTCCAGCCGGTGGCGATCACAGCGGCGTCGCCGCCGTTGCCGCCCCGGCCCGAGTTGCCGCCGGTGGTGGTGCTGTGGTTCCCCGCGTCACCGGTCGGACCGGTGGCACCGGTGCTGCCGGAATCACCCGAGGTGACCGTGGTGCTCGCGTGGTCACCCTGGTGGTTCCAGCCGCCGTGGTGGTGCGGCCCCGCTGCTCGTGCGGCATCCTCGCCGTCGAGGCCTACCACGCCGCCACCATCCGCAGCGCCCTCTACCAGCGCGGCGACGCCAGGGCCACCGTCAAGCTGTCCGACGCCCGCGACAGCCTCGACGGCGCAAGCGACGACGACCAAGGCGTCATCGACAGCCACGGCAACGCCAACATCGTCCCCACCGACGCCAGCGGCATCGCCTCCAGCCGCTCCCCCGGCCAGGTCCTCAACATCGTCTACCTGACCCCCCAAGCCGCCACCTCCGGCGGATTCTTCCCCCAGGGCGTCAACGGCGAAGTCAACACCAGCGCAGCCGGCGGCTGAGCAGCCCGGTTGCCGTCATGTTCGGTGACCGTGCCCTGCGGATTCCTTCGTCATGCCGGTCCACCCGGTGTCGAGGAGGGTGAAGATCCGGTCGAGCGCGGACTCGGCGTCGTCTCGTCCGTGGACGAGGGTGACGGCTTCGAGAGCGAAATGGGCGAGCGCCTGACAACCGGGGTCGCTCTCCGGGAGCGCGCTGTCCTCGGCGATCGCCGCGGACAGCGCCTTCTCGTGGCGCACCCACATGCGGCGAAAGTATTCGTGGAGTGCCGGCGTGGTGTCGACGAGACGGCGGAAGTCGGCGAAGCGCGGGTCTTCGCGGACCTGACGGGACCGCTCGTCGCACAGCAGCCGGCGCAGTGCCTGCGGGATGGATTGCCCGGCTGGGCGCTCGCGGACCGCGGCGACGAGCGCGGCCTCGCGGTCGGTTTCCTGGTCGAAAACCAATGTTTCCTTCCCGTCGGGGAAGTGCTTGAAGAGCGTCGCCGTCGAGACGTCGGCAGCCTCGGCGATCTCCCGCACGCCGACCGCGTCGTACCCACGCTCCAGGAACAGCTCCAGCGCAGCGTCCGCCAAGGCTTGCCGGGTGGCGGCCTTCTTGCGCTCGCGGCGCCCCGTCTCGGTCACGTCCCCACTCTAGCGCGTGCGTTGAACGGATCAAAAAGTAGAACCGTTCGACTTTTAGAACCGTGTCACCTATGGTGGCGGAGGTCAGGCCGTCCGGCCTGCAGCGAGCGGCTACGACGAAACGTCGCCGCACCACACGTGGAAGAGGTTCACCCATGACCCCACCCCGCATCGCCATCATCGGCGGCGGTCCCGCCGGCTTGCTGTGCGCACGAGTCCTGCAGGGGCACGGCTTCCGGCCCGCCGTGTACGACGCGGACGCCGCCGTGGACGCCCGCGACCCGGGAGGAACGCTCGACCTGCACGCCGACAGCGGCCAGATCGCCTTGGAGGACGCCGGCCTGCTGGCCGCCTTCCGGACGTTGGCCCGGGTCGAGGGCCAGGCCAAGAGCCGCCGGGACCACCACGGCACGGTCCTGACGGAGTTCGTTCCCGCCGAGGGCGACGAGGCCGCACCGGAAATCGACCGGGGCCTGCTGCGCACCATGCTCTACGAGCACCTGGAACCCGAGACCGTCCATTGGGGACACGAACTCCTCGCCGCGACGCCGGTGGGCGGTGGGGTGCACCGGCTGGACTTCGCCAACGGCGCCCGGGCGGAAGCCGACCTCGTCATCGGAGCCGACGGTGCGTGGTCGGCGGTTCGCCGGCTGCTCACCGACGCGGTGCCGCAGTACCTCGGCGTCCAGTTCCTCGACGCCCGGTTCGACGACGTGGACACCAGGCACCCCGAAGTCGCCGCGATCGTGGGCGCGGGCCACATGTTCTCCACCGACGGCGACGGCCGTGCGGTGATCGTCCAGCGCAACAGCAACGGTGTGGTCCGCGGCTACGTGGCCTTCCGCGCCGAACTCGACTGGCACGTCGCCGCCGGGGTCGACGTCACCGACCGCGAGGAGGTCCGGTCCTTCCTGCTGAAGGAGTTCGGCGAGTGGTCGGCGGTCATGCACCCCCTGCTCACCGACAACGACGGCGACTACGTGCAGCGCAGCTTCTGGGCCCTGCCCGCGCCGCTGACCTGGGACCACGTCCCCGGGCTCACCCTGATCGGCGACGCGGCCCACCTGATGGCACCCTTCGGCGGGCACGGCACGAACCTCGCATTGCTCGATGGCGCGGAACTCGCCCACGCCATCGCGAAGGAGCACAGCCTCGACGACGCTGTCGCCCGCTACGAAGCAGCGATGTTCCCGCGCTCCGGGCCACTCGCCGAGAGTTCGAACACGGCGCTCACGCGGTTCTTCGCCACGACGTCCCCGGACGCACCGCACCTTCCCCCGGACCACGCGCAGGAACACGAGAACTACCGCACCAGGGCTGCGGAATACCGGCGCTCGCGGGCCGAAGGCGACCGGTAAGAGCCGGTCACCCGAGGCGAGGCACGAGAGCGCAGAGTTACGACAGGTCGTGTCCGGCCCTCAGGACCGTGCCGGCGGGCCGGACGATGACAGCGTGCGCGCGGCCCTGGCGCAGCCAGTCGTGCAGGACCGTGCCGGCGGGCGCGGTGACACACACTCCCCCGCGCTGCCGAACGACGGCCCGGTCTGCGGCGGGGAAGGGCGACGCCGCGACGAGAGCGAACCGGCCCGCGGTGAGCTCGTCGAGGGTGGGGTGGTGGTGTGCGGCAGGAGGATGGCCGCGCGGACGCCGGCCAACGCCTCGGTCAGACCGGCCCGGTCATCGCCGTCGGCGTGGAAGCTGTGGATGCGGCCGTCCGCGTGCTCCACGACGACCCGGCCGGCGAAGTCCGGTGACATCGTCCGCAACGTCGGCCGACAGGTCCGGCTACACGGACACCAGGGCGCGCGGACCGAGGTCGGGCACCGGGGCGTCGGCGGCGCTCTACTCCGAAGTGGACGCACCCGCTGAACGCGGGGTCGCGGATGGTCAGCCGGGTCACGCCGGCATCCTCGGCGAACGCCGTCACGGCGGCGAGGTAGGCGGCCTCCACCGGGCCGTGGTCGCTCGACACGTCCTCGGCCCCGCGGTACGCGCCCCGGTGGTCGCGATCAGCGGGATCGTATTTGGTGATCCGGTGGACGTGCGGTGCCCTCATGATCGGCTGGGTCGCCCTTCGTACTCGGCCGCTGGTGTCAGCGGTCCATCAGAGCGAAGACGCCCCAGCCGAGGTACTCGCGTTGGTACCGGGCGTGGCGTGCCGGAGCGGTGGTGAGTTCCGCGCGCAGCTGCCCGGCCAGCTCGTCGCCGGGATGGGCGTCCAGCCAGCGGCGGGTGTTGAGCCATTGAGCCGCGACGTAGCGGTCCCAGCTGTCCTGATCGGCCAGGACCATCTCCACGACGTCACAACCCAGCTGCCCGAACTGTTCCAGCAGTTCCGGAAGGGCGCGGAAGTCGGCTGCGCTGGTGGCGTGACAGCCTTCGACGGTGGCCTGGTCCGGCGGTTGCCTGCGCCAGTACGGTTCGCCGATCAGCATCACGCCGCCGGGACGCAGGCTGCGCCGGAGCAGGTCCACGGTGCCGGCAACGCCACCGCCGATCCAGGTCGCACCGACACACGACCCGATGTCGACCGGGTCGTCGGCAACGTGGTTCGACGCGTCACCATGGGTGAAAGCGACCTGTTCGGCGACCTCCAGCTCGACCGCCCGTGCCCGGGCCTTGGCCAGGAACACGGTGCTGATGTCGACGCCGGTTCCGGTGATGCCGTGATCGCGGGCCCAGGTGCACAACAACTCGCCCGAGCCACAGGCCAGATCGAGCACCCGAGTGCCGGGTGATGGGCTCAGCGCCTCGCCCAGGACGGCCAGTTTCCGGCTGGTGAACGGGTTGTGGATGCGATGGCTGCTCTCGCGGATGGTGAAGCTACGGGATAGATCCACTTCGGGAAATCCACCTCTTCGAACGGAAGGCCCTACGGTTCGACGGAACACTAGGGGTGCCGCACGTGCCGGTCCACCGGTTATCGCGTGGAGTCGGCGCCGAGCACGGCTCCGGCATCGGTGTTCACCGGTTGAGCGAAGGTCTCGGGAAAAAGCTCATGAGGGGCGGAGCTGACGAAGTGTGTAGCCACGGCCCGCGGGGTCCAGTCCCCTCGTCGCCCGCTTGAACAAGTACTCGGCCCGTTCGTAGGACAACCGGCTCCGGCCCGTGTCCGGGCACAGATCTCGGGTCGCGGGCATCCGGGCCGGCCCGGGCCTGCGCTCGGCCAGGAACAAGGGGCCGCGGGTGCGTCCCGTCAGCAGGTCGGGCAGCAGCCGTGCCGTGGCGGCACGCCAGCTCACCCAGGTGCCGCTTGCCCGGGCGCGACGGTCCTCCAGGTCGAGGTCCTCGACATTGAGCGACAGCACGACGCGCACCTGGGCCGCCGACTCGTGGAGCAGGCGCCACAAGGTCTGTTCGCGCGTCGGTGCGTCGAGATTCCACAGGCGTTCGAGGTGCTCGGTGCGGATCGCCGGAATTCGCTGATGTGTCTCGGTCCGCCGCGGCACCCCGGCCGCCAGGTCCGCCAGTGACCCCCAGGCGGTGAACGACCGGATCGCTGATCGGTGCCGGTTCCAGGTTTTCGCCGCGGCGTTGCTCCACGACAGCTCGAACACCTTCGTCACGTCCTCGGCCGTCAACGACTCCAGCGGGCGTCGGTCGCCCAGGGACAGGCGCAAGCGCCGCAGGGTCTGGCCGTACGAGCGCTGGGTCGCCGTGTCGAGGTCTCCTCGCGCCAGAAACTCCGTGGCGGCCTGCGCGAGTGTCACGGCGGAGGTGTTCGTCTCCAGTTCTTCGGCACGGCGGAGGAGAAAGCCGCGTTCGGCCGCGTTCTTCGTCATCGCCGCCGCCCGGCCGAACTCGACGCGCGCCTCGGCGTGCCGTCCCAGCCGGGCGAGCAGGTCGCCTCGGACGCTGGGCAGCAGGTGGTAGTCCCGCAGCGTGCGGTCGGTCGTCAGCTCGTCGACCAGCGCGAGCCCGGCTTCCGGTCCGCGGGCCTCGCCGACCGCGACGGCCCGGTTGAGCCGGACGATCGGCGTGGGCAGCAGCCGGACCAGCGCGTCGTACAGCGTCGCGATCTGGGCCCAGTCGGTGTCCTCCGCCGTGCGGGCCTGGGTGTGGCACACCGCGATCGCGGCCTGCAGCACATACGGACCGGGCGGGCCGCCGATGTCCCGCGCCCGCAGCATGGCCGTGAACCCGCGGCGGATCAGCAGCGGGTCCCAGCGCCCCCGGTTCTGCTCGTGCAACCGGACCGGCTCCCCGGCCGGGCCGGTCCGCGCGGCCGACCGCGCCGCCTGGATCTCCATCAGCGCGACCAGCCCGTGCACCTCGGCTTCGTCCGGCGCCAGCTCGGCCAGCAGCCTGCCGAGACGCAACGCCTCCTGACACAGACCCGGCCGCATCAGATCGTCCCCGGAGGTCGCCGCATAGCCCTCGTTGAAGATCAGGTACACGACCTCGAGCACCGACGACAGCCGCCCGGCCAGGGACTCGCCGGCCGGCAGCTCGAAGGGGACTCCTTCCCGCGCCAGCGCCTCCTTGCCCTCGGCGACGCGCTGCGTGATCAGCTGTTCGGAGGTGAGGAACGCGCGCGCGATCTCGGCGGCGGTGAGCCCGCCGACGAGCCGCAGCGTGAGCGAGACCCGCTGCCGGGTCGGCAGCACCGGGTGGCAGGACAGGAACATCAGCCTCAGGACGTCTTCGTGCTCGACGTCCTGAGGCTGATCGAGCTCGCGGGCGAGGTCCTCGTGCCGGCGCTCGAGCCGGGCCGCCCGCCGCAGGTGGTCGATCGCGCGTCGCTTGGCCGTGGTCGTCAACCAGGCACCCGGATTGTCCGGCACCCCGGACTCCGGCCACTGCTCCAGGGCGGCGACGAGGGCGTCCTGGGCCAGCTCCTCGGCCAGTCCCACGTCGCGCACGATCCGCGTGAGACCGCCGATGATGCCCGCCGATTCGAGCTTCCAGACCGCGTCGACCGTGCGGCCGACGTCGATCACGGCCCGAAGACCTGCTGGATGATGCTCTCGCCGTCCCCCACCACCTTGCGGAAGCGGCGGGCCAGCTCGATCGCCTCTTCCTCGGAACGCACCTCGACCAGCGCGAAGCCGGCCACCGCCTCCTTGGCCTCGGTGAACGGCCCGTCGGTCACCGTGATCTCGTCACCGGCGGAGGTGACCCGGATGCCCTGGGGGTTCAGGCCGCCGGTGGCCAGCAGCACCCCGGCCGCGGTCATCTCCTCGATGAACCTGCCCATCTCGGCGTAGAGCTTCTCGTCGGGGGTCTGGTCGGTGGCCTTGGACATCATCAGGTAGCGCATCGGCTTGCCTCTCGTCTCGTCGGTGGCGGTTCGCCTGTCACCCCGACGTCGAACACCCTAACCGACAGGGAACGCGCCCATTCCCTGTCACATCGGCCGGACGACGTCGGGGCAAGAACGGATTTCGGGAAAGGACCGACATGACCACCACGACCCGGCGCTCCACCACCTCCGCCCGGCTGACCTGCCTGGCCGTCGCGGCGCCACTGTGGGCCACCGTCTCCCTGGCGCAGGCGGCCCTCCGCGACGGCTTCGACCTGACCCGCCACCCGCTGAGCATGCTCAGCACCGGCTCGCTCGGCTGGCTGCAGATCGCGAACTTCCTCGTCGCCGGTGTGCTGATCGTCATCGGTGCGACCGGCCTTCGCCAGGCCCTGACCAGCACTTGGGCGCCGCGGCTCGTGCTGGTCAACGGCGTCGGGATGACCGCGGCCGGTCTCCTCCCGATGGACCCGGCCGACGGCTTCCCCGCCGGGACACCGGCCGGGGTACCGCAGACGATGTCGTGGCACTCCTACGGGCACATGGCCGCCGGCAGCATCGCCTTCATCTCGCTCATCGCCGCCTGCTACGTCCTCGGGCGCCACTTCGCCCGCACCGGCAACCGCCGTGACGCCGTGGTCTCCCACGTCGCCGGCAGCGCGTTGCTGCTCGGCGACGCCTGGGCGATGGCCGGTGGCGCGGCGGGTTCGCTGACCCTCGCCGTCGGTGCCATCACGGCGATGCTCTGGGTCGCCGTCGTCGCCGGCCGCCTCCGCTGAACCGCGCGGGCACGGGTGATCTTCACCGGCCGGTCGCCAGGGTGACTTTCAGGACGTCGATACCGACCGGAGTCCGGTGGGTGTCCAGGTCCGCGATCCGCCAAGGGCGGTCGAGCAGGGCGGTGAGGGCGGCGTGGACCTCCAGGCGAGCCAGGTGGGCGCCCATGCAGAAGTGGATTCCGTGCCGAAGGACAGGTGCGGGTTGGCCGTCCGGGCCGGGTCGAAGGTGTGCGGGTAGGCGAAGACGCCGGGGTCACGGTTGGCCGCCGTGATCATCGCGACGACCCGTTGGCCCGGCCGGAGTTCCTCGCCGCCGAGCGTGGTGGGCCGGGTGACGAACCGGTCCGTTCCGCCGGTGGGCGGCAGGTAGCGGAGAACCTCCTCGACGGCTAGCCGCACGTCGGCCGGCTTCGGTGCGGAGGCGAGGCAAAGGACCGCGTTCACGAGCAGCGTCTTGGTGGTCTCGTGGCCGTTGATCAGGAGCAGGGTGCAGAAGTTGATCAGCTCGTCCTCGGTGAGGCCCGACGCCATCAGGGTCGCGATGATGCCGGCCGGCCGCTCGAACTCCTCGCGGAAGCAGGCCCCCAGTTCCGCCAACGCCTGGTGGAAGGCGGTCCGGCGGGCCTCGTCCGCGGTGAACGTGCCGAAGAACGACGTGATGGCTTCGGTCCACCGGACGAACTCCGGCCACCGGGCCGGCCGCACGCCGAGCAGACCCGCGATCGTGTGCACCGACAACGGGTAGGCCACCTCGCCGACCAGGTCGAAAGCCGGCCCGGCCGAGGCGAGGAGAGCGCGCACCTTCGCCGTGATCAGCGGTTCCAGCGACGACACGGCCCGGGGAGTGAACACCTGGCTGACGATCCGCCGCAACGCGTGGTGCCTGGGCGGATCGGTCGCCTGCAGGCTGCGCAACAACGGGTTCGCACCGTGCGGGATCGGCTGGGTGCTGTAGCGCAGTTCGTCGGAGGAGAACACCGCGTGGTCGGTGAGCACTCTGCGCACATCGGAGTACCGGGTGGCCACCCAGCCGCCGAACGGCTCGGCGAACCGCACCGGGCCCACCTCTTGCGCGTGGAAAGCGAAGATCTCCTCGACGGACATGGCCACAGGGTGCTACCTGGCCGCGGCCACCGCTTGGAAGAAACGGACACAGGACGACCCGACCGCGCGCCGGAACTCCGCGATCATGTGCGGCTGGTCGTAGAACCCGCTGCGGACGGCGATCTCCGCCCAGTCCGGCACCGAAGAGGCCCGCGCCAACGCCACCGCCCGGTGCACCCGGAGCACCCGCGCGTACGCCTTGGGGCTCAACCCGGTCACCATCAGGAACCGCCGCCGCAGCTGCCGCTCGGACAGCCCGACCGCGGCCGCGTGCCGGGACACCGGCGTCCCCGGGGCCGCGCGCATGGCCTCGAGCACCTGACCCACCGCCCGATCGGCCGGGCTGGGCGGTGCCCGCAAGGCGCGCAACGCCTCGCCGAGCCCCGAACCGGGGAACGGCATCCCCGCCAACGGCACCTCGTCCGCGGCGATCCCCAGCACCGAGGCACACGTCCCCGGCCGCAGCCGCACCCCCGTCAACGGCTCGGTCAGGCTCCCGGTCCTGGCCTCGGTCTCCGGTCCGGTCAACCACAACGAACCGTCCGCGAAAACCAGCAGGTCCACGAACGGTTGCGGCAACGCGGGCGGCAGCTCCCCGCTGCGCCGCCACACGCGGCCGACGCGGTCGGCCAGGTCGGCGGGCGGTGCGAAGTCAGTGGTCACAACCCCGAGTGAACCCCTTGGGCGGCCGGTTCCGCCACCGAAAAAGCGCTGGTCCGCCCGCGGGTGCACACCGCTTGGATCCGGCCGCGCATGGGGGCCATTCGGGTGAACCGGCCGATGAGGACTCAACGGAGCCGGTGCGCCGGGAGTGGTGGCAGCGGGTTCCGGGAGGAGAGATCATGAAGATGTCCAAGGCGATTCTGAGTGTGCTGCTGCTGACCGCCGGGCTCGTGTCGCTCGGCACGGGGACGGCGTCGGCAACGGACGGCTGCGTGACCACGAAGGTCACCTACGCACCGAGCGGCTGGGTGCAGCGTGTCACCGTCGCGAACACGTGCGGCTATTCGTTGTTCAACGTTGACAGTCACATGTTCGACGGCAGCTTCGACAAGCGCAGCGCCGGTGTCGCGGAGCTCAAGCCGAACCACTACTTCACCTTCCGCTACTCGTTCAGGAGCAGCGGCCTCACCTGTGGGGAAATCTGGACTCCCCCGAACAAGCTGTGGGGCCGCGACTGTCACTAGAAGTCCGAATGGTGATCGACGAAGGGATCGAAAAATGAGGTCGACAAGGACACGAGCGTCCGCTGCCGTGGCGGGGGTGGCCGCTTTGACGATGAGCACAATGCCGGCGGCGAGCGCCGAATCGTTCACGGAGGCGCCGTCCGCGACCGCGGGGGTACTGACCTGCGGCTACCACGAGACGGTCGAGGAGAGTTTCTACAACCACTGCACCAGCGACGGTTCCAGTGTCTGGATCCGCGTCGAGATGCACCACGGAATCAAAGGCAAAGACGTGTGCGCCCATCCCGGCGAGAACCGCCTCGGCTACACCGCCTGGGTCGCTTACGCCTGGTACAAGGGGACGCTGTGCTGACGCCCGGGAAGCGTGCCCTCATCGGGGCGATCGCGGCGGTCCTCGCCGTTTTCGCGATCGGCACGGAAGGGTCGGCGACGTCCCAAGCGGAGCGGTGCGGTTTCTGGGAAGGCGGCCCCTCGGCGTTCTACACCCACTGCACCTCCGACGGATCACACATCCAGATCCGCGTCGAGCGGGAGAACGGCCTGTCCGGATACGACGACTGCGCCTACCCGGGTCGCAACTACCTCGGCTTCGCTTCACAGATCAAGTTCGCGTGGTACACCGGGCGGTCGTGCCCTTGAGCTCGCGGAAGCCCGCTACCGCGCGAAGAGGGCGTTGACCTGCTGGTTGGCCGTCTTGAGCGAGTCCGGTTCCGCGGGAGGCTCATGATCGCGTCCATCGCCGGGTTCATCACCGCCTGCAGCTCGGTCCAGTGCTGGGCCACCGGCGCCAGGTGCGTGCTGTTCCCGTCGATCGGCACCTGGAACGGCGCCGTGTCGAAGCCCTGCTTGGCGAACGTGTCCTTCGAGATCCGCGCCGAGGACTCCACCGCCGGGAAGGCGACCCCCTCGGCCGCGGTCAGGTCCTGACAGGCCTTGGACCCGAGGAACGCCACCGGCTTCTTGGCTTCGGCGGGGTGCCGGGTACCGGCCGCGATGTTAGGTCTTCGTGTTCCAGCTTCCCTCGGTCACCATCGCGTACTTGCCCGCGCCGTAGTTGTCGGGCTGACGTCCCACCTTGCCGCCGCCGGCCACCTGCAACGTCGGCAGGTACCCCTTCTTCGCCAGGGACTGGAACCACCGATCGTCTCGAGGAACTTCGGATCGCCGTAGTCCCACCGGGTGCCCCACGGGTTCTTGTCGGAGTGGGCCCAGCCGTCGCCGAAGGCGTACTGGCTCCATTCCGTCTGCCCGAAGCCGCCGCCGGAACCGTTCAGGTCCAGGTCGGTGCCTACCCGGACGTGTTCAAGGCGGGCGCCGCCTTCGCGGGTGTCCCGTTCGGCTGCTTCGCCACGACCGACGGTTCCGAGTGTACGGCCCAGGCACGATGAGGAATCGCTTTCTCAGTTCCGGCAAGAATGCCGCCGCACGGCTCAAAAAGAGGCAAGACCGTTCGCCGTCGAATTCCGTGAACGCAAACAGGAACGGGGACAAATTTCCGGCTGCAACTGAACGCTAAGCGCACGAGTCACGTGATTCGACGGCGGCCGGGCGGCACGGCTCGTTCAGGCGACGCTCGGCCAGCCGGCCGAATCGTAGGTCAGGCGGTTGATGCCCAGCAGGGACGCGCCGTTGTCGGCGTAGTAGTGGTAGACGAGCAGATCGCCGTCGTTGTCGGCGAGCACGGCCTCGTGGCCCGGCCCGTGGATGCCGCCGTGGCCGGCCAGGATTTCGGTGCCACCACCGGAATTCATCCCCACGCCGGTGCGGTCGGCGTAAGGCCCGGTGACGCTCGTGGACCGGCCGACCAGCACCCGGTAGGTGCTCGACGCACCCCGGCAGCACAGGTCGAACGACACGTACTGGTAGTAGTACTGGCCGCGCTTGACGATGAACGGCGCCTCGATCGCGCCGCCGCCCCGCCCGGCGATGGCGGTCAGGCCGCTCCCCTGGCGCAACCCGGTCGCGGGGTTCAGCTGGATCAGCTTGATGCCCGACCAGAACGAGCCGAAGTCCAGCCACCACCGGCCCGCGTCGTCCACGACCAGGTTCGGGTCGATGGCGTTGAAGCTGTCACCGCTGCGCGATTCGACGACCAGGCCCCGGTTGGTCCAGCTGCCGGAATTGCCGGACGGGCTGGTGGCCAGGAAGATCGCCGAGTGGTTGGAGCCGAACGTGGAAGCCGCGTAGTACAAGTAGAACTGGCCGTTGTGGTAGGAGATGTCCGGGGCCCACAGGGCGCGGCTTCCCCCGGTGTAGGCCGTCGTCCACGGCGCTCCGTTCGGGAACACCGAACCGGCGTTGCGGAACGCGACGCGGTCGGCGGAGGTCTTCAGCGCGATGTTGTCGCCCGTGTGCGCCACCAGGTAGCTGCCGTCCGGGCGTTTCACCACGCTCGGGTCGTGCACGCCGATGTCTCCGGTGACGCGCCCGGGATTCGGGTAAGCGGCCGCGTCGGCGGCCGGTGGGGCGAGGAACGCCGTCGCGAACAGGACGACTGCGATGAACCGTGATCGAACGGCCGACATGGTGCCTCCGTGGGGATCCGACGTTGGTGACGCTGACGGACTCACGACTGGAAGCGCTCTCGGCGGAGATTAGCCGAAGCTGTGCGATGCCGACAAGACCAGCGTCTCGGCTGCGCCCGCCCGTCGTCTCGATGCCGAGACTGCCGCTTGGTCGGGCCGCGCCGCCACATATGCAGGCGGGGGTCTCGGGGACCACCTCACGGGCGAACGCGGCGAACTGGTCGGTCGTCTCGTGCTCCGGCCAGAACACGAACGAGGTGAACGGCTGATCGGCGCCCAGCGGTACGGCCAGCCTTTCGGCGGCCAGGGCGCGAGCGCGCGAGGCTGCGACGTCAGGGGCCAGGGACACGCGTCCCCGGAGAACACCGAGGCGATGCTGGCCGCGCGCCCGGGCATGGTGGCCGCGTTCCGGAGGGACCGGCGCGGCTTTCTCGCCGCCCGTCTGGTCCGCCTCGACGAGCAGGCCTGGCTGGACTTCGTCGAATGGACCGACGACGCGGCGTGGGACGAGTCGAAGGCGAAGGGCGCGAACCTGCCGGAGATCGGGACCTTCTTCGCGACGATCGGCTCCCTGGTCGGCGCCGAGCGCGGCGTTCGCCACGACGACGCCGAGGACGGCACCAGGCGGGTCCGCACCGTCGCCTACGGCCCCGAGCCGTCGCAGGTCGGGGAGCTGTACCTGCCCGAGGGCGAAGGCCCGTTCCCCGTCGTCGCCGTCATCCACGGCGGCTACTGGACGGCCATGTGGGACCGCCGCCGGATCACCGGCGTCGCCGACGACCTCGTCGCCCGCGGGTACGCGGTGTGGAACGTCGAATACCGCCGGATCGGCAAGCCCGGCGGCGGCTGGCCGGCACGTTCCTCGACGTCGCCGCCGCCATCGACGCCCTCGACGGCCTGGACCCCGCGCTCGACCTCCGCCGGGTCGTGCTCCTCGGCCACTCCGCCGGCGGGCACCTGGCCACGTGGGCCGCCCACCGCGATGCCCTGCCGCCCGAGGCGCCCGGTGCGCGCCCGAAAGTCGCCCCGGCCGGCCTGGTCGAACTGGCCGGCGCGCTCGACCTGCGGGCGGCCGACGCCGAGGGCTTCGGGAAGGTCCTCGCCGAACCGGACGCCGAAGCGCCGAAGGACGCGCCCGAACCGGCCCGGCCCGAAGCGTGGCCCGCCGTCGCGGAGGCCGTCGGCGACGGGATCCTGCCGTTGCCGCTGGGCGGGCACGCCGCCGACGTGCCCGAGCACTACGCGTGGACGTCGCCGGTGGAGCTGGCCGGCACCGGCGTCCCGGTCCTCGCCGTCCACGGCACCGCCGACGAAGCCGTGCCCGCCGAATGGAGCCGGCGCTACGTCGAGAAGGTCGCCGCCGAGGGCGGCATCGCCCGCTACGTCGAGGTCGCGGGCGGCACCCACTTCGACGTCGTCCAGCCGGGTCATCCGGTGTGGGCGGAGATCACCGGCTGGATCCAGGAAACCGTCGCGGGGCCGGTGCAGGCGTGAACGAGGAGTCGCGGGCGATCACCCGGGCGGAAACGCAACTCGACGGATCCCGACCTGGGCGTTCTCGCGGGCCGGCTGTTGTTCGCCGTGCAGCGGGAGCTGTTCTCGAGGCTCGCCGAGCGAGGCTTCGACGACCTGAAACCCCGCCACGGCGCTGTGCTGGCCCACCTCGACGAGGAAGGGGTGCGGGCCACCGACCTGTCGCGGCTGTCCGGCCAGCACAAGCAGAACATCGGCATCCTCATCGACGAGCTGGAGTCACTCGGGTACGTCGAGAGGAGCCCCGATCCGAGCGACCGCCGGGCGAAGCTCATCCGTCCCACCGAGCGCGGTGTCGCTCAGATGCGCACGGCGGACGCGATCATGGCGGCCATTCAGCAGCGGCACACCGAACGCCTCGGCGAGGACGACTACGGGCGGTTCAAGCGCCGGCTCATCGACATCACCGAGCACCAGCGCGCCCACAACAACTCCCGCGGCGACGACTGAGCACCGGCCGAGGCGCCGGCTTAGCGAGGACGTCGCGGACCACGACGCCGGTCTGACTGTCGCATGCCGGCTCGCCACAAACCCGCGGCCGCGGGGAATCCCGCAACGGCGATCGCGGCCGTGGGTTGTGTCGTCAGGACGAACACGAGCAACTCGGCGCCGAACAGCACCACGCCGCCGACACAAACCCGCAACAGCGCTGTCGCGTTCCGGGTCCGGCTTGCGGAGCCGATGATCCACTGGAGCAACTGGACGATCGAAGTCGGTTTCATGGTTCCAGCAGGCCACGTCGCCTTCCGATAAACCCAGAAGATCAACCGTTCTCGGAGAGCCCCGAACGGAACCGAACGAAGTTGAACGCCGCGCCCCGTCGATCCGGCTACCATCTCGCGGGTACCGACCGAACGGAGTGCAGTGTCCCCTGGTGCGAACGCGGACGGCTTGTTCCACGACCTGGATCCCGCCCAGGTTCGGACGCCCGAAGTCTTCGTGCACGTGCTGTCGCAGGTCAGGGATCGTGCGGGGCTCTCTTACGCGAAACTCGAACGGTTCGGGTCGCCTGATGTCCCCCTTTCGAAGGGGACTCTTTCCGGCATCTTCAGCGGCAAGCGCTTGCCTTCGGTCGACCAGCTCGCGGTCATCCTGACCGGCTGCGGCATACCGGCGTATGAGGTACCGGCCTGGATCAAAGCGCTGGTAAGACTCAAAGCCGTCGAGCGAGGCCGGACGCGTGGTCACCTGAGGCAGGCGGGAAGCAAGCCGACTGCGGAAAACGCCGAACAACTTACTGATCGTCTAGCCGAACTGTCGATGCTTGTCGAAGCCGAAGAGACCAAGATCCGGCATCTCAGCCAGTACCTCGACCGCTTGCGCCGGGAGCCGGACCAGGCACCGGCGGTGAAGCAGTTCGAGGCAGATCTCGATCGCGAACACAACCGCCGAGCACAGCTCTTGACAGAGATCATGACGACGTCGAAGCACTTGGACACCGTGGATGACCGACACCACCTCGATGCGCGAGATGTCCAGCGTTGTCCCCTGCCACCGACGGACCGCATTTTCGCCGGCCGTGACACCCTGATCGAGGCCATCGGCACGCCGCAGTCGCTGTGGCTGTCCGGGCGTCCCGGCGTCGGGACCTCCCAAGTCGCCATCCACTGGGCGCACCGGGTGGCGTCTTCGTACGAGCGCGTGCTCTACCTGGACCTTCAAGGAATGACTCCCGGTCGACGGGTGAGCGCGAGCCACGCGGCCCGAAAACTGGCCGGAGCGCTGAGCAGGGACTCCGTCGGGGAGGGAGACGACGACGAAGAACTGTTCGACCTGCTCCAAGATCGCCTGGGGTCGACGAGGGCGCTCGTCGTGCTCGACAACGCCCACGACGCCGGCCACGTGGAGCCCTTGCTGAGGGTGGCCGCCTCGGGAACAACGGTGGTCGTGACCTCCCGGAACCGGCGCCAGGCTTTCACCCGGGAAGCCGTCCATGTGCCCGTACTGGCACGTGCGGACGCGGTCACGTTGCTATCAGGCTTCGCGCCCGGCACCGACCCTGCCGTACTCGACAGCATCGCCGACTTGTGTGACGACCTGCCACTGGCCCTGCGTATCGTGGCCGGGCTCATCGTGGGAAAACCACCACAATTCGTTCCCGTCATCGCCCGTAATCTGGCGGACGAGCGCCAGCGGTTGAACCACCTCGCGACGGATCAACAGGCGGTGCGCAGCGCGATCATGCTGAGCTACGAAAGCTTGCCGGCCGGCGCGCAGCGCGCTGCGCGCCGGCTGGCGTTGTCGTTCGCGGCGACGTCCGATGCTGCGGAAATGGCCGTGGGCCTGGGAACCGACGAGAACACCACCACTCTCGATCTGCTTCGGGTCGTCGATGCGAGTCTCGCAGACGTCTCCGTGGATGGAGACCACCTGACCTACTCGCTTCCGCCGCTCATTTGGCTTGCCCTGGCTGAACGTTCGTCAAGTGAGGACGACTGGGCAAGCGTCACCGACTACCTGATGCGCACCGCTCAGTATGTCACGAACCTGGCCACCGACGTGGCCGAGGCCGGGGGAAAGATCACCGACTTGGCACGTGCGCGCGTCATCCTGCAGGCAGCGGTTTCGAATCGTTGGTGGCAGATCGCCGAAGACCTCGTACGCGCACTGCGGCGCCTGCTCGCAGGCGGCCGCGATCAGGAGCGTTTTGAGATTACCGAGATGCTTGTCCGATCCTATCTGGCCGATGGCAAATTCGAGCAGGCGATCGAGGCCTCCATCGGCATGGCGCAAGAATTGCAGGAAGACGCACCTCACCGCACGGCCGCTCGTGAATGGGCGGAGCGAGCCGGGGCATTCGCCAAACGTTATGACATGCCGCGGCTGCAGATCAAAGCAGGCATGGTCCTCAGCACGATCCTGGCCACGGAGGAAGACTTCCAGGCCGCACTCCGCATCGCCGAGAGCCTGCTACCTATCACGAGAAGCCACCTGGCGCCCAGCGAGCAGCACAACCCTATTTTCAACTTAGCCAGGCTTTATTCTGCGCAGGGAAACCACGAAGAGGCAAGCAAACATTTTGGACAATTGATTCAGCTTGCCGAACTCGTCGGCGACGCTCGGAACCATGCCGAAGCTTGCCACTTCTACGGTAACACGGTCATCAGACTGGGCGATATCGCGCAGGCCGTTACATCGCTGCGCAAGGCGGCGTATTACTGGGCCACCACGGGGTATCACCACAATGCGGCTATGGCACACCAGGCCATCGCCAATATCGCCACTGAGCCGGGTGAGCGGATCGCGGCGCAGGAGGAAGCCGTCGCCAGATGGCGCATGACCAGCGACAGTGGCCGGCTTTCGGACGCGCTGGTGAATCTCGCCGCCTTGTACTACGGCGCCGGGCGGCTTGACGACACGGAGCAGACGCTTGAACACGCGGCTGCCCTGACAGGCGACGACAGGCCGGACCTCGACCACGAGATCGCAACACGGATCGCCGCCCTGGCAGTCATCCGTGGGCGTCCTGCCTCGCCCCCGCCGGACCAGGCGTCGGCACATCACTTGATAGCCGAGGCATGCCGCAGCATGAAACCCAGGGGTGACACCGCATCCCCGGACCGGCTTCTGCGCCAGAATGTCCTGCACCCGGTCCCGGCGCCTACCTTCTGGCTGCATGACGACTCGCGGATGCCGAGCAACCCCAACATCCTGGAAGCATGAGCCGCACGCACCACTGGCCATCGAGACTGCTGAGCATCTTCAGCTCAACGGCCAGAACTGCGGCTCGACGAACGTCCGCGGCGGCTTCACCGGCCGCCGCGCTCAGCCGCACGATCTCGGCGACAACTGCGACAAACTCCCCCACCTGCTCGGCGGTCCGCAGCGCACCCGCGTTCGCCGCGGAGCCATCAGCAGGCATTGCCGGAGCACGCTGACCGCGCGGGCGATGACCAGCAGCGACACAGTATGGTGCGGGTGGGGCACGTTTCGTCATCTCGGCGGGACCTGTAGTAGGGGGATGGATGCGCGGCGTCGTGATGCGGTCATGACTGCACCCGGACGGGACATGTGGTTGATGCGGCAGCAGGCCGGCGAGCTGGACGCACGGCTTGCTCATGCCCGGCACACGGCTCGCTCCGGCGACCGGCTGGTCACCGCCGTGGTCACGGGGCAGGGGAAGCTGCTCGACTTGCGGATCGAGGACCGGGCGTTGCATGGCACGCACGTGCCGAAGCTCGGGCTGAGCATCGTCGAAGCCGTCCGCGCCGCCCGCGCCGCCGCCAATGCGGCCGCGCTTCCACAGCTGAACGCCCTCTTCGGCAAGCAACCGCCGGCACCGCCGGCCGCTCCGCAGCACGCGCCGGTCGCCGTGATGGCTGCGCGACGCGAGGCCGAGCCGGCGGACGAGGAGAGCTTCGAGGAGCTGGACTTCCTGACCGACGAGCCGGCAGGGGGGCGCTGGTGACCACCGAAGAGCAGCTGTACCACCGCGCGAAGGAAATCGACGCACGCGTGGCCGCGGTGGAGCAGGCCGCCAAAACCGGCGAAGCCTTGCCGCTGGTGCTCGACGTCGCCGCCGGCCTCGGCACCGTGACCGTGGACGGCCTGGGTGGCCTCGTGTCGGTGGATCTCGCGCGTGACGCGGTCGCCGGGCAAACCGGCGCCAGCCTCGCCGGGCACGTCCTGCGCGCGATCGCAGGCGCCGAATCGGCCGCCGCGACCCGGCGTAAGGCCATGATCGACGACGCCGCACGGGAGGTCCGATGAGCGACGGCAACTTCGCCAACCCCTTCGGCACCGCCGTGGCCGGCTCGGGCTTCGAGGTCTACCCGCAGGCGCTGCGCGCGGCCACCGACGACGTGTTCGCCGCGCGCGACAAGGTGCTCAAGTTCGGTCAGGAGGACCTGGGCCAGGTGGCCCTACGCGGTGACGACGTGGGCATGCTGGGGGTCCAGGCCGGTGTCGTCGAAATGTTCAACGACGCCATCGCCCACATCCGCGACAAGACCGGCAAAGGCGCGATGCAGCTGGGGCAGTTCGCCGAAGCGCTGGACAAGGCAGCCGACTACTACGACACCCAGGACGAGGCGGACTTCAAGCGTCTGCGCGACCTGGAGAAGGGCACGGGCTGAGTCGTGAGCGCACCGACTGCCCCCGTGGCGCCGCAGCCCTATCCCGACGAAGCCGACGGGAAGATCCGCCGGATCGCCGAGCTGCTCGGCCGCGGCGAAATCATCCAGCTGCTCGACGACGTCCGCAACAAGCTGCTGGGCAATGCCTTCCAGGTCCAGGACATGGCGATGGAGTTCGCGAAAAACCACACCCTCGCCGACGCCGGCGACGACATCGACAACGCCGTCCAAGCAGTGGCCGGCACCTGGACCGGGCGCGCCGCCGCCCAGTTCACCACCTACGCCGACCACGTCGGAAAAGCACTCGGCGACCAGCAGGACGTCGTCGGCAGCATGTCCGGGATCCTCTCCGGGATCGCCGGCTGCGTGATCGAGACCTACAGCAAAGCCATCGAGTTCATCGGCACCTGCGCTGTCGAGCTCGGCAAACTCGGCTACAAAACGATCATCGCGATCGCGACCGCCGCGATTCCCATCGTCGACGTCTTCACCTCCAAAGACGTCCTCGACACGGTCGTGGACGCGTTCGCCGCCCTCGTCACCGCCATCAACGGATTGTTCGCCCAGGCCGTCTCCACCCTGGGCGACTTCCGCGCGCAAGCCACCGCCCTCGTGCAGGGCGACACCGACTTCCCCGACCTGCCCCCGATGCCCGCCAACTCCGGAATGGACAACGAGAAACAATGGCGCATCGACCCCACAGCAGCGCCCGCATGAAGACACGAGCCCTCGCCTGTGCCGCACTCATGTCGGCCGGCCTGCTCACCGCGTGCGGCTCATCGGCACCCGAACGCGTGCTCGCCCAGCCACCCGCCCCAGCACAGACCGGCGCGCCGCTGCCACTGGACCAGGTCAAGCAACCCCTCGACCTGACCAAATTCGATGCCGACCCGTGCAGCTTGCTCACCAAAGACCAGGTCGCCGCCGTCGTAGCCGATCCACCCGGCGAAGTGCGTACGTTCAGGAAAACCGCCACGCCCATCTACGGCTGTTCCTGGACCGAACCCCTCGGCGCGAACGCCACCGCCTCCAAGCCGGCCAAGAGCCCACGCACCCTCACGGAGTTGTCGGTCTCGCCGCTGAGGAGAGGCGACGAGCTGGAACCCTGGACCGAAACCTCGATCCAGGGCCTGCCCGCCATCATCTACCACCAACGCGGCAGCACCGACGACTGCTCGGTCTCGGTCCAGGTCACCGATCAACAAATGCTCACCTTCGAAATCATCGGCAAGGACCTCCCCCACAACTACTGGGCCGATGACCGCTGCGGTGGCGTCGCGAAAATGGCCGAAGCCGTCATCGGCAACCTCCGCCAAAACTGACGTCCCCCCTCCGGCGAGGCTGCATCAGGCCGGCGTCGACGAAACACTCAACGGCGGCGACTGGGCCGTGCGGGTGACGTGGCTCAACCCCCCGGTGCGGTGGGGCGTGGACTCGGCGTCGACCGATTCCGAGGGGGATTCGTATGTTCCGACGTGCTGCCGCGCTCACCTTCGCGGCACTCGCACTGGGCACCGCCGTCACCGCGCCTTCCGCGACCGCGGGCGAGGCCTGTACCTGGACGGCGCACAACATCGAGGCGCCCGACGGCTACTTCGCCGCCGACGTCCACATCAGGGGGACCGACAGCCACGGCAACTACTCCGGGGACGTCATCGACCGGAGGGTCGACATGGGCAGGGTCGTGCTCTGGACCGGCGGCAAGCCGCGCATCCCGGACGCGCTCGCGACGTTCGTCTACCCGAACGTCGCCGACGAGAACTCCGCCGGAACCGTGCTGCTGGACGGCGGCCTGCCGTCGACCCCCCGGGGTGTCTACCTGTTCAGCGGCGGCCACCGCGGTCCCGGCACACTGACCCGCCTGCCCGACCCGCGCGGGTACCGGCTCGAATCGGCCGTCGCGCTCAACGACCGCGGTGACGTGCTCGCCTCCGCCACCGATCTCGAGGACGGCCACCGGGTGAGCGTCCTGTGGTCGGTCCTGGCCGCGGGACCGCGGATCATCGACGTCCCGGACCGGTACGGCATGGACCTCGACGACGACGGCACGGTGCTGCTCGGCGCCCCGGACAGCAAGCTCGGCGGGCTCTGGCGGGCCGGCGTCGTCACCCCGCTGACCGGCGAAGACCGTCCCGTGCTGATCCGCCAGATCCGCAACGGCGTCGTGATCGGCACGGCGATCGACTCGTGGCCCGCTTCGCGCGCCCTGGCGTGGCACGGCCCGGCCGACCCGCGTCCCCTCGAGCAGGGCGGGACGGCGGAAGCGACCAACAAGCACGGACTGATCGCGGGCAGCCTGACCAACCTGATCGGACCGGCCGCGGTCTGGCAGGACACCAAGCTGCTGGGCCGGCTCCCGTTCCCCGACGGCGGCGACGCGGACGTGTTCGTCATCGGCGACGACGGCGTGATTTTCGGCAACACCAGCAACGCGCCGGCCGCGCTGCGCTGGACCTGCACCTGACGAACGAGGAGCTTTCCATGAGACTTCTGCGCCGCACCCTGGTCGCCGTGCTGAGCGTGGCGGCCGTCCTCACGGCGGCGCCGCCCGCCGGGGCGGCCACCAACCCCTACACGCCGGCCGAAGTCTGCGGTTCCGGCTACCGCATCATCTCGTCGCTGCCGGCCAAGACCGACGGCGGGAGCAAGTGGGGCGGGGTCTACCTGCTCTACAAGTCCGGCGGCTACAACTGCGTCGTCACCATCAAGTGGTCGTTCATCGGGGTCGCCACCGACACCTTCGCCGGGCTGTACCGGGACTCCGAGGACACGACCAAGAACGTCTTCGACCGCGGGAACTTCAAGTACTACGCCGTTGTCCGCGGGTACGCGCCCCTGTGCGTCAGGTACGCGGGCTGGGTCGGCGACAAGACCGGGGACGCCGGCACGGACGCGGTCGCCATCAGCGACTGGGGCTGGTGCGACTGAGGCGTCCGACGGGGCGGAGGTCCGGCTCCGCGGTGTAATGGCCGCGGGCCCGGCACCTCTCGTGGATCAGTGCCCGTGGCCCGGAAGGTGCGGCGGCATGGGGATGTTCCTGGGTGGCGGTACCTCGGTCCGGTGTCCCGGTGAAGGCGGCCCTGGCCTGGCGTCATGGGCGGGACCCCGCCTTCCGTCACCCGGCTTTCCCACCGGATTCGGGCCGCCGGGCGTGCCCTCGGGCGGACCGGGTTTGCCGGGCTGGGACACCGCGCCGAGGATCGTCCCGTCCACCGCTCGGATCTTGTTGCCGTCCTGCACCCTGACGTTCACGATCACGCCGGGTTTCGCGCCGGCCTCGACGAGGCTCTTCCGGATCGCTTGCGCCTCGCTGCCCTGTCCGGATCGGACATTCCGCAGCTCGACCTTCAGAAAGGCACCGCCGCCGTCCTTCGAGCGCAGCTCGGACAGCTCCTTGATGTGCTTCCCGACATCGCTCTTCAGCTTGGTCAAGTCGGCCGGTCCACCTCCTTGCGGCCGATACCGGTTGACGTCGACCTTGATTTCCCTGGTCACCCGGGTCACGTCGACGGGCCCGCCCCGCCACGCGGGCGGTTTCGCGGAGTCGATCGGCGGGCCCGGCTTCGGCCATTCCCGGAAATCGGTCGAGAGGCGCGATCGGTCGGCCGTGGGCGGTTGAGGCCGGTGATCGGCCGGGCCGCCGGCTTTCGTCCTCTCCGCGGACTCGGCGGAACCCGGCTTGGGCGGGCCGTCCGGAGTTTTGGCCGGCGCCGGTCCCGGTCCTGCGGGCAGCGGTTTCGCCGCCGCCTTGGACCTTTCCCGCCACTCCCCCTGGGAGATCGGGGGGCGCACATCCACCGGCGGCGGCGGCGGTTTCGGCTGGTCCGTGGACCTCGGCTGGTCTCCTGCCATGATCACTTCCCGGTGTCTCGCAGTTCCCGGGCCCCGGGGTCCGGGCGGGTCAGAAGCTGGTCGCGCCCGGGAGGACCACGGACAGGTGGGCGTGGCCGAATCCGTCCGGGAACGGTGTTACGTGGGCTTGATGGTCCTTCGCCGCCTCGCGGATGACGGCCGCCGTGCCCGCGTCCAGCCGGGTCACGTCCCCGAACGGCTTCACCTCCGCGGCGGTCTGCGGTTGCCCGAAGTGCGGATCCTCCGCCTTCAGCAGAGCATCGGTCGGCCGGACGTTCACGACCGCGTACGACGAAGCCCGGGAGTCACCCCATCTCCTGGTGAGCTCGAACGCCTCCGCGCGGCCGGGATCGCGCTGGTAGGCCTCGGGGTGCGCGCCGACGTCTTCGGCGTACTTCTGCAGGTGCCCGCTGTTCTCGGGGATCGGGAACTTCGTCGGCAACCGAGGGAGGCCCAAGCCGTAGTGGCCGGCAGGCAGGTCCCCCACGAGCGCCTTGACCGCCGCACGGGACTCGGCCGGGCGGGTCTCGTCGAACCGGTGACCGCCGTACGCGGCGATGTCGAACGCCACGCCCTCGCCGTGCTTGCCCTGGGGATGCTTCGCGTCGCCGAACCGGACGTAGGAGACGATCTCCAGCACGTCCGAGCCGTGCCCCGGCTCCGTCCGGCGCTCGGCGGTCTTCTCCGCCAGGACACCCAGCACCGAAAGGGCTTTGGCCTGGTTCGCGCCGATCTCGAGGGTGCGGCCGTCGCGGGTCAGCTCCACTGTGGACTTGCCCGGCGGCGGGCCCGCCGCGATCCGTTCCAGGTGCGCCTTGCTGGTGGCGTCCAGCTTCACCACCGGGTTCTTGCCACCGCTCAGGTCGACGAGCCGTTGGGCGTCCTTGACCGGATCCTTCTCCGCGGGCAGCGGCTGCAGCTGCGCCTTGACCTTCTCCCGCCACTCCCCCTGGGAGATCGACGGTCCGGCCACCACCGCCGCCGGCGGTTTCGGCTGGTCCGGCGGCTTCTGCGTCGTCGGCGTGTCGGCTCCCATGGTCACTCCTCTTTTCTCTGCCGCACGCGGGGAACGAGGTGGAGCAGCGACCACCCGTCGTCGGCGAACGGCATGGTCGCCGCCACGGCTTTGGCGTCCCAGCTCTCGCCGTCGGCGACCACGCCACCGATGGCCCGCTCGAGCACCGAGGGCCGCCGGGTGCCGAACGTGACCGCGTCCCGGACGCTCTGGTCTTCCTGCGCGCGATCGTTCCAGCCTCGGACCGCGGTCAGCTGGTCGAAGCAGTCTTCTCCCGGGATGGCCCGGTCGTAGCGACGTTCCCAGGCGTCGGACGACGGATGGCGCTGGTAGCCGGGCGCCTGCTGCTCGAGGCTTTGCTCGACGGGTTCCCACTGGTAGGGCTTCGCCAGGAAACCCCAATCGTCGCCGTGGCAGTGGTTTTCCCCGTCTCCGGACAACGACTCCATCAGCACGGCGCGGCAATGCCGGGCGAGCTCCGCCGGGGACAGGTCGGGTTGCAGCTGCCCGGACCTGACGTCGACGGCATCATCGACCGCGTGGGAGACCGCGCACTGCAGGATCCGGGGCGGCACGGCGCCGAGGAGGCGCCGGTAGCCGGGGTCGAGGGTGGGATTGCGGCAGTTGACCAGGTGTGCGAGGACAGTCAGCTCGACCCAGATCGTCAGCACCGGGTACCGGGCGAGCACCTGGCGGGCTTCGCTCATCTGGCGCAGCGTGCAGGCCTCCGCCCGGCAGGCGTCGCCGCAGGTCGGGCTCCGGCGCCCGATGAGGCCGGTCACCGGCGCGGACGGCACCAGGTCGCCTTTCTCGGCGCCGCGGCCGTTCGGGACGCGCACCAGGAGGGGCCGGTCCATGCCGTCGGTGAAGACGGCGCCCTCCCCCTTCTCGAGCGAGACGACGTAGCGCGACTGGCTTTCGCCGAGGTTCATGGTGGCGCCCACGCTCTTGCGGTCGTCCTCGGCGGGCAGCCGGTGGACGACCTTGACGGCGGTGTTCTTGATGACGTCGGGCACCAGCTTGCCGGGGATCTGCTCCACGATGACCAGGCCCTCGCCGTAGGCGCGGACCTCGGCCAGCAGGGCGGCGAACATCTCCACGGCCTGCGAGGCCGCGCCGGTCGCCCCGGGGTCCGGACGGCGCAGCAGGCGGTGCGCCTCCTCGATCACGGTGAGGTGGCTCAGCGGGTTTTCGGTGGTGCCGCCGAGGGTGATGCGCAGGTACTCCGACAGCTGGATCAGCACGGCACCCATGAGGAACGCCTTGTCGGCGTCGTCGCCGACGTCCTCGATCTGGAACACGACGTTGCGCCGCATCAGCTTCGCGAAGTCGAGGGGGTGGCCGCCTTCGAAGAACCGGCCGGTGGTGCCGAGCCGCAGGCTGCCCAGCCGCACGGTGATGAAGCCGTGGACGTCGGCCGCCATCTCGGGGCCGTAGCCGACTTCGGCGACGACGTTCAGGGCCACCCGCTGCAGATCGCCGAGCGTCGGGTAGCGCGGCCGTCCCCGCGGATGGGTGGGCTCGCCGAGAGCCAGGTCCCAGCCGAGTTCCTCGTAGCAGCGGGTCAACGCGGTGGCGAGGATTTGCGGGAACGGCTCGTGGGCCTCGAAGGCGGCCAGGAACAGCGCACGGGTCAGGTCGAGGTGCGTCTGCAGCGAGAACCTCTTCTCCGCACGGTCGCCGTCCGCCGGGGACACGGCCGGGATGAGGGGGTTGAAGCCGGCCGGCGCCACCTCGGGGGCACCCGGCTTGATCACCACCACCTCCGGGGTGGCCCCGGCCGGCGTCCGGCCGATTCGCTCGAGCCGGTTGGCCATCCGGTGGTACTCGGCCTTCGCCGGCTCGATGACCAGCCAGGGCAGGCCGGCCCGGGTCGCTTCGGTCAGCAGGTGCCGGACGGTGAAGGACTTTCCGCTGCCGGTGGCGCCGCAGACGAACGTGTGCCGGTTGAGCGAGTCGTGGCCGAGCGAGACGCCCCCGGCCTCGGTGCGCGCCGAGTCGAGCACCTCGCCCAGCTTCACCCCGCCGGGGTGGGAGTGCTCCGGTGTCACGTCGAAGCGGTGCGGGTCGACCACCCGCACCCCGCCGAGCTCACGCCGGGGCGGCCGGGTCAGCGGGACCAGCAGATCGGTGGTGGCCAGGAAGGCACCCGCATCGGGGCCGGGATCGGCGGTGGCCGGGCCCAGCGGGGTCAGGACGTACGGCTGGTCCTGCAGATCGGCGGCGGCGCACAGCATCGCCGCCGAGCGGCGCGCTTCGGCCTCGTCGACCCCGCCGACGAGCACGCGGACGCGCCAGGTGTGCTCGGCCTGCGACCGGGTGAGTTCCCGGTGCCGCGCCTGCTTGCGTTCGAGCGTGATCCGCTTGGCTTCCCCCACTTCGCCGCGCGAGAGCGGCAGGATCTCCCCGACCAGCCGGTCCAGCTCGGGCTGGACCCGGTGCGGCGGCAGTGGTTCGGCGAGCACCAGCCAGGCGAACGGGTCGCGCAGGTGCGCGACGTGCTGGTCGAAGGACCCGCGACGCCGGCCGTTCGGTGTCTGCTTCGACGCCGCGGGCGCCCACAGCGCGTCCGGCGTGCCGATGCAGGGAACCCAGAACCGGAAGCCGCCGAGCAGCTCGGCCACCTCGGCCGGGCGCAGCGGGGTGGCGCGGGCGCCGGGCGGGAACAGCACCTCCGGTGCGCGGCCGTCGCCGGACCGGTCCGGGCTCCCGGCGGCCAGGGGGAAGTCCGGCAGCCCCCCGAGCAGGAACCGCAGGCTCCTGGTGTGCCGCGGCCGGATCCACGCCGTCGCCAGCGCGGCCGCCGGGTTTCCCCCGGCCAGCAGGCTCGAGTGGGCGCCGCCCAGCGACGCGGCCAACGGCCCGTCGCTGTCGTCGCCGGTGTCACGACGGTCCTTGCGGTCCTTCGCCTCGGACGGCGGCGGCGCCGGGACCTCGGTCAGTTCGTGGAATTCGACGTCCCGCCACGGCGTCATGCGCGTCGCCCCGCCCCGGCCGGCACGCTCGACACCCGGTCCATGACGCAGATCCCGGGGTAGCAGTTCGCCATCAGCACCCGGCGGTCTTCGCCGGAGTTGTCGACCAGGATGAAGTCCGTGGGCGCCATCCCGAGGATCGACTGGGGTTCGGTGATGAACTCGTAGACCCGGGCGCGGCCGGTCGAGGTGCCGATGTTGTCGGCGGCGGACCAGTTCCGGCTGCCGGTCCAGGCGTGCCCGCGGGAGTCGGACAGCCCACGCTCGTTGCGCATCCGCTTGCGGGTGCTGTTCGAGCCCGCCGTCGTGTTCGCCGAGAAGCTGTCGCCGCCGCCGTCGGTGAAGGTCCTGCCGAACTGGGAGGTCACCTGGTTGACGACGAACTTGTGGCCCTTGCCGATGAATTCGGCCGCGATCGTGGCGTCCCGGTGGTTGTACATCTTCATGATGCAGACGGCCCCGCCGGTGCCCACGGTCTTCTCGATGTCGCCCTGCGGCTGGTCGAGGAACAGCACCAGCCGGATCCCGGCGGCGCGCGCCTGCTCCGACAGCGCTGCCACGGTGCTCGCGCCGAGCCGGTCGGCGCCCGCCACGACGAGGTGCGAGCCGAGCAGCCCGGGTACCCGCATCGCCTGGCGCGCCAGCTGCAGCAGCAGCCGGTCGATCAGCTCCGTGCGGTCGTCACGGCCGCCCGGGGTGGCCAGCAGCGACACGTCGTCGCGCGACCACAGCGGCCCCGCCTGTCCCCCTGCGGGGGCGAGCCGGTGCAGCACGTCGAGCCGGCTCGCCCAGTACCGCAGCCGGCGGCCGGTCCATTCGTTCTGGTCGACTTCGCCGATCCCGTCGACGAGCCGGCCGACCTCGTGCGGCGCCAGCGTTTCGACATCGCCTCCGCGGCGCAGCACCCGGAGCGCGGCCGCAAGCCGGGCGAAGGTCAGCGGCTGGTCCAGGCAGGCGAGCACCTGCCCGAACACTTCGGTGGCCAAGGCCCGCTCCTCGCGTTGCTCGCCACCGCTCGTCGCGCCGCTGTCCGCCCGCTCGGTCAGCGCGTACGCCAGGCTCTCGGCGACGTCGTGCTGGGACAGGCCGGCCAGCAGGTCGACGTCCGAGCCCTCGTCGAGGACCGTCCGGCGCGTCCGCATGCCCTTGGCCGCGGCGATCCGCACCAGCTCGCCGCCGACCTCCTGGCCGGTGAGGTCGAGGACGGTCAGGCGGTGCCCGCGGACCAGCAGCGACGTACCCAGCGTGACGAGCAGGCAGGCCCACCCGAACCGGTGCGGGTCGCCACCGAAGACGTCGACCCTGGTCGGTTCCGACACCGGGTGCACGGGGTACCACAGGGGACCGCTGCGGTGCCGGGCCAGCGCCTGCCGGGCTGCGTTCTGCTCGGCCTGGTGCTGCCGGACGGCGGTGTCCCACTGCTGGAGCGCCTGCTGGTGCCGCTGCTTTTCGGCGGCGCGCAAGGCGAGGTAGGGCTGCTGGAAGGCGCGGATGCTCGCCGACGCCCGGCGCATCGCGCCCAGCGCCTGGAGGACCCAGAACCCCATCAGGATCCCCGCGGCGGGCAGGAGGTAGCCGTAGACCTTCGTCGCCTCCCGCCCGCCCAGGTGGGCGACCTTGCTCGCGACGGTCGCCTGGTAGACCCCGAAGGCGAGGAAGGCGACGACCGCCAGCGTCAGGCGCACGACCAGGTTCCGCGTGGCTTGCGACCGCCGGGCGTGCAAGGGGCCGACGTCGGGGTGCGGCGGTTCGATCCAGGCCGGTTTCGGCCCGAGCTGCAGCGGCGCGGGGACCGGCGGCGGCGGATCCGCGGTTTCCGCGCCCTGCCACCCCCACCGGACCGGCGCCGCGAGCAGCCGCGGCGCGAACAAGGCGGGCCAGTCTTCGGTGCTCGCCGCGAACGAGGCCCTGCCGGGCATTCGCGAGTCGGCCGGCATCGGGGACGCGTTGCCGGCGAACACGGGTCCCCCGCCGGGCGCACTGGCGTGCTGGAGGCTTTCCCGATACCGCTTGGCCTCGGCTTTGCCCGCTTCCTTGGCCCGCGTTTCGGAGACACCACGGCCCACCGCGGCCAGGGCCGCACGCGTCGCCGCGTCGATTTCACCGCGGTCACCGCTGATGACGCTGTTGGCGAAATACCGCCGCCAACCAGCCTCCATCGCTTCGTTCATGGTGGCTCCCCTCCCGGACTGTCCCTCACTCAGAGACAGCCGGCGGCGCCTTGATACCTGTCCGCATGAGGGCCGTGGCCGAAGCAGGCGACCGTCGTGGACTCCGCCCGGAAAGGCGGTCACCACAGCGCGTCTCCACTGACGAAGACCGAGGCGGCCCCTCGGCTGAGTGCCATCCGCATAACAGCCGACGTACGGCCGGTTCAACTCCGGGCGGGGCGGCTACCCTGCTCGCGGTTGAGCTCACAGCCGATCACTCGGGCGCGGATCCGTCACCACGGGCCGCGCCGGCCTTCCTCCACGCACCCCGGGTGCGAGACAGTGCGGTGCCCATGACTCCCCCCGCCGATCCGGCCGCCGAAGGACATCACCCGCTGGTGGGGCAGCCCCACAGCGATGACGAAGAGGGCACGGTCGCCGAGGCCGAAGCCGAAGCCGCGGAAATCAGCACTCCGGAACAGCCGCTGGGCGGCATCGGCAAACGGCTCGATCGGCGGTCGCCGTTCTTCATCGGCATGGCCGCCGCGGCCGGGGTAGCCGTGACCTACGGCCTGATCCAGCTCCTCGCCGGCGCCGAGCAGATCCTCGTCCTGGTCGGATTGGCCCTGTTCCTCGCCATCGGCGCGGAACCCGCCGTCTCGTGGCTGGTCACGCACCGCTTCCCGCGCTGGCTCGCCGTCACCACGGTGTTCGTCGTCGCCTTCGGTGCCGCCGGCGGATTCCTCGCCGCGGCGATCCCCGTGATCGTCGAACAGGCCACCGCGTTGGTCAAGCAGGCCCCGGAGTACCTCCGCGAAGCACAGGACCACAACACCTTCCTCGGCCGGCTCAACGACCGCTTCCACCTGCAGCAGGCGATCGAGTCGGCGTTCAGCTCCGGCGGCGGCCTCACCAGCGGCGTCCTCGGCGCCGGCAAAGCGGTCTTCAACGTCGTGACCGACGCGCTGATCGTGATCGTCCTCACCATCTACTTCGTCGCCGACCTGCCCCGCATCCGCGCCACGATGTACCGGCTCATCCCGCACTCCCGCCGGCCGCGGGCGATCCTCATCGGCGACAACATCTTCTCCAAGGTCGGCGGCTACGTCCTGGGCAACCTCGCCGTCTCCGTCATCGCCGGCGCACTCACCCTGATCTGGCTGCTGATCTTCGGCGTCCCCTACGCCGCGCTCCTGGCGATCGCGGTCGCGGTGCTCGACCTCGTCCCGGTGATCGGCTCCGTGGTCGGCGGCGTCCTGGTGAGCCTCGTCGCGCTGACCGTCTCACTTCCGGTAGGCCTGGCGACCGTGGGATTCTTCGTCGTCTACCGGCTCGTCGAGGACTACCTGCTGGTGCCGAAGATCATCGGGAACGTGCTCAAGGTTCCCGCGCTGGTCACCGTGGTCGCCGTCCTGCTCGGCGGCGCGCTGCTCGGCATCATCGGGGCGCTCGTCGCCATCCCCGTCGCCGCGGCGATCCTCCTGCTGGTCGAAGAGGTGCTCTACCCACGCCTCGACCAGGCGTGACGAACCTCCGACGGCGGAACCGATCCACGGTCCGGTCCGGTGCGGGCTAGGTTCCCGGCCACGTCCGGGGTTCCCGTCCGTACGCCGGCACCGCGTACAGCCGCCACCCGGTATCGAAGAGGACGACCATTTCCCTGCCCGTGCCGCCCACCCACGCCGCGCGGCCGGGCTGGTGCCGCAGCCTCGTGGCGCCGTGGCTGGACAGCGTCGCCCGCAGCGCCGCCCGGCTCCCGTCGCGGTACTCGACGAGCAGATCCGGCCGGTGCCCGTACCTCCCCGGGTCGGTTCGGACGGTGACCGCGGCCGGCCGCCAGCCGGTGCGCACCACAGCCTCGTGCCGCATCGACCACCGGCCCCAGCCGATCAGGCTGAAGACCACGGCCGTCACCAGGCCCACGCCGGCCATCCAGAAGAAGGCGGGCCCGCGGGGATCGACACCGTCTTCCAGCGTCGTGCGCGCGCGGTTCGGGTCGGCGGGGTCGTAGACCACCGTGACCGGCGCGCCCTCGGCGTAGCGCCGCTTCGAGCTGAGGCGGACGGAGGCGAAGTGCAGTTTGCCCCGCACGGAGTAGGAGACGTAGATCCCGGGCGGGTGTCGTTCGAGCATCAGCACCGTCCCGGGCACCCGGACACCGTCTTGCAGGAGCCTGCCGGCGGACGATTCGTAGAGGGCGAGCCCGGTGAAGACACCACCGGCGGCCACGAGCCACAGCGCGGCGAGGACCAGCGCCCGCCGCCCCAGCACGCGCAGCCGGCGGGTCTCGGCGGTCAGGTCGACGCTCTCGTGACCACCCGCGCCCTCCGGCGGCAGCCACTCCGAATCGTCCGGCACGAGCTCAGCTTTCCACAGGTCAACGGCGAGAACACCGAACTCGGGCAGATCCGCGTCGCGCTGTCGCTGCCGGGAAGGGCACTTTCACGAAGATCGACGCCCCTTCGACGCCAAGACGGCCCCCGTGGTGCCGATTTCGCAGGTCACGGCACGACGCGCGAAGGTTCCCGTTTCGGCGGACCCTTCGGGCAGGGGTAAAACGTTTCGGGGCGCTTGACGCCGTTCAGGCACGACTGGCACGGTCGGCCTGGCAAGAGTGCCTCACCCGACTGGGGTAGCAGAGGGCGGGCACTCTCGATAACTGGGGTTGATTTACCGGGGAAGGCTGAACCCACCCGTCGAACCGTGGCACATCCGCGGACAAGCCGGTCTTTTTCGTGCGGGTAATGCTCCGCCGACGGTTTGCGCCGAGGTTGTCCGGCTGCGGCGGGGTCCTCCGCAGTAATAGAAAATCGAAAGAAAGCGGACTTTCGCAGTGAATCTGAGAACCAAAATTCTGGCCACCATCACGTTCACGTTCGCCGCGGTCCTGGCCGTGGCCGTACCGGCGCCGGCGGCCACCCCGCCGCAGACCGTGGAAGTCGCCGCTCCCGCCGGGAGCGGGCTCGCGCCCTACATCGCCGTCATCAAGCCGGTCAGCGCCGAACGGCTCGGGAACAGCTGGCACGAGGGATGCCCGGTCGGGCCCGACCAGCTGCGGCTGATCAACCTCAGCCACCTCGGCTTCGACGGTGCCGTGCACCGGGGCGAACTGGTCGTCAACGCCGACCGCGCCTTCGAGGTCGCCCGCACCTTCGCCGACCTGTACTTCGGCCGGTTCCCCATCGAACGGATGGAAACCGTCGAGAAGTACAACTCCGACGACGACGCCTCGATGGCGGCGAACAACACCTCGGCGTTCAACTGCCGGGCGATCACCGGCGGTACCGCGTGGTCCAACCACTCCTACGGCCGCGCGATCGACATCAACACCGTGCAGAACCCCTACATCTCCGGCAGCGGCGCGGTCTACCCGCCGAACGGCGCGCCCTACGTCGACCGCACACAGAACGTGCGCGGCATGATCCACGCCGGCGACGTCACCGAGCGGGCCTTCGTCTCCCGCGGCTGGACCTGGGGCGGCTCCTGGGACACCCCGATCGACTACCAGCACTTCGAGAAGCCCTGACCCTCCACCGGAAAAGCCGTCCGACGCGGCGCGTGGACGAAAAGGTAAATCAACGACAGCTCGCTCGGATTTCTCCGTGCGGGTGTGAGAATGGGAGTCATGCAATGCGCAACAAGATCGCGGCCTTGGTCGCGACGACCGCTTTCGTCGCCGGCGGCACACTCATGACCGCGACATCGGCGTCGGCCACCGTGGACCCTCCCGGCGGTAGCTGGGACCACACGTGGACCACCACAGACGCCGACAAGGGTGGCACTGTCTACGTTGAAGAGAACGGTGACGTCGTGTCCGTCTGCGACACGGCGGCCGACGGGCTCTCGGCCCGGGTCGATGTCGCCGTCCAGGAGAGTACGGGCGGCTACCGCGTCGTTTACCGGCTCACCGCCTCCGGTGGATTGGGATCTTGCGCCACGGCCAGGGCTTCCGATGGTGGCACGCACGACCTCCCGGAACACGTGAACATCGGCGTCGCGGTCTACCTGGGTCCGAACTACCAGCACACGAGCAACCACTACTACCTCAACGATCACTAGGTTTCTCGCGTCCCGGCTTCGTGTGCTGAGCCGAAGGACGGCCCGGTCGCTGGATCCTGACCGGGCCGTCCGCGCGGGGCCCCATGCGCTACCCACCGGCAAAATGCGCGAGAGCGGCACTCACCGCCTTCGCCTCCGGAGCCTTCAGTTCATCGAACACGACCAATGCCTCCCGCAGCCGGGCAACGCCCTCTGCGACGTCCGCGGCTCTCAACGAACATCGTCCGAGCCCTTCGAGCGCCCGTCCTTCCTGCAGGCGGAGCCCGATGGCTCTCGACTGGCCGAGGGCTTGCCGGTAGAACTCGCCGGGGTCACCCGCTTCGGGCCAGGCCAGGGCCAGGCCGCCGAGATTGTTGAGGTTCTCGGCCTGCCAGGCCCGATCGTCACCGAACAGGACCCGGGCGCGCTCCAGGTACCTGAGCGACAGCCTGAAGTTGCCGCCCGCGTGGTGCAGCCGGCCGAGGTTGTTCAGCGCCCTGGCCTCCGTGTACCGGTCACCCAGCTCCCGGGACAGGGACAGCACTTGATCGAAGGTGTCGATCGCGCTCGCGTAGTCCCCGCAGACACCGTAGGTACAGCCGATGCAGAGCAGGCTCAAGGCTTCACCGAGCCTGTTGCCGAGCTCGGTGTACAGCGCAAGAGCCCGCCGGCCATCAGCTCGGGCGGCGTCATGCCGCCCGAGCCGGAACTGCACGCTCGCGAGGCTGCCGAGTGCGCCGGCGACACCGAACGGATTCCCCAGTTTTTCGTAGAGCGCACGGGCACGGGTGAGGTACTCGATCGCCTCCGGGTACTCGGAGAGCTCCATTCGAGCGAACCCGATTTCGGTCAGCGCCGCGGCTTCGCCGAGCCGGTCGCCCGATCCGGCACACAGGTCCCGCGCTCGGATCAGGTGCTCGACCGCAGCGGGATAGTCTCCGAGCAGGCTCTGCACCCGGCCCAGGTCCGCGCGGGTGGCCGCTTCGTCCGTGAGGTTGCCCGCCGCCAGTTCCGCGGCCAGCACGGTCTGGTCGATCCGGTGGGCGTCGTGCCAGTAGCCGTGCTGCTCGAGGTAGGGGTGGAGCGCGACCGCGAGTTCCGCGGCCCGGTGCAGGTGGCCGTGGACCGCGGCAGAGGTGATGCAGGCACCGAGGTTGGCGCGTTCCGCGCTCAACCAGGCGATCGCCTCGCCCTTCGACTCGAATTCGTGCGTCCCCGCCGGCGGCTCGGCGGCGATCTGCGGGCGCGGGCCGCGGGTGGCGACGAACCGCGTCGCCGACCGGACGGCGTAAAGGTAGTGGTCGAGCAGGCGTTCGAAGGCTTTGTCGTCACCATCTTCGCTGCTCAGGGTCGGGCTGTAGGCCCGAGTCAGATCGTGGAGGCGATAGCGCCCGGACGCCACTTCTTCGAGCAGGTGGTTGAGGTACAGCGCATCGAGGCGTTCACCGGTCGCTTCCGGATCTTCGCCGTCGAGCGCCGCGGCCGCGTGCACCTCGATCCGGGTGCCGGGGTGCAGGACGAGCCGGCGGAAGAGCCGTTTCTCGTCCGGGCTCAAGTCCCGGTAGGAGAGGTCGAACGCCGCGGCCACGGTTCGGCTGCCCGCGCGGAGCATCGTGATCCGGTTGCGGGAGCGCCGGAGGTCGTCGGCCAGCTGCTCGGGCGTCCAGCACGGGTGATTGCGCAGCCGGCCGGCCGTGAGCGTGATGGCCAGCGGCAGGTACCCGCACATCGCCATCAGCTCGGCCACGGCTCGGGGATCGTGCCGATGCGCACCGGTGTAGCGCTGGAACATCGCCGCGGCGTCCGGTGGCGGGAGGGTCTGCAACGAGACCGGGCCGGCGTCGGCGACGGACTCGAGCCGCCGCCGGCTGGTGACCAGCACGAGACTTCCGGGACTGCCGGGCAGCAGCGGCCGGACCTGCTCGTCACCGACGGCGTCATCGAGCAGCAGCAGGATCTTCCGCCCGGCCAGCTTCTCCCGCCACAACCGGGCCCGATCGTCCAAGCCGGCGGGAATGTCGATCGCGGCAACGCCCCGGAGCAGCAGCAGCGACGCCAGGGCATCACCGGGGTCCACGGGTGCCTGGCCGGGACTGTGGCCGTGCAGTTCGAGGAAGACCTGGCCGTCGGGGAAGTAGCCGGCGAGCTGGTAGGCGGCGCGGACCGCGAACGTCGTCTTCCCGATGCCCGGCATGCCGTCCACGACGTGGACGGCCATCCCCAGGGTGCCCTGCCCTGCGGCGGTGGACACCGTCGCGGTGAGCTCGGCCAGCTCCTGAGCACGACCGGTGAAAGCGGGCAGGTCACGGGGAAGCGTGGAGCGGCCGCTCACCGCGGGCGGGAAACGCGCCGCTTCCGGCCGCCGCGGCGGTTGCTCCGGTTCCACCGCAACGAGCTCTCCGGTACTCGGCGGGTACGGGTGATCCGGCAGGCTGATCCAGCCGACGGTCGCGGTCTCCTTCACGGCCACTCGCACCGGCCGAAACGTCGAGGAGTCCACCATCGGACTACTGCGGACGACTTCGTCGAAGAACCACGTCGAAGTGATCAGCGCGAGCGTTCCCGGCGATTCGGCCAATGCGATCTTGAGCTGAGGAGCTTCAATCAGGCGAAATGTCTGATTGATCGCGGGACCGGTCGCCCCTTGGTCATCGTAGGCGACTTCTCCCGCGTGGAGCGCCATTCGCAGCCGGATCCGCTCCTCGGCCCGGTGCGTCTCATTGTGCCGCCGAAGTTCCCCGGCCAGTGCCCCGGAAAGAACTTCGACGAACGGTCCTTTGAGGACCTGCGCCGGCACGAGCACGAGGGCTCCATCGCCGGTGCTCTCGTGCCGGCAATCGAACCACGGCACCCCAGCCTCCTTGAAGGCACGCCGTAGCGCGAGGTCGAGCCCTTGTCGTACCACGAGCCGGTGCGGCGTGGTCCTGCCCTGGTTGCCGTAACCTTCGATATCCACCGCGAGCACCGTGCGATGGACGACCAGTCGTGAGTGCTCCATTTTCCCCCACACACACTTGCCCAGGATTCGAGTGTAGGGACGAGCCGGCGGGGCGGGATCCCGAAGTCGCCGAACGGTGCCTCGGAGCGGATGAATGGTCGCCCAGGTAAAAGCAACGTAAAACCTGACTTGGCTCAAATTAGTGCGCACCGCGGTCGTGGACGCGGGTGAGGGCAGATGTGGAACAGTCGGTGATAGGCGTCGATCACGAACTCGGCGGTGACGTCCGGGAGGTTGGTGACGTGGCCTTTGAGGCCGGCAAGGGCGCGTGTCTTGGCTTCCAGGGTCCGGTTGACACTCTTGGTGGCGCCGGTGAGCTGGATGAACCGGTTGCGTTTGACCGCGGTCTTGCCGGCGACGGCCTGCTCGGCCTTGGCGACCTGTTCGTCGATGCCGTGCAGGGTGCGCCGAGCCCGGTCCGCCCGGTACTGGTAGTAGATGATCTGGTCGCGGCGCTGGTCCTTGGGGCCGGCAGGCCAGGGCTGGGTGAAGATGTGCCCGTCGGGGATCTGCTCATCCGGGTGCTCGTGGCGCCACGCCTGGACCACGTACGGCACGTCGGGTATCCGCGCGCCGAGGATGAACGACAACCCCGCGGCCTCGATGGCCTGCTGGTTGGCCGCAGAGATCATGCCAGCGTCGGCAACGACCGTGACATCAGCCAGCTGGTGGGCATCCATGAACGCACGGATGGTCGGCAGCATCGTAGTGGTCTCGCCCCGGTTGCCCTCGAACGCGTTAACCATCAACGGAAACCCGCTTGCGTCGGTGAGCAGCCCGATCGTGATCTGCGGCTCGAGGCGGCGTTCTTTGGAGAACCCGGGCTCACGGAACCCGTCCCCGGCATCGGTCTCGAAGTACAAGGTGGACACATCGTAGAGAACCAGTGACGCCGGCCCCAGATCAGCGGTGCGGGCGCACGCCGCGGCCAACTTCTGCCGCCAGGACTCTTTCGCGAACGCGGGCAGACGCCGCTTGAGGGTCGCGTACGCCGGCGGGTCGAAACCTGCCTCCTCGACCACCCGCAGACTGTCCAGCTTGCTGGTCGGCTCGACGATCCGTGCCAGCACCAGTAATCGGAACACCTCGTCACCACCAGCGGGCTCCTCGAACCCCAACAGCTGGTAGGCGTGGCCGAGCGCGTCCCACAGGTACCCCATCCGCGACGACGTGATCGCAAGCGGCCCACCACCAGCACCACTGCCGGCCTGCAACGCCGCGAAGTCCGGGCCAAAGTCGAGCTCGGGCTGCCCCACAGCCAGACGCTGCCTCGCCACCGCCTTGAGGGCCTCCAACGCCGCATCGTCATGCGCCGAGCCGATGTGCTCGATGTCCCGCGACCCGCGACGCGAGGAGTGCACGATCTGCACCGCCCCGGCCCCCGACGCCGTCTTCACCGTGCGCACATACGCCACGAGAGACAGCCTGGAACCGGCCGCTTAGTGCGCAGATTTTCGCCGTTCACACGACGAAACCGCAGCTCAACAGCCAGCACCCTACCCAAGATCAGGGATCTTGAGCCAAAGTCAGGTAAGGTGACGGAATGGTCATGCGGGTGGCGGTTCCCGTGCTGCCGTGCCGAGATGTGCAGGCAGCGCGGTCGTACTTCACGGACGTGCTCGGATTCGACACCATATTCACCTGGGAGACCCCACCTAGCTACGCGGCCGTGATCCGCGACACCGCCGAGTTCCACCTGTACGCCGAAAGCAGCGTCGGCCCGGCCAGGGTGACGGTTGTCGTCGACGACGTCGATTCCTGCCACGACGAGCTGCGCGCCCGCGGCGCCGACATCGTCGAGCCACTGGCTGACCGGCCCTACGGGATGCGCGACTTCAACGTACGGACACCCGATGGGCACTTGTTGATCTTTAGCCAGCCGCTTACCGAGTACGGGTGACCATCAGCGGACCAGCCGGAAGAATGACCGGACCTCGTCGACGAACAACGCCGGCTGCTCGAACGCCGCGAAGTGGCCGCCCTTGCCGGACTCGTTCCAGTACCGGATGTTCGGGAACCGGCGCTCCGCCCACCGCCGAGACGGGCGCTGCAGCTCCTTGGGGAAGACCGAACAGCCGGTGAGTACGGTCACCGGCGCGCCGGCCGACCCGGAGATCCATTCATTGACCTGCCGGAGGCTTTCCCAGTACAGCCGAGCGGATGAGGCACCGGTGCCGGGCAGCCAGTAGAGCATCAGGTTGTCGAGCAGCTCATCCCGGGTAATAACCCGATGCAGGTCGCCACCGGAGTCGGTCCACGACCAGAACTTCGGTCCACGACCAGAACTTCTCGACGATCCAGGCGCAGAGGGCGGCCGGCGAGTCGACCAGCCCGTAGCCGACCGTCTGCGGCCGGGTCGGCTGCTGCGCCGAGTATCCGGAGCCCCATTCGTCCGCCTCCCGCAGTGTCGCGAGCGCCGCCCGCTCGGCACCGGTGAGGTCGTCCAACGTGGCCGGATCGGGCGGTGCGAGCGGCGGCATGAGATGGATGCCGGCGACCCGATCGGGTTGCCGTTGACCGATGCTCGTGGCGATGCTGGTGCCCAGTCGCTGCCCGGGGCGCCGAACCGCCGGTAGCCGAGCCGGGCCACCAGTTCGCACCACGCGTCGGATATCCGCTCGATCCCCCCACCCCGGCGCGGCCGGCTTGTCGCTGAAGCCGTAACCGGGAAGCGATGAGCAGACCCCTAGAACCGGCCGCTTAGTGCGCAGATTTTCGCCGTTCACACGACGAAACCGCAGCTCAACAGCCAGCACCCTACCCAAGATCAGCGATCTTGAGCCAAGTCAGGAATGGTCGCCCAGGTAAAAGCAACGTAAAAGTCGACGGTCGAGCGAAGGTCGACATCGCCTAATCAACACTCTAATTGGCCAATGGACAGCAATTCCGGCCGGCACTGCCGAGCACGGGGATCAGTCGGCCGCGGTCAGCGTTCGAAGCTGAGCGAACGACTGGGCGATGGCCTCGCGCAGAGCCAGGTCGCCGTCGGCGCCGACCCATCGCCGGAAGGCGACCCGGTACACCGCGGAGCCGGTTTCGGCGGCCAGCTCGGCCTCGGCGTCGCCGATACCCCGCCGGCGAAGGCCGTCGGCGAGTGCGGCCGTCATCTGGGCGTGCTTGATCAGTTCGCGTTCCCGGAGATCGGCGTTGGCCATGATCACCGTGTGCCGGATCCGGGCGAGCTCATGGTCGTGTCCGATGGTGTCGGCCACCGCCTCGAGCGCGGCCGCGACGAGATCCAGCGCCGACGCCGTGGCGGGCGCCCCCTCCAGCGCGGCCAGCGACTTCTCCTCCACCTCGGTCGCCGCGTCGAAGAGAACCTCGCGCTTGTCGGCGAAGTGGCGGAAGAAGGTGCGGGCGGTCACGCCGGCCCGTTCGGCGATGTCGTTGACCATGGTCTGGTCGAAGCCGCGTTCGAGGTACAGGTTCAGTGCAGCCTCGCGCAGCCGGCCACCGGCTCCCGGCTCCCATCGCCCCATCCGGCGAGTTTAGTGCGATCGCCCGCGAACTCGCCGGGTGATGTCAGCTGATGACATCGCCGTGGTACGGTGATGTCATCAGCTGACATCACCCGGGTCGACGCCACGAATCACCCTTCGAAAGGACCGACCATGTCAACCCCGAACGCCGCCGCGACGCCCACGTTCATGGTGTTCGCGACCCTCCGCGACGACACCGACTTCGCGGAATTCGCCGCACTGCGAGAGGACGAGCAGAAGCAGCTGGAAGTGCTGCGCTCCCAGGGGCGGATCGGCGCCCACTACGTTTCCCCCGCCCGGCGGGCGACGTTCGTCGAGGTAGTCGCCGCCGATGAGGCGGAAGTCGCGAAGACGCTGGCGACCCTGCCGTTCGCCCGGTTCTTCGATGCCGAGGTCTACCCGACCACTCCCCCGGATCCCGCGGAGATCGCCCACCGAGCGCGATCGTGAGCCGGCAACCCGCTCAGCCGGCGGTCGCCGGTCTGCCGGGTGCGTCGAGCAGGCCGCTCAGCAGCTGAAGTCGTTCGTGGTCCGGGCCGCCCGGCGCGGCGGTGTAGACGATGAGCACGGGCCCGGGGGCACCCGGCATGGGGTAGGCGTCCCAGTCCAGGTTCAGCTCGCCGACCAGCGGGTGCTCGACGCGCATCCGGCCACGTGTGGTGTCCTCGACGTCGTGGCGGGCCCACAGCGTCGCGAACTCCGTGCTGCGTACCGCCAGCTCACCCACCAGTTCGGCCGCACGCGGGTGCCCCGGCTCGGCGGCGACCTGGGCCCGCAGCATCGCGGTCAGTTCGGCGACGGTGGCCGCCCGCTCCGGGCACGTCCGGCCGCCCTCCGGGTGCAGCAGCAGCGCGAGCAGGTTCCGCTCGGCCCGGGGCAGCTCGGTGGACGCGCCGAGCAGAGCCCCGGCCAGCGGGTTCCAGGCCAGCAAGTCCAGGAAGCGCCCGACGACCAGGGCGGGCGAGGTGGTCGCGCGCAGCAGCCGCAGCGTGGTCTCCGGCACCTCCTCCGGCGGGTACGCGCGGGCGGGGCGGGGCGGGGTGCGCGCGGCGGCGGCGAGGCTGTGCAGGTGCCGGGTTTCCTCGGCGGAGAAGTTCAACGCGCCGGCGATGGCGTCGAGGACCTGGCCGGAGGGCCGCACGTCGCGGCCCTGCTCCATGCGCTGGTAGTAGTCCGAGCTCACGCCGGCCAGCAGGGCCAGTTCTTCGCGGCGCAGCCCGGCGACGCGCCGTCGCGGGCCGGGTTCCAGGCCGACGTCCTGCGGCCGGAGCCGGGTTCGCCGGGTCCGCAGGAAGTCGGCGAGCGCGCGGCGGGAGTCGTCGGTCATCGGCCCAGTATGCCGACGACGTGCCGGGCGAGGGTGGGTCCGGCGAACCCAGGAAAAGGGGAACGACCGAGCTGACGCTCGCAGGGCCCAGGATCGGTTCCGTACCAGCCGGTCACGAAAGGAAAACACGACATGAGGGCCGCCCAGATCATGAGCTTCGGAACGCCGGACGTCCTGCGGGTCACCGAAACCGCCGCCCCCACGCCCGGTGCCGGCGAAGTCCTGGTGGCGGTCGAGGCGTCCAGCGTGAACGGACACGACACGATCGTCCGCGCCGGCGGGCTGAAGGTGGTGTCGGGCCGGAAGTTCCCGATCGGTGCCGGCCTGGACTTCGCCGGTGTCGTCGTCACGACCGGCGCCGGCGTGGCGGGTTTCCGCGCCGGGGACCGGGTGTGGGGCACGGTGCACCCGCGGCAGCGGCACACGACCGCGGCGGCGGCCGAGTACGTCGTGGTCGCCGCCGACCGCGTCGGTCTCGCTCCCGCGGGTGTCTCGGCGATCGAAGCGGCGTCCCTGGTGGTGGCGGGCAGCACCGCGTTGCTCGCGTTGCGCGAGAGCGTCGGGCTGCGCGACGGCGAGCGGGTCCTGGTCCGCGGCGCCGCGGGTGGGGTCGGCACCGCGGCCGTGCAGCTGGCCCACGCGATGGGCGGCCACGTCACCGCGCTGGCCCGCGGCCGCCACGCCACCGCCCTGCGTGCCTTGGGGGCCGACGAGGTCCTCGACTACGGCACCACCACCTCGGAGCAGATCGGGCCGTTCGACGTCATCCTCGACACGGCCGGCTCCGAGCTGAACCGCTACCGCGGCCGGCTGGCCAAGGGCGGCCGGATGGTCACCGTCGGGCTGTCGGCGCCCGCACTGGCCGCGATCGCGGCATCGACCATCCACGGTTCCCGGCGCATCCGCACGTTCAGCGCCAATCCGGGCTCGGCCGTGCTGGACGACACGGCCGGCCACATCACCTCCGGCGCACTACGCCCGATCGTGCACAGCGTCTACCCCCTGACCGACGTCGCCGCCGCGCACCGGGCATTCGAACGCGGCGGCGTCCTGGGAAAACACGTGCTCGCTGTTTCCGGCTGACCCCATCGAACGGTCTTCGGGGAATCACTCAGCAGGGCTTGACCCCATCGACACCGCCGGGGACGGAGTAGAACGCCTCCGGGGCGTAGGGATGGAACGAGCGAACCTGGCCGGAACCCCATTCGGCGCCGATGTTTCGGATTTCACCGCATTTCCACACGTTGATCCCGGTTCCGGTGTAGTTGAAGCCGCTGGCAATGCAGAGAACTCCGAGACTGCAGTGGTTCGCGGGTGACGCACCCGCCGGCGTGGCGGCCGACCGGCGGCCGGGTCCTGGTCGACGGCCGGCCGTACCGGGCGCTCGAGCGGCCGCTGCGGCAGATCGGTGCCCTGCTCGACGCGACCGCCCTGCACGGTGGCCGCCGCGCCCGCGATCACCTCCGCTGGCTCGCCCAGACCAACGACATCCCCGCCGGCCGCGTCACCGAAGTCCTGGCGATCACCGGGCTCGCCGACGTCGGCCACCGGCGGGTCGGCGGTTTCTCCCTCGGCATGAAACAGCGGCTGGGCATCGCCGCCGCACTGCTCGGCGACCCCGGGATCCTGATCTTCGACGAGCCCGTCAACGGGCTCGATCCCGAGGGCGTGCACTGGATCCGCGGGCTGCTCCGGTCGATGGCCGGCGAAGGACGCACCGTGCTGATCTCCAGCCACCTGATCAGCGAACTGCAGCTGGCCGCCGACCACGTCCTGATCCTCGGCCGCGGACGGCTCCTGTCGGACTCGTCCATGTCGGATCTGGTGCACCACGCCGGGGGCGGCGACGTGCTGGTCCGCACCGCGGCGGAGACGCCACTCGCGGCGTTGTTCACCGCGCGCGGCGCCAGCGTGACCACCGAGCCACGTCACGGCCTCGCGGTCGCCGGACTCGCCCCCGGTGACATCGCCGCGATCGCCGCCGCGCACAGCATCCCCTTGCTCGAACTGACCCCGCGCCCGCCGTCGCTCGAAGACGTCTTCCGCCGGATCACCGACCCCGGCCTGCAGTACCGCGGCCGGTCCCACCGAGAGGACGCCCGATGAGCCCGTTCCCGCCCGGCCGCGGCCTGCTGGCCGCCGAGTGGACGAAGCTCCGCTCACTGCGCTCGACACCGCTCATCCTGGCCGTCGCGGCCGCCGCAACGCTCTCCCTCGCCGTGGTCCAAGCACGTTCCGCCGTCCGGTCCTGGGACACGTGGGGACCACGGGCGCGCACGGAGTTCGACCCCGTGTTCGGCACCTTCACCGGCTTCCAGCCGGCCCAGTTCGCCTTCGGGCTGCTGGGCGTCCTCGCCGTCACCTCGGAATACGGCACGGGCACGATCCGCGCCACCTTCGCCGCCGCCCCGCGACGCGGCCGGGTCGTGGCCGCCAAGCTGCTCGTCGTCGGCGCGATCGCGGCCGCGGCCGGGGAACTGCTCGCCTTCCTCACCTTCTTCACCGGGCAGGCCGCCCTCGCCGGGCGGCACCTCGACGTCGGCCTCGGCGACCCGAACGTCCTGCGCGCCGTGCTCGGCCAGGGCTTTTACCTCGGCACCGTCGCCCTGCTCGGAGCCGCGACCGGCATGATCGTCCGGCACACCGCGGGCGCGACCGCCGTCGTGGTCGGGCTGCTGTTCCTCAGCGTCATCGTCCTGAAGGGAATTTCCGGCTCCCCCGCACTCGTCCGCTGGGCACCCGGCGTCGCCGGAGAAGGCCTGACCTGGACCACTTTCCACGACCCGGAATGGCCGTCCGCCGGCTTCGCGACACTGGTCTGCCTGACCTACCTCGCCGTCTCGATCACCGCCGCGACCCTGTGCGTCACCCGCCGCGACGTCTGACCGTGGAGAAGGGCGGCTGGACCTCTCAAGCGGCACGCCGTCCGATCGCGCACCGATCAGGTTCCCGCGCCGCGACCGTCTGTACCTGTGAGACCGACTCACAGGAGGCTGGCACGATGCGGAACCTGATCTTCGGCATGAACGTGACCCTGGACGGCTACATCGCCGCGCCCGGGGATGACATCGGCTGGGGCGGGCCGCCGAGTGACGAGCTGTTCCAGTGGTGGCTCGACCAGGAGCGGGCGAGTGAACTGACGCTGTACGGGCGCAAGCTGTGGGAGACGATGAGCTCCTACTGGCCGACCGGCGACCAGCAGCCCGGCGCCACGCCGGCGCGGATCGAGTTCGCGCGGAACTGGCGGGACACGCCGAAGGTGGTGTTCTCCTCGACGCTCGGCAAGGTCGGCGAGGTCGCCTGGAACACCCGCCTGGTCACCGGCGACGCGGTCGCGGAGATCACCCGGCTCAAGGCCGGGGACGGCGGCCCGATGCGCATCGGCGGTGCCACGCTCGCCGGGGCGGCCATGCGGGCCGGGCTGATCGACGAGTACGCCCTGGCCACCTACCCGGTCGTGGCGGGCGGCGGCACGCCGTTCTTCAGCGCGCTGGACAGCCGGGTGCACCTGAACCTGGTGGAGACGCGGACGTTTCCCGGCGGCGTGGTGCTGACCCGGTACGAAACCAGGCGATGAGCTCGCCGTGCCCCGCCGGCGGCGTCGGCGGGGCACGGTGCCCGGTCACAGCGTCGGGGACACGCCCAGCCATGGCTTGCCGGTGGCGTCGAATCCGGTGAGCTCGGCGATCTTCCCGTCGACGACGTGCAGGACCGCGATGACGAACAGCCGGTACTCCGGGTCGCCGGGGGCGCGGCGGTACAGCACGGCGGCCGGCATGCGGTTGACGGTCGTGGGGATACCGCGCCAGTCGTCGTAGCCGCGCTGGAAAAGCCCTCCGGAGACCCAACCGTCCACCGCATCCTTGGCCCCGATCGTCACGGTGCCCGGATCGGGCAGCATCGCGAACCGCAGCTCGTCGCGCAGCAGGGACGTCAACGCGTCGAGGTCGTTGCGCTCATGGGCGTCGATGTACGACTTCACCACGCCGCGTTCGTCATCCGACACCTCGTGGGTGGCGGGGCTGCGCCAGTCGAGGCGGCGGCCGGGCAGCTGCTCCCGCATCGTCACGCGCGCCCGCTGCAGGGCGCTGGTCACCGAGGCGACGGTCAGCCCGAGCGCGTCGGCGGCCTCCGACGCCGGCCAGCCTTGGACGTCGCGCAGGACGAACACCGCCCGCTGCCGCGGCGGCAGGTGCTGGACGGCGACGATGAACGCCAGCTCGACCGTCTCCCGCGCCACCACCGATTCCTGTGGGTCCTCGGGGAGCAGCCGGTCGGGGTAGGGCTGCAGGTGCGGCACCTCCGAGGCCTCGCCCGGCAGCTCGGCCGGCCGGGGTGTGCGGCCGTTGCGCTTCTCCAGGAAGTCGAGGCAGGCGTTCGTCGCGATCCGGTACAGCCAGGTCCGCAGCGCGGCGTGGCCCTGGAACGACTCCCGCTTGTGCCACGCCCGCAGGAACGTCTCCTGCGTCAGGTCCTGGGCGTCCTCGTAGTTCGCGAGCATCCGGTAGCAGTGCACCTGCAGCTCACGCCGGTGGCGCTCGGTGACGAGCGCGAACCGCGCCGCGTCACCTGAGCCGGCCGCCGCGATGAACGTGGCCTCGTCGGCGCCCAGCGGTCTGGCGTCGGTCATGGTCGTCAATCCTTCCACCGGTGCGAGGGGGCTGCCGAAACCGACGACCGGGCGGCGGATTTCTGATCGGTGACGCCGCTCACACCGGGCCGTCTCGCCGGCCCGATCTCAGCCGAGTCGCCGGCACGAAACTGGACGCCCCCAGGACACAGAAGACGGTCGCGCCGAAGATGTGCAGCACGACGGGCAGCGGCATGGCGAAGAACCGTGCGTTGTCGCGTCCTCGACGGCGAAAACCGCGAGGAGCAGTCCGCGCGCCGGACGTCGTCTCGCCGACCTCCGCGTTCAGCGGCAGGCCGCCGCCCGGTACGCGGCGATCCTGATCCGCAGGCCGCGCAGGTGGACCAGGTCGATGGCGAACGCCGGGACCGGCCGGTACCCCGCGGCCGGGTCGTCGGCCCGGCACGGGCCGGCGAGGTGGACGAACTGGTCGCCGGAGTCGTACCGCGGCTCCGACCACACCGCCGCCTCTCCTGCGCCGGGATCGCGGCGGCGAGCGCGGGCCAGCCAGTAGACCGGCAGCTTCAGCACCTCGCCCAGCACCTTGTCGAGCGCGGGGAGGTCGGCCTCGGCGATCGCGAGACCCTGCCCGCTCCACACCCGCGGCGCCCAATGGCCACCGGCGGCGGCATGGGTGAAGGTCGCGGTGTCACCGGACGCGGTGATCGTCCAGTCGGCCACGGTGGTGAGGGTCGGCATCACGGCTCCCTGCGGTCGCGGCCCCCAGGTTCGGCCCACCGTAGTGGATCATGTCCGCGGCGGGGAACCACCGGCGGCACACAGGAACTGTGCCGACCGGACCGGCGCACACCGAAAACGCAGCTCAGCGTGACGCTCCGGAAAACCGCGCCAGCCGTTGTCAACCTAAGATTCACCGCTAGAACACCGGATCAGAGAACCCATGCGAGGGTGGTGGACGTGCCCGACGAACAGACCGGAGAACTCGTACCCCGGTCGGTGGCCGAGCTCGCCGCCGACTCGGCCTGGACGGTCACCCGCACCGGCACGACCGGGCACTGGCTCACCGCCGAGCGGATCGTCGAGCGCGACGGGCGGCGCCTGCTCATCGGGCTGACCCCGATCCGGCCCGGGACGGTCGCCCTCATGCTGTGGGCCGACGGCGAGGTCGTCGAGCACCTGCGTGGCAGCGAAGCCGAGGCGTGCACCACAGCACACCGCTGGATCGGGGAGTTGCCGGCCGGCAGCCGCTGAGCGGGTCGGCGCGCTCAGGCCTTCTCGAGCACCGTTTCGCGCAGTTGACGCCGTGAGCTGATCCCCAGCTTGCCGAACACCTTGCGCAGGTGCCATTCCACGGTGCGCGGGCTGAGGAAGAGCCTCGTGCCGATTTCCGGGTTGGACAGTCCTTCGCGGGCCAGGCGCGCGATCTGGAACTCCTGGGCGGTCAGTTCCCCGGTGGTCCCGGCGGTGCGTTTGCGGGCCGTCTCGCCGGTGGCCAGCAGTTCGCGGCGCGCGCGGTCGGCGAAGGCTTCGAGGCCCATCGCGGAGGTCATGGTGTGTGCGGTCCGCAGGTGCTCCCGGGCGTCGGCACGGCGTCCCGCACGCCGGAGCCACTCGCCGAACAACAGATGGCCCCGGGCCAGCTCGACCCGCAACGGCGTCCCGGCGAGCAACGCGATCGATTCGGCGTAGCACTCGTCCGGGGTCTCGCCGGCCAGCGCCCGCAGGCGCGCTTCGAGGGCCCGCGTCCACACCGTCGGGGTGGCCCGGGCACGTCCGGACATCCGGTCCAGCGCGGCCGTGACGAGATCGTCGTCGCCGGTGCGCGAAGCGGCTTCCGCCAGTTCGGCGGTCGCCAGGGCCTGGTGGCCGACGGTGTCGTGCTCGAACACCCGGCGGGCCGCGTCGCGGGCGAGGTCGTGGCGGCCGAGACCGTTGCCGAGCACGGCGCGCGCGTAGTCGGCGAACCGCACGACCCGGCCCTGGCGGCGTCCGGCGGCCTCCGCGGTCGCGGCGGCGATGACCGCGCCGGCCTCGGCGTCCCGGCCGCGCAGGGCGGCGAGCAGGATCGCGCTGTACCCGACCGGCCGGCCGCCGGTGACGTCGGCGAGCAGGCGGTCTTCGTCGACCAGCACCTGGGCCGCCGTCAGGTCGCCGGCCGCCAGCTCGTGGTTGGCCAGGAAGTTGAGGGCGAACTGCAGCTGGACGAGCGCGCCGGTGTCGCGGGCCAGCCGGACCTGACGTTCGGCGAGTGTGCGGCCGGCCGCGTAGTCGAGCACCTCGGTCGCGAGGGTTCCGCCGGCCCGGTTGCCCAGCAGCCACAGCACGCGCGCGGTGTTCTCGCCGCCGGTGTCCAGCGCGCGGACGGCGTCGATCGCCCCGGTCATCAGCGGGGCCGCGGCCGCGTACCCGTCGGTGAGCCGGGTCGCGAGCGCGTCGAGCACGAGGTCGACGGCGGTGGGCGGCACCTGGGCCGGCGGCGCCGCGCGCGCTCGTTTCGCGGCTTCGGCGACGCCGGATCCCGCCCACACGGCGGCGCCGAGCGCCTCCAGGTACGTCTCGCGGGCCGGGTCACCGTCGAGGTGCCCGGCGGCACGCAGGAGGAGCCCGGCCGCGTCGCCGCTGCGCCGCTGGTCGAACGCGATCTGCCCGCGGAGCCGTTCGGCTTCGGCGTCTCGCACCGGATCGGGCGGCCCGGCCCCGGCGGCGCCCAGCAAGCCCAGCGCCGCTTCCAGCGCGCCGGCACCGCGTTTCGCCCGGGCCGCGGCGAGCTCGCGACGGGCACGCCACGCCGGGTCGGGAGTGAGGGTGGCCGCCTGTTCGAGCAACGCCGCGGCGGCGACGAGACCTCCGCGCGCCTGGGCCCGGCCGGCCGAGCGCTCCAGCTCCGCCGCGACGTCTTCGTCCGGGGCGACGGTCGCCTGCGCGCGGTGCCAGGCGCGCCGGTCCGGGTCGAGGACGGCGTCGGTCACCTCCGCCAGCACCCGGTGCACTTCCCGCCGGTCCGGGCCGGCCGCGGATCGGTAGACCGCCGAGCGCACCAGCGGGTGCCGGAATCGGATCCGCGGCCCGAACTCGATCAGCCCGGTCGCCTCGGCCGCGGCCGCCGGGTCGGCACCCAGGCCGAGCTCCCCGGCCGCGCGCCAGAGCAGGGTCGCGTCCCCCAGCGGCTCCGCGGCCGCGATCAGCAGCAACTTCCGGGTGCCGGCCGGCAGCGGCGCCAGCTGCTGCAGGAAGCACCGCTCGAGGCGGCCGGCCAGCCCGTCGCCGTCCGGCCGGCGGAGACCGTCGGCCTGCTCGGCGGCGGTCCAGAACCGGGGCAGCTCGACCAGGGCGAGGGGGTTGCCGTGCGTTTCGGCGACGATCCGGTCGCGCACCCGGACGTCCAGCGGGCCCTGGAGCACCGAGTCCAGCAGGGCGCCGGCCGCCGCGTCTGGGAGGCCGCGGACGGCCAGCTCCGGCAACCCGGCCAGGTCGAGCTGCTCCGCGGGTTCCCGCACCGCGAGGACCAGGGCGATCGGCTCCGCGAGCAATCGCCGGGCGACGAACGCGATCGTCTGCGCGGACACCCGATCGAGCCACTGGGCGTCGTCGACCAGGCACACCAGGGGCCGGTCCTCGGCGACGTCGGCGAGCAGGGTCAGCACCGCCAGCCCGACCAGGAACCGGTCCGGCGGTTCCCCGGCGGTCAGGCCGAACGCCGTGCCGAGGGCCGTCCGCTGCGGAGCCGGCAAGTGCTCGGCCCGGTCGGTGAAGGGCGCGCACAGCTGGTGCAGGCCGGCGTAGGGCAGCTCCTGCTCGGACTCGACGCCGGCCGTCCGCGCGACCCGGCAGCCGGTCGCCCGGGCCGCGACGTGCTCCAGGAGCGCGGTCTTGCCGATGCCGGCCTCGCCGCGCAGCACCAGCACCCGGCTCTGCCCCGTCCGCGCCGCGGCGAGCGCGCCATCGAGGGCGGCGAGCTCGTCGCCGCGGCCGACCAGCTCCGCCTCCCGACCCGGCATGACCCGGAACCCTAGCGCGATCCCCGGGCCCGGGCCCGGGGTGAACCAGGGTGTCTCACGGGGGCGAACGGGCCGCCGGAGGACGAGTGTGGTGGTGAGCGACGAACCCACCGCCACCCCCAGAAGGAGTCCGATCATGGACATGAAGCTCGAAGTCGTGGTCCTGCCCGTCACCGACGTCGACCGGACCAAGCACTTCTACAAGACACTCGGCTGGCGCGAAGACGCCGACATCGAGTTCGGCGCCTCGCGCGTCGTGCAGCTGACCCCGCCGGGGTCACCGGCGTCGGTCCACTTCGGCACCGGCATCACCGACGCCACCCCCGGCTCGGTGCGCGGCACCTACCTCGTCGTCGACGACGTCGAAGCCGCCCGCGCCGAGCTCGCCGGCCACGGCGTCGACGTCAGCGAGGTCTTCCACCGCGACGCGACGGGCGCGTTCGCCCCGGGCGCGCACCCCGACCGCGGCACGTATTCGTCGTTCGCGTCCTTCAGCGACCCCGACGGCAACACCTGGCTGCTGCAGGAAATCACCACCCGGTTCCCCGGCCGCGTCACCGGCGTGACCTACGGCTCGACGCAGCAGCTGGAGAAGGCTCTGCGCGAGGCCGCGGCCGCGCACGGCGAGCACGAGAAGGAGACCGGGCAGTACGACGAGCAGTGGCCGGTCTGGTACGCCCAGTACATGACCGACCACCAGGACGCCTGAGCCCCTCCGGCGGTGCGCGGGGCGACCCGCGCACCGAAACCCCGAAAGCAGGAACCATGGCTCACCACGATTTCGACGCCATCGTCCTCGGCGGTGGCGCACCGGGCGAACACACCGCGGCCGCGCTCGCCGCGGGCGGCCTCCGGGTCGCCGTCGTCGAGCGGGAACTGCTCGGCGGCGAATGCTCCTACTGGGCGTGCATCCCGTCCAAAACCCTCCTGCGGCCCGGCGAAGCACTGGCCGCCGCCCGGGCCGTCCCGGGTGCTCGCGAGGCCGTCACCGGCCAGGCGGACGCCGCCGCGGCGCTGGCCTGGCGCGACTTCATGGTCTCGTCCTACGACGACGCGGGCGCCGAGAAGTGGGCCCACGACACCGGCATCGAGGTCCTCCGAGGCGAAGGCGAGCTCGCCGGACCCCACACCGTCGCCGTGAACGGAAAGCCGTACACCGCCGACCACATCGTCATCGCGACCGGTTCCGCGCCGGTGCTCCCGCCCGTGTCCGGGCTGCGCGAACTGCCCGGGCTGTGGACGAACCGCGAGGCCACCGGCGCGACCGAGATCCCGCGCCGGCTCCTCGTGCTCGGCGCCGGGCCGACCGGCGTCGAACTGGCCCAGGCGTTCGCCCGGCTCGGCGCCGAGGTCGCCCTGGTCGACGGCGCCGGCCACGTCCTTCCCCGCGAACCCCGGGCGCTCGGCGAAGCCGTCGGAGAAGCCCTGCGCGCCGACGGCATCGCCCTGCACCTCGGGCAGCACGCGAGCGCGGCGCGGCTCGACGGCGACGAGTACGTGCTCGACCTGCCCGACGGCACCGGCCTGCGCGCCGACCGGCTGCTCGTCGCCACCGGACGGCGGCCGCGGGTCGACGGCATCGGGCTCGAAACCGTCGGCATCGAAGCCGACCCCCACGGGATCCCGGTCGACGAACGCATGGCCGCGGGCGACGGCCTGTGGGCCGTCGGCGACGTCACCGGCCAGTGGAACCTGACCCACGTCGGCGAGTACCAGGGCCGGGTGGTGGCCGCGAACATCCTCGGCCGGCCCACGACCGTCACCTACGACGCCATCCCCCGCGTGGTGTTCACCGACCCGCAGGCCGCGGCCGTCGGCGCCGCCGAAGGCGCTTTCACGGCGACGGTCCCGCTGTCCGGCGTGCCCCGCACGGCCACCTACACCCGCGCCTACGACACCCGGCCCGGTTTCCTGACCGTCTTCTCCGACGGCGAGCGGCTCACCGGCGCCTACGCCGCCGGGCCCGAAGCCGGCGAATGGCTCCAGCAGGCCACCCTCGCGATCCGCGCCCGCGTCCCCCTGGCCGTGCTGCTCGACGTCGTCCAGCCGTTCCCCACCTTCTCCGAAGCGTTCCTGCACGTCCTGCGCGACCTCGACGCCCGAGTCCACACCCCGATCGGAGCCCCGTGATGTCCTACCGTGCGTTCGAAGTGACCGGCGGCCGCCAGTTCGCTCTCGTGGAGCGCGAGCTCCGCGAGCCCGGGCCCGGCGAGGTCCGGCTGCGGGTCGAGGCCTGCGGGGTCTGCCACAGCGACACCCTCGCCGTCGAAGGGCTGCGCGCCGACCCGTCGGTGCCCGTCGTGCCCGGCCACGAGATCGTCGGCGTGGTCGACGCCGCCGGCCCGGGCGTGACCGCGTGGGCGGCCGGCGACCACGTCGGCGTCGGCTACCTCAACGGCCACTGCGGACAGTGCGACAACTGCCGCCGCGGCGACTTCGTCAACTGCACCGACCAGCCCTGGACCGGCACCACGACCGACGGCGGCTACGCCGAAGTCGCCTACGCCCGCGCCACCGGCCTGGTCCGCATCCCCGACGGCGCCCGGCCGCTCGACGTCGCGCCGCTGCTGTGTGCCGGGCTCACTGTCTACCGCGCCCTGCTCACCGCCGGCGCCCGGCCCGGCTCGCTGGTCGCGATCCAGGGCATCGGCGGCCTCGGCCACCTCGGCATCCAGTACGCCAAGACCCTCGGCCACCGCGTGGCGGCGATCGCCCGCGGCACCGGCAAAGCCGAACTGGCCGCCGAACTCGGTGCGGACGAGTACATCGACAGCACCGCCACCGACCCGGGCCAAGCGCTCACCCGGCTCGGCGGGGCCGCGGCGATCATCGCGACGGCGTCCAGCGGCGCCTCCATGTCGCCGCTGGTGGCGGGGCTGGGCACCCGCGGGCAGCTGCTCGTCGTCGGGGCCGCGCCGGACCCGATCGAGGTCCGGACCCCGGACCTGATCTTCGGCACGCACGCGGTCGTCGGCGCCCTCACCGGCTCGGCCATCGAGAACGAAGACAGCCTCCGGCTGGCCCACGACCGCGGGATCCGCAGCCGCAACGAGATCATGCCGCTGTCCGAAGCCCCGAAGGCCTACGAACGGATGATGTCCGGCGACGCGCGGTTCCGCGTCGTCCTCGACACCCGCTCCCCGGAAGCGTCCGCCGGCTGAGCCGGGCCGCCGGATCATGGAGAAGAACGGCGTCGGGGCCGAGGTGGTGCGCGCGATCGACCACGACATCGCGACCGGGGTCTGGCCGGACATGACCGAGCGCGGCCGGGCGAGCGACGAGTGGCCGTCGCTCTACGAAAAGGTGATGGCGGCGGACATCCTGGTGATCGCCGGGCCGATCTGGCTGGGGGACAACAGTTCCGTCACCAAGCTGGTCATCGAGCGGCTGTACGCCTGCTACGGCCGGGTCGGCGGTTGCCTGATCACCGGGAACGAAGACGGCGTCAAGCACTGCGCGATGAACGTCCTCCACAGCCTCCAGCACCTCGGCTACACCATCCCGCCCCAGGCGGGCGCGGGCTGGATCGGCGAAGCCGGCCCGGGACCGTCCTACCTGGACGCCCGATCGGGTGGCCCGGAGAACGACTTCACCAACCGCAACACCACGTTCATGACGTGGAACCTGCTGCACCTCGCGCGCATCCTGAAGGACGCCGGCTGCCGCTTCGACTTCGCCAACCCCGAGTACCGCTGAAGCCATGCCGCGACCGAAGCGCGGTTCGTCGAGCACCTGGCCTTGTGCGAAGGCTGCGAACGCTACCTGGAGCAGTTCCGGACCACGATAACGGAGCTGGGGGAACTGCCGCCGGAGTCGTTGTCGCCCGCGGTGCGCGCGGACCTGCTGAACGCGTTCCGCGCCTGGCACTGAGGCTGAGTTCGGCCGCGGCCACCCGTCAACCGGACGTCTGCAGGGGACGGGCGGGCCAGCCGAGCAGACGCGCGCCCAGTACCGCGGCTTCGAGGGTGAACCGGTGCGCCGGATCCCGTGGGTCGTAGCCGGTGAGGCGCTTGACGCGGTCGAGCCGGTAGGTGACGGCCCGGACGCTGAGGAACAGCTTCCGGGCGGTCTCGGTGGTGTTCTCCCCCGTCGAGAAGTACGCGACCAGGGTGTCGAGGACCGGTTGGGCACCACCTCGGGAGACGACGAGCGGGCTGAGCACCGAACCGACCAGTTCGATGATCGCGGCGCGGTCGCGGAACAGCACCTGGTAGACGAGCAGTTCCTCGGCCCTCAGCACGGGCGTGGTCAGCCCGAGTGACGCGGCCAGTTCGAGGGCGCCGCGGGCTTCCTCGTAGGAGCGGAGGACGCCGGCCGGTCCAGGGTGCGTGCGGCCGATGCCGATCTGCCCGCTCCCGGACGGCACCACCAGTTCGAGCTCGCGGGCGAACTCGCCCGGCACGTCGCCGGTGGCGCCGGGCGCGACGCAGACGAGCAGCCCGTCTTTGGTCGTGACGAGAACGTCGCGGGAGTCGAAGCGGGACAACAGGTTCGTCTCGACGTGCCGCATCCGGGCATCGCCGTCGGTGAACGGCTGGGCGGCGCGGGCCACGGCCACGAGGTAGCTGGCGGCCAGGCGGAGCCCGAACCGGTCGGCGCGTTCGGCCAGCCGCCCGGGATCGCTGCGGCCGTGGAGCAGGTCGTCGATGAACTCCCGGCGCTCGGCACCCTCCTGGAACAGCACCAGCCGCTGGGCCCGGTCGTACCCGTCGGCGAGCGCGACGATCGCGTCGTCGGCGGCACGCATGACCGCTTCGGCGATCGCGCAGACCTCGTCCTTGCCCGTCGCCGACGCGACCGCGGGCAGTTCGCGCCAGGAGAGCCACTGCGCACTGAGGTAGAGCTCGGCCAGGGCCCGCAGCGGGACGCTCTGCTCGGCGGCCTGGGCACCCAGCGCGCGACGGGAGTCGAGCTCCGCCCGCGTCAGCCGCCGCCCGGTCCGGCTCACCCCGTCGAGCATCTCGGGGTACCCGGCCAGGAAGGCCACCGCGACGCCACCCGCGTCCCGGGCAGCGCGCCGCGCGACGACGGCGGTGTCCCACCCCGGGCGAGCACGCTCGGTCACCACGGCACGGATCCCCTCGTTTCCGGCTTGCCGGAAACCGGCACGGCAGACTACCCGACGATACGCGCAAGCCTGTGGACCGCCCAACGACCGGCGCACGCCGGTCTGGGTAGTTGCCGACGTCCGGCAACGAAGAAGCGCCGAACACGGCCGACGGCCGGCCTTGTTGACGTCCCGGCCCGCCGTCACGATTAGTGCGCAACGTTTCACTCACGGGGGGAAGGATGGCTCGCCGGACGGCTGCGTCAGCGGCCGAGGGGACCGACGAGCCATCCACCCGGCGCTGCTTTCCGGGCGACGAGGAAGCCGCGCGTCGGCCGTCGCGGTGGGTCTCAGTCGGTCACGAGAAGACGAAGTAGCGCAGCCAGAGGTAGGGCGCGGCCACCAGCACCGTGATCACCGTGATGACGGCGCCCTTCTTCGTGAATTCCCAGAAGGTGATGGGTGCTCCGGAACGCTGCGCGACGGGACGCGCGTGGCGGTCGCGAACCTGACCCGGTTCCTGGAAACCGCCGGGCGAGCCGATGTCCTGCCTGGACCTGGTGACCGGCGGGCAACCCGGCGTCGAGCAACCCGCTCTCGGCGAAACCCTCGACCGGCAGGCGGTCCAGGCGTACCGGTCTCGGCGGATGACCGCGGGCGGGCGGGGCCAGCCACGAACGCGCCCGCATCGCCGCCACCAAGACCATCACCGCCGCGATCACCCGGATCACCACGCTGGACGAGCCACTCGGGCAGCACCTGCGCGACACCGTCCACACGGGAACCCACTGCGCCTACCGCCCCGGCCCCGGCGACGAACGGCAGGATCCTCACCCCCGGGAATTGACGACCAGGGCGCCCGGCTCCGCGCCGCTCCGAGGCGTTTGTACGTCTCGTGTACAGCGCCGGGGCAGGGTCGCTCGCCATACACCGATCCAGGAGGCGAGCCGTGCCACAGAACTTCCTTCCCGACTTCACGCTTTCCCGGCGTTCGCTCTTCCGAGCCGGGGCCGCCACCGCCGTCGCGCTCGGGAGCGGGGCTCTGCTCGCCGGGACCGCCGCCGCGGCCGAGGAACTCCCCGCGTCGCCCTACATCGACATCACCCAACCCTCGTACGACCTCTTCCGCAGCAAGATGCTGCACGAATCGCACCACGTCATGCAGGGCTTCGCGTTCGACAACGTCAACCGGCGCCTCTTCATCGTGCAGGCCCAGAACGGCACCTCCGGCGACGACCTGTGCGTCAGCCAGCTCAGCTTCTCCGGCGAACTGCTCGGCTCGATGCACCTGAACCACGCCGGGCACGGCGTGTCACTGGGCGTGGAACCCGTCGGGACCGCCTCCTACCTCTGGATGGAGTGCGACGCCGACGGGACCACCACCGAATCCCGCGGCACCGCCCTCGCCCGCTTCAAGTTCGTCGACGGCGGCACCCCGGCGGTGAAGAAGTTCCTCACCGGCAGCAAGAACATCACCTGCGCCACCGACCCGGTGTACCGGCGGATGGTCGTGCGCCGCGACGAAGACGGCCGGATGTGGTTCAGCGTGTTCCCGCTCGCGAAGGCCGTCGCCGGCGACTTTTCCGAGCCACTGGCCCACTTCCCGCAGCCGTCGCTGAGCTCGTCGGGCGTCGTCTTCCAGGGCTACACGATCCTCGGCAGCTCCCTGTACATTTTGGACGGAGCGGGCCACGCCGACGCGGCGGACATCGACTCCTACGTCACGCGCGTCGACATGAAGACCGGCGAGGTGAAGGAACGCGCGATCACCCGGGCCGGCGAGTCCCTCGTCTGGCGCGAACCCGAGGGCATGGCGGTCTACCGCACGGCCGACGGCGAAACCCGCCTCTTCCTCGGCTTCGGCTCACGCAGCAGCGTCGACAACGTCAACCGCTACGCCAACCTCTTCTACAAGAACGTCCTGGTGGGGTGAGACGTGCAGCGGCTGGCTCACCCGATCGTGGGACAGCCGGACCTGATCCCCTGCCGGACTCCGGCTCAGCGCGTTTGATGGGTGGTGGCCAGGGAAGACCACCCACGACGAGAGTGAGCCGATGAAGGCGACGTTGATCTACGGTGCCGGCGACGTGCGCGTCGAGACCGTGCCGGACCCCCGGCTGCACGAGCCGACCGACGCGATCGTGCGGGTGCTGCGCTCCTGCATCTGCGGCAGCGACCTGTGGCCCTACGGGGCCAAGCCGGCCCAGGACCACGGCGACCGGATCGGCCACGAGTTCCTCGGCGTCGTCGAGGACATCGGCGCCGACGTCACCGGCCTCGAGCCCGGCGACGTCGTGGTCGCGCCGTTCGTGTGGGCCGACAACACCTGCGACTTCTGCCGCGAAGGCCTGCAGACCTCCTGCCGCCACGGCGGCCAGTGGGGCTCGGCGGACGTCGACGGCGGTCAAGGCGAAGCCGTCCGCGTCCCGCAGGCCGCCGGGACGCTGGTCAAGCTGCCGGTGGGCGAGGACTCGGCGCTGCTGCCGTCGCTGCTGAGCCTGTCCGACGTCTTCCCGACGGGCCACCACTGCGCCGTCACCGCCGGGGTCGGCCCGCACACGACGGTCACCGTGATCGGCGACGGCGCGGTCGGGCTGTCCGCCGTGCTCGCCGCCCAGCGCCTGGGCGCCGAGCGGATCATCCTGATGGGCCGCCACGCTTCTCGCACCGGCCTCGGCCGGGAGTTCGGCGCCACCGACGTCGTCGCCGAACGCGGCGACGAAGGCATCGAACGCGTCCGGGAGCTCACCGGCGGCGACGGCACCCACACCGTCCTCGAATGCGTCGGCCTCAAACCGGCGATCGAGACGGCGTTCGGCGTCGTGCGCGACGGCGGCACCGTCAGCCGCGTCGGCGCCCCGCAGTACCCGGACGTCCCGGCCGGCGTCCGGGTGTTCCTGCGCAACATCACCCTCACCGGCGGGGTGGCGCCCGCGCGCGCCTACATCGAGGACCTGCTGCCGGACATCCTCGACGGCCGGATCGAGCCGGGCAAGGTCTTCGACCGCACCGTCGCGCTCGACGACGTCCCCGGCGGGTACCAAGCCATGGCCGACCGCGAAGCGCTGAAGGTGCTGATCCGCCCGTGACCACCCTGGCGTCAGCCACCAGGGACTGATCGGGCACCGGGGCGCTACCGGGCGTCGAGCTCCTCCCGCAAGATCACTTCGACGCGACGGCGGGCGCGTCCCAGCGCGGCAGCGGCCCCGGCCACCGCGAGCACCGAGGTCATCACCCATCCGGCGCCCGTCGACTGCGACCACGCGAGCAGCAACGCGCCCACCGCGGCGATCGTCAACGGTGCGGTACCGGCCCGGCCACTCATCCACACCGGCAGCACACGCCCGATCCAGAACAAGCTCATCAGCGACCACCTTCCAGCGAGCACGGCGTGACCACCGCACTCCTGACAGACGCAGAAGCCGCCGGACTTGTTACAGAATGTCACCGGTTCGGGAACGACCTCACCCTCCTGATCAGCTCATCGTCACCCGAACGCGCGTTAGGGAGGGGCCGACGCCTCTGGTGCACTTGTGTCCCTGGCGGCAGACTGAAGGCAAGTCACGGACACAGAGGGCCACGGCCCCGAGCATCGGTGGCCCAGGTTGGCGGTCGGGTTCAGACCAGAGCCTCGCCGCGAACCGCACCGGCCGCCTTCGACAGCAGCCTCGAGGACTGCGTCGACGCGGCGGCGCGTTTTCAGGATCCCGACAGCGGCTGGCTGAACCGGATGCTGTTGCCGAACGGGTCACGCAGGCCGCAGTCGATCCCGTACGGCCGCTCGGTCGGCTCCTCGGTGAACTCGACGCCCTTGGCCGACAGCGTCTCGTAGGTCTTGCGGCAGTCGTCGGCGGTGAAGAACAGCGAGCCGCCCATCGCACCCTTCGTCAGCAGGTCGCGGACCTGGTTCGCCGTCGCCTCGTCCATCCGGGGCGGCGCGGGCTTCTCCAGCAGGATCTCCCGGTCCGGCTGACCGGGCACGTTGATCGTCAGCCATCGCATGAACCCCAGGTCGGCGTCGGTGTGGACCTCCAGGCCGAGCTTGCCGACGTAGAAGTCGAGTGCCTCGTCCTGGTCGAGCACGAAGATCTGCGAAATCGTGATTGCGTTGAGCATGGGGGCGACGGTAGTGCGGGGCCGCGCCGGGACGCTTATCCAAAACGATCGTCCCGGTCAGCTCCGCGGCCGCATCCACGCCATCGCGAAGCAGGTCGGCACGTCCGACAGCGGGCCGCGGCGCCGGTAGGCCGTCGGCGACTCGCCGACGACGTCCCGGAACGTCCGGCTGAAGGTCCCCAGGCTGGTGAAGCCGACCTCCACGCAGATGTCGGTGACGCTCCGGTCGCCCGAACGCAGCAGGAACATGGCCCGCTCCACCCGCCGGCGTTGCAGGTAGCGGTGCGGGGTTTCGCCGAAGGTGGCGCGGAAGGTCCGGCTGAAGTGCACCGCCGAGACGTGCGCGACGCGAGCCAGCGCCGGCAGGTCCAGCGGCTTCGCGTAGTCCCGGTCCATGGTGTCGCGGGCCCGCAGCAGGCGGCGGTTGCTCTCCTCGGCAGCTCGGCTCACGTCCGGATCCCACCACACCGGGCGCGACCCGAGCGGAGACGGGGAGGGCGCTCCGCGGCATGAACCGGTGGCGTCAGCTGGCTGCCCGGCCGAGCTGCTCCGGGCCCGGGTTGCCGTCGGGATGCCGGTTGATCCAGGCCAGGCCGCCGAGGTCGAGGCGGTTCCGGGCCCGCGTGACGGCGACGTAGGCGAGCCGGGCTTCGCTGGGCTCGATCTTGCCCGGGATCGGCTCCCCGTTGAGGTCGGTGTTCTCCGGGTCGACGGGCTCGGGGAAGTCGTCGGCGATGCGCACGCTCGGCCACTCGCGGCCTTTCGCGGCGTGGGCGGTCGAGACCACGACTTCGGCGTGGGTTTCGGCGGCCAGCCGGGAAAGGGTGTGCAGCACGACGTCCGCGCCGTGTTCGTCGATGACCTCCACGAAGGACAGCAGGTCGCGGCCGTCCGGGTCCCACTCCGCGTAGTCCTGGACCTCGCCCCAGGAGGCGAACAGCAGCAGCTCGGGGTGGGTGGTCCGGCGGCCGGCCTGCAGGTCGCGCGCGGCCTCGGCCAGGCTCTGGAGAACGGCGGCACGGCCGGCGAGCGCGACCCGGCGGCCCTTGCCGAGCAGGGTGAGGATTTCGGCCATCGCGCCTCCGTTGGTGCGGCACAGGATCGCGTCCGGCTGCTCGACGGTTTCCACCCTGCTGGTCACCACGGGAGAGCCGGTGAGGCGGATCGGCGCGCCGGCGATGGCCAGCCACCGGTTCGCTTCGGCGGCGACGCCGTCCCCGAACCGGAACGAGTGCGACAACGCCAATGAGCGGCCCGAGAAGCCGGTCATGACGTCGCGGGCGCCGCGCCAGCCGTAGATGGCCTGCGCGGAGTCCCCCACCATGACCAGCTGGGCGTGCTCGCCCTGGGCGAGGAACACCTGCTCGACGACCGGGTTGGTGTCCTGCGCCTCGTCCAGCAGGAAGAAGTCGCCGTAGAGCCGCGGCCGGGTCAAGGCCCACATCTTCAGGTAGTGGTCGTGCTTGAACGGCACCCGCCCGCGCTCGGGGTTCTGCAGGTCCGCCCACATCCGCTGGGCGTAGGGCAGCACCAGCTGCGTGAGCTGGTCGTGCAGGTGTTCCTCGCCGATGCCCTTGAGCCAGGGCACGTGCTGCCGGTCGAGGGTCTCGTCGGCGGAGTAGCAGTAGAGGATCACCGTGCGCTGGGCGGCGTAGCACAGCGCGGCCTTGGTCAGCTTCCGCTCGCCGATCGTCACTTCCATGGTGATGCCCAGCGACTGCGCGAGTTTCGCGGTGGCCATCCGCGGGTGGTTGAGCCGGTCCTGGTAGCGGTGCCCGACCGCCTTGAACGCGAGGCTGTGCGCGGTGGAGCACGCCACGTTCGGGCCGAACAGGCGGCGGGCCTCGGTCGCGATGGCCTTGTTGAACGCCAGGTACCGGCCGCGGCGGCGGGTGCTCGAGCCCAGCATCGTCAGGGTGGTCGTCTTTCCGGTGCCCGCGCCGGCCTGCAGCACCAGGTGGTCACCGGCGCGGAACGCGTCGACCGCGGCCCGTTGTTCGGACGTCGGTGGGCGTGCGGGCATCGGGTCTCCTCCCGGGGGAAGCGGCAGGACGCGTGATCGAACGATTACATGCCGTTCCGGGGGATTCGTACCGCCATCCCGGCCGTACGTGTGTTCGCGCTGCTCCCGGGGGGGGGATGCCCGGCCGGGATCGCCGTCCTCAGCTGAGCGGGTAGTGGATCATCTCCACCCCACCGGTGGCGTAGTTCGGCACATCGGCGGCGACGGCCTTGCCCGCCTCCGAGCCGAGCGCCCCGGCCATGGCCTCGGCGGACTCGAAGTCGGCGTGGAAGACCGCGAAGTACTTGCTTTCGCCGCCGAGGGAGGCCACGTCGAAGGAGTACTGGGACTGCACGAGGCCGGGGAGCTTCGCCGCCAGCGGCAGGTGGGAGCCGACGTAGTAGTCGCGGAAGTGGGCTTCGTCGACGGGCGGCGGGTAGAGCACGGTCAGCCGGTGCATCGGAGTCCTCTCTCTGCCGGGTCAGCGGCGGTCTTCCCCAGCGTGACACACCGGGTTCGCGGACGGCCGGCCGGTGATCGGTGTGGCGGCGGCTCTCGACACCGAGTGGATCACCGGAGATGACCCGGTTTCGGCTCTCCGCCCGGGCCGATCGCGCCGCTGGCTTTCCCGCATGAACCTCCCTGCACGCAGCACGCGGATCTGGTTTCGCCGGCAGCCCGGACCCGAGCACCGCACCAGGCCCGCGCGGTCACCCGGCTGAGCCTCGGCTGGTACGGCCTCCCCGGGCCAGTGGGCCTCCGCGCTGACGACGTGTTCGGCGCGCCGAACACGTGGCCTCGGCTTCCCCGGGCCGGGCCGGCCAGGCGAGCACCGCGCCGAAGATCATGCCCGCGATGGCGGCCGCCGGCTCGGCAAGGTCGAGCGCGCGCTGATCGAGGACCACCGCGGCGTGGTCCTGCGGGCGTTGCGCGCCGGGGACGCCGGCACGGCGCGGGCCCTGGCCGAGTTGCCCGACCTCGTCCGCGGCCGGCCGGCCGCGCCGATCGGCCGGCTCGATCGCCTGCCTGCTGACTCGGCGGGCCACGCCAACGACCGCGAAGGCTCGATCGCGGCCTGGTGGGCCAGGCCCGTGAACTCGAGGTACGGCCGGCCGATCCGGCACGATCCCCTCCGCCAGGCACTCCGCCTGGTGGCCGGTCCGGCCCTGGGCACAGCCGAGGCTGATCGGCGCCGGCGCACGCGAGTCCTCCCCCAGGTAAGGCTGCGCCGCCCCCAATGCCTCGGCCGTGGCCCGCAGCGCTGCCTCGGCCTCAGCCGGCGGGTTCCCGCGCCGGCGGACGGCCAGCAGCCCGACGGCCCCGGAGAAGAGCTCCAGCCGGCCGCGCCGGGGGTCCGGCACGGTCTCCGTACCCCGCTCGGCCCGGCGCAGCAACCGCTCGGCCGCTTCCAGTGACCCGCGGGCCGGCTCATCATCCGCAGCAACCGCTCGGCCGCTTCCAGCGACCCGCGGGCCGGCTCATCATCCGCAGCCACCGCCGCCGGCCCGGCGGCCGTCATGAACAGGCCGGCCGGGAACCCGGCGAGCAGCCCTGAACTTCCTCACCGCCTGATGTTCTCGTCAAGCCCCGTGCGAGACGGCCGAAGGCGTCGATCATGGCGGTGAATTCTCCGTGTGTGCAGGGAATTCGGCCGGCCGGGATCAGCGCAACGCGGCGGTCAGCGCGGCGGCCAGCTGCGGGTGCGTGTAGCGGTAGCCGCCCTCGAGGGCGCGGCGGGGCACGGCGCGCTGGCCGGTGGTGACCATGTCCGCCGTCTCGCCGAGCGCCATCCGGAGCGCGAAGGCGGGCGTCGGCAGGACGGCGGGGCGGTGCAGCGCCCGGCCCAGCGCCTTCGAGAACTCCCGCTGGGTGACCGGTTCGGGGGCGGTGCCGTTGTAGGCGCCGCGCCACGACGGGTCGTCGATCGCCTTGACGTACAGGCCGACGATGTCGTCGAGGTGGATCCACGGCACCACGAACGCACCGCCCGCGATCGGGCCGCCCAGCCCGATCCGGTAGGTCGCCAGCAGCGATTTCAACGTGCCGCCCGCCGCGTCGAGAACGACGCCGGTGCGCATCCGCACCACCCGGACGCCGAACTCGGCCGCCCTGGCTGCTTCGTCCTCCCATTCGCGGGAAACCCCCGCCAGGAACGTGGCGCCCGGCCCGGTGTCCTCGGTGATCTCCTCGTCGCCGCGCGGGCCGTAGTAGGCCACGCCGGAGCTGGAGACGAGGACCCGCGGCCGGTCCGCTTCGGGGGTGGCCCGCAGGCCTTCGACCAGGTTGCGGGTGCCGGTCACCCGCGAGCGCCGGACGCGGTCCTTGACCTCCTCGGTCAGGCGCCGGCCGAGGGGTTCGCCGGCCAGGTGCACCACGGCGTCCCGGCCGGCGAGCGCGCCGAGCGGGGCGGCCCCGGTGAGCGGGTCCCACTGCCACGTCGCGCGCTCGGTGCTCGCGGAGCGGGAGAGCACGGTCACCTCGTCGCCGCGGTCACGGAGGTGGGCGGCGAGCCTGCCGCCGATGAGACCGGACGCGCCGGTGATGGTGATCTTCATGGTGCCGGACTCCTTGGAGGAGAAGGAAAGGTGGGCGTTCCTTCCGCGATCGCGGGAAGCGTTTACGGCACCAGCACGATCTTCCCGAGGGCGGTTCGCGCGGAGGATTCGGAGAGTTCCACGGCCGCCGCGACCTCGGTCAGCGGGTAGCGGGCGGCGATCTTCGCCGTGAGCACCCCATCGCGCAGAAGCCCGAAGACGTGGGTGAGGTCGGTGCGGATCCGGGCGCGGAACGCCTCGCGCTCGGCCGAATCCGGCTTGCCCGCGCCCGACCACACGTCGAAGAAGCTCGCGTGCTTGCCGGTGGGCAGGTGGTTCCAGAACGCCAGCTTCGTCAGCACGTTCAGGAAGCTGAGCAACACCGGAGTCCGGTCGTCGAGCTTGCTCGCGATGCTGTAGCAGACCAGGGTTCCGGTCTTGTTCAGCAAGCGATAGGACCGGGAGATGCTCGAGCCGCCGAGGTGGTCGAACACGGCGTCCACCCCGCCGGGGGCGAGTTCGCGGACCCGGGCGGAGACGTCGGGATCCCGGTAGTCGACCGGCTCGACGCCCAGTGCGCGCAGCGCCTCGTGGTGCCGCGGGCTCGCCGTGCCGATCACCCGGGCACCCGCGTGGCGGGCGAGCTGGGTCAGCAGGGTCCCGACCCCGCCGGCGACGCCCAGCACGAGCACGGCCTGCCCGGCGCGCACCTTCGCGACGTGGTGGAGCATCTCGTAGGCCGTCAGCCCGTTGACCGTCAGCGTCTCCGCTTCCTCCGCGCTCACGCCTTCGGGCACCTCGACCAGATCGGCGGCCGGCAGCAGAACGGCCGTGGCCCAGGCGCCGGTCTTGGTCAGTGCGGCGAACCGCCGGCCGATCAGCGCGCGGTCCACGTCCGGGCCGACCGACTCGACGACCCCGACGAGGTCGTAGCCGGGCACGAACGGGAACGCGGGCTGGCCGTAGTAGCGGCCCCGGCGCATCGCGCTTTCGGCGAAGGACACGGCGGTCGCTTCGACGCGCACCAGAGCCTGGCCGGCCGCCGGCGCCGGCAACGAGCGCCGGACCAGCCGCAGCCCGGACGGTTCGACCTTGCCCGGCAGCACCACTTCGGTCGCGGTCACGGTGGGGATGCTCGTCTCGGCCATGGCCGGCTCCTCGAACTAATGCGACTCCTCGTCGCTCCGTTAATGGTCGTAACTATGCACCGCTGTGTCATACTGCGTCAACCCATAGCGCGAAACGAGGTGTCCGCGATGGCCGGACCGGAGCCGACCCGGCGCGAGCGATACCGGCGCCAGACCGTGGCGGAGATCAAGGCCACCGCCATGGCCCAGCTGTGCGAGGGCGGCGCGGAGACGGTGTCGCTCACCGCGATCGCGCGGAGCATGGCGATGTCCGCACCGGCGCTGTACCGCTACTTCGCCTGCCGCGACGAACTGCTGGCCGACCTGGCGGTCGATGTCCACCTCGCGCTCGCCGACGCCCTCGAAGCCGCCGCCCGGGGAGCCTCCGTCGCCTCCCGGGTCGCCGCGGTCGCCCACGCCTACCGCGACTGGGCACTGGCCCGGCCGCACGCCTACCACCTGGCGTACGAAACCGCCTACGGCTCCGCCCGTGCGCACGCCGCCGACCGCATCGCGACCGCCGCGCAGCGGTGCATGACCGTGTTCCTGGGCGTCGTGGCCGAAGCCGGCGAGCCACCCCCCGTCGCGCTCCCGCCCGCGCTGGACGAGCAGCTCCGGGACCGGCTCGGGATCCCGGCCGCGGTGCGGCACTTCGGGCTGATCTGGTGGAGCAGGCTGCACGGCCTGATCGGCCTCGAGCTGGGCCGGCACCTGGCCGCCACCGGCGTCGACACCGCGCTGCTCTACCAGACCGAAATCGACGCGATGCTGAGTGCACTGGGCCGCCGCCACACCGTGACGGCCCGTAGCGGAGTGACGTTCCCGTCGACACCGCTACGGTCCATTACGATGCGACGATGACCAACGAGCCGCCGGCGATGAGCCGACGCGAACGCCTGCGCGCCCAGACGTTCCAGGAGATCGAGGACACGTCGTTCGCGATCATCGACACCGACGGCGTGCACGCGCTGACCATCGCGGCCCTCGCCCGCAGCATGGCCATGTCCGCACCCGCGGTCTACCGCTACTTCGCGTCCCGGGACGCGCTGATCGCCCACCTGGTCACCTCGTCCTACCAGCAGCTCGCCACGGCGATGCGGGAAGCGGTCGAGGGCAGCCGGCGGGCACCGCGCGCACGGGTCCGGCTCCTGGTCGCCGCCTACCGCGACTGGGCCCTGCGCCACCGCCGCCGCTACGGGATGCTCTTCGCCGAACGCGCCGGCGACGCCCCCGGCCAGCCGGCCGCACCAACCCCGCTGGACCAGGCGATGGCCCTGCTCATCGACCTGCTGGCCGCCATCCAGGACACGGCCCCGGCCGGCGGCAAGACCGGCGACCGCGCCCTCGACGAGCAACTGCGGCACTGGGCCCGCGCCCAGGAGCGGCCGGACGCCACCCCCCGCGCCGCCACCGCCGCCATCCGGATCTGGACCCGCATCCACGGCATCGTCAGCCTCGAGCTCACCGGGATCTTCGACAACCGCGCCATCGAGGTCCAGCGGCTGATCGACCTGGAGATCGACGACGCCATCACCTCTCTGACGACCACCGCTGCCTGATCTTCAGGAGCTCGACGCCGAGCGGGCCAGCGGGACCTCGACGAGGCGGTGCGGCCGCAGCGCGACGGGGCCGAGCAGACCGGAGGCGAGCGCCTGCCCGCGCGCGTTGGCGCCGGTGTTGGTGACGCGCACCCGCACCCGGTTGCGGCCGGGCCGCACCACCGCCGTCACGTCGACCCCGTACGGCGGCCAGAGCCGGGACTCGGCGTTCCGCCCGTTGACTTCGATCTCGGCCACTTCGCGGACCTCCCCGAGGTCGAGGCTCCACGACCGGCCGGACAGGACCGCGGCGTCCAAGAGGAATTCCCGTTCGTACCAAGCAGATCCGGAGTACGCCGGGTCCAGGTCCGTCCAGGAACCGAGCGCGCGCGTGACCACCGGCGCACCTTCCCGATCGAAGTGGAACGCCCAGTCGCCGCCGAGCGGAACCACCGCGAGCGGGTCGGAAACCGCCGCCGTGCCGGTGTAGGAACACCCGCCGTCGACCGCGGCGACCGTGACCTCGCCCGGCCCGGTCACCCGCACCGTGGCGGTCGCGGCGCGGGCGTCGATGCGCACGCGTTCGACCGGCGCCGACGCGGACACCGCGTGCGCGGGTTCCCGCCCCGCGCGGAACACCACCAGCAGCGTCGCTTTCGGCTCGAGCCGCAGCTCCACCGCGGTACTCCCGGACCGCACCCGCCGCCACACGCCCACGGGCGTCACGGTTCCGGTGTCGGGGTCCCACACCTCGGGCACCCCGGACGCCGGGAACGTCGCGGTCAGCGCCACGAGGTCCGCGCGCTCGTTGAGCACGACGAACGCGGCTCGACCCTCGCCTTCGAGCCGCAGAACGCGGACGTCTTCGTGCGGCGGCTCCAGCACCGCCGCCGCACCTCCCGCCCCGGCGGCGGCGATCGCGGCCGCCACCGGATCGGCCGCCCGGACCACCGAGCGGACGGAGAACAGCTCGGCCAGCGCGCCGCGCAGGCCGGCGTCGTCGCCCCCGGCCTCGCGGCCCGGCTCGCCGACGACGATCACCGTGCCCCCGCCACGGGCGAACCGGATCAGCGTCCGCGCCGCCCCGAGCGCGAGGATCGGCGTCCGGGGCACCACCACGATCCCGTACGCCTGCTGCCCGACGACCAGCCGCGGCCCGGCCGGCCGCGCGTGCGTCACCAGGGCGGGGTCCGCGTCGAGCGCGCCTTCGTCGAGGAAGTCGAAATCGACCTGGACGTCTTCCAGCGCGTGCGCCGCGGTGAGGAACGCGGTGTCCAGCTCGGCCATCGCCGGAGTGTCCTGTGTGGACTCGGCCGCGCGTTGCGGCTGGAGCAGCGCGGTGCGGGCCTTGGCCGGCAGCCGGCAGGCTTCCATCAGCCGGCCGGTCCAGTCGTTCAGCGGCGCCGACACCGCCCACCACGGGTTGACCGGCTGGAACGGCGGCGGGTACACGATCTGGTTCTCGTCGCTGAACCGCGCGTGCAGCAGCGTGTGGTTCACCCCGCGCACGGCGAACGCGCCGATCACCTCGCGGACCAAGGCGGGCGTGACCGGCCAGCCGGTGCCGCCCATCGCCTCCAGGTAGACGCGCTCCAGCCCGAGCTGGTGGGCGGTGCTGGCCGGCCACCGCGACAGCGTGCGGTGGTAGCCGCGCTGGTAGTGGTCGAAGATCAGGTCGGTGCCCGGCACCTGCGCCCACTGGTTGGTGGTGTTCAGGTTGCCGGAGCTGCGCAGCTGCTCCCCCGGCCCGTATTCGTCCCACAGCGGGTTGGAGATCAGCCGCAGGCCGTGCGCGGCCATCCACTGCCCCTGGGTCCGGTAGTACGCGGCGGCGAACCGGTTGCTGACCGCGCGCCAGAAGATCCCGCGCAGCCGCAGGCCGGCCGGGCCGAGGTCGTCGTGCACCGCGGTCAACGCGATCCCCGGTGCCACCCCGGCCCGGCGCAGCTCCGTGTCCAATGTGGACGACCAGGGTACGGTGTCGAACGGCCCGTCGGCCGAGGCGAGGTAGGGCTCGTCGTCGGCGAAGCCGCGCAGGACCGAGCCCGCCGCCCACGGGAACCGCCGCAGGTACTCCCCCGGCACGGCGTCGACGAACAGCCGCACCGCCTCGTCGTCGAGCAGGTCGAGGTAGGCGCGGCCGGTGCCGGTGGGGGTGCTCAGCGGGCGGACGGTGAACAGGTCCAGCCGCCAGTTCCCGGCCGGCGGTGTCCACGTGCCGCCCGCGCGAGCCTGCTCGGTGAGGTCCACCAGCGAGCCGGGATCGGCCGAGGACTCCGGCCGGGCGGCCGCGGCGACCAGCGGGACACCGGTCGCGGGCAGGTCGAAGGCGTCGAGCGCGGCGACGTCGTCGAACGTCTCCGCGTACCGCACGCGGCCGTCCGGATCGCGCACGCTGAGGCTGTCCCACGACGATCGCTGGCTCGCCACCGCGCGCACGCCGACGCGGCCGGTGCCGTACCGCAGCTCGGCCGGGGCCTGCGCGGCACCGTCCAGCGACACCGTCAGTGTCGTTCCGCGGACCCCCACCACCAGTTCGTGGTCGGCCGCCGGGTCGAACCCGGCGACCGGGGAACCGCTGCGGACCAGGCTGAACGCGCCGCCGGTCTGCTGCCAGACGTCGACGGCGCCGTCGGCGCGCAGGTCGGCGAGGACGCCGTTGCCCTCGTCGGCGCTGCGCACCATGAGCCCGGCCGTGGCGCTTTCGACCCGGACCTTCGCCACGACGTCGTAGTCCTGCCACTGCGTGCCCTCGCGCAGCAGCGTCACGCCGTCACGGGCGCCGGCGTCGACCAGCAGCCGCCCACCCGACACCGAGAGCCCCCGGCTGACCAGCGGCACCGGAACCCCGCCCGCGACGGTCAGCACCTGGTGCCCCACGCCCTTGAGCCGCAGGTCCGGCCGCGGCCGGTAGACCCGGTCGCCGACCTTCCCGCCGTCGACGACGAGCCCGCCGGCGCGGCCGCTCGGGAAGTAGTCGTCGTTGAACAGCCACAGGTGCATCCCGTGCCGCTGGGCCTCGCGCAGGGTGAACTCGATGAGCGCGAACCAGTCCTCGGTGAAGAACGCCGGCCGCAGCGCCGCCGTGTCGAACGGGAACACCAGCACCTCGTGGACGCCCTTGTCCCGCAGGTCCGCCAGCCCGGCGGCCACGAGGGCGGTGGTGACGGCGCCGTTCCAGAACCACAGCACGGTGGGCCGCGAATCCGGGCGCGGGTTCGCGAACCGCCGCGCCGGATCGGCGGTGTCGGACGCGGCGGTATCCGACGCGGCGTAAGCGAACGGCCACCCGCCGGCCGTCCCGGCGATGGCCGCCGCGGAGGCGAGCGCGAGCACGCGCCGCCGGGACAGTTCGAACTCACCGCTGTTGGGACGGACCATCGGATCGTTCTCGGCCATGGCGACCTCTCCCCGGATGACTTGAAACGATTCAAGACAGCCGGGAAGTTACGTGACGCGGGTCACGCCGGTCAAGGATTGGCCACAAACCTGTCCGGTGAACCGGTCCCGGCGGTTCCTATCCCCGGCTCGCGGGGAAGTAGTGGCCGTTGTCCAGACCGTCGAGCAGGCCGGGCTGCGCGGGTTCCCAGCCGAGGGTCTCGCGGGTGATGAGATTGGACGCCGGGTAGCTCTGCGTGACGATGTTCGCGAGGAACCCGAAGTAGCCCGGCACCATCAGGACATCGGCGGGGATGCTCACGACGGGCAGGCCGAGCCGGCCGCCGATGGCCTCGGCGATGTCACGGAACGGGATGGCGCCGTCCGCCACCGCGTGCCAGTAACTGCCGGCCGGGCCCTTTTCCCAAGCCAAGCGGAACACGGAGGCGGCATCGCGGGCGTGCACGGCGTTCCACTGGTTGGTGCCGTCTCCGGGGTAGCCGGCGACGCCTTTCTCCTTCGCGAGCGCGATCAGCCGCTGGAGGAAGCCGGCTTGGTCGGTCGGGCTGTGGGCGATGTTGGCGATGCGCACGATCGACGACCGCACCCCGTGCTCGGCCAGGCCGATGACGGTGGTCTCCACGATGTTGCGAGCCCGCAGGGTGCCCGCGTGCTCCTCGCCGCCGGGCAGGGCCGGGTCCTGCTCGGTGGCCGGCCGGCCCAGGTTCCCCGGCGAGCCGATGCTCCCGGCCGCGACCAGGGGCTTACCGGTTCCCGCGAGCGCTTCGCCGTAGGCGAGCATGATCGGGACTTCGGCGGCGGCCACGGCGGCGACTCCGCCGGTGGGGAGCAGGTCCTGCCGGTGCGCGACGTGGATGACGCCGTCGGAGTCCGCGGCGGCCTCCTTGAGCCCGTCGAGGTCCTCGAGGTCGCCGCGACGCACCTTCGCGCCGAGCGCGGACAACGTGGCCGCGGCCGTGTCCGAGCGGGCCAGGGCGGTGACCTCGTGCCCGGCGGCGACGAGCTCGGGGACGATGTGGGAACCGGTGTGGCCGGTTCCGCCGGTGACGAAAACTCGCACGATGTGTCCTGCTCAGTCTTTGCTGGTGACGCCGAGGCTGATGTCGAACCCCGCGCCGTGGTTCGCGAGGCCCATCAGCAGCGGACCGACCGCCTCCAGCCACCGCGCCGCCGCGAGATCGCCGGCGTCCAGCGGACGCAGCCCGAGGCTCTCGATGAAGGCCGACACGCGAGTCTTGGCGTCCACGTCGTCGCCCGCGATGAGCACGTCCAGCCGGCCGCCCCGGGCCAGGACGTGGCCGAAGACGGTGTTGAACGCTTTCACGACGTGCGCGCTCGCCGGAAGGATCTTGGCGATCTCCTGCGCACCGGAGGTGCCGGCGGGGGTGACGACCCCGGTGGCGTCGGCGTTGAAGGTGTTGGAGATGTCGATGACGATCTTGCCGGCCAGCGCGTCGCCGAACCGGGTCAAGACCTGCGTGGCACTGGCATAAGGCACCGCGGAGACCACGATGTCACCGGCCGGGGTGGCGCCGAATGCTCCGGCCGTCGCGCTGCCGCCGAGTTCGGCGGCCAGGTCCTTGGCCTTGGCGGCGTCGCGGCCGATGACCTCGACGGTGTGGCCGGCCTCGACCGCGCGGGTGGCGATGGCGCGGGCCATGCCCCCGAGGCCGACGATGCTGATGGTGCTCATGGTGTGCTGCTTTCTGGAGTCGGAAGTGTGTGCGGGGCGCCCGACATCCATGGTTGCCGCCGGTCCGAGCCGATGTCCAAGACCTCTTTCGGCCGCGGCGATACCCTGGTGGCATTGCCGGACCGCAGGAGGCCCTGATGGATCTGGACCTGCGCAAGTTGCGCTACTTCGTCGCGGTCGCCGACACGCTGCACTTCGGCCGCGCCGCCGACCGGCTGCACATCGCGCAGCCGGTGCTGAGCCGGCAGATCCGCGCGCTCGAACAGGATCTCGGCGCCGCGCTGTTCACCAGGGACAGCCACGGGGTGGTGCTGACCGACGCCGGCGCGCAGCTGCTCACCGACGCCGCTCCCTTGCTGGCCTCCGCCGACGCGGCCCGCCGCCGGGTGACCGCGGCCACGCGGGGCGACCGGCGGATGATGGTCGGCTTCCGGGCCGGCGTCGCGGTCACCCCGGCGATCCACCGGTTCGCCGCCCGGCACCCGGATGTGCGGGTCGACGTGCAACGCATCGAAGCCGACGAGCAAGCCGAGCTGCTGCTCGACGGCCGCATCGACATCGGCTACGTGCGGCTGCCCATCGACGAGGCCGGCCTGCGCGTCGTTCCGCTCTACACCGAGCCGCGGGTAGCGGTCCTGCCCGCACGGCACCGGCTGGCCGGCAAGGAAGAAGTCACCGAAGCCGACCTGGCCGGCGAACCGTTGCTTTGGCACGCCGACGCGAGCACGCAGCCCACCAGGCGCCCGCACCTCAACGCCGGATACCTGGTTCGCGGCGTGGACGAAACGCTCGAGCACGTCGCCGCCGGCCGGGGCATCTCGTTCCTGGCGCGATCGGCGACGGTCTTCTACACGCATCCGGAGGTCGCTTACGTGCCCGTCCCGGATCTGGCGCCGGACCAGGTGTGCCTCGCCATGGCGACCGCACATCTCTCGCCGGTGGTCGAAGACTTCTTCACCGCGGCTCAGACGGCGGCCGAGATCACGGCGGAATGCGGCAACCACGAAATGTGGCAGCTCGGCGGCGAAGCCGCCTCGAAGGATCGCTGAGCACCGACCGGAAGGTCACCCACTTTCGGACACGCCCTCATCGCCGGCCTGGCGCCGGGATGGCGTTGCGCGCCGAGGCGCCATCGAGGAGCAGCGCCAGTTGTTCGCCGAGCTGTTCGGGACCTTCTCCGGCTCCGTCATGCCCCAGTCCAGCCGAGTTGGGTACCGACCGGTGTACATAGCTTGCATCCCGATCGATCGTCCGCTACGTTAACCACACAGCTCGGTGTACATAGCCCGGCGTAGAGAACGTTTCCGATCAACAGCCAAGACGGGACAACTCATGAGCGGCATCAGCATCATCGGCACCGGGAACATGGCCCGCACCATCGGCGAGCTCGCGGTAGCGGGCGGCAACACCGTCGAAGTCATGGGCCGCGACCAGGCCAAAGCCGCCGACCTGGCCAAGGTTCTCGGCGACAACGCCACCACGGGAGAGTGGGGCGCCGTCCCGGCCGGGGACATCGTCATCGTGGCCCTGCTGCACGCCGGCGTCGTTCCGGTCGTCGCCCACTACGGGGACGCCCTGGCGGGCAAGATCATCGTCGACATCAGCAACCCGTTCAACTCCGCGGCCGACGGGCTGGCCCACGGCGAGGGCACCTCGATCGCGCAGGAAGCCGCGAAGGCGGCCCCGGCCGGCGCCAGCGTGGTGAAGGGGTTCAACACGATCTTCCGCCACGTCCTGGAGAAGGGCCGGCCCGCCGTCTTCATCGCCGGCGACGAGGCGCGGGCCAAGGCGGACGTGGCGGCGTTCATCGAAAGCCTCGGGCTGCGCCCGCTGGACGTCGGCGACCTGAAAATGGCGTACTGGCTGGAAGGAGCGGGAGTGCTCACGATGGGCCTCGCCCGCCACGGCGTGGGGCACTGGGACTTCGCTCTCGGCGTCACCGAACTCGCCGGCTGAGCCGCACTGTCCGATATCGATAGTCGTCCGACCGGAGAGAACTCTTACCATGAAGCTTGGTTTCGCCATCCCCATCGTCGGCCCCGCCATCAGCAGCGCCGCCGGCCTGAGCGCGTTCTGCCGCGGACTCGAAGACCTGGGCTACGACACGCTGTGGGTCGGCGACCGCCTGGTCACGCCCGTCGACATGCACAGCACCTACCCGGGCGAAGAACAGCCGTACCCGCCGCAGATGACCCGTTACCTCGATCCCCTGCTGCTGTGGACCGTCGCCGCGACGGCGACCAGCCGGATGCGGCTCAACGCCAGCACGCTCAGCACGTTCTACTACGAGCCGCCGCACCTCGCCCGGCTGCTGACCACCCTCGACGTGCTCAGCGAGGGCCGCCTCGACGTCGGCGTGGGGCTCGGGTGGATGAAGGACGAGTACGACATCACCCGCGGCGCGGACTGGCACCGGCGCGGCAAGATGCTCGACGACCTGCTGGCGTTCCTGCACGCGTGGTGGACGACCACTCCGGTGTCCTGGGACAGCGAGTTCCTCTCGTTGCCGCCGGTGCACGCCGACCTGCGACCGGTCCAGGCGGGCGGACCACCGATCTGGATCGGCGGTGCCAGCGAGGCCGCGATGCGCCGGGTCGGGCGCAGCGGCACCGGCTGGCTCGGCTTCGAGGGCCTGCCGGACGAAGTCGCCGGCCACCTGTGGTCCATCGCGCGCCGCGCGGCCCAGGACGCCGGCCGCGATCCTGGCGCGCTGAAGACGGCCATGCGGATCAACCTCGAACCGGGCACGTCCGTCGACGCGCTGGCCGGCAAGCTCACGCGCTTCGCCGAGGCCGGTGTCGACGAGGCGTTCGTGGACGCTTTCGCAGCGTTTCCCAGCCTTGACCGGACGCTGGACTTCGCCGGCGAGCTGATCGCGCGCACCGGCAGGTTATAACCACCCAAGAGCCGGACCCCAGCCGAGACTCGGGCGCGTCACCGAGTGTGTTAAAAATGGCTCCTAGAAAAGGGGCCCTTGTGCACCAGCTCAGTCTCGGCGTCATCGCGCGTTCACGGAAAGAGAACGAACGACGGCTGCCGATCCACCCCCACCACCTGGATCGGATCGACCCCGATCTCCGGAAGTCCATCTACCTCGAACACGGTTACGGCGAACCGTTCGGCGTGCCGGACGAGCACCTGGCGGCGGCCGTCGCGGGGCTGCGCACCCGCGAGCAGCTGATCGCCGAGTGCGACGTCGTGCTGCTGGCCAAGCCGCTGCGGGAAGACGTCGCCGAGCTGCGGCCCGGTCAGGTGCTGTGGGGGTGGCCGCACTGCGTGCAGGACGTCGAGCTGACCCAGCTGGCCGTCGACCGGCGGCTCACCGTGATCGCTTTCGAGGCGATGAACCACTGGCGGCGCGACGGCTCGTTCGGCCTGCACGTCTTCCACAAGAACAACGAACTGGCCGGTTACTGCTCGGTGCTGCACGCCCTGCAGCTGATCGGGTCGACCGGGGACTACGGCCGGCGGCTGCGGGCCGTGGTGATCGGCTTCGGTGCCACGGCACGCGGCTCGGTGACCGCGCTGAACGCCCACGGGATCCACGACGTCGACGTCCTCACCGCCCGCGGCCTCAGCGCGGTCGGCTCGCCGATCCACTCCGCGACGATGGTGCACCTCGACCACGACGCGAACAACCCGGGAGATCTCCGCCGCAGCCACGCGATCACCGGCAACGGCCGGGTACCGCTGGCCGGGTTCCTGGCCGAGCACGACGTCGTCGTCAACTGCGTGCTGCAGGACACCGATGCGCCCCTGACCTTCCTCACCGAGGAGGACCTCGGCGCCTTCGCCCCCGGCGGTCTCATCGTCGACGTGTCGTGCGACGAAGGCATGGGCTTCAGCTGGGCCCGGCCCACGACGTTCACCCGGCCGACCTTCCCGGTCGGCAACGGCATCACCTACTACGCCGTCGACCACAGCCCGTCGTACCTGTGGAACTCGGCGACCTGGGAGATCAGCGAGGCCCTGCTGCCCCACCTGGGTCCGGTCCTTTCCGGACAGTCCGCGTGGGACGAGCACGAAACCGTCCGGCGGGCCGTGGAAATCCAGGACGGCACGATCCGCAACCCGGCGATCCTGTCCTTCCAGCACCGCTCACCGCACTACCCGCACCACCGCGGCTGAACCCGCCGAAAACGAGGTCGTCGGCGACCGGAGTGCGAGCCGGCTCTATTCGTCGTCCACGGCCGTTGCGGGATCGGGTTCGTCCGGCGGCTGGGCGTCGATGATGTCGTTCGCCCGCACCAGCCGCCGCGGGGTGTGCGGAGCCGCGCAGAAGGGCCGGACCGCCACCCAGGTGGTGCCGGTGTGCTCGTCACGCAGAGTGGGTCCCGCGATCGTGCCGATCCGTTCCTGACCGGTCCGCGGGCCATTCGTACCGGAAACCGTCGGCGACCGGCGGCCGCGGTACCGGACCTGCCAGCCCGGTGGGTATCCGCCGCCGTGCCTGACCGGCCAGGTCCGGCCGGTGCCGGGTTCGGTGCCCTCGCCTGTGCTCATGTCGCCACCCCGCTCGGTCGGGTTCGGGCGCCGGGGTCCGGGGCGTGCCGTCCAGCCTAAGCTCGGCCGGGGTGCGAAGTCGTCAGCCAGGCGGGTGATCTCCCCATGCGGTGTCCTGTGTGGACGGATGACGGCGGGTCGACGGCGCGGCACCGCCGCCGGCGGCCGGGCGGGGCTGGATGCCGATCACGTCCCCGTCGGGCACCCAGACCGTCGGGCCGTCGCCGAGCGAGGCGAGCGGGATGGATTCGAGGCCGGTGCACGCGTCCCGCACGGGCGGGCCGAGGACCACCCCGGCCGCGTACCCGCCGAACGGCGGATCGGGCACCCGGCGGCGCCGGTAGGTGAGGACCCAGCCCACCGGGTACTCGTCAGAGAGATCGTCCAGCGGTGGTTCCACGGCACACCCCGGTTCGGTCGGCGGTCGACGGGCACTCGCCGGGGTCCGGGGCGGGGGTAACCCAGCGTACGCGGCGGTCACGCGGACCGGCAGCGCTGACCGAGTGGTCCGGCCGGCGAACGTGTGCTCGGGCCGCGACGTCGGCTAAAGTCGGTACCCCGCCCCGGACCTCGGCGTTCACGATCCCGACGGCGGTGCCGGGCGGACGGCCCGGCACCGGTCCCGAACGCGGAGGCCGACCATGCCCGCACGCACGGCCTGGGCCACGGCCACGCTCGTCGTCTGCGGCTTCGCGACGATCGGCGTGCTGGGCACACCCGCCGGCGTGCTCGCCGGTCTGTGCCTGCTGGGGGCGGCGATCGGCGCCATCGCCGCCGTGATCGCGCCGCACGTCCGGCGCGCGGCACCGGGCCGGCCGCGCACCACGAACCTGCGCGCCGGTGCCCTGGCCGCGGGGATCTTCTTCGCGCTGTCCTTCACCGTCTCCGGGATGCTGGCGACCCTGGGCGGCCGGCTGACGGCGTCCCTGGTGGTCGTCCTCGCCTCGGTCGCGCTGGTGGCCGGCCTGCGGCGCAAAGCCGTCCGGTCCGGAACCGGCACGCGGGCCGCCACCACCCCGCCTCCGGCGGCCCGCACGGTCGCCGAACTGAGCACGGACGAGCTGTGCGCGGCCTGGCGGCGCAGCTACTGCCGGCTGCTCGTCACCCACGACCTCCTGGCTCGCCGCTACCTGGTCCAGCGCCGGCAGGACTACCTCGACGAGATCGAACGCCGCGACCGCGGCGGCTTCCTCCGCTGGCTCGCCGACGGCGCCGGCGCCGGCAGCGATCCGGGGCCGTACCTGACGACCCGGCATTGATGCCGGTCAGGTCTTGCGGTCGTGCCGGGCCAGCACGAGTGCCGGGTCGACCTGCCGCTCGGCGAGTCCGCGGGCGACTTCGCCGAGCAGGAGGCTGTGGCTGCGGGCGTAGCCGCGCAACGCGGTGAAGGCGTCGTCCATGCTGAGCCGGCCGGTCACCGCGAGGACGCCCTTCGCCTGCTCGATGGTCAACCGGCTGTTCAGGGCGGTCTGCAGCTGCTCGGACATCGTCTCGCCGTGTCGGCCAGCCCCTGCGCCAGGTGGACGTCGTCGGGTCCGAGCTCACCGGGCCGGGCGCCGAACAGGTTCAGCGCGCCGGCGATCTGCTTGCGCAACCGCATCGGCAGCGCGTGCACCGACGCGAACCCCTGCCGGGACGCCTCCGCCGCGAACCGCGGCCACCGCGTGGCCTCCGCGGAGACGTCGGCGACCAGGACGGAGCCCGGGTCGCGAAGCATTCCACGCACGGCCCCTCGTCGATGCCGAGCTGGAAGAGCTCCAGCAGCCGGGCCTGCTCGGTGGAGGACGCGAGCACCTGCAGGCTCCCGCGCTCGTCGACCAGCGTCAGGCCGGCCGCGGCGACGTCGAGCAGCTCCACGCAGCGCCGCACCAGTGTGTGCAGGAGGTCGGCGACGTCGTAGTCGTCGACGAGGGTGTCGGCCAACGCGACGAACGTCCGGGTCACCTGTCGTTCACGGTCGGCCATGGCCGCGACCTCCCGCAACGCCCGGCCGCGCCCGAAGGCGTACGCGCAGCCGGGCCAGCGCCTCCGCGGCCGGCAGGTCCAGGTGCGCGATGAGCATGGCGACCGCGAGTTCGTCGCCGGCCGGTGAGCCCGGGGTCGACCGGTACGTGTCCAGGGTCGCCACCCGCACGACACCGATCTGCAGCGGGAAGGCGAACAAGGCCGCCACCGGGTACTCGGCGGCCTGCCCGGCGAACACCGGCCAGGCGGTGGGGAGCCCCGAGGCCGAACTGCAGTTCGGCCAGCGCCCCACTGATGGCGTCGCTGGTGTACATGACCTCTCGATGCCCGGCGTCGGCCATCACCGACACCGCGGCCCCGTCCACTGGGAGCAACCGGACACACGCACGGCACACCCGGCCGACCATTCGGAAAAGACAAGGCCCGGCTCAGCTCCGCCACCGCGGGTGCGCTCCCCCGCACCCCACCGCGCGAGGCCGCCACCCGCCCCCAGCCGAGGTCCAGGCGATCACCTCGGTGCCGTGGGCCGTTCCGGCACCGGAAGCGGCCCGGCAAAGTCCGCTGTGGACATTCGCGATCGTGCCGTCGGCGTGGTCACCGCGTGGTCGCGGCCGGGCCGGTCCACTTCTGGTTCTGGCCGCCACCGCAGGTGCCCAGCCGCACGGCGGTCCCGTTGGCGGTCGAGCCGGCCGCGACCTCCAGGCAGAGCCCGGACTGGGTGCCGGTCACCGTGCCGTCGGCGTTGCCCCGCCACTTCTGGTTGGCGCCGCCGTGGCAGGCCCAGATGATCACCGCCGTGCCCGCGCCGGTTCCGCCCCCCTCGGCGTCGAGGCAGCGCAGCGTGTCGCCGGAGTAGACGGTCAGCTCGCCGGCGGCGGTCGCGGTCCACGTCTGGTTCGTCCCGGCGTTGCAGTCCCACAGCTGCAACCGGGTGCCCTGCGTCGTCGACCGGCCCGGAACGTCGAGACACCTCCCCGCGGCCACCGAGCGCACCGGACCGCTGCGGGTTGCGGTGCTGCCGCCGTCGAGACCGAGGAAGGAAATCGCGTACGCGAGCATCCCGGCCTGCGGCAGGGTGTGACCGGTGCCCGCGACGACGACGCCTTCCACGGTGGCGTGGGTACCGGTGTCGCCGTAGCGGTTCCGCGTCCAGGACGACTGCGGGTGGTCGGTGGCGGCCGGCGTCTGGTTCAGCCCGTGCAGGGCCGTCCACTGCTTGATCTCTTCGCCGTAGTTCGGGTACGCCAGCGTCGTGTCCTGGTCGCCGTGCCACAGCTGCATCCGCGGGTAGGCGCCGGCGTAACCGGGGTACATGGCGTGTGCCTGGTCCGCCCACTGCTGTGCGGACTTGACGACGTTCCCGCCGGCGCACTGGCTGTTCCACAACGAGCCGTCCGTGGTCGCGAAACACCCCGCGGGCACGCCGGAGAACGCGGCCCCGGCGGCGAACACGTCCGGGTATTCGGCGGCCAGGACGTTCGTCATCATGGCCCCCGAGGAGAAGCCGCTGACGACGATGCGGCCCGGGTCCACGTTGTAGTGCTGGCGGGCCCAACCGACCATCGACATGATGCCGGTGGAGTCGCTGCCGCCGTTGCGGGTCAGGCCCGCCTTCGTGGAGACGTCGAAGCAGTGCCCGTCGCGGGTGGCCTCGGGCACGACGACGAGGTAGCCGTACCGGTCGGCCGCCGTCGCGTAGTCGTGCCCGTTGCCGTTGAAGATCCCGCCCGCCGAACCACCGCAGTAGTGGACCAGCACGAGCAGCGCGGGTTTCGCCGCCAGCGAGTCGGGCGCGTACACGTACATGCCGAGGTTGGTCGGGTTGGTGCCGAAGTCGGTGACCCTGGTCAACGTGGCGGCCGCGGCGGAACCGGCGGTCAAGAACGCCACGGTGACGGCCAGCGGCACCATCAGCACCAGCGCCAGCAAGCCGCGGATCACCCGTTTCATCGCTTCCTCCGCCTTCATCGCCAGATCCACTGCTCGGCAGACCGCCGGAAGCGGCCTTCTCGGGTCAGGCCGGCAGCGCGATCCCGGACGGGATGGGTTACTCCCCTTCAGGAATGCGGCCGATGCGTGCCGTGAAATTCGTCCGGCTACCGGACCAGAGAAACTGGACTCACGATAAGAGCGGTCGATGACGAGGTCAATGATCGTCCGGCCGCCGCTGAAAGTTACTTGTCACCCCGATTCCGAATTCGTCGATGGTGGTGGCGAGCTGAATGGTTCTGCCGCTTTGTGACCGCCCGGACCGGCGACGGACGTGCCCGGCCCGGCGCGCGCGCCGCGGTCGCACGGGTCCGGCCACGAGGCCCAGCAGCGGCTCACCCGGGCGGAGCACGTCCCGTCGACCGAGAGCACCAAATTCCGACCGCTTTACGCTATTGTGTGATCCACCTCACAGCTCTAGCCTGAGATGTGCTCCCATCACCGAGCAGCAGCCCGGAGGAAGTACCGCGATGTCGTGGTCACCGAATCACCCGGACTCCGTCGACGCCCTCTTCGAGCGCCGGAAGGCCCCCGTGCTCGCCCTGGCCGACGACGCCAGGACGGTGGCCGAAGCGTGCCACGACATGGCCCGCCGCTTCCACCGCGGCGGCAAGCTGGTGGTGTTCGGCAACGGCGGCCCCAGCACCGACGCCCAGCACGTGGCGGTCGAGTTCGTCCACCCGGTGATCGTCGGCAAGCGCGCCCTGCCGGCGATTTCGCTGACCGCCGACGTCGCGACGGTGACCGGCGTCGCCAACCGCGTGGGCCTCGAAGACGTCTTCGCCCACCAGCTGCGGATCATCGGCGAACCGGCCGACATCGCCTTGGGCATCTCGACCGACGGCGAGTGCGCCAACGTCCGCCGCGCCCTCGAAACCGCTCGTGACCTGGGAATGCTCACCGTTGCGCTGACCGGTGGTAACGGTGGCGCGATTGCCGCGACTACTGGGCTGGGCCACGTCTTCATCGCCCGCTCGGCCGACCCGCGGATCGTCAAGGAGGTGCACGTGACCACCTACCACGTGCTGTGGGAGCTGGTGCACGTGTTCTTCGAACACCCCGGTGCGCTGACCCCGGAGGTGGCGTCGTGAGCGCCCGTGACGCCGACAGAGAAGTCGGCCCCGTCTGTCACGACGGGGTGTGCATCACCTGCTCCGACACCGCGGTCGAAGTGACCGTAGTCGAACTCCTGGACCTCGGGTTCGCAGTCGTGGATACCGGCTCGGGCCGGGAAGAGGTGAGCGTGGCGCTGGTCTCGGCCGGCGTCGGCGACCGAATCCTGGTGCACGCCGGTGAAGCCATCGCTCGTCTGGAGAATCCCTGACCCGAGGGAGTTGACGCGCCATGACGCGGGAGCACACCCCCGTCGGCGCGGACGGCCTCGAAGCGCTGTACCCGTTCCTCTACGCGGGCACCAGCGACGTCGACGCCGTCCTCCGCCAGGTGGAAAAGTCCACAGTGGACAAAGTGCACGAGATCGTCGCCCTGCGCGGCGACGTGCTCGCGGCCGACCGCGAACGCCTGTTCGCGTGCGCGCAGGACGTCGCGCGCGCGTTCGCCGGCGGCGGCCGGCTGCTCGCGTTCGGCAACGGCGGCAGCTCGACCGACGCGCAGGACCTGGCCAGCCTGTTCCTGAGCCCGGCCGGCGACGCCCGGCCGTTGCCCGCCTTCGGGTTGACGAACGACATCGCCGTGGTGACCGCCCTGTCCAACGACATCGGGTTCGACGTCGTGTTCGCCCGGCAGATCGGCGCGTTCGGGCGGGCCGGTGACATCGCGGTGGGCCTGTCCACCAGCGGGAACTCCGAGAACCTGGTGCGTGCCTTCGACGAAGCCGCCCGGCGCGGCCTGGTGACCGTCGGCATCGCCGGCTACGACGGCGGAAAAATGGCCGAGCTGGACAGCATCGACCACCTCTTCGTCGTCCCGTCACCGTCCGTGCACCGCATCCAGGAAGCCCAGACGACCCTCTACCACGCGCTGTGGGAGCTGACCCTCGGCGCACTCGACGAATTCGGGGTTGATCAGCCGTGACGCATGCCGTGGAGAAGACCGAGACCGAAGAACAGCCCATTCACATCCTCTGGATCAACGCCGGTCTGTCGTGCGACGGCGACTCCGTCGCACTGACCGCCGCCACGCAACCGAGCATCGAGGAAATCGTCCTCGGCGCTCTGCCCGGCTTGCCCAAGATCGCGGTCCACTGGCCGCTGATCGACTTCGAATGCGGCCCCGACAAGGGGGCCGACACGTTCATCGAGTGGTTCTACAAAGCCGACCGCGGTGAGCTGGAACCGTTCGTGCTGGTCGTCGAAGGCTCGATCCCGAACGAGGCGATCAAGGACGAAGGCTACTGGTGCGGGTTCGGCAACAACCCCGAGACCGGCCAGCCGATGACCACCAGCGAGTGGCTGGACCGCCTGACGCCCAAGGCGCTGGCCGTGATGGCCGTCGGCACCTGCGCCACCTACGGCGGCATCCACGCGATGGAGGGCAACCCGACCGGCGCCATGGGCGTGCCCGACTACCTGGGCTGGGACTGGAAGTCCGGGGCGGGCATCCCGATCGTCTGCGTGCCCGGCTGCCCGACCCACCCGGACAACCTGTCGGAGACCATCACCTACCTGCTCTACCAGGCCGCCGGCCAGGCACCGATGATCCCGCTCGACGACCACCTGCGGCCGCAGTGGCTCTTCGGCGCGACCGTGCACGAAGGCTGCGACCGCGGCGGCTACTACGAGCAGGGCCAGTTCGCCGACGCCTACGACTCCCCCAAGTGCCTGGTGAAGCTGGGCTGCTGGGGCCCCGTCGTGAAGTGCAACGTGCCCAAGCGCGGCTGGATCAACGGCGTCGGCGGCTGCCCGAACGTCGGCGGCATCTGCATCGGCTGCACCATGCCGGGCTTCCCGGACAAGTTCATGCCGTTCATGGACGAGCCGCCGGGCGCGCAGGTGTCCTCGCTGGCCAGCGGCGCGTACGGGTCGGTGATCCGGCGGCTGCGGAAGATCACCGAACGCAAGCTCGACAAGGAGCCGAAGTGGCGGCACACGGGCAAGAAGCTCAACACTGGCTACAAGTCGTCTTGGCGCTGAGGGGGATCGGGAAATGACCGAGACGCAGACCGACAAGGGCATCAGCACCAAGGGCAAGACCGACCTCGTCGAGATGGCGTGGGACCCGATCACCCGGATCGTGGGCAGCCTGGGCATCTACACGAAGATCGACTGGGCCGCGAAGCGGGTCGTCGAGTGCCACAGCACGTCGTCGGTCTTCCGCGGCTACAGCATCTTCATGAAGGGCAAGGACCCGCGCGACGCGCACTTCATCACCAGCCGGATCTGCGGGATCTGCGGCGACAACCACGCGACGTGCTCGGTGTACGCCCAGAACATGGCCTACGGCGTCCGCCCGCCGCACCTCGGCGAGTGGATCCTCAACCTCGGCGAGGCCGCCGAATACATGTTCGACCACAACATCTTCCAGGAGAACCTGGTCGGGGTCGACTACTGCGAGCGGATGGTCCGCGAAACCAACCCCGGCGTCCTGGAGCTGGCCAACCGCACCGAGGCACCGCACGCGGGCGACCACGGGTACAAGACCATCGGCGACATCATGCGCTCGCTGAACCCGCTCGAAGGCGAGTTCTACCGCGAGGCCCTGCAGGTCAGCCGCAGCACGCGTGAGATGTTCTGCCTGATGGAGGGCCGGCACGTCCATCCGTCCACTTTGTACCCGGGGGGCGTCGGCACGGTGGCCACCGTGCAGCTGTTCACCGACTACCTGACCCGGCTGATGCGCTACGTCGAGTTCATGAAGCGCTGCCTGCCGATGCACGACGACCTCTTCGACTTCTTCTACGAAGCCTTGCCCGGCTACGAAGAGGTCGGCCGGCGGCGCGTCCTGCTCGGCTGCTGGGGCAGCCTGAACGACCCGGAGTACTGCGACTTCAGCTACGAGAACATGGAGTCCTGGGGCCGCAAGATGTTCGTGACGCCGGGCATCGTCGTCGACGGCAAGCTGGTCACGACCAGCCTGCTCGACATCAACCTCGGGATCCGGATCCTGCTCGGCAGCTCGTTCTACGAAGACTGGGCCGACCAGCCGATGTTCGTCACGCACGACCCGCTGGGCAACCCGGTCGACCAGCGCCACCCGTGGAACCAGCACACCATCCCGCGCCCGGCCAAGCGCGACTTCGACGGCAAGTACTCGTGGACGATGTCCCCGCGCTGGTTCGACGGCACCGACCACCTGGCCCTCGACACCGGCGGCGGCCCGATCGCCCGCCTGTGGGTGACCGCGCTGGCCGGGCTCGTCGACACGCCGTACGTCAAGTCGACCGGGCACAGCGTCACGATCACCCTGCCGCGCACGGCGACCAAACCCGAAGCGAACTTCGAGTGGAAGATCCCGCAGTGGAGCAACGCCCTCGAGCGCAACCGCGCCCGGACGTACTTCCAGGCGTACGCGGCCGCCATGGCGCTGCACTTCGGCGAGCAGGCACTGGGTGAGGTCCGCCAGGGCCGCACCAAGACGTGGGAACCGTTCAAGGTCCCGGAGGAAGGCGTCAGCTGCGGCTTCACCGAAGCCGTCCGTGGGGTGCTCTCCCACCACATGGTGATCAAGGGCGGCAAGATCGCGAACTACCACCCGTACCCGCCGACGCCGTGGAACGGCAGCGTCCGCGACAGCTTCGGCACGCCGGGGCCGTACGAGGACGCCGTGCAGAACACGCCGATCTTCGAGGAGAACACGCAGGAGAACTTCAAGGGCATCGACATCATGCGCGCGGTCCGCAGCTTCGACCCGTGCCTGCCCTGCGGTGTCCACATGTACACCGGCCAGGGCAAGGTGATCGAGCGGCTGCACACCCCGCACGCGTTCGGCGGGGAGATCGGCTGATGACCGACGTCGACCGGGTCGGCGAGCGGATCGAGCAGCTGCTGGGCGAGTTCTCCGGCGCGGACGCCGAACTCGCCGAGGACCTCGTCCACACGCTGCTCGAGTTCTACGGCGCCGGCCTGGCCCGGATCGTGGAGCTCGCCGGCTCGGATCCCGGGCTGCTCGACCGCCTCGCCGGGGACGAGCACGTCCGCGGCCTGCTCGTGCTGCACGACCTGCACCCCCGGTCGACGCACGAGCGGGTCACCGAGGCGCTCGACAAGGTCCGGCCGTACCTGGGTTCGCACGCCGGCGACGTCGAGTTCGTCGGGATCGACGACGGTGTCCTGCGGCTGCGGCTGCGGGGCACCTGCGACGGCTGCCCGTCGTCGACGGTCACCGCGAAGTACGCCATCGAGCGGGTGGTCCGGGAAGCGGCGCCGGAGATCTCCGACGTCGTCGTCGAAGGGGTCGTGCCGGAAGAAACCGGCCCGGGTGGACGCACCCTGCTGCCGCTGGTGCCGTGTCCCGTGGAGGTCCCGTGACGGGCGGCCTGCGCAGGTTCCGCACGCCCGTCCGGCGCGCCGCGCCGGGCGAGAAGTGCGAGATGTGCGCGGAACCGATCAGCGACGGGCACGGGCACGTCATCGACCTCGAATCCCGGACGATCCTGTGCACCTGCCGGGGCTGCTACCTGCTCTTCACCCACCGCGGGGCGGGCGGGAAGCGGCACCGGGCGGTGCCGGACCGCTTCCGGCACGCGCCGCGCTTCGGGCCGGGGACGGCGCTGTGGGAGACGGCCGGGATCCCGGTGAAGACGGCGTTCCTGTTCCGCAATTCGGTGCAGGACCGCCCGGTCGCGTTCTACCCGAGCCCGGCGGGGGCCACCGAGTCGCTGCTGCCGCTCGGCACGTGGGACGAGCTGCGGGCGGGCACGCCGGCGTTCGCCGACATCGCCGACGACGTCGAAGCCCTGCTGCTGAACCAGCTCGACCTGGGTTTCGAGTGCTTCCTGGTACCGATCGACGTCTGCTACGAGCTGGTCGGGATCGTGCGCTCGACGTGGCGGGGCTTCGACGGCGGCACCGAAGCGCACGAGGCCATCGACGGGTTCTTCGCGCGCCTTCGGGAACGCAGCGAGGTCGTGGCGGATGGCTGAGCTGACCTTCGACTGCATCGACGTCCGGCCGCTGAAGTACGCCGCGTCGCCGACGCTGGCGTTCAAGCTGCGGATCTCCGAGCTGACCGGGCAGCCCGTCCACGCGATGGTGCTGCGCGTCCAGATCCGCATCGAACCGCAACGCCGCCGGTACGCCGACGAGGAGTCGGAGCTGCTCACCCACCTCTTCGGCGAGCGGTCCCGGTGGGGCGAGACGCTGAAGCCGTTCCAGTTCACGACGGTTTCGGTGACCGTGCCGGGGTTCTCCGGCGCCACCGAGGTGGACGCCGAGGTGCCGTGCACCTACGACCTCGAAGTCGCGGCCGGCAAGTACTTCCACGCGCTGTCCGAGGGCGTCGTGCCGATGGTGCTGCTGTTCAGCGGAACGGTGTTCGGCAAGGGCGGGCCGGGGTTCTGGGTCGAGCAGGTGCCGTGGCACACCCAGGCCGAGTACCGGATGCCGGTGACCGTCTGGGACGAGCTGGTGTCCCGCTACTTCCCGAACGTCGCGTGGATCAAGCTGCCGCGGGAGACGGTGGACGCGCTGCTCAAGTACAAGGCGGCCAACGCCATCCCGACCTGGGAAGCGGCGATCGAGCAGCTGCTGGCCGGTGGGCCGTGAACGCGGCGGACCAGGCCCGCGCGGTCGGTGACGCCGTGCTCTACGAGGGCTACCTCCTCTACCCGTACCGGGCGTCGGCGCCGAAGAACCGGGTGCGCTGGCAGTGGGGCGTGCTGGTGCCGCCGTCGTACGCGTCGGCCGAGATCGGCGAGCACTCCTCCGCTCGCGTGGAATGCCTCGTCGAACCGGCGGACCACACGATCCTGCACGTCAAGCTGCGGTTCCTGCAGACCAGGACGCAGGACACCGCGTGGGACGAAGCCGTCGAGCACGAGGTCGACTTCGAGCTGCCCCTTTCGCGGCTCCCGGCCGAGAGGCCGTTCCAGGTGCCGGGCGACGGCCGGCGGACGCAGGAGCTGTCCGGGGTCCTCACCGCCCGCGCCGACCCGCTCGACGGGCCCTTCGGCGGTGCCCGGCTGCGGCTGGACCTGCACAACACGACGTCGTGGCCCGCCGACGGCGTCCGCGAGCACGCCCTGCGGCACGCGCTGCTCGCCGCCCACCTCGTACTCAACGTCGACACCGGGCACTTCCTGTCGATGCTGGACCCGCCGGAGTGGGCGAAACCCGCGGTCGAGGCCTGCCGGCAGGAACGGCTGTGGCCGGTGCTGATCGGCGACACCGCACGCAGCACGGTGGTGCTCGCGTCGCCGATCATCCTCTACGACGACCCGGCGATCGCGCCGGAAAGCCCGGGTGACCTGTTCGACGGCACCGAGATCGACGAGATCCTGACGCTGCGCACGATGACGCTGACCGACGAGGAGAAGCGCGAGGCCCGGGCCACCGACCCGCGCGCCGCGGCCATCGTGGACCGCGTCGACGCGATGCCGCCCGAGCTGCTGAGGCGGCTGCACGGCGCGGTCCGGTCCCTGCGGCCGGTACAGCCTTCCGTGACCGTCGCGGGCGTCCGCGTCGCCGAAGGGTCTCGCGTGCGGCTGCGGCCGAACCTGCGCGGCGCCGACGCCCAGGACATGTTCCTCGCCGGCCTGGTCGCCACGGTCCGGACCGTGCTGACCGATGTGGACGGTGTCACGTACGTCGCGGTCACCCTCGACGACGACCCGGGTGCCGACCTGCAGCACACGCACGGCCGGTACCGGTACTTCTCCCCCGACGAGATCGAGCCCCTGGAAGGTGCGGAATGAGACCCCGGGTCCTGGTCGCCGGAATCGGCAACATCTTCCTGAGCGACGACGGTTTCGGCGTGGCGGTCATCAAGGAACTGGCGGGCACCGACCTGCCCGAATGGGTCCGGGTCGCCGACTACGGCATCGCCGGCATGCACCTCGCCTACGACCTGCTGAGTGGCTACGAGACGACTATCCTCCTCGACGCGACGCCGCACGGACGGCCGCCCGGCACGCTCTCGCTCATCGAGGCGGACACCGACGACCTGGCCGGCTCGGCCTCGATCGACGCGCACGGCATGCAGCCCGAAGCGGTGTTCCGGCTGCTGCGGCTGCTCGGCGGGGACGCCGGCCGGGTGCTGATCGTCGGCTGCGAACCCGGGTGCGTCGACGAAGGGATCGGCCTGTCCCCCGAAGTCACCGCGGCCGTGCCGGCCGCGGTCCGCGCCGTCACCGAACTCGCGTGGGGCACCAGCCCCGAACGGCCGGTCAAGGAAAAGACGGAGGTCTGAGCCATGTGCCTCGGCATACCGGGCGAGATCATCGAGATCAGCGAGGAGCGCCCGGACCTCGCGAAGGTGTCGGTCAGCGGTGTCAAGCGCACCATCAACATCGGCCTGCTCGAAGACGACCCGCCGAAGCCCGGCGAGTGGATCCTCATCCACGTCGGCTTCGCACTGTCCAAAATAGACGAAGCGGAGGCGGCCGCAGCGCTGGACTTCCTGGAAAGCATCGGCAAGGCCTACGAAGACGAAATGGCCGCGTTGCTCGAATCTCAGATCGAATAGGAGTCGTCATGCGTTTCGTCGACGAGTTCCGCGACGCCGAGAAGGCGCGGGCGCTGTCCGCGAAGATCACGTCGCTGTGCGAACCGGGCCGCCACTACAAGTTCATGGAGGTCTGCGGCGGGCACACGCACACCATCTACAAGCACGGCCTCGAGGACTACCTGCCCGAGAGCATCACGCTGGTGCACGGCCCGGGCTGCCCGGTGTGCGTGATCCCGATGGGCCGCATCGACGACGCCATCCACATCGCCCGGCAGCCCGGCGTGCTCATGACGTCCTTCGGCGACATGATGCGCGTGCCCGGCTCCGGCGGGAACTTCTTCGACTCCAACGCCGAAGGCACCAACATCAGGATGGTGTATTCGCCGCTGGACTCGCTGAAGATCGCGCGGCAGAACCCGGACCTGCGCGTGGTGTTCATGGCCATCGGGTTCGAGACGACGACGCCGTCCACCGCGATGACGCTGCTGCGCGCGGCCGCCGAGGGCATCGAGAACTTCTCGGTGTTCGGCAACCACGTCACGATCATCCCGGCGATCAAGGCCATCCTCGACTCCCCCGACCTGCGGCTCGACGGCTTCATCGGGCCGGGGCACGTGTCGACGGTGATCGGCTGCCGGCCGTACGAGTTCATCGCGCGCGACTACGGCAAGCCCGTCGTCGTCGCCGGGTTCGAGCCCCTCGATATCTTGCAGTCGATCTACATGCTGATGGTGCAACTGTCCGAAAAGCGCTCCGAGGTCGAGAACCAGTACGCCCGGGTCGTCCCGTGGAACGGCAACATCGTGGCGTTGAAGGCCATCAACGAGGTGATGGAGCTGCGGCCGTACTTCGAGTGGCGCGGCCTCGGGTTCATCACGCATTCGGCGATGGCGATCCGCGAGAAGTACGCGGCCTTCGACGCCGAACGGATCTTCGAGATCCCCGGCCTGCGCGTCGCCGACCCGAAGGCGTGCCAGTGCGGCGAGGTGCTCAAGGGCGTGCTGAAACCGTGGGAGTGCAAGGTGTTCGGCACCGCGTGCACCCCGGAGACGCCGATCGGGACGTGCATGGTCTCGCCCGAAGGCGCCTGCGCGGCGTACTACAACTTCGGCCGGTTCAGCCGGCAGCGCGTCCGGGAGGCGAGCCGCGCATGACCACCACCGAGCGCGAGCAGCAGGTCCTCGACCGCATCGAGCGGGCGCGGCGCCGGCGCGCGAAGGTGCGGGAAGAGCGCATCACGCTGTCCCACGGCGCCGGCGGCAAGTCGACGCACACGCTCATCGAGGCCGTGTTCCTCGACGCGTTCCGCAACCCGCTGCTCGAGCCCCTCGAAGACGCGGCGTCGCTGACCATCGGCGACGCTCGCCTGGCTCTGACGACGGACTCGTACGTCGTCTCGCCGCTGTTCTTCCCCGGCGGGAACATCGGCGACCTGGCGGTCAACGGCACGGTGAACGACCTCGCCGTCTCCGGCGCGCGGCCGCTGTACCTCACCGCGGGATTCATCCTCGAAGAAGGCTTCCCCGTCGAGGACCTGCTGAAGATCGTCGAGTCGATGAAGGCGGCCGCCGAAGCGGCCGGCGTCCAGATCGTCACCGGCGACACGAAGGTCGTGCAGCGCGGCAAGGCCGACGGCGTCTACATCAACACCGCCGGGGTCGGGGTGCTCACGCGCACCGGGCTCGGCGTCGCCACCGCGAAGCCCGGAGACGCCGTCCTCGTCTCCGGGCCGATCGGCGACCACGGCATCACGATCATGCTGGCCCGCGGCGAACTGGACATCGACGCCGACCTCGAGTCCGACACCGCGCCGGTGCACGACCTGGTGGCCGGGCTGCTCGCCGCGGTCCCCGGCGTGCGGGCGATGCGCGACGCCACCCGCGGCGGCGTCGCGACGATCCTCAACGAGATCGCGAAGGCCGCGGAGGTCGCCGTGGTCGTCGACGAGAAGGCCGTCCCGGTCCGGGACGAGGTCCGCGGTGCGTCGGAGCTGCTCGGCATCGATCCGCTGTACGTCGCCTGCGAAGGCCGGATCGTGGTCGTCGTCGACGGCACCCGCGCTTCGGACGCGCTGGCCGCGTTGCGCGCGCACCCGCTCGGCGCGGACGCCGCGGTGATCGGCCGGATCGCCGACGACCCGCCCGGGATCGTGCTGCTGAACACCGCGTTCGGCGGCACCCGGATCGTGGACCTGCTGGTCGGGGACCCGCTGCCGAGGATCTGCTGAAATGCACGAAATGGCGATCACGCAGTCGGTCGTCGACGCGATCGTCACCAAGCTGGGCGACGCGGCGGTGACGAGCGTGCGGCTGGAGATCGGGCGGCTGTCCGGCGTGGTGCCGGACAGCGTCCGGTTCTGCTTCGACGTCCTCTGCACGGGGACGTCGCTCGAAGGCGCCCGGCTGGACATCGCCGAGCCGCCCGGGCGGGCGCGCTGCCGTGCCTGCGGCGACGAGTTCACCCTCGACGACTTCATCCTGCTGTGTCCCTGCGGCAGCGCCGACGTCGCGGTGCTCGCCGGGCGCGAACTGCGCATCACCTCGGTGGAGGTCGGCCATGTGTGACACCTGCGGTTGCTCGGACGCGGACGTCCGGATCACCGACCACGCCCAGACGGTCGTCATGGAGCAGGACATCCTGGCGAAGAACGACGAACTCGCGTCGCACAACCGCACGCACCTGCGTGAGGGGGCTGTCTTCGCGATCAACCTGATGAGCTCGCCCGGCGCCGGCAAGACGACGCTGCTGGAGCGGACCATCCGGGACCTCGACGGGCCCTGCGCGGTGATCGAAGGCGACCAGGAGACGCTGCTGGACGCCGAGCGCATCAAGGCCACCGGCGCGCCGGTGGTGCAGATCAACACCGGCGCGGGCTGTCACCTGGACGCGGCCATGCTGCACCGGGCACTGCATTCGCTGTCGCCCGCGCCCGGCTCGACGCTGTTCATCGAGAACGTCGGCAACCTGGTCTGCCCGGCGTTGTTCGACCTCGGCGAGGCGGCGCGGGTCGTGGTCCTGTCGGTGACCGAGGGGCCCGGGAAGCCGCTGAAGTACCCGCACATGTTCGCCGCGACGGACCTGGTGCTGCTGAACAAGGTCGACCTGCTGCCCTACGTCGACTTCGACGTCGACGAGTTCGAGCGGGACGTCCGCCGGGTGAACCCGTCGGCCACGCTGCTCCAGGTCAGCGCGACCCGCGGCGACGGCCTCACCGAGTGGTACGACTGGCTACGGCGACCTGCCCGAAGCTGATCCCGCCGTCATTGGTGGGCACGTTCCGATGGGTCAGGACGCGGAAGCCCTGCTGTTCCAGGCCTTCCACGGTCCGGTCGAGCAGCAGGACGTTCTGGAACACCCCGCCGGAGAGCGCGACCGTCGTGCTGTGGTCCCTCAGCCGGTGGCAGGTCTCCGCGATCGCCGCGGCGACCCCGTTGTGGAACCGGGCGGCCCGCTTCGCCTTCGTGGCGGTGTCGTCCAGGAGAGCGGCGATCAGATCCTCACCGTGGACGACGTCGTCGATGCGGGCCCGGTAGGCGGACCGTTCGGCAGGATCGGCCAGCTGTTCCAGCTCGATGGCGGCCTGGCCTTCGTAAGTGATGCTCTCGCGGACACCGAGCAGCGCGGCCGCGGCGTCGAAGAGCCGTCCGGCACTGGACGTCAGGGGCGAGTTGAGGCCACTGCGTTTCAGCTTCACGATGGTTTCGTCGGCGGGCCGCCCGAGTTCGTCCACATAGGACGCGGCCATCCGCCGGGGCTGCCGGATGGCCATGACGCCGCCGGGCATGGCGACCGGCCGCAGGTGGGTGAGTCGTTCGTAGCCGCTCAGATCGGCGAGGAGGAACTCGCCGCCCCAGATGGTGCCGTCGGGCCCGAAACCGGTGCCGTCGAAGGCGACACCGAGCACCGGGTCCTCGTGGTCGTTGTCGGCCAGGCAAGCGGCGATGTGCGCGTGGTGGTGCTGCACGCCCAGCAGTTCGACGTCCTGCTCGAGCGCGTACTTCGTGGACAGGTACTCCGGGTGCAGGTCGTGCGCGACGAGCACCGGGTCGACGTCGAAGAGGCGCTTGAAGTGCGCGATCCCCTCGGTGAACGCCTTCAGCGTCTCGTAGTTCTCGAGGTCGCCGATGTGGTGCGAGACGAAGGCGTGGCGGCCCTTGGCGAGGCAGAACGTGTTCTTGAGCTCGGCGCCGCAGCCGAGGAGGTGCTTCTTCGTTTCGAGCCGGACCGGCTCGGGCGCGTAGCCGCGTGAACGCCGCTGAAGCTGCGTTCGCCCTCGGACGATGCGCACCACGGAGTCGTCGGTGCGGATGTGGATGGGCCGGTCGTGGGTGAGGAAGGCATCGGCGATGCGCGCCAGCCGTCCGAGGTCCTCGTCGCGGTACACGATCGGCTCGTCGGAGACGTTCGCGCTGGTCAGCACGATCGGGCCGGTCTCGGCCAGCAGCAGGTGGTGCAGCGGGGTGTAGGGCAGCATGAGCCCGATCCGCCGGTTCCCGGGCGCGACGGCGGCCGCGAGGTCCGCCTTCTTCGGCAGCAGCACGATGGGCCGTCGCCGGCTGCCGAGTGCTTCTTCGGCCGCCGTGTCGACGTCGGCCAGCTCCCGGGCCTGCGCGAGGTCGGCGACCATGACGGCGAACGGCTTGTCCTCGCGGTGCTTGCGCTGCCGGAGCCGTCGCGCGGCTTCCTCGTGCCGGGCGCCGACGGCGAGGTGGTATCCACCCAGCCCTTTCACGGCCACGATCGCGCCCTCGCGCAGGGCTTCGACGGTCTCCGCGAGCGGATCCCCGCCGCCGGGCTCGAACCGCAGCGTGGGCCCGCAGGCCGGGCAGCAGACGGGCTGGGCGTGGAACCGCCGGTCGGCCGGGTCCTCGTACTCCTGCTTGCACCCGGCGCACATCGCGAAGGCGGCCATGGTGGTGAGCGGCCGGTCGTAGGGCACGCCCTGGACGATGGTGAACCGCGGGCCGCAGTTCGTGCAGTTCACGAACGGGTACCGGAACCGCCGGTCCGCGGGATCGGAGAGTTCGCGAAGGCAGTCGTCACAGGTGGCGGAATCGGCGGAGATCAGCGTATCGGCACCGCCACCCCGCGGACTCCCGACAATCCGGAACCCGGCCCCGCCCACGGCGGGAACTTCCCGCACCCGCACGTCATCGACCAGGGCCAGGGGCGGCGCTTCGGCCGTGAGCGCGCCGACGAAGCGGTCCACCCCCGACCGTGCCCCTTCGACCTCGGCGAAGACACCGTGCACGTCGTTGCCGACGAACCCGCTGAGCCCGAGCCGCACCGCCAGCTGGTGGACGAAGGGCCGGAACCCCACGCCCTGAACCACCCCGACGACCCGGACCGCGACCCGCACCCGCTCAGTCTGCGCCCGAGCCGCCCGGGTCGCTACCGCATGGGCCGTGCCCGCTGTTCGATCTCCGCGAACAGCTCGCCGACGCGTTCGTGCATCTCGGGGCCGCCGTCGCCGCCGGTCCAGTACCGGCGGACCACACCGGCCAGCCGATAGCACACGTCGACGGGCACGAGGAAGCAGTCCGTGCCGCGCTCACCCCCGCGGACCACGATCGCCTCGACGTCCGGCTCGGCCGTGGCCAGCAGCGGGTGCGCCGTGGCGAGCTCCGCCCAGAGCCCGTGAGGAAGGGGCGTCTCGGCCACGCCGGCCGGCCCGGGCTGGAACGCCGTGACGCGGGAGCCGCGGTGGAGGAAGAACGCGAAGCGCGCCGGAATGCCGAGCCCGCACCAGTGGAGGCGGCCGATCGGGCGCCGGGGGTCCCACAGGTAGCGTTCCGGTACCGCGCGGTACCGCGCATCTCCGGTCTGGGCTTCCCCGGCCGGGCGCCGGGGGAACAGCAGGAAGCACGCGCGGCACGCGCACAGCAGGCCACGGCGGCCGGTGTCGGCCACGTGGCCGTGCCGCGCGGCCACCGGTGTCCCGCAGAGCTCGCACCGCTCTTGCCGCGCGGAGCGCCGGTCCCGGGCGAACGCGGGATGCGTGGATCCGGTGCCGACGCTCAAGACGCCCTCCCTTCCGGTGCGGCGCCGGGTGGTCCCATGCCGATCTGGTACAGCGCCGGGGCGGCTTCGACGACGAACTCGACGCCGGTGATCTCCGGCGCGGCGGCCCGGACGGCGGCCTCGACCGTCGCCCGGGCCGTGCGGGCCGCGGACGAACAGCCCCGGCTCGCGGCGAGGCTCAGCCGGACCACGCCGTCGTCGGTGTCCAGGTACCCGACCGCGCCCACCTGCGGGCGGATCCGGTCCAGGGCCCGCCGGACCCGCGCCTGCGCGTCGAGGGGGTGCAGGTCGTGGAGCACCAGCAGGTTCGCGACGACGTCGTCGGCGGCGAGCGCACCGACCAGCGCCGGGGCGTGTTCGCGCAGCGTGCCGACGATCCGGGTCAGGCCTTCGCCGTACAAGTCCGTCAGCTGCCGGACGATCTCTTCGGCGGGCTGCCGGCCCGGACCGGCGAGCAGGACGCCCAGAAGTGTCTCGAGGCGTTCACCGGGGCTCGGGACAGCCGGGTCGCCGGGCACGCTCACCGGTCCGCCGCCGTCCGGATCTCCCGCAGGATGCGGATCGCGGACCCGGACACGCTGCTCGTCGCCGTCGGGCCGCCGGCGCCGGCCGGGTCCTCCATGAACGGCATGAACTTGTCCGGGAAACCCGGCATGGTGCAGCCGATGCAGATGCCGCCGACGTTCGGGCAGCCGCCGACGCCGTTGATCCAGCCGCGCTTGGGCACGTTGCACTTGACGACCTGGCCCCAGCACCCCAGCTTGACCAGGCACTGGGGCGAACCGTGCTGATCGGCGAACTCGTCCTGCTCGTAGTACCCGGCCCGGTCGCACCCTTCGTGGACGGTGTTGGAGAACAGCCACTTCGGGCGCAGTGCCTCGTCGACGTCGATCTCCGGTGCCCGCCCGGCCACCTGGAACAGCAGGTGGAGAATGGTCTCCGAGAGGTTGTCCGGCTGGACCGGGCACCCCGGCACGCACACGATGGGCAGCCCGGCCCACGACCGCCAGTCCCGGCCGAGGTACTCGGGCACGCCCATGGCGCCGGTGGGGTTGCCGGCCATGGCGTGCACGCCGCCGTAGCTCGCGCAGGTGCCGACGGCCAGGATCGCCATCGCTTTGGGGGCCAGCCGGTCGAGCCACTCGCTCGCCGTCACGGGCTGGCCGGTCGCGGGGTCCGTGCCGAACCCGGACCAGTAGCCCTCGGCCTTGTTCGTCTCGTCGGCGATCGAACCCTCGACGATCAGGATGAACGGCTCGAGCTCGCCGCGGTCCGCGCGGTGCCACCATTCGATGAAGCTGTCGGAACCCCCGTCGGGCCCGCTGTGGAAATCGAGGAACGGCCAGTGCATGGCGACCTCGGGCAGCCCGGGGAGCCCGCCGAGAACGATCTCTTCGATACTGGGCTGAGTGGCCGCGGTCAGCGCGACCGATTCTCCGTCACAGCTCAGGCCGCCATTCATCCAGAGAATGTGGACAACCGGTGGGTTGTTCTCGGAGTCGTCCGCCGGGCCGTTACCGGTCTGCGGGGCCCTGACCATCGATGGCACCTTCCCTGCGGCCACGGGCCGTCCGGCGAATGACCGGCCCGAAGGACGCCTACCGTAGACCCGTCCGGCAGCAGCGGCAAGACTGTCGTGCCGGCCGGAAATCGCGCGGAAGACTAGACTGGACGCCCCGTGGAAGGGACATTGATCGTGATGGAATCGGTGGGCCGGTCACCCGGCAATTCGATCGAGGTCGTCCCGGTCGAAATCATCACGAAGATCTTTCCCGCCCGCCCGTCCGCCGTTCCGGGAATCCGGGAATTCGTCCAGGAGTGCCTCGCCGGTGCGCCGCTCGCCGAGGCCGAAGAACGCGAGGTGGGCAACACGATCCTCCGGGCCCTGCTGAGCGCGGCCGGCCCGTCCGGCGTGCTCGAGGTCTCCTGCCGGAAGTATCCCCAGCGCGTCGAGTTCGACGTGCTCCCGTCCCGCAGCGAAGAGCCACCCCCGGTGCCCCCGCGGCCGGACGCACCCGCCGCCAGCTTCGCCGAGTGGCTGGCCGAAGCACTGCGCAGCCGCGGGATCACGAAGGAGACCGCTGCCGAAGAGCTGGGGGTGTCCCCGAAAACGATGAACCGCTGGCTCGCCGGCCGGACCGAGCCCCGGCTGCGCGATCTGCGCCGCATCGAAGACCGCTTCGGCGACGTGCGGCTGCACTGACGGACAGATGTGTCCCGGCCGCGCTGTCAGCCGGGCGCGGCAGCGGGTTCGGAGGTCGCGAATGACTCATTCGGGACCTCGGAGGTCGCGAATGAGTCATTCGCGGCACCGGCGGCAGCCCCGCGGCGAGCGCGGCCCGCCCTGCTCACCGGCCCCGGGCGGGGTGCACCACGCCGGCGGGCCGTTCCCGCATGGCCAGCTCGATGGTGCAGCCGGCCGTGTCGGAGCTGACGTCGAGCCACTCACAGATCTGGTCGGTCATCCACAACGTGGTGCCGGGGCGGGCAGCCGCCCGGGGCCCGTAGAACGCCGGGCCGTCGACGGGCCGTTCGCTGTGCAGCGTGCACACCACCCGGCCGGCCGCCGGCCGCACCCACACGGCCGCCCGGTCGATGCCGTGCTCGAGCAGGTAGGTGATGGCCTCGCCGACGGCGATGCCCAACAGCGTCGCGGTGTCCTCGGACCGCAGCAGGGCGTTCGCCCGCTCCAGCACGTGGCGCCGCACGGCGACCAGGTCGCCCTCGAAGCGGAAGAGGTCCTCGGCGACGCGCGACGGCGCGGCCGCCGCGGGTCCGTCCGCCTCCTCGGGGGACCTGAACTGCGCGGACGGCCGGAGCTCGCCGTCCACGACGTACTCGGGATGCGTGCGGCGTGCCACCTCGACCACCCCGGGACCGGTGGTCCTGGTGTCGTAGGGGCAGATCATCCAGATCCGGGTCCCGGACAGCGCCACGTTGAACTCCGCCTCGGCCAGCTGCCAGGCGGCTTCGTCGCCGGAGCCGCCGGCCCGGGCGGGTTCGGCGAGGATGCGGACGGTGCCGGTCGGCGCGGTGGACCGGTGGCGGCCCCAGTAGCGGTGCAGCGCACCGGCCAGCTGCTTCGGCCGCCGGCCGAAGCAGTCCGACTCCGCGAAAGCGACCCGGTCGGCAGCCGCACCCATCGCCGCGCGCAGCAGCCCGAGGTTGGCCGCCGTCGTGGTGACCAGCACCGGCTCACCCCGGCGCAGCCCGTCCTCCGCGAACGGAACGGCCATCGCGAGGAACCCGGCGTCGCTGCCGTAGAGGCAGCCCTGGTGCCGGAACCCTGACTCCACCGCTCTTTCCGGTGCCGCCGCAGCTGCCGGGGTGTTCGTGCACACCGAGCCTCCTGAGGATTTCTTCGCCGATTGCCATTCGATCGCGCTCCCCTCGGGAACGCCTGCAGACCGCTGGGAGCGTACCCGTAAAACTTCGGTTCAGCCATCACGCGACGAATCTATTGCACCCGTTCGGAGCATTTGCCACGCCCATACCCGCGGCGGACACAACCGTCATTGCGACGTCTCCCGGAACCCTGGGTCATGACCGGCCGAAACCCCTGTCGTGCAGGGATCTCGGGCCAGATGTGTCCCCTCCGCCAGGGCGCCCGACAGTACTGTCCGAACCTCGCCGGGAGCGGCCGGGAATGATCTTGCGCCCACCTGTTCGAAAACAATTCGCCTTCATTTCGGACAGGTTATGGAAATTGCCCGTGAGCCGAACGGCGCTTTCTGTTGATCACGTCCGCGTCGCCGCGCCCGGCCGGCAGCGAGCGGGGCGGTGGCGGGTCGCCGAGTATTTCGCTGTCCCGGATTCGTTCTTCCGGGCACACTCCACCCATGTCGGGTTTTCCGCTGGCGGCGGCGCAGGCCGTGCTCATCGTCGTCCTCATCGCCCTCGCGGTGCAGTACGTGCGGGTCTTCCTGCTGCGCAAGAGCGCCGTGCGGCGGCGGGTGCCGGTCCGGGCGACGACGACAGCGGCGGCGGCCCACCCGCCCTACCGCCACTACAGGCCGGCCCCCGAGACGCGGCTGGAGACGTTCCGCGAGCTGGACCGGCGCGCCCACCAGGACCCGGCACAGCGGCAGGACTTCGTCGACCAGGTGCTCGGCGAGTTGCGGTTCAACGACTGCGACCGGATGCCGAACTGGCATTCCCGGCTCTGGGTGCTGGTGCTCCCGCACCTGCGCCCGGACGGGCCGGAGTTCTGGCCCGGCATCGACCTCCGGGTCGAGTACGCCGTCCTCACCGCCGCCGTCGACCTGTCCGGCTGCGAGGTCCGCGACCTCACCTTCGACGAGGTGCGCTTCGGTGGCACCGCCCGCTTCGTCCGCACTGTCTTCACCGGGGACGTCTTGTTCGCGGGCTCCTGCTTCGCCGGGCACGCCCGGTTCCGCGAGGCGGACTTCCGCGGAGCGGCGGACTTCGACCAGGTGACCTTCACCGGGACGGCCGCGTTCCCGGGAGTCACCGTGGCCGGGCCCGCCGGCTTCCACCAGGCCAGGTTCTCCGGACTCACCGACTTCACCGGCGCACGGTTCGCGGGGCCGTTCGACGCCGTCGCCGCCGGATTCGCCGGCCGGACGTCCTTCCGCGACGCGCAGTTCGCGGCCAGGACCCGGTTCGCCCAGGCCCGGTTCACCGGTCACGCCGACTTCACCGGGGCGACCTTCGCCGCCCCGCCGGAGCTGGCACGGGCCTGGGCGCGGACGGACTGGTACGCCGTCCGCACCTGGCCGGCGGGCTGGGCGGCCGGTGCCGAGGAGGTCGTGCTGCCGAAGCGTCCCGGCCGCTGGGCAGAGCTGCACGGCTGAGAGGGGCCCCGATGGGGTCCGGCCAGATCGGACCAGGCCGGCGAGCCCAGGGTCAGGTCCGCCCGGTCCGGCACCGCACCTTCAAGGCCGCACGAGACCAGGCTCGCCCGGCGCAACCCGGCCTCGTCGAAACGGGCGCCCACCGCCCCGGACCAGCAGAAGACTCGCCGAGTCCAGCACGGCGCCGCGGCGGCGGACGGCGGGTTTCGCTGCACGGACGAACCGGATCCCCCTCGTCCTGCCGGCGCGACGCGGCTATCCGGCAACCGGCCACGGCGGTTCGGCGTCGCCCCTCCCCATGGCTGCGAACCGCCGAACCGCCGGCCGGTGCCCCGAACACCGGCACGTCGTCCCCGGCTCGGCGACGACCGCCACACTTCACCACGGCGAAGGCCGGGGACGGCCGGATCCTGGACATACCTGGACGCTCGCGGACACCGGCCCCTCAGCGGCGCGCGGACGGCAACGACGTCAGAACCGCGTCGGCGCGCTCGGCACCCAGCCGGCAGCCCGCCTGTCCGTGCAGGGCCCGAGCCCGCTCGGCGTGGGCCCGCGCCGCCCCGGATTCGCCGCGCTCGAGCTCGACGGCGGCCATCGCGAGCAGGCTGTCGGCCCGGATCAGGCCGTGGCCGGTCTCCTCGCTGAGGGCCAGGGCCCGACCGGCCCGGTCGTAGGCCTCGTCGAGCTTCCCTTGGCGCAGGTGCACGGCGGACAAGGCGACCAGCGCGTCCCCGCGGCCGCGCGGGTGGCCCGCCTCGCGGGAAAGGTCCAGCGCCGACTCGAGCGCCGTCCGGGCCTCGTCGATCCGGCCGAGCTCCACCATGACCGTGCCGAGAACGTGGTGCGCGGCCGCCTGCGTCCGTCGCATGCCGAGCCGGGTCGCTTTGGCCAGGGCGTCGCGGGCGGTCGCCAGCGCCTCCTCGTACTCGCCGAGGTCGCGCAGGGCTCCCGCGAGGTTGGCGAGCACGCTGGCCTCGTCCGCGTGCTCCCCGGCCGACCGGCACAGTTCGAGACCGGTCCGGTAGTGCTCGACGGCGCGCTCCAGGTCCCCGAGCGCCTGGCTCGGCCGGCCCGCGTGGCTTTCGGCGAGCTGCAGCCCGGCGGCGTATCCCTGCCGAGCCGCCGTCTCGATCGCCTGGGTCTGGAGGGCGTAGGCACCGGCCAGCTCCCCCAGCTCCCAGAGGACGTCGCCGAGCACGACGAGGTTCGGGATGGACGCCGCCCCGTCCTGAGCCGTCTCCAGGTCCAGGGCCCGCCGGTAGTGCCCGGCGGCGTCGTGGAGCCGGCCGACCGAGATCGACATGCGGCCCAGATCGCTCAGGACGATCCCCCGGAGGTCCGGCGCGTCGAGCTCGTCGGCCAGTTTCACGGCTTCGTCGAGGTGGCGGAGCGCTTCGACGTGGTCCGACCTGCTCCAGTGGGCGCTGCTGAGCACCCGCAGGCACAGCACCTGCCCGGCCGCGTCCCCGGCGGCGCGTGCCGCGGCGAGCGCGGCTTCGCTGACCGGCAGCCACTCCGCGGAACGGTGCCGTTCGAATTCGAAGTGCAGGGCGACGCACAGCTGGGTCGCCAGCGCGTGGAGGCCCGCGGCGGCGGCCTGCCGGGTCAGCGTGGACAGCGTGGCGAATTCGACGTCGAACCAGGTCAGCGCCTCGTCAGCGGTCGCGAACGACGCGCCGCCGGATCGGGCGCGCGCGTACTTCTCCCGGTACGGACGGGGGTGTCTCAGCTGCGCCGCCTCGGTCGCGAGCCCCGCGTAGTGGGAAATCAGCCGCTGCAGCGCCGAGTCACGCACGTCGCCGGCGTCTTCCGCCCGGCAACGGCGCTTGGCCCACGAATGCAGCAAGGCGTGCTGGCTGTACCGCGCCGGCGTCCGCTCGAAGAGGAGGTGCATGTCGAGCAGGGTGGCGACGACCGGAGCCAGCGACTCCGGCTCCAGCTCGGTCGCGGCCGCCAGCGCCGGCAGGGCGATCCCGTCGACGGGGAACAGCCCGAGGAGCCTGAACACCCGTTGCGCCGCGGAGTTCAGCGCCCGGTAGGACAACGCGACCGCGTTCTGCACCGCCGTCTCCCGGTCGACCGCCGCATCGAGCACCGCGAGCGGATCGGCCGAACGAAGCTCCTCGACCATCGCGGAGAGCAGCAGGCCCGGCCGGACGCGGGCGTTCGCCGCGGCGATCCGCAGCGCGAGCGGGAGCCGTCCGCAGGCTTCGGCCAGCTCGGCGGTCGCCGCGGGGTCCGTGTCGGCCCGATCCGGACCGGCGGCGTGCCGGACCAGGGCGACGGCGTCGTCCGTCCCGAGCGGCCCCAGTTCGCAGGGCACCGCGCCTTCCCTGGCGACCAGGCCGACCAGCTTCGTGCGGCTGGTGATCAGGACGGCGCAGCCCGGCGAGCCGGGCAACAACGGGCGCACCTGCTCGGCACTGCTCGCGTCATCGAGCACCACCACCACGCGACGGCCGGCGACCGCGGACCGGAAGCTCGCGGCGAGCCGGTCGACTTCCCGCGGTGTTTCCCGCTCGGCCGTCCCCAAGGCGCGCAAGAACCCGGACAGCACGTCGACCGGATCGGCCGGGGGAGCTTCGGCGAACCCCCGCAGGTTCACGAACAACTGGCCGTCGGGAAAGCGGCCGGCGGCCCGGTGGGCCCACCGGATCGCCAGAGCCGACTTGCCGACCCCCGGCATCCCGGTGACGAGCGCGACCCGAGTGCCCGGCGAGCCGCTCACCAGCTCGTCGAGCGCGGCAAGGTCCCGCTCGCGTCCCACGAACCCGGCGACGTCGAGGGGCAGCTGCCGGGGAACCGACGGCGGAGGGGCGGCTTGCTTCTGCGTGTGGAGGTGGGCGGCCACCCGGAACCAGGCTTCGTTCCAGCTCGCCCACGCCGTGCGCGGCACACCCAAGGCGATGACGATCCGGTCGAACACGTCGGACGGTGGGTGGATCTTGCCGGACACGTAAGCGTGCACGGTCGAGCGCGGCACAGCCACCAAGCCGGCGAGCTCGGTCAGGCTGACTCGCGCCTTGCCGGTGCCGCGCGCTGCCTGCCGGCGCAGCAGATCGACCTCGCGGACGAACCCCGCGACGTCGGTGATCCGGGCCGGGTCCGGCCCTCCGGCATCGCTACCCACCAGCGTCCCACCTCCCGGACATCGTCCACTCGATCCAACCGCATCGGCCGCCCGCGGGCATCGGCGGCGCCGGCCCGGAATGCGGCAGGATGTCGGCATGACGTTGCCGGCTTTGCCCGAGGAATCGTTCCAGCGCGTGCTCTGCGTCGTCGCGCACCCCGACGACATGGAGTACGGCACGTCCGCGGCCGTCGCCCGCTGGACCGCACGCGGCATCGAGGTCGGCTACCTCCTGCTCACCCGCGGCGAGGCCGGCATGCCGAACCCGCCCGAGGAGACCGCCCGCCTGCGCACCGCCGAACAGCGGGCCGCTTGCGCCGCGGTCGGCGTCGACCACCTGACCATCCTCGAACACCCCGACGGTGTGCTCGTCCACGGCCTCGACCTGCGCCGCGACATCTGCCGGGAGATCCGCCGCTTCAAGCCGGACGCCGTCTACGGCACCGGCTTCGAGGTCGAGACGCCGTACGGCTTCGACCAGGCCGACCACCGCGCGGCCGGCCTCGCGACGCTCGACGCGATCCGCGACGCGGGCAACCGGTGGGTGTTCCCGGAACAGATCGACGACGAGGGCCTCGAACCGCACTCCGCGCGCTGGTACCTCACCCCGGGCATGACGGACCCGACCCACGGCGTCGACGTCACGGGCGAACCACTGCGCCGCGGCGTCGCCTCGCTCGAGGCACACGCCGCGTACCTGGCGGCCCTCCCCGACCACCCGGTCCCGGCGAAGTTCATTCCGCAGTTCGCAGCGATGGGCGGCAAGGCCATGGGCGTCGAGCACGCCGTCCTGTTCCGCGCCCACGATCTGCAGGCACCACCGGAGCTCCCCACCGAATCCACCCAGGACTGACTCGGGTCCGGGCCTGGAACACGCGCTCGACCCTACGAGCGCGCCTCGGCCTGTCCGTGCTGTGTGCCGTGCTACGGTGATCTCCGGCGTGGCTCACGCCGGACCTCCGTCGACTGCCCCCAGCGCAGTCCCGCAGGGAGGCAAAGGGACTTCTCGTCTCGGGTCGTTGTCGTCGGCCTTGTCCGTCTCGGGCGTGGTGTTCGCTGGGGGAACCTCCGTCCGAGCTGCGGAAGGGCTTCGATGACGGCGAACAGGAACTTCAAACGCAGGGTGCGTGCCCGCGCGACCAAGACCGGCCAGTCCTACACGACTGCTCTCCGGCACTTCCGGCAAGCTCCGGAACGCGACATCACGGCGGAGACGAAACGGCTCCGGCTGGCCGTGGCGCAGGCTGTTCTCCGCGAAGATCCCCGCCACCGCACGGGGCTGCGGGACAGCGGGAGCGACATCCGCCGGCTGATGCTCGAGGCGCACGAAGCGGGTGCGGCACTCGTGCACTTCCCCGAGGGCGCGACCTGTTCTCCGCACAAGCGGATCATGTCCGTCGAAGGCCCGGACAAGGTCGGGCCGGCGGACTGGACCCGGTTCGAATGGGGTGTCCTGCGCCAGGAACTGGCCGCAATCGCGGAACTCGCCCGGAAACTCCGGCTTTGGACCGTGGTGGGCTCGGTGCACTGCTTGACCCCGCCACACCGCCCGCACAACAGCTTGTACGTCATCTCCGACCGGGGCGAGGTCGTCACGCGTTACGACGAGCGCATGCTGTCGAACACGAAGGTCACGCACATGTACACACCGGGATCGGCGCCGGTGACCTTCGACGTCGACGGGCTGCGGTTCGGGCTCCTGCTCGGCATGGAGGTCCACTTCCCCGAGCTGTTCATCGAGTACGAACGGCTCGACGTCGACTGCGTCCTGTTTTCCACAGCGGGGCCCGGCCGGCAAACCGACGACGGGGACTTCGCCACCCAGGCGCAGGCGCACGCCGCCACCAACAGCTACTGGGTCAGCTACGCCGGCCCCACACAGGATGTCGCTTCCGGCGTGATTTCTCCCGCAGGCCGATGGGTCGTGCGCTGCCCCGAGACCGGAGAGCCCGCCATCGCGATCGCCGATCTCGACAACGGCCCGGAGAACTTCGCACGGCACTGGCGCCGCACCGCACGCTCGGGCGTGTACGACCCGCACCTCGTCCAAGACGACCGCAGGAGCAACGACCGTCGCGTGTTTTAGAGTTCCCGCCCCGACGCGGCAGTCCATGAAGCGCGACATCCGACCTGCCGTTGACCACGCTGTCACGACGCGCGCTCATGCCGACGAGCGGGCATGGCTGCGCGTGGTGAGTACAGATCACTGCAGGGCCGGAATCGTGTCAGGCGTACGGCTTCCAGGTCAGGGCGCCGGTGCTGATATCGCGGGACACCGCGCGCACCCAGTCCAGTTCTGCGGATGTGGCGGTCTGGAGGTACTCGTGCTCGAGCAGGTGCAGTCGGGGGACACCGTGCTCGCGTGAGGCGGTGAGCACCGCCTGCGTCTCGGCCAGCTGCCGCTGCAACGCCTCGGCCCGCAGTTCCAGCTGTACTCGCGTGTCCTGGGGGCTGAGCAGGTGCAGGAACGACACCACGGCGGGGAACAAGGGGAACTCTCGTGCTGGCGTGGCCACGTTGTCGCGCAGGCTTGTCAGTAGGGTCTCCCGGCCGTGTGGAGTGAGCTCGTAGACGGTGCGCTCCGGATGGCGTGTGTCGCGTTCGACGGCGCGCACGCGGATCAGCTCGTCCCGGGTCAGCCGCTCGACGGACGCGTGGAGCCCGGATCGGTTGCGCACGTTGACCACGATCCCCACCCCGCGCTCCTGCATCAGCTGTTGCATCCGATAGGCGTGCATCGGCTCCTCGGCCAGCAGCGCCAGAACCGCGATCGCGACAGACGACAAGCGTCCACGAGTTGCCATAGTACGTACTATACTAGTCCAGTATGTACTAAGTCCGCCGGCGACAGGAGGAAGCGGTCATGTCATCCGTTACGCAGCGGCAGCCGAGGACCAAAGCCACCAGCTTGCTGTCCAGCCTGCTGGAGATCGTCCTTTCCATTGGCGGCTACTACCTCTTGCGTGCCTTCGGGGTCGGCGTCTTCTGGGCGCTCACGGCGCCGGCCGTGGCCGTCGCCGTCGTCGCGGTGGTGGTCACCGTCCGCCGTCGACGGATCGACCTGATCGGTCTCCTGGTGCTCTGCGAGATCGCCGCGACGATCACCCTCTCGCTGGCCACGCAGAACCCTCGCATCGCCGCACTGCGCGAGGCGGCCTATGTCCTCATTCCTGGCGTCTTCTGTCTCGTCACACTCGTGCGTCGAGCACCGCTCACGCATGCGAGCACGATGTCCATCGCGACCTTCGGGGACCCGAAACGGGAGCAGGCGTTCGAGCACGCATGGCGGGACGTACCCGAATACCGACTGTGGCAACGGTTGCTCACGGCCTCGCTCGGCCTGATCATGATCGTAACGAGCGCCACCAAGGCGTACATCCTCTTGTCCACCCCGGACGACCGCATCGCGCACGCCGTCGATGTCTGCAACACCATCACTCTCGTGATGATCGGGACGCTGGTAGTGACGAGCGCTGCACTCATCCAACGCCCCAAGAAGATCATCGAGCGACTGCTCGAACAGACGTGACCAGCCCGCCATGCCCCGTGCTCCTATCCGGCATAACCGGCCCGAACACGTTCTCGATCGAGCGTGTCGCAGCAGAAGCAGGAATGGGGGCCGACCCCCACGGCGGAAGTGACCTCCCGTCAGGCGGGTCGATCCCGCTCGGCGGCGTGCGGGTCGTCGGCGGGCAGCCAGCCGGTGGCGAGGTCCAGGGAGCCGACGTCCCGAGTGAGGGCCGCGATGGTCGCGTGGACCGGCGAGCGGGTCTCGTCGCGGCGGGACACCAGCGACCACGTCCACAACGGCGCCGGGTCGACCACCGGCCGCCGCCCGAGGTCCGGCGGTACCGGTGTCGTCTGGCCCTTCGGGTTGTTGAGCACTGGCCGCCGTAGCCGGCGGGCGTGGTCGAACAGCGCCGGGCCCGTGGATCCCCCGTCCTCGGTGTGCACCACCTCGGCGCCCGTCGCCCGGGCGAACTCCTCGGCGTAGGCGTTCCACGACGCCCAGCTGGCCGTGTCGGCGTCGACCAGCACGACGACGTCCCGGGCCGCGACCTCGGCGGTGCCGGTACCGACCGCGTAGAGCCGGTCCACGCCGATCAGGTGGGCTTCCAGACCGAGTTCCGCCAGGCCGGCGGCCCGCGCCCAGCAGATCGCCAGGTCGATGCTCCGGTCGGCCACCCGGCGCAGCTGGGTGTGCGAAGGCAGCACCCACGTGTCGACGTGCAGGTGCGCGACACCCGCCACCCGGTCGAGCAGGTCGGCCGGGCGCCAGTTCACGTAGCCCAGCCGCACCGGCTCCCGCGCCGCGATCCCGGCGGCCGACCGACGCAGCTCCTCCGCCTGCTCCAGCAGCGCCCGGACCTGGGGCAGCAGTGCTTCCCCGCATTCGGTCAGCGTGACCGAACGGCGGTCGCGGTCGAAGAGGCGGACACCGAGGTCCCGCTCCAGCGCCTTGATCTGCTGGGACAGGGACGGCCCGGCGATGCGCAGCCGTTCGGCGGCCCGGCCGAAGTTCAGCTCTGTGGCGACGGCCACGAAGTACCGAAGCTGGCGTAGCTCCATGGCGGCAGCTTAGTGCGGTGGGAGGTTGCGCCTCTCAAGTGAGAGCGAACCGGTCGTGGCGAAGCACCCGAGTCCAGCACACCATCGGCTTCGGAAGCACCACTTCAAGGAGGTCAACGGAAATGAGCACCCAGAAGGTCGCCGTCGTCACCGGCGCTTCGCAGGGCATCGGCGCAGCCCTGGTCGAGGCGTACCGCAAGCTCGGCTACACCGTGGTCGCGAACTCGCGGTCCATCACCCCATCAGGCGACGCAGGGATCCTGGCCGTCGCGGGCGACATCGCCGATCCGGCCGTCGGCGCCCGCGTGATCGACCAGGCCCTGGCCGAGTTCGGCCGCGTCGACACCCTGGTCAACAACGCCGGCGTCTTCGTCGCGAAGCCGTTCACCGACTACACCGGCGCCGACTTCGACCTGGTGACCGGCGTCAACCTGCGTGGCTTCTTCGAGATCACCCAACGCGCCATCGCCGCGATGCTCGAGGTCGGCGGCGGACACATCGTCAACGTCACCACCAGCCTGACCGACCACGCGAACAGCGCGGTCCCCTCGGCGCTGGCGGCGCTGACCAAGGGCGGCCTGAACTCGGTGACGAAGTCCCTGGCCGTCGAGTACGCCACCCGCGGCGTCCGCGTGAACGCCGTGTCCCCGGGCATCATCCGCACTCCGATGCACCCGGCTTCGACGCACGAAGCCCTGGCCGCCCTGCACCCGGTCGGCCGGATCGGCGACCCGGGCGACATCGTCGACGCGGTCGTCTACCTGGAAGGCGCGCCGTTCGTCACCGGCGAGATCCTGCACGTCGACGGCGGCCAGAGCGCGGGGCACTGAACGCGATGAACATCCTCACCGGAGTGCTGGACACCTGGAAATCAGCGGTCGACGCCCACGAGCCCGAACGCGTCGCGGACGTCTTCACCGAGGACGCCATCTTCCAGGGCCTCCACCCGTACAGCGTGGGCCGAGCCGGCGTGGCGGCGTACTACGACTCCCAGCCACGCGGCATGACGGCGGACTACCGCATCGTGGAGACCCGCCGCCTGGCCGAAGACGTGGTCCTCGGATATGCCAGTGTCGAGTTCGCCTTCACCGACCGGCCGACGCTCCCGGTGCACCTGAGCGTGGTCGCCCGCCGCACCGGCCACCGCTGGCTGATCGCCCACTACCAGGTCTCGCGGCTCTGGAGCAAAACGATGAAGTACCTCGCCAGTGGCGCGAGGCTCCAACGACTCCAAGTGAAGCGATGCGACAACCCGGCCAACCGCAGGTCGCCGCAGCCGAGGACGCCCCGCCTGATACGCACGCTCGTGCCGACGAGCGGACGTTCGTCCGTTGTGTTGTCATGCCAGGTAGACGTCGTCGCCTTGCGGGTCGTACACGGCTAATCCGTGCAGTGCGGCCAAGCGGAGAACCGTCTCGATCGCCGGTACGCTTCGAGCCCCGGCCCCGAGATGCATGATCACATGGTCGATACCGACCGAAAGCGGCATCGAGTTCCACGGACAGTCAGGGGCTTCACCAGCCGGACCGTGGTCGGGATAGACCGACTGCAACTGCTCATAGAAGCTCACAATGCGCGCGTCCAGCTCACCGGCGTTGTGCGTGCCCGCGTCGACGCAGCGCTCGAACATCCGACGCGCAGAGTCGGCGTCGGCGCCGACTCCCAAGGCCAAGACCACCAGATCGAAGCTCATGACCTCATCATCGTTATCACGACCGGTGTGACTCTGGACAGCCAACGTCCGCACATGCCGCAGGTCGCGTGAGCGCAGCTGGTCAGGGAGCTCTCAGGCCTGGACGACACGGTGTTGCGACTGGCAACTGGGGCGCACCTCGGACACTACTCGGGTGTCTCGCGGACGCATTCGGAGTGGGACCTGCACCTCTTCTTCACCTGGTGCACGCCGTCGGGGTTCTGCACACCCATCCCGTCAGTAATTTTCCCGCGATATTCGAATCAGGAGAATGGTGGCCTTTCAGTTGCGCGCATCCCTTCGCTGACATCAGCTCCCGCGGCACTCTCTTGGGATACCGTTGTCGGCTGTGAGCCGAGACGAGCCGCACAACATCGTCACCGGGACAACGACCGGCCACGTTCTGCAAACCGCCGAAATCCACGGCGACGTCCATCTGCACACCACGTCGCCTCGAACCGTGCCTCGGCATTTGCCCGGCACGGTGCGGCATTTCACGGGTCGGCAGAGACAACTGGCCGCCCTGACCAAACATCTCGAGCAGGCCGAGGCGAGCCCGGAGCCGGTGGCGATTTCGACGGTCGAGGGCATGGCGGGAATCGGCAAGTCGGCCCTGGCGATCCACTGGGCCCGGCAGAACATCGACCGGTTCCCGGACGGCCAGCTCTACGTCAACCTACGCGGCTTCGCACCCGCGGCGGCAATGCAGCCCGGCGAGGCGCTGTGGGGCTTTCTCCACGCCTTGGGCGCGCCGCACGACACGCCCTTTCTCGATCTGGAGGCTCAGGCCGCTCTGTACCGCAGCATGCTGGCCGGACGCCGCATGCTGATCGTCCTCGACAACGCCCGAGACAGCGATCAAGTGCGGCACCTCCTCCCAGGCAGCGGGGCCTGCTATGTCATCGTCACCAGCAGGCAGCGGCTGACCGGCCTCATGGTGCAAGCCGGCGCACGCCCGATCAGAATGGACAGCTTGCAGGCCGACGAGTGCGCAGCGTTGTTGGGCGCTTTCGCCGGAACCGATCGAGTGGCCATGGAACCTTGCGCAGCAAAGAAACTGGTCGAGTTGTGCGCACGAATGCCCCTCGCGCTGACCATCTTGGGCGCCCGGCTCGCCGACCGGCCAGAACTGCGGCTGCACGTGCTCGCCCAACGACTACGCGAAGCTCGCCTCGACACCATGGACTCCGGCGGGGCCGACGTGAACATCAGCACCGTCTTCTCGTGGTCCTATCAAGCGCTCAGCCCCGCCGCAGCGGGACTGTTCCGGCTGCTCAGCCTGCATCCTGGCGCCGACTTCAGCGCGGCCGCCGCAACCTCGATCGCGGCACGCAAGGCGGGCCGGCTGCTCGACGAGCTTACCCACGTCCACCTCCTCGAAAATCGTCCCGGCGACCGGTACGGCTTCCACGATCTGACCCGGCTGTACGCACGGGACCGCGCCCGCGAGCACCCACCGGCAAACCGGGACGCGGCCATACTCCGAATGCTGGACCACTACCTGCACACCTGCGTCGCCGCCGACGGTCACCTAGGGTCGCCCTGGGAGCCTCTCACGCTCGAGCCACCACAGCTCGGGACATGCCCCGAAACCTTCACCGATGCCGAACAAGCCGCCGCATGGTTCGCCGCCGAACACGCCGTTCTCGTCGCCCTGATCGAAGATCGGGCATGGCCCAGCAGCCACACCTGGCGGTTGGCTCGCTCACTCGTCACTCATCTCGACCGACACGGGCACTGGCGCGACTTCGTCAGCACCCAGCGCGCCGGACTCGCCGCGGCGCAACAAGTCGCCGACACCAACAGTCAGGCGTACGCCCACCGTCTGCTCGCCCGCGCGCTCTGCCGTCGGGACGAACTCGACGAAGCCCGGGACCACCTCAGCCGCGCGCTCGAGCTCTTCAGAGATGACATCACCGGTCAGGCGCACACGAACTACGCGCTTGGCTACCTTGACGTTTGCGCCGGCGACACCTCGCGCGCTCTTGACCGCACCACACGTGCGCTGACGCTCGCCCGCGCAAGCGGCGCCGACGTCTGGGAAGCCAAAGCACTGAACAACATCGGTTGGTGCCTGATCGAAGCGGGACGCCATGCCGAGGCCCTGGACTACAGCCGGCAAGCCCTCGACCTGTTCCGCAGCCTCGACACAGACCCGGACGGCTTGGCCCATACGCTGGGCTGCCTGGGCAGCGCATACCTGGGGGCCGGTGATCCGGAACAGGCATTGACCTGCTACCTCGAAGCCCTGCGCATCCGGGAGCAGAACCGCAACTTCTACACGCAGGCGACCACACTGCGCCACATCGCCGCTGTCCACCGCACCACCGGCAACGACCAAGCAGAGCAAGCAGCGCTGCGTCAAGCCTTGGTGATCCTCGAGCAACTCGGCCACGCGGAGGGGCCTGCCATTCGGGCGCAGCTGGCGCGGCTGATCTGAAATGGGTGACGTCGCCAAACAACCGATCGCGTCGCGGACATCCGGGACAAGGGCGGGCCTGGCACCTGGAGACGTCGCAGGCGCCGCTGGTGCCGATCCAGATGTTGACGTCCAGCCAGGTCTGCCGGGTGACCGGTGCCTGTAGCCGTGAACGGGTAATTCGTCCCGGGTCCGGTCGGTCCCAGCCGCTTGGCGATGTGGTCCGCCCTGGCGACAGCTTGCTGGGTTTCCTCGTAGCGGGGCCGCGGCATTGACGATGCAGTCGAACGTGCCGTCGGTACTGGCTCGCTCGAGCCCGTCTACGCAGGTCAGGTTGCCGGCGCCGGGGGCCGGGTTCGTTACCGCCGTTGCCGCCGCGGCGTCGGGCGCAGTGGCGGTCGGGGCTGGTGCGCCGGCGACGCCGTCGTCGCGGGCGGTCAGGCCGGCGAGGTCCACCTCGGGCGTGGCGGCGATGCCGATCGGGCCGTTCCGCTCCCGCGCCGCGACCGCCCACGGGCCTGTCCGGCGTCAACAGCGGTCTCCGGCTGAGCCGATACACGCCAAGCCCGGCTCGGTGCGCGCCCCAACGGGTCCAGGTCGGGCCGGGGGGCTCTGCGTCGACGAGTTCAGCCCGCTGAACCTGCAGACCCGACCGCGCCGAGCTGGTTCCGGGGCCCGTATCGAAAGTACGGCTGTCAAACGTCCGCTATTGCCGATGAGCGCGCATCGGCAGAAGCGATCGAGTCGCGTTTCCGGGATGGGTTGGTTGCTGCGCAGGAGGCGCGGCGAGCCTGGTCGGCATCGGTCCCGCTCCGGCTCGAACGCGTGCCCGCCGACCAGAAGCCGTTGGTCGAAGCCGAACGGTCAGGGCAGTTCTCGCGTCGGCAGCACCTTGCGAAAATAGGTCGCTGATTCCTCATACCCCAAAGCCAGGTAGAACGGCGCCGCGCGTCGGGTAGCCAGGGCGGAAAGGGCGCAATTCCGCTGTGTCGCCCAACGCTCCAACTCCCGCATCAGAGCACGGCCGACGCCGCGGCCCCGCGCCTGTGCGCATACAAGGATCTCCTCAACCCAGGCCACCGGACCATTCGCGTAGAACGTACGGTGATTGAATCCCAGCAGATAGCCGAGGACGCCATTGCTGTTGACAGCGACCAGGAGGCAGGCGTCATCGGTCGACAGCACTGCTGCGTAGTTGTCGTGGAACCGGGCTTTCGAGAACGGAAACGACTGTGCCAGCTGACCCGCGAGATCGCATACAGCCTCCGCGTCGTCTGTCGTGCCGTACCGGATGTCGACCGAAGAGCAACTCATCCGCAGAGGATCCAAGCGGCGGTGGCGTTCGGCAACTGCATATCCGCCTCTGCCGTTGATCGCGTAGGCACGCCGCAGTCGCGCCGCTGAGCGTGGCCGGTCTGTTGGATGTGCACCCGCCCAAGTCGATGCGACCCGTACGCAAGGCAGAAGCCAGCGGTCATGGCTCCGGGTTCGGGCCCGACAGACGCCACCACACCCGACGCCCGACCCGCGGTGGCGGCAAGCGAGCGCGTAGGTGCTCGGGAACCGGCGAGCCGGCTGCGGCAGCCTCGAGGTACTCCTTGGCCCCTTGCACTCCGAGGTCGGGCGCGGACGCCCGCACAAGCCGGAGCGCGTCGAGGCGCTGACCGGAATCGAGCAGCTCTGTGATCCGAGGCCGTAGCGGGTCACCGCGTTCATGTCCGCGAACCTGCTCGAGGTAGTCCTCGATCCACTCACCGGTCTCGAAATCAACGGTCGCATGCACCGTGTGCAGGCTGCCGTCCACCCCATCGACCAGGAAGGGCCCGTGGCCCACCACCATGTCGATGAATTCGCGTGTGCGCACGTAGCGATCGCTTTGACTGCTGATCACCCAGCCAAGCCGGTGTGGACTGATGGCCGTGATCACCATCTTCGGTTGGCCCCGTGCCGGCCACCCGGCCAGATGCCGCTCAACGACCTGGACGGCCCATGCCTTCGACACCATGGCTACACACTATGGGAGATGTATGCAGGCAACGTGCCGCCGGCCACAGTCGACTCCCGAGGCTGTGCCGGTCGCACAGGGACGTGCGCCCATCCGCCGAAGACTAGCCACGGTGCTCGCTCATACCGAGTAGAACCCGCCTGCAAACCTTTGCCGCGTTCGAAGACCGCCTGTTGCGCCTGACCGGTTCAAATAAGGAGCTCGATGACGCGGTCGATCACGAGCCCGAACTCCTCGACGTCGTCCAGTTCGACGTACTTGGCGGCCGGCTCGTCGATGCTTGGGCGGATGACGGCAACGTCCACCCAGCCGCCGACGTACAGCACGAACTCCGCCTCCCCCGCATCCCCGTGCACCCGCACACCCAACGACATCGGCCGACGCGCCTGGCCGCGATCCCGCAGCAGCGGCGCTGCCCAGGAGACGTCGTTGTCCATCCAAGTGAGCTCATCAGCCACGAGCCTCAGCTCACGCCAGCCGACGCGCCGGCCGGCGACGATCACGGCCGCCCGGTCCAGGTCAAGACTGCTCAGGTCGACACGGCGCTCCACGCCGCCCACAGTAACGGCGCCCAGCGAACCACCGTCGAACTTTCCAGCCACCCGCAGCCGGTGGCTAAAGTCGCGAACATCGGGTCATGCCGCTGGTCGGGTATACGTGCGGCGAAGTTCGCGCACTCGCGGCCCTCAGCCTTACTCCTCTGCCCGAATCGTAATCGGGGCGGCGGTGCCAGACGGCGATCTGCCCCCATCCGCTCATGCCGCAGAGCGCCGGGCCGGCACCGAGCGATTGATGCGGGATACTCGGCGGATGGGCCACGGTCCCGACCAACCCGTTCGCGCGACGAACCTGGCTTCCGGCGACGTCGCCGGGCGCCTCACGCAGATCGGCACCGTCTACGGCGGCGTCCACCTGCGCAGCCCTCCCCGACCGGTCGTGACTCTGCCGTACCGGACCGTGTCGATGCCCCAACACGCTACGGCGCTCCAGCCCCGTGGAGCCATCGACGAATTCGCCCACATTCTCGAACACGGCGACACCGCGGTTCGCACGGGAGTGATCTCCGGGCTCGGCGGCGTCGGCAAAACTCAAATCGCCCTTGCCTACGCGGAGCAGGCCTGGGCAGCAGGCATGCTCGACCTGCTGGTCTGGGTGACGGCCGGGGTCACGAGACGCGATTGTTTCCGCATACGCCGAACTGGCGACCGAGCTGGACGGTCACACCGATCCCGATGCCGACCGCGGTGCGCGCCGCCTGCTCTCCTGGCTGGCCACCACCGAGGCGCGCTGGCTGATCGTGCTCGACGACCTTCGACAACCGCACGACCTCGACGGCTTGTGGCCACCGGCTGTGGAAACCGGGCGGGTCATCGTGACCACCCGCCGCCGCGATGCCGCATTGCGAGGACCCGGCCGTCGCCAGATCGACATCGGTGTGTTCACCTACGAAGAGGCGCACAGCTACCTCCGCGACGCGCTCGCCGATCAACCGCTCCTGCGCGACAACATCACCGAGCTTGCGTCCAGCCTGGGGTTTTTGCCCCTGGCCTTGGCACAAGCCGTTGCTTACATGATCGACCGCGACCTGTCATGCACCGCCTACCTTGCACGGTGGAACGACTGTCGCCGTCGGCTGGCCACGCTGTTCCCCGAAACCGGCGGACTCCCCGACCAGCAACGGGCCACCATCGCCACGACGTGGTCCCTGTCCATCGAGCACGCGAACCAGCTTGAACCCACCGGGCTGGCCCGACCGATACTCGACGTTGCCAGCGTGCTCGACGCCAACGGCATCCCCACCGACGTTTTCGCCACCAGCGCCGTCACCGGTCTGCTCACGGCGATCACCGCGCGGGAAATCGACACGGAGGAAGCCTCCGATGTTCTCGGATGCCTGCACCGGCTCACCCTGATCACCCGCAGCCCGGATTCGGCAGCTCGGGCCGTACGAGTGCACGCACTCGTGCAGCGCGCCACTCGCGAGGCGATGCCCAAGGCCGGCCTCAAGCGTGTCACCCACGCCGCTGCCGACGCACTCCAGGCGCGCACCCCATCCTGTTCCGCGCCGGCCGGAGCCTCGGCGACGCCGGATTGGTGACCGAGGCCCGCACGTACTTCACGCAGCTGCGCTCAATCGCCGAACAGCAGCTCGGGCACTTCCACCCCACCACCTTGACCGTCCGCCACAGCCTTGGCCGTTGGCAAGGTGAAGCAGGTGATCCCGCCGGCGCGGCTACGGAGTTTCAACGGGTCCTCGACGACCGGATCCGGGTGCTGGGTCCTGAGCACCCCGACACCCTGCAAACCCGCGACAGCCTGGCTTACTGGAGGACCCGCACCGGCGACCCCGCCGGTGCGGCCGAGGAGTACGAACGCCTCCTTGACATCCAGCTCCGCGTCCTGGGACGCGACCACCCCGATACCTCGACCACTCGAAACAATCTGGCCTACTGGCGGGGAGAAATCGGTAATCCCGCAGCTGCGGCGGCCGAGTTCGAACGACTCCTCGACGAGAGGCTCCGCTCCTTGGGCCCCGACCACCCCAAAACTCTGCGCACGCTCGACAACCTCGCCTATTGGCTGACCGCATCCGGCAACCCTGCCGGCGCAACCGCCGCCCTCGACCGGCTCGCATACTGGCGAGAACTCGATGACCGCTGAGGCCGGCCGGTTCTCAGATGTCCGACAGGGCAACCTTCATGACTCGGTTCAGCTCAGCAGGCAGGCTGTCCTGTAGTTCGTTGACGTCGTCGAGAAGCGTTCCCAATGAGGCGATCGCGCCGGCCCGGTCGTCTCGGAGTCTCACCACGGCTGTCGACACGTGCTTGTCGAGCACGAAGAGGCGGTGGACGAGAGGCTGAAGTTCCTCGTACACGGTCAAGCTGAGACTGGCCACCACCGCCAATGCCCCTTGCAGCTTCGGGATGACCGCGTGATTCTCCTGTTCGTACGAGCCGGCCATCTGCGCGTCGACCGAGACCGGGTCGTGTTTCGCGTACCACGTTATCCAGCTGATGGCGTGGGAGAAGTTGTAGAACTCCGTGAAGGCGGCCGCCGCAGCTGTGCGCAGGGATTGCACAGCAGACGCCCGCGCGGCCTCCTCACGACGCTTGCGCTCGTTGTGCAAGGCCACGAAGGAAGCCAGGGACGCACTGACGAGCGCCGCGGCGGAGCCGATGGCGGCCCCCAGCAATGCGGACGTCGTGGAATCCATCGTGGCAGCTCCCTGGCCCGCAGTGCCTGTTCACGCGGCGACATATAGTCGACATGAAGTGCTTTCGATACCGGATCCACCAGATGGCGAGCTCAGGCTTCTTCCGACGTGTCACGGACTCCGGCCGCGCGCATGGCGGCCTTGATGGCCAATCCCAGTACCAGCCCGACACCGGCTACGGCCAGGGCAACCTCTCCTGCTCCGGTGGCGAAGGCGACCACGAGAACGACCGCCAGCGCGAACGCCCCGAGTGCGATCAGGGTGTTGACCACCCACCCCGGCAGGGGCCGGCGCAGCTTGTCCCAAATGGACTCCTGCTCCGACTCTTCGGCCTCGCGCAAGGTGCGAGCCGGTTTGGCCGGGTAATCCTTCCCGCCGAAGTCCCTGGCCTCGGTCAGGTCTTCCTGCTGCTGCTCGGACAGACGAAGCTTCCCACAGTCGTCGTTCGCGTCCCATTCGGCAAGTTTGCGGCGGAGCTCATCCCTCTTCTCGTGGAACTTGTCGCGATGGCCGTCCCAAGAGCCGTGATCAGGATGCGCCTCGTCGCGGTGACGGTGGAACTTGAACAACTCGTGCGGGTCATCCTGGGCATCCCGGAAGCGCTTCGCGACCTCGTCGAGCAAGTCGATGATGGCCTGCAACAGGTCCAGGCACGGGTCGCGGCCGTTGGCGCCTCCACCGGCGGGCACTGCCACCTGCCGGAGCACCAACCCCGGAAGGGAAGCACGTTGCACAGCGGTCCCCGCCATGTACTCCTGCTTTTCTTCACCGGAACAATCGCAAGGGCGCGGACCGCAACGCTGCACCATGGCCGCCACCGCAGCGTTGCCGGCGCTGCGCTGCAAGGCGAACAGACCCGGCGGACCAGCAAACCTTGCGGTGGCACGATCTCGCGGTTCCGGCTCATGAGCCGCCGCTTCCTGCTGACGAACTGTGCCCATCCCCGAGATGGTAAAGTGTCGCAGAACTGCGAGGCCGCCCGATCGAACGTGCGGACGGGTACGCATTTTTGCCCCAAGGGGCATTCCCCGGGCGCCAATCGGCACTGGTTTACAGGTCGGCAGCCGAGATTCTCGTCTGCGGAGCGCGCACCGAGTCGACGATTCCGCCAGCCGACACGCGAGCGCACTCACATACCGCAATGCGGGCCGCGGACAGGCGCGCTCAACCATCCGCGAGCTGGGAGTCGGGAGACAGGGGATCCGACTGCGCCTCGTGCCATGACTGTGGCGCGGGGCCGAACGCGCGTCGGGCGGCTCGGACCGCGAGCCCGGCGAGGGTGGCGTTCGCGCCACCGCCGATCACCGCGCCGATGCCGAACGGAGCCACCCGGCCGAGCACGATGATGCCCTGCTTGGCGCCGTACTTGGTGATGAAGTTCTTGCCCAGGACGCTGTTGATCTGACGCAACGTCGCCGCGGGCACCCTGCTGACGAGCTGGCGGGCCCAGTGCTGACCGGTGCGCTCGGCGACCTTGCCGACGATCGCGTTGGAACCCGACTGGCCCAGCAGGATCCCCATGACCAGCGTCCGCCGGCGTTCGATCTCGTCCAGCCGAACACCGTGGACCTCGGCGACCGAAAGCACGAACAGGGCGCTCAGTTCGAGCGAAGAGAACGCCTCCCCCGCCGACAACGCCAGCGCGACCCCGGTGCCGACGGCGGGCGCGGCCGCGGTGGCACCGACCGCGGCCCCGGTGCCCGCCAGGGCACTGACGTACATCCGCTCCAAGGTGCGCACGACCTCCGCCGGTGTCGCCTCCGGGTTGCGCTGACGGGCTCGGGCGATGTTCTTGCGCACCAGCGGTGCCTGCAAGCCGATGGCCTTGTCCAGCAACGCAAGGACCGGCTCGCTGGACGTCGGGACCGGTCGGTCAAGGGCATCAGAGGCCAAGGCGAGCTCCTTCGCGTCGTCAAGTCGTCGCCCAGTCTCGCACCGGGAGCCGCCAGAGCCCCATCATCCGACCTCGGGCCGATGCCGGAGCCGCAGGTTGCGGCGCGGAAACCCACTGAGGTACTTTCGATACGCGACCGTAGCGTATCGAAATCGGGTGAGCACTTTGGCGTCCAGCGACACGACTCAGCCCTCGGCGACGGGACGGCCGCGGGATCACGCCCGCGACCTGGCCATTCTCGACGCGACACTGTCCCTGCTGACCGAGGTGGGGTACGAGCAGCTCTCGATCGAGGCGGTGGCCGGGCGCTCCGGGGCCGCGAAGACGACGATCTACCGGCGGTACCGCGACAAGGCGGCGCTGGTCACCGCGGCGGTCGAGCGCCGTGCACCCGCGAAGCCCCCGCAGCCGGCAGGCGAGAGCCTTCGGGAGAACGTGCATTCCCTGGCGACATGGCTCGCGCGGAGCATTTCCGAACAGGACGTGGGGCTGCTCGGGGCCTTGTTCACCGGCATGCGCACCGACGCGCGGCTCGCCCGGGAGATGCGGCAAATCCTGCGGCGAGACCAGACCGCGATGATCGACAGACTTGGGGCCGAGCCTCTGGCACCCGGGGCGGGAGCGCTGTTCGCCGAAGTCGCACCCGCGGTGATCGTGCATCGCCTCGTCGTCGTGGGCGAGCCGTGCGACGCCGCCTTCGTTGCGCATCTCGTCGACGACATCCTCTTGCCACTCCTGCGCCGCACCTGAGCGCCCTCTCCCGCGATCCGGCCGGCTCGAACTCACGCGCAAACCCAGGAGACACGATGAAAGCAGTACGGTACGACCGTTTTTCGGGCATCGACGGGATCTACCTCGCCGACGTCCCCGAGCCCGTGGCCGGCCCGGGCGAAGTGGTCGTGCGGGTCGAAGCCGGTGCGCTCAACCCCGGTGCGTTACCGGCGCTGCTCGGCAGTTCGTACACGCCGGGCCGCGATCTCGCCGGTGAGATCGTGGCGGCCGGTGCCGACGTGCTCAGCTTCGCCGTCGGGGACGCGGTGCTGGGGCGGCTCCAGAGCTGGGACGCCCACGCCCAGTTCGTCGCCATCCCCGCAGACCAGTTGGTGCACAAGCCCCACACCCTCTCCTGGGACGTGGCGGGCTCGCTCTACACCACCCCGATGGCGGGCCTCGGTGCCATCCGGGCGGTCGACCCCCGGCCGGGCGAGACCGTCGTGATCTCGGGTGCGTCGGGCGGTGTCGGGTTCACCGCCGCCCAGCTCGCACTCCGTGCCGGCGCGAGGGTGATCGGACTGACCAGTGACGCGCACTTCGACCTGCTTCGCCACCACGGCATCGAGCCCGTCCGGTACGGCGACGGCGAACAGGACCGGATCCTCGCCGCGACCGGCCGGGCCGACGCCTTCATCGACACCGTCGGTGGTGGCTACCTCGACCTCGCCCTCGACCTCGGCGTTCCGAAAGACCGCATCGACACCGTCGTCGACTACCGCGGCGCAAAGGAGAAGGGCGTCAAATCCCTCGGAACGACCGACGCCGGCGGACTCCCGGCCCTGGCCGAACTGGCCGCCCTCGCCGCCACCGGCGACCTGCACATCCCCATCGCCGCAACGTACCCGCTCACCGCCGTGCGCGACGCCTACCGGGCCCTGGCCGGCCGCAAGACCCACGGGCGCATCGTGCTGCACCCCCAGGATCTCGCCTGAACCACACCCGGCCCGCATCCGAGGCCGCGGCACGTTGCGTTCGTCAGGTCGGGAAATCGCGGATCCCGACCCGCACCTCCAGCGCAGGAGGCTCTGCTGCGAGAACTCCGAGTGCGGCGAGCACCTAGTCCGCCGATCCAGTCACCGCTTGGGACGTATCGAGCGCACGCTCCACTTCGCTACCGACGAGGGTCCACCACCCACCAGGACACCTCACCGTCGGAACCGGTGCGCTCGGGCGGGTCGATGTACACGCAGCCGAGGATCGCGGTCTCCTCCCCGTCCAGCAGCGCATAGTTGAACGACTGGGGTGCGGCTGTTTCCTTCTCGTGCTGCCAAGACCAGGCCGGGCCGAAAGCGCGAACACGTTCCTGCCGCTGAGCGTGAATCGGGTACGAGCGATCACGAAATGGGAGTCACCCGGCCGCGGCGCCAGTCCGACGGGCTGGTGCCACGGACGCGTTTGAAGGCGACGCTGAAGGCGAACGGGTCGTCGTACCCGACCGCTCGGGCCACGGCGGCGACGGTGTCTTCGGTGTCGCGCAACAGGTCCGCGGCCAGCGTCATCCGCCAGCCGGTCAGGTAGGTCAGCGGCGGCTCGCCGACCAGGCGCGCGAAGCGTGCGGCGAACGCGGCGCGGGACAGGCCGGCCCGGGCGGCCAGCTCGGCGACCGTCCACCGGTGCGCCGGCTCGGTGTGCAGCGAGCGCAGGGCTTCGCCGACGCCGGGGTCGCTCAGCCCCCGGTACCAAGCGGGTGGCGGCTCCATCCGGGCGCACCAGCCGCGCAGCGCCAGCACGAGCACCAGGTCCAGCAGCCGGCGGAGCACGGCGTCCTGGCCCGGCTCGTCGCAGGCCACCTCGGCGGCGAGCAGGTCCAGGGCGCCTCGGGTCCGCGGCCCGGCGGGCACCACCGCCAGCGGCGGGAGCAGGGCGAGCAGCCGTTCCGCGGCGGCGCCGTGGAGCTCGTAGGCACCGCGGAGCATGGTCGTGGCGCCGGGCGTGCTGTCGCCGTAGGTGCGCGGCGCCGGGTTTCTCACCTGCTCCGCGCCGGTGACCGGATACTTCTTCGTCCCCCGGATCACCAGCTGCGGCGGGGTGCCCGGGTCGTCGGCGATCGTGTACGCGGGGGCGCTGATCAGCGCCAGGTCTCCGGCGGCGAGGCGCACCGGCGTGGCGTCGCCGACGCGCAGCGACGCGTGGCCGCCGAGCGTGGCCACCAGCGTGAGCGGTGGGGCTTCGGCGAAGGCCAGCGACCACGGCGGGCGCTGGATCAGCTGCCGGACGAGCGCGTGGCCGGCGTGGGCCCGCTGCAGCAGGTCGCTGAGGACGTCCATCTCCGCACTGTAGACGCTGACAAAGGTATTCCGGGTTTTCACCCATGGATCGTCTCGACGTTCGCGGGTTGGCTTACCGACATGACCACCTTGATTCTCGGCGGCACCGGCAAGACCGGCCGCCGCGTCGCCCGGCAGCTGGGCGCCGCCGCCCGGGTCGCCTCCCGTACCCACGGCTTCGACCTCGCCGACCCGGCGACCTGGCCGTCCGCGTTGGCCGGTGTCACGGCCGTCTACCTCGTGGAACCGAACCTGGGTGCCGGCGACCGGCTCCCGCGGTTCGTGGCCGAAGCGGTGTCGGCGGGCGCCCGCCGGCTCGTGCTGCTGTCCGCCCCGCGCGCCGGTGACGCCGGCCATCCCCTGCACGCCGCCGAGGAAGCCGTCCGCGGCTGCGGCGCGGGCTGGACCGTCCTGCGCCCGAACTGGTTCGCGCAGAACTTCAGCGAGGGCCCGTGGGCCGCGGGCATCCGCGACGGCGTGTTGACCCTCCCGGCCGGCGAGGGACGAGCCCCGTTCGTCGACGCCGAGGACATCGCCGAGGTCGCCGCGGCAGCGCTGACCGACGACCGGCACCACGGCCAGGTCTACGAGCTGACCGGCCCGCGAGCAGTCGGCTTCGCGGAAGCGACCGCCCTCATCGCGCGGGCCACCGGCCGGAAGATCGACTACCTCGACGTCGCCCCGGAGGCATTCGTCGAGCGGCAAGTCCGTTACGGCGTCCCGGAACACGTGGCGAACCTGCTCACCGGGCTACTGGTCGATCTCCGCGACGGCCGCGGCACCGACCCGGCCGACGGTGTCCAGCGCGCCCTGGGCCGCCCGCCGCGGTCGTTCGAGGACTTCGTCGCGACCACCCCCTGGCCGCGCCAGGACGAGACGGTCGCATGACGCTGCCACGTCGACGCCGGGTGGCTCAGCCCGCCGGCTTGTCCACCGGCGCCCAGAGACTCGGCAGGTTCACCACGATGCCCTCCTGGCTGCTGCGCGCGATGATCACGACCGCGTCCTCGCCGCCCGGGTTCTCCTCCCGGTGGGGGACGTACGGCGGCACGAAGATGTAGTCGCCCGGACCCGCCTCCAGCCGGATCTCCTCGTCACCTTCGGCGAAGACGAACACCGGATGGCCCGACTTGACGTAGATCGCGGTCTCCGCCTCGCCGTGGTGGTGGTCGCCGGAGTTGGTGGCGGGTCCGATGTGGGTCTCCCCCATCCACACCTTCTCCGAGCCCACCGTCCGGCCCGAGACGGCTTCCAGCCGTCGCATCCCGCTGGTCTGTGCCGTGTTACCGGAGAGTTCGCCGCCTTTGATGTGCCGGAGCGGGCGGTGCCAGTGGTCGGTCATGGAAGGATCCCTTCTGGTTCCGCGGCTCGCCTCGTGCCGAAAGTCCACTGTAGGCCGTGCCGGGGCGCGGAGACAGCAGGTGGTCGGCCGGGACCAGCTCGCCCCCGCTTCACTAAACCCATCGCACCGTTCGCGCGTGTCGGCGATGTGGGTCGCGTCGGCAGCGCCGCTGCCGGATCGCCGGCCACACCGGAACGGGGAGGAACACATGTTCAAGAAAACCGTCGCGGCGTTCGCGATCGCGAGCGCGGCCGTCCTGGGGCTCACGCCGGCGGCTTCGGCGGAGGTCCGCTCGAGCCCGGACTGCCAGAACAGCGCCGGCTACCAGACGCTCGTGACGCCGCGAGCCGCGGTGATCGCCACCAACGACGTCATCGTCGGCGAGGTCCAGCTGTGCCGCCAGGGCAGCCTGTATTTCGCGTTCGTGCTCTTCAACCAGGCCATGACGACGAGCCAGTACGCGCAGGCCTACCTCACGCGCTATGACCACGGCGCGCCGGTCGGCACCGTGACCTGCGACAGCACCGGCGGCAACGGGAAGGTGCTGCCGGGGCAGCGGCGGTGCTGGACGCCGAACCTCAACGGGGACGCGTCCAGGTACACCTTCGTCGCGGCGGCCGACCAGCACAGCAGCCACACCGGCGCCCTGCTCGCCTCGGGCAACACCGGAATTCCCACCCGCTGACTCCACCGCTGTCCGCGCCGGTCGTTCCGACCGGCGCGGACATTCTGCCGGCTCTGCCCCTGTGTCCGCTGGGACAGCAGGGGCTCCTGCCGGTAACCACCCTTCGGCTCCTACAGTCGTGCCATCAGCGAGTCCGCATCCGCACGAATTTCCTTCGACCGGCACCGTTTTCCGGCCGGGCACCGTGCGGAATGGCGCTCTGGCCCGACCGGGGAGGCGAAGGTTCGTGGATGCGACGCACGCAGATGTCGCCATCGTGGGTGGCGGGATCATCGGGACCTGCACTGCTTTCCACCTCGCCAGAAGCGGGGCGGACGTGCTCGTGCTCGACCCGGCTCCGGGAACAGGCGCATCGGCCGGCAACGCGGGAATGCTGGTGCCCAGCCAATCCGTAACGTTATCCGTGCCGCGCGCGAGCTACCCGGGTTCCGCGACGATCCCGACTGCTTCCTCATCGACGGCTACCGTCTGGACAAGGACTTCTGGTCGGACGGGTACCACCGCATTCCGGCTTCGTAGCGGCGAGCATGGTCGCGAGGACGGCGGTCGCCAGGAAGACCATCGCCCTGATCAGGGCCGGCACGTGAAACTGCCCGCGACATCCGGATCTCCGCCGGTGTACCGGGGCCAGGTGGGGTACCGGCACAGCGGCCGGGTGCGGTGCCCGTGGTCCGGGCCGACGTCGGTGACGACCGGGTTCGCCGGGGCCGTCCCGCGCTCGGCCCAGTTCTCCAAAGCGGACAACGAATCCCAGCCGGCGGCGAAGGCGGCACCGACGTTGACGTGGTTGGCGCCGGGCACGACGTAGAAGCGGGCGAACCGGTCGGTGGCCTGACGGCCGACCGTCTGCTGGACGCGCTCGAAGTACTGGGCGGTGGCGCGGGGGCTGACCAGCTCGTCGGCCGCACCGTGCAGGATCAGCAGCTTCCCGCCGGCGCGGGCGAAGGGCAGGAGGTCGGGGTCGTTGACGTCCTGTAGCTCCGAGAGCGCGCTGATCCGCGGCGTCCACTCCCCCGGACGGCGGGGGTCGAGCGTGCGGGAGTCGTACGCCGGATCGCGGGTGACCAGGTAGCGCACCCACTGGTCCCAGAACTGCGGCCCGTAGCCGGCGGTGGCCGGCATGGGCGATGCGGGAGCCTGGGTGCCCATGCCCAGCAGCGCGGTCGTCATGGTGGCGCCGGAAAGGAACGGGAAGCCCGGGTAGCCGCGTTCTCCGCTGCGCAGGCGGTAGTTCCACGTCAGTGGCGCGGAAAGCTTCTCGACGGCGTCGATCTGCGCGTCGGACAGGCACGTGTCGCCCGTGTCGGCGCCCGCGGCACAGCGCAGCGTTTCCGGGTCGAAGTGGCAGCCGTCCGGATCGGACACGACGCCGTCGGCGAGTCCGTCGCCGCCGTCACAGGCGGCGATGACACTGCGGTGGAGCAGACTTTGCTTCGCGGGGCCGGGAAACGCCCCAGGCCGGGCGAGGATCCGGGTTTCGTAGCCGAAGAACAGGTCGAGACTGACCGCGTTCCAGGCGGGGTAGGCGGAAATGACGCCGTCGAAGTCGGCGGGCCGGCGCTGGGCGACGGCGAGGGCTTCCCTTCCCCCGCTGGAGCCGCCGGCGAAGAAGCTGTGGCGGGGGCTCGCGCCGTCGTAGTACCGCCCGATGAGGTAGCGGGCCGCGTCGCGGGTCTTCTTCAGGGCGTCGCCGGCGAAGTTGCGGACGGCTTCGTCGTTGAGTCCGAACGATCCGTCGAGGGTCGTGCTGGGCGGGAAGCCGGGCGTGGCCTGGTGGCCGGAATCGCCGGCGAAGGTGGCGTAGCCGCGGGCGAGCGGGCCGGGCTGGTCGTCGGGTCCGAACGGGACGTTCGCCGCGAGGTTCGGGATGGTGCCGTCGTAACCGCCTCCGCCGAACATCAAGGCGTTGTGGTTCCACCGGCCGGGCAACGCGATCTGCAGCTTGATCGACGGCGCCGCCGGATCGACGGGCTTGATGGCGGCCTCGGCGAGGCAGTACCTCCCGGTGGTCGTCGTGGCCTCGACCAGCCGGGTCGCGGTGACCCGGCCGCCGGAGGTGCGCGGGCCGATCGTGGCGGCGGGAATCCGGACGCCGTCGAGACCGGCGCACCGCGTGCCTTCGGTCCGGGCCCGCGCCGGTGGTGCGGCGGCGATCGCGGCGAGCAGGGGAATCGCCAGAACGGCGGTGCGGACAGCTTTTCTCATGGGCCCTCCATCGTCTCCGCGTCGATGCGGGGCCTCAGGTTAGGCAGCACGACGTCGTGACCGCGATGTGCCGCCGGCACACTGGAAGGGCCGCGGCTATGTGCCGCTGACGCTGTGCAGCCGCAAGGCGACCTGGATCTCCAGCAGCCGGTCGGCGTCGCGCCAGCCGGCACCGAGCAGGCGGCCGACCCGCGCGAGGCGCTGGGACACGGTGTTGTGGTGCAGGTGCAGGAGTTGCGCGGTGCTGCGGGCGTTCTGGTTGGTCTGGCAGAAGACTTCGAGGGTGCGCACCAGATCGGCGTGGTGCTCGCGGTCGTAGACCAGGACCGGTCCGAGCGTCGCCGTGACGAAGCCGGCGACGTCGGGGCGGCCGTTGAACAACGTGCCGACGAACCCGAGGTCGCCCGCCGTCGCGGTCTCGCCGTGGCGGCCGAGGGCGAGCAACGCCCGCATGCACTTCGCCGCTTCGTCGTGGGCCGTGCCCACGGCCGTGGGGTGCGACACGCAGGCGGACCCGGCGGTGACGCGGTTGCGGGTGGCGCGCGACAGCTCCCGTGCGGCGGCGTGCGCCACCGCGCGTGCGTCTTCGCCGGGGGCGAGCAGGACGACGGTGTCGTGGTGGTGGGTGGCCAGGCCGCGGAACCGGCGGGCCAGCGCGGCCAGGGCCGGATACGTCCGCTCCCGCGCCGCCCCGTCCAGGTGGGCCACCACCAGCACCCGGCAGGCGTCGAGGTCGACGCCGAGGATCGCGGCGCGATGCCGGAGCAGGTCGTAGTCCTGGGGTTTCCCGCTGAGCAGCTCCCCGAGCAGTTCGCCGCGCACCCGCGCCTCGGCTTCGGCCATCCGCCGCCGCGTGACCAGCACCAGGGCCGCGACCAGGGCGGCGCGTTCCAGGATGCGCCGGTCGGTCTCGCTGATGCTCGTCGTGCCGAGGTGGACGAGGATGCCCAGCGGCTCGGATTCGGTGATCATCGGCACCACGCACAGGCGGTCCCGGACCAGGGTGTGGCCGGACCGGCGCGCCTCGATGCCGGCCTCGGCCAAGCCCGGTGGCGGCTCGTCCCCGTCCCCGCCCGCGGTGGCCACGGTGGCGCCGTGCTCGTCGACGACCAGGACGTGTCCCGGCACGACCGCCGCGGTGGCGTGCACGACCTCCTCGACCCCCTTGCCCTGGATCACCAGCTTGCTCAGCCGTTCGTGCACCTCGGCGGTGCGTTCGAGGTCGCCGACGTGGGAACCGATGGTGGCGTTGGCGACGCGCAGGTCTTCGACGGCGGTTTGCGCGGCGGTCAGCAGGCGTGAGCTCTCGATCGCCACGGCGGCGTGGTTGGCGAGCATGCTCAGCGCGGTGATGTCACGGCTGCTGAACGAGCGGACGGCGCGGTGAGCGGCCAGCAGGACCCCGATGACCTCCTGCTTGAGCTTGACCGGGACCCCCAGCAGCGACTCGATCCCCTCGGCCGTGACGGTCCGGTCGATCGGCCCGGTGTGGGTGATGGTGGCGTCCCGGGTGTAGGACTCGAGGCTGTAGGGCTCCCCCGTCCGGGCGACCATTCCGCCGAGCCCGGCGCCGGTCGGCAGCCGCAGGCCGACCAGCAAGCCGGAGATGTTCCCGGCCGCGGCGCGGATGTAGCAGTCGCCCCGGCCGTGGTCGCTCAGGCTGATGTAGGCCAGGTCGCACTCGACCAGCCGGCGGGCGCGGTCGGCGATGGCCTGCAGGATCGAGTCGAGGTCGCGCAGCGAGGCCAGGTCGGTGGCGGTGTCGTTGAGCAGCTGCAGCTCGGCCTCGTTGCGCCGGTGCCGGATGAGGGTTTCCCGCAGCCGCAGCGCGATCGCCCGGTCCCGTTCGACCTCGGCGAGTGCTTCCGGGCACACGCCGCGGGTGCGCGCCTCGGCCACGGCGGCGTCGAACGCCTCGAGGTCCGCGTCGTCGATCAGCAGCTGCAGCATCGACCGCCGTTCCGCCGGCATCGTCTCTCCTCACCGCTACGGCACGGCCGGGCAGATCCGCCGTCGACCGGCGCACCGTGATCAGTGTGACCCGCGCCGCGCGGCCCGGCCACTCAGGCCGGGCCGGACAGGTTGTGGCGGATGCCGGCCGCCAGGCGGGCGGCCACCTCCTCGGCGCGGCCGGCGCCCCAGTCGAACAGCCCTCGCCCGCCGGCGCGGCCCGTGCGCTCCTGGGCCAGCAGCCGGTCGAGCACGGGAAACTCGTGACTTTCGGTGGACAGGGTGGAGGCGAGGCTCCCGAGGATCGCCCGGGTCAGGTCCAGGCCGATGTAGTCGGCGTTCTCCATCGGCCCGACCGCGGTCCACCGCAACCCGACGCCGGCGCGGACGACGGTGTCGATCGTGCCGGGTTCGCACACGCCTTCGGCGAGCAGGTGCAGGGCCTCCCGGACCAGCGCGAACTGCAGGCGGTTGCCGATGAACCCGGGGACGTCGCGGTGCAGCCGGACCGTCGTCTTGCCCAGCTCCGTGAGCAAGCCGTGCGCGTGGTCGGCGAAATCCGGGCCGGTTTCCGCACCGGGGGCGATCTCCACCAGCGGGATCAGGTACGGCGGGTTCCACCAGTGCACGCCGACCAGCCGCCGGGGATGCAGCATCGCCCGGGCGACCTCGCTGATCGACAGCACCGAGGTGTTCGTCCACACCGGAGTGTCCGGCGCCAGGTGCGGCTCGAGCGACGCGAGCACGTCGTGCTTGACGGCCAAGCGCTCCGAGACCGCCTCGATGACGACGTCGGCCTGCTTCGCCAGCTCGGCCAGTGAATCGACCGCGGAGACCCGGTCACCGATCGCGGCCACCCGAGCCCCGGCCGTGGCGGTGCGGCGCACCGCGCTGCCGACGCGTTCGCCGAGGCTGGCCAGCGTCGCCGGGTCGTTGTCGAAGACGCCGGCGCGGTGGCCCGCCTGGGCGAGGGCGACGGCGATGCCGTGGCCCATCAATCCGCCGCCGATGATGCCGAAACGGGTCACTGGTGCATTCCTCCGAGACGAGAGCGTGAAAGGCACGCTACGAAACGGGGCCTTTCCCGACAATGTGAACCGCTCACACCGCCGAAGCGCACGATGTGTCCGGCTGTCACAGAGCCGGCGAGACCTCATGGGCACACGGGTCTCCGCTGAATCGTGTGCTGCTCGCACATAGCCCCCGACGGGGGTGCGCTACCTACAGTGTTGGCACCTCGGACCACGGATCTTGACGTACCGGGTCTGCCGAAAGCGCAATTCCAGGTTCCCCTCGTGCTGTCGTTTCAAGGAGGCAACGATGCCTGCCCAACCTCGCTCATCGTCCGCGGCGCGGACCGGCTCCGGCCGCCGGGCCCGCCTGCTGGCCGCCGGTTCCGCCGTACTGGCCACTGTGGTCGCCACCGCTGTCGCCGTGACCACGGGCGCGGCCGGTGCCGCTCCCACCGCCACCCACGACCCGGTCATCATGGTCCCGGGCATGACCGGCACCCCGTCCAACATGGACGCGATGAAGTCGAACCTGCAGTCGAACGGGTGGGCGGCGAACCGGCTGTTCACCTGGACCGACAGCAGCAGCATGACGCAGGACCTGGCGAAAGCCGCCCAGGAACTCGGCACCGAGGTCGACCAGGTGCGCGCCCAGACCGGTGCGTCGAAGGTCGTGCTCGCGACCTGGTCGGCGTCCACCCTGGCGGCCCGCTACTACATCAAGAACCTCGGCGGCGCGGACAAGGTCTCGCAGTACATCGGCTACGCCGGCCCCCAGCACGGCACCACGAACAACGGCTGCCAGTTCTACCGCTCCTGCCAGCAGTTCGGCGACGCCGGCTCGCCGTTCCTGACGGCGCTCAACTCCGGCACCGAAGTGCCCGGCCACCCACCGATCGCCTACCTGACGATCCGGTCGGTCAACGACACCAACGCCGCCCCCTACGACACCGCGAAACTCGCGGGCGCCGACGAGAACTTCCTGCTCTCCGGCGCGGCGGCGCCGACGCACTTCACCATCATCTCCGACAACACCGCCCTGGCCGAGATGCGCGCGTTCATCATCGCGCACGAGAACCCGGCCACCGGTACTCCGACGACCGGGACCACCCCGCCCACCAGCACGACCCCGCCGGCCGGGGCCTGCTTCACCGCGTCCAACCACGCCCACGTCCTCGCCGGACGAGCGCACGACACCTACGGCTACGCCCTGGCCAACGGCTCCGCCCAGAACCTCGGCCTCGACGTCTACTACGGCAGCACCAAGCTGCGCCAAACCGGCGGCAACTACTACGTCCTCGACAACACCTGCCCGTAACCACCACCGAGACCGCGGCCCGGGGCGCTCGTCCGCGAGCGAGCGCCCCGGGCCGCCACCAGGAGCGGCCCCTTCCATGGACAAAGTGATCCCGAGCGCCACGCAGGCCGTGGCCGACATCCCCGACGGCGCCTCCCTGGCGGTCGGCGGCTTCGGGTTGTGCGGCATCCCCCAGACCCTCATCCGGACCGTGCACGACACCGGCACCAGCGGCTTGCGCCTGGTGTCCAACAACTGCGGCACCGACGGACGCGGCCTCGGCATCCTGCTCGAGGCGCGCCGCGCCGCCCGCGTCACCGCCTCCTACGTGGGCGAGAACAAGGAGTTCGCCCGCCAGTACCTGGCCGGCGAGCTCGAGGTGGAGCTGATCCCGCAGGGCACCCTCGCCGAGCGCTTGCGTGCCGGCGGGGCCGGCATACCCGCGTTCTACACGCCCGCCGGCGTCGGCACGCAGATCGCCGAAGGGGGCCTGCCCTGGCGCTACGCCGCCGACGGCACGGTCGCGCTCGCGTCCCCGCCGCGGGAGACCCGGACCTTCGCCGGCCGCGAGTACGTCCTCGAACACGCCATCACCTGCGACTTCGCCCTGGTGCACGCCGCTCGCGGCGACCGGCACGGCAACCTCGTCTTCCACCGCTCGGCGGCCAACTTCAACCCGCTGGCCGCCGCAGCCGGGCGGATCACCATCGCCGAGGTCGAAGAGCTCGTCGAGCCCGGTGTCCTCGACCCCGGCCAGGTGCACCTGCCGGGCATCTACGTCCAGCGCGTCGTCGAGCTGACCCCCGAGCAGGCCGCGGACAAGCCCATCGAACGTCTCACCCTCGAAAGGACCATCGGCTGATGCCGTGGACTCGTGACCAGATGGCCGCCCGGGCCGCCGCCGAACTCACCGACGGCAGCTACGTCAACCTCGGCATCGGCCTGCCGACGCTCGTCCCCGACCACGTCCCGCCCGGGGTCCGGGTCGTGCTCCACTCCGAGAACGGAATCCTGGGCACCGGCCCGTACCCGCGCGTCGACCAGCTCGATCCCGACCTGGTCAACGCCGGCAAGGAAACCGTCACCATCCTGGCCGGCGCCGCCTTCTTCGACTCCGCCGCCTCCTTCGGCATGATCCGCGGCGGCCACATCGACACCGCCATCCTCGGCGCCATGCAGGTCTCCGCCCACGGCGACCTCGCCAACTGGACCGTCCCCGGAAAAATGATCAAGGGCATGGGTGGCGCGATGGACCTCGTCCACGGCGCCCGCCACGTCATCGCCCTCACCGAGCACACCACCCGCGACGGCCGGCCCAAGATCGTCACCGAGAGCACCCTCCCGCTGACCGGCCGCCGCTGCATCAGCCGCATCATCACCGACCTCGGCGTCCTCGACGTCACCCCCGACGGCCTCCGCCTGGTCGAAACGGCTCCCGGTGTCAGCCTGTCCGAGGTCAGGGACGCCACCGGCGCACCGGTCGCCGTACCCACCGGCACGCTCACCGGCGGCGGTCGCTCCACGACCCGACGGGACAATCCGTGACCATCCGGCTGCAGTGGCCCCATCCGGCCGGATGCTCAGTCGCTGAGCAGCAGCTGGTCGGCCAGGCGACCGGCGCGTGGGGGCCGCCGGCGAGGAGGAAGTGCAGGTGGGCGCGGTCGAGGGTGAACGCCCGTGAGGTGATCGTGCCGGTGAAGCTGCCGGTCGTGTTCGCGGTGTCCACGACCGCGGAACCCGACCACGAGTCGTAGTTCGCGTTGGTCTTCTTCGGTGCGGCGATGCCTTGGTCGGCGAAGGCGACGACGCCCGGCGGTCCTCGGCCGCAACGGAGATCCGGACGACCGCGGCGGTTTCGGGCGCGACGCCCCACCAGGCTTGATGCGCGTGGCGGACCGGACCTACTCTTCAGCGTCGATGCCTGCCGAGGAGGACCCATGCGAGGCGCCAACCGAAGCCGTGGCCACTTGCTGGTCGTCTCCTGCGCCCTGTCCGCCGGTCTGCTGGCCGCGACGAGCCCGGCAGCCGCCGCGGCCCCTGCCCCGGCGCCGCGGTACTCCCCCGGTGCGCCCGGCGCCGGGGATCCGTACTTCCCCGACATGGGCAACGGCGGCTACGACGTCGGCCACTACGACATCCGGCTGGCGTTCGACCCCGGCACCGGAGCGATCGACGCGACCACGACGATCCTCGCCACGGCCACCCAGGACCTCTCCCGCTTCGACCTGGACTTCCAGGGACCGCTGACGATCAGCAAGCTCTCGGTGAACGGCCGGGACGCCGCCTTCACCCGCAGCGGCGCCCAGGAGCTGGTGATCACCCCGCCGTACGGTCTGCGGAAGGGCAGCCCGTTCGTCGTGTCGGTGACCTACGCCGGCGTCCCGCAGAAGATCGACGACCCCGCGCTGGGCCTCTCCGGCTGGGTCGCCACCAAGGACGGCGCGGTCGCGCTCAACCAGCCGATCGGCGCGGCGACCTACTACCCGGTGAACGACACCCCCGACGACAAGGCGACCTACACCCAGACCATCACCGTGCCGACCGGGCTCACCGTGCTGGCCAACGGCGAACCCGGGCCCACCACCACCCGCGATCACCGGACCACCTTCCGCTGGTCCATGAACCGGCCGATGGCCAGCGAGCTGAGCATGCTCGCGATCGGCGACTACGACGTCACCCGCGGCGTGACGGCCGGCGGCCTGCCGAACATCACCGCGATCGGCAAGTCGATCGACACCAAACCCGGGCAGGGCAAGGTGTTCAACCAGACCACGGCGCAGATCATCCAGTGGGAATCCTCGATGTACGGGCAGTATCCGTTCGACTCGACCGGCGGCATCATCGCCGACGTCGGCGTCGACTACGCCCTCGAGACCCAGAGCCGGCCGGTCTACGACCAGAGCACCAGCGACGTCGACGGCGACCTGCTCGCCCACGAACTCGGCCACCAGTGGTTCGGCGACAGCCTCACTCCGGTGCACTGGTCGGACATCTGGCTCAACGAAGGCTTCGCGACCTACTCGGAGTGGCTCTACCAGGAGAAGTTCAACGGCGTCCCGGTGCAGCAGACCTTCGCGAAGGCCTACGCCGACGAGAAGGACTGGACCGGCGAAGTCGCCGACCCCGGGCGCGACAACATCTTCGACGACCTGGTCTACAACCGCGGCGCGATGACCCTGCAGGCCCTGCGCACGAAGATCGGCGACCGCGCCTTCTTCGACGTGCTCACGCAATGGCCGACGGCGCACCGGTACGGCAACGTCTCGACGCGGCAATTCATCCAGTTCGTCGAGCGCCTGACCCACCGCGACCTCGGCTCGTTCTTCCGGACCTGGCTCTACCAGCCGGGCAAGCCCGCACTCTGACCACGGCAAGGAATGCGATCGGGGCATTCGGCGGCTGAACGCCTCCTCGACTGTCCACTATGGACGGTGCTCGACCACCTCGTCGCGGAAGGCCCCTACCGCGCACTCGGCCGCAGGGCCCGCGTTGCCCGGGACCACGACGACGCTGCCGGCGATCGTGAGCGCGGGCTCGAGCGGGATCGACCGGACCCGGGTCGAGCGGATTTCGGCGACCTGGTCGGCGGGCAGCACCGTCCAGCTCCGCGGCTCCGAGCCGACTTCGACGATCGTGTCCTGGAGCGTGCCCGTCGGCCGGCCCGCTCGCGGGGCCAGACCGGTGTCGCTCAGCGCCGAGACGACGGCGTCGTGCAGCGGCGGGTCGTGCTCGCGGGCGGGGACGCGCAGTGTGCCACCGGCCAAGTCGGCGAGGCCGACGCCGACGCCCGCGCGGTCCGCGGCCGGGTGGTGCCGGGACACCACCGCGAACAAGCGTTCGTTCCACGCCGGCAGCACCGTGAGCCCGGGCACGGCTCGCACGCCGCGAGTCAGCGCCAGGTCGAGCTCACCCTGCCGGAGCGCGTTGAGCCGGGCTTCGACCGGCAGGTCGACCAGCACCACGTCGAACTCCGGCGCCCGCGCCCGGAGTGCGTCGATACCGCGTTCCAGGCGGGCGGTCATGCCCGCGGCGGTGCCGATGCGCACCGTCGTCATGACCTGCTGCGCCGCGATCTGCACCTGACCGGCCGCGGCGAGCGTGCTGCGCGCCGCCTCGAGCACCCGCCTCCCGGCCGCGGTGAGCCGGACCCGCCGGGGTGACCGGTCGAGCAGCCGGACCCCGAGCTCCCGCTCCAGCCGCGCGATCTGCTGGCTGACGGCGGGCTGGGCGATGTGCAGCCGCTCGGCGGCCCGGCCGAAGTGCAGTTCGTCGGCCACCGCGACGAAATACCGCAGAGCCCGCAACTCCATGGTGCCCACCTCCGACGATAAGGCGAGCTTATCGCAGCCCGTGCGGGTTGCCCCTGGTTCGCGTCGCCGCCCGGTGCTGAAGTCGTGATCATGACAATCGAACTGGGCCGGCTCGGCGCTTACCTGACCGCGGCCGAGGCGACCGCGGCGCAGGCCGTCGCGCTGGAAGAAGCCGGCTACGGCGCGGTCTGGCTGGCCGCGTCGCCGGCCGCCGATCTCCTCCCCGCGGAGCGGCTGCTCGACGCCACCAGCCGGATCGTGGTGGGCACCAGCGTGCTGAACGTGTGGCAGGCCGACGCGGAAGAGGTCGCGGCCTCCTACCACCGGATCGCGCGGAAACACGCCGATCGGCTCCTCCTCGGCATCGGCGCCGGCCACCGGGAGATCAACGCCGGGTACGCCTCGCCGGTGGCGAAGGTCGCGAGCTACCTGGACACCCTGCACGCGGCCGGTGTCCCCGCCGGCCGCGTGCTGCTGGCCGCGCTCGGGCCCCGGATGCTCCGGCTGGCGGCCGACCGCGCCGCGGGGACGCTCACGCTCCAGGTGACGCCCGAGCACACCCGGCGTGCGCGGGAGGTCCTCGGCCCGGACAAGCTGGTGCTCCCCGGCCACGGCGTGCTGCTGGACACCGACGTCGCACGGGCCCGGGAGACCGGCCGGGCCGCCGTGCGCCCCATGCTGGGGATCGCCAACTACGCCGGCAACCTCCGGCGGATCGGCTACACCGACGAGGACCTCACCGAGCCCTTCAGCGACCGCTTGATCGACGCGCTCGTCCTGCACGGCGACGAGGAGGCCATCGTGGCCGGCATCCGCGCGGAGCTGGCGGCGGGAGCGGACCACGTCGGCCTGCACGCGGCGGGCGAAGACCCGATCGGCGTCCTGCGCTCGATCGGGAAACGGGCGGCCGGTGCCGTCATCGACCGGTCCTGAACCCGCCCGGTGCCACCCCGAACCGGCGCTTGAACGCGTGCGAGAACGCGAACGGTGAGGCGTAACCGACCTTGGCGGCGATCGACGGCAACGGCAGATCCGTGTCCTGGAGCAGGCGCGCCGCCGTCGTGAGCCGCCACCACGTCAGGTACGCCATGGGCGGCTGTCCCGTCAGCGCCGTGAACCGGCGGGCCAGGGTCGCCCGGGAAAGGCCCACCCGGGCGGCCAGGTCCTCGATCCGCCACGGCGCTTCGGGGTGCTCGTGCAGCGCTTCCAGTGCGGCGCCGATTTCCGGGTCTCGCAGCGCCTGCGGCCACCCGGTGCCCGGGTGGTCGTCCAGCCAAGCGCGGATCAGGTAGACCAGCAGCAGGTCGAGCAGGGCGGTGAGGACCGTGGCCGAGCCCGGCCGCCGGTCGCTCACCTCGCCGCCGAGCAGGTCGATGGCCGCGCGCAGGTCGAGGTGCCGCCCGACTTCGGCGGGCAGGTGCACGACCTCCGGCAGGCTCGCGAGCAAGGGGTGGCGCCGCACGTGGGACAGCCGGTACTTGCCGCACAGGAACTCGGTGCGGCCGGCCGGCTCGGCCACCGCCGCTTCGAACGGCACCGCGCCGGTCGCGTCCGGCGTCGAGGACAGGGTGTGCGCGCCACCGTGCGGGACCAGGACGACGTCGCCGGGGCCGAGCGCCACCGGCTTCCCGCCGTCCGGGAGCAGCCAGCCGCTGCCGCGCAGCAGCACGTGGAAGCCCGCGCCCTCGTACGGCGCGAAGCGGTAGCACCACTCCGAACCGGCCCGGAGGCGGTTCGACACGGGCTGCCCCACCCGCACCGCGGCGATCGCGGCACTCAGCACGTCCATCCGGTCATCGTATCCCTGAGACGATCAAGCATCACGATGAGCGATTGAAGCATCGAAACGCTCACCTGCGTGTCCTAGCGTGGAATCATGCACATCGGCGAAGTCGAAGTCCTGCGCGTCATCGAGTGGCAAGGCGAGATCGCCCCGGTGGGATCCATCATCCCCGGCAGCCCGCCCCGGCTGTGGACGGACAACGCCGCCTGGCTCGCGCCCGACCACTGGAACCCGGAGACCGGCGGCTACCGCGGCGCCGTGCAGACCTGGGTGCTCCGCAGCGAAGGCCGGGTGATCCTGGTCGACACCGGCGTCGGCAACGACCGGCACCGGCCGCAGATCCCGCTGTTCGACCACCTGGCGACGCCCTTCCTCGACCGGCTGGCGGCGGCCGGCGTCCGGCCGGAGGACGTCGACATCGTCGTCAACACCCACATCCACTACGACCACGTCGGCTGGAACACCGAACTCCGCAACGGCGAATGGGTGCCGGCGTTCCCCCGCGCCACTTACCTGATCCCCCGCGCCGACCAGGTGTACTTCGACCCGGACAACGCCCATCGCCGCCCCGCTCCCCGCACCGGCCACGAGCAGCTGCGCCGCGAAGGCAGCTTGCTGGTCTACGCCGACAGCGTCGCCCCCGTGCTGGGCCGGGCCGTGCTGTGGGAAGGCAGCCACCGCATCGACCGGAACCTGACCCTGGAAGCCGCCCCCGGCCACACCCCGGGCTCATCGGTCCTGCGCGTGTCGTCCGGCGGCGATCGGGCGGTGTTCGTCGGCGACCTGCTGCACAGCCCGGTCCAGATCCTGGCGCCGGAACACAGCAGCTGCTTCTGCGAAGACCCGCACCAGGCCGCCACCACCCGGCGCGGAATCCTCGAACGCGCGGCGGACACCGGCGAACTCGTGGTTCCGGCCCACTTCGGAGGGCCGGGCGCAGCCGAAGTCCGCCGCGACGGCAGCCGGTTCGCGATCCGCCGCTGGAGCGCCGCCGGCTAGACCTGCCCATTTCGGCGAGCATCACCTGCTTCGACGGCCGCCGGTCACGCGAGTGACGACACCGCCTCCGCGGCCTCCGGCACCGCGGCCGGGCTCTCCTCTTCCGCCTCGGTGCCGAACCGGTCGCGCACCTCGTCGACCACGACGGCGATCTGGCCCAGCTGGGCCAGCACCGCCCGGTGGGTCGCCCGGATGGTCGCGGCTTCCTCTTCCGCGCGGGAAAGGATCAGTTGCGCTTCCCGCTGGGCGGCGCGCTCGGTCTCCGCGCGAGCCGCCTCCGCCTCGGCGACCGCTTTCTCCGCCGCCGCTCGCAGTTCGTCGCCCTCCTTGCGGGCCTGTTCCTTGATCTCCGCGGCCTCGGCCTTCGCGACCTGGAGGATCTTCTCGATCCGCCGGCCCAGTCCGGCCGCGTCGTCCGGTTCCGGGGCGCGGGGCGCGGGCACCTGGGCCTTGGCCAGCCGGCGCTCCGCGAGCCGCCGCGCTTTCTCGTGGCGGTCCACGCGCTTCTCCGCGACCCGCACGTACTCGTCCACCTGCCGGCGGTCGTAGCCGCGCAGGACGATCGGGAAGCGGACGTCGGACTCGGGCAGCGTCTCGGGTTCGGAAACCGTCTTCTCCATTCCCCGAGTGTCGGCAAGATCGCGACGGCCAGCAATTCGAAATCCGGCGGAGAATCAGCCGAAAGTGACGTTTAACGGCCTCGCCGGCGGACGGTGCGTTCGAGGATTCCCAGCGTGGCCTTGAGTGCGGACTCGGGCACGATCGGGAAGACGTTGCGCCGCTTCCACCCTTCGTCGATCTGCGACCAGTCGTAGTAGGACGTGACCAGGGTGCCACCCTCGGCCGGTTCGAGCCGGTAGCCGTAGATGTGCCGGACGTGGGGCCCGCGCCCGGCTTCCACGGTCCACGCGATTTCCTCGTCCGGGACGAGCGTGGTGATGACCACCTCGACCTCGTACTTGCCCAGGGGGAAGTCGCCCAGGGCTTCGCGGTCCATGTGGACCCGGAACCGGTCACCGGACCGCGCCACGCGGTCTCCTTCGGCGTCCATGAGCATTCCCGACGCGTCGATGTCGACGTGCCCCTTCGGATCGGTCAGCACCGCGAAGACGGCACCGGCCGAGGCGGGGATCAGCCGGGAAACCTCGAGGCGTTCGGCCGCCGGCGTTTCCGCCGTCGCGACGAGGACCGCGCGGCCGAGCGTGTGCGAGGCCATGGTGAAGCCGAGGTAGGCCGGGGTGGCGTCGGCGGGGACGCCGATGGTCTCGACGTCGAGGGCGTGCACCACGACGAAGTAGCGGTGCGGGCCGTGGCCGGCCGGCGGCGCGGCGCCGAGGAACCGGGCCGCGCGGGCGTCGTTGGGCAGCTGGAACGCCCCCGGCGGCAGGCCGGAGCCGGTGTCGTCGCCGGCGCCCTCGGGAAGTTCGGTCACGGCGGCGGGGATGTCGGCGACCGCCCAGTGCCAGAACCCGGACCCGGTGGGGGCGTCGGGGTCGTAGACGGTGACGGCGTAGCTCTTGGTGCCGTGCGGGGCGCCGCTCCACGACAGCTGCGGCGACGTGTCCTGCCCGGACAGCTGCCCGGGCGGCAGGACATCGCCGTCGGTGATGGTGGTGCTGGTGACGGTGAAGGACGCCGCCTCGGGCAGGCGGGCGAAGGGATCGTTGACGCTCAAAGCGTTCCTCTCGGATCGTGCCGCGGGGCGGGGAGCCGCCGCCCAATCGACGATAGCGACAATAATCGATTATCGCCACGATCGTCTATGCTGGCGTGGTGACTCGGACCACGCCCCCAGCCGACGCGCCGGCACCGCGGATGCTCTCCGAACGCGTCTACGCCCACATCCGGGCCGCGATCATGCGCGGCGACCACGCCCCCGGTACGCCGCTCAAACCCCAGGACCTCGCCCAGGAGCAGGGCGTCAGCCTGGCCGTGATGCGGGAGGCGCTGGTGCGCGTGGTCGGCGACGGGCTCGCCGACCGGCTGCCCAACCGCGGCTTCGCCGTCCCGGCCCTGTCCCACCGCCGCTGGCAGGAGATCGCGGAAGCCCGCCGGACCATCGAACCGATGGTGCTGCGCCTGTCCGTCGAACGCGGCGACGTCGGCTGGGAGGCCGACGTGCGGGCCGCCCACCACCGGCTGGCCCGCACCCCGGCGTTCGTCCGCGAGGAGGGCGAGTACTACAGCGAGGCGTGGTCGGAAGCCCACCGGGTCTTCCACCGCACGCTGCTGGCGGGCTGCGGAAACCCGGTCCTGCTGGAGACGTTCGACCGGCTGTGGGCCGCGAGCGAACTGGCGCGCCGCTGGTCGGCGCACCACGGCCCCGGCCGGGATCACCTCGCCGAGCACCGCCGGCTCGAGGAGGCGGCGCTGGCCCGCGACGCGGACGCCGCGGCCGAGGCGCTGACCCGGCACCTCACCCTCACCGCGGACGCGCTCACGAAGGCGGAGGCACCACGTACGGCGCAGCGTCCCAAGACTGGTCGGTGAAGAAGCGAAGGGTCAGGTCGGCGACGTCGGCCGCGCGTTCCAGGACGACCCAGTGGTCGGAGTCCTTGATCGCGGCGAAGCGGCTGCCCCGGATCGTGGCCGCGAAGGCGCGTTGCCGGTCCGGGACGGTGATGGAGTCGTGCTCCCCGGTGAACACCAGGGCCGGCACCCCGGACAGGCCGCCGTCGAAGGACGGGCTGCTGATCAGCGACCGCTGCAGGTACGCCAGCACGTCGGGCACGTGGACGGCGACGTGCTGCATCGAGCGCTTGACGTAGCGGTACACCAGCGAACGGCGGGGGATGTGGCGGTCTTCGTCGAGGCACAGCTGCATCCCCGCGGCCACCGCGGCGAAGTTCTCGGTGTCGCCCCGCTCCAGGTGACCGGCCGCCAGCCGCAACGACTCCCGCTGGGCGGCGCTGGTGTGCGAAACCACGCCGCCGAGCATCAGCCGCGCGATACGGCCTGGGTTGCGCTGGGCGCAGCCGAAGGCCAGTTCCGCGCCGTAGGAGTAGCCGAACAGGTTGACGCGCGGCGCGCCGAGGTCGTCGAGGATCCGGTCGACCGCGGTGCCCGCGAACTCCGTCCCGGCTCCGGGCGGCAGGGAATCGGACTCGCCCACACCGGGCAGGTCCGCCGTCACGAAGTCCGCCACCGGGGCGATCCGATCCTCCATGTGCGGCCAGCCCCGGCTGCCCTGGAACCCGCCACCGAGCACGATCACCGGTTCCGTCCGGGGGTCGGGGTGCCGGAGGAGCCGGTAGCTGAACCGGGTTCCGCCGAGCGTCAGCGGGCGGACCACTTCCTCGCGCATGATCTCCTTCTGCTCCGGGACTCCGGCTCAGCAGCTCTTCGTGAGGACGAGGGCGGCGTTGTGACCGCCGAAGCCCATCGACGTCTTGACCGCGCACTCGAACGCGGCGGGCCGGGCTTCCTTCGCGACGACGTCGACCGGGATCCGGATGTCCCGCGTCCGGAAGTTGCCGGTGGGCGGCACCAGCTGCCGCTCGAGGGCCAGCACGGTGAGCGCGGTTTCGATGCCGCCGGCCGCGCCGAGCGCGTGTCCGGTCATCGCCTTGGTCGAGGTCACCAGCGGCCGGTCGCCGAGCACCCGGTGCAGCACGGTGGCCTCGATCAGGTCGTTCATCACGGTGGACGTGCCGTGGGCGTTGACGTGGCCCACGTCGGCCGCCGCCACGCCCGCGTCGGCCAGTGCGGTCCGCAGCGCCCGCTCGATCCCCGCGCCTTCGGGATCCGGCGCCACGGCCGCGTACGCGTCGCTGGAGGCGCCGTAACCCGCGATGCCCGCCCGGATCCGCGCGCCGCGCGCCGCGGCGTGCTCCGGCCGCTCCAGCACGACGAGACCGGCGCCCTCCCCCACGACGAACCCGTCGCGGTCGGCGTCGAACGGGCGGCACGCCGTCGCCGGATCGTCCCGGCGGGTGGACACCGCCCGCATCTGGCAGGCACTGGCGATCAGCAACCGGGAGCACACGGACTCGGCGCCGCCGGCGATGACGATGTCGCACGCTCCGCCGCGCAGCAGCTGCAGCGCGGTCCCGATCGCGACCGTGCCCGAAGAACACGCGGTGGAAACGCTCAGGCTCGGTCCCCGGGCGCCGAGGTCCATGCACACGCTGCTGGCCGCGCTGTTCACCGTGGTCATCGGCGCGAGTTTCGGCGAGACCCGCCGGGCGCCCTTCTCCGCGAGGACGGCGCTTTGCCGGTCGTAGAACGGAAGGCCGCCGTGGGCGGAGCCGATGACGACCGCGACCCGGTCCGTTTCCCACACCGAGGTGTCGAGACCGGCGTCGGCCACCGCCTCCCGGGCCGCGATCACGGCGAGCTGGGAGAACCGGTCCATCATCCGCAGGGCCGGCACGCCCAGCACGCTCTCGGTGTCGAGATCGTCGACGGTGTACAGGAAATCGCAGGACAGCCCCTGCAGTTCCGCCCGGTGGCGGACGCCGGAGGGGGCTCCGGACCGGGTCACCCCCTGCCACGCGGCGCCGGCACCGACGCCCGCCGCGGTGACCAGGCCCAGCCCGGTCACCGCCGCAGCCGGACGCGGCGTCACCGGGCGGTCTTCTCGTCGACCGCCGTCGCCAGCTGCCCCACGGTCTCCCGGGAGGTCAGCTGGACGTCTTCGAGGTCGATGTCCAGGCGTTCCTCGAGCAGGACGCGCAATTCCTCCAGGGCGAGAGAATCCATCCCCAGGTCGTGCAACGACGCCTCGATCCGCACGGCCTCCGGTGCGATGCCGAAGTTGCGGTGCAGAAGCGTGGTGATCTCTTCGGTGACGGTCACTCTGCTGTCGACTCCCATTTCCGTTTCCGCACGACCGCCGATTCGCGGTGGCTCGAGGGCACTGGCCCGTGCCGCCGCGGAGGTGCCCCGTGGCCAGGGCAGCGTTCTACGCCGCGCGGGAGCAGAAATTACTGCCGGGCCGGTCCGGCTTTCCACCTCCTGACACCATCGAGTGACCTCCGCAGGCCGCTGACCGCGCGTCATTGACTCGTTCGTGGCAGCACGGACCGGAAGACCGGTGAAATACGCGAGGCCCGGCCGGTTCGTCGCGGACCGGCCGGGCCTCGGGGGGTCACACCAGGGACGCGGTCAGCCCGCCGTCGAGGACGTAGTGGCTGCCGGTGATCCAGCTCGCCCGGTCCGACGCCAGGAACGCCGTCACCTCCGCGACGTCCCGCGGGGTGCCGAGCCGGCCCTGCTTGGCCGCCACCAGGTCACCGAACGGGACCTGCGTGGCCGCTTCGAAGTCCGGGACCAGCCGCTCGACCATGGCCGTGTCCGCGAAGCCCGGGCAGACCGCGTTGACCCGCACCCCCGCCGGCCGCATCTCGACCGCCGCGACCCGGGTCAGCTGGATGACCGCGGCCTTCGTCGCGCAGTACGACCCGAGGAGCGGGCTGCCGCCGAGGCCCGCGATCGACGCGATGTTGACGATGTTCCCCTTCGACTCCACCAGGTGCGGGATCGCCGCCTTCATCGTCACGAACGTGCCGCGCACGTTGACCGCGAAGATCTTGTCGAAACTCTCCGTCGGCTGCTGCAGCAGCGGGGACGACACCTCGATGCCCGCGTTGTTGACCAGGACGTCGAGGCCGCCGAGCAGGCCCACCGCCTCCTGGATCGCCGACTGGACTCCGGCTTCGTCGGTGACGTCGCAGTCGGCGACGCCCGCGGCGCCGATCTCACCGGCCGCCCGCTCGGCCGCGTCGCTGATCACCACCCGGGCGCCGCGTTCGGTGCACAGCGCCGCGATCGCCTTGCCGATGCCGGCACCGGAGCCGGTGACGAAGACGCGCTTTCCTTCGAGTTCGGACATGCCGGTCCCTTTCACATCGCGTCGATCTTGGGGAGGATCTCTTCCTTGAGCCGCTTCATGTCGTCGAGCGCTGCTGCGGCACCTCGCGGGCGAGGATGCGGCCCTCGACGAGCTGCGGCGCGGCGTGCGGGAGCTGTTCCCCCGGCTGACCGGCTGACCCCGACGGCCCCTCAGGGTCCCGGACGCTCCACTGTGGACCCTTCGCCGGCCGGGGCGAGCCGCGTTCCGGTGACGCCGGCCAGGGTCTCGAGCAGCCGGTCCTGGAACCGGCGGTCCCGCACGGCCGGGTGCGGCCGGACGCGACGCCGGTGGTGCCAGTACCCGCCGGAGCTGCGCGCGTCCGGATCATCGCCGGTGGCGAGCCACTCCTGGGTGAGGTGCCCGAGCCGGAGGTCGTCGGGCGCGCCGGGGCCGCCCATCTTCGTCGGTACCCAGCCCGGATCGACCGCGTTGCTGGTCACGTCGGGCCGGAGGCGGGCGACGGCCGCGGCCAAGGTGGTGACGAACAGCTTGCTGTCCGGGTAGGAACCGGGCCGGCGACCGGTCCAGTCGAGGCCGGTGAGCTCCGCCCGGCCGTGGTAGTGCTCGCTGCTGCTGAGGTAGACCAGGCGCCGCGGGGTGTCGACGAGCGCCGTGAGCAGGTAGGGCGCGACCACGTTCACCGGCAGCACCGCCCGCCCGGTGTGGACACCCGCGTTGTGGATCACCGCGTCCATCCGCCCGAGGCGGTTCACCCGGCCGGCGAGGTCCCGCGTCTGCTCCACATCGGACAGATCCGCGACGACGGCCTCGGCGCCCCGGTCCAGGAGCTCCCGTACGGCGTCGAGGCGTGGCGTGGCGCGCACGTGGACGACGACGTCGTGCCCGTCGCCGAGCAGGACCCGGGCCGCCGCCAGGCCGAGGCCGTCCGCGGACCCGGTGATGAAGACGCGCGCCATGAAAACCTCCGGCGGCAGGGTATCGGTCGCGGTCCGGTCGAGGAAGGCCTCCTGAAGCGTCACCGATCGACGTCGGTGGCGTCCGGGCGCGTGACTGCCGCCAGTAGCGAAGCCGGCAGCCCGGTCTTCCCCACTGCGCCAGCCGGGCGGGCTACCGGGCCCGGCTACCACGGAGGGTGACCAAAACGAGGGTTTCTTCGGCAGACGAGGAGCTCCGGCCGTGCCGATGCACGCCCATCCGCAGGCCCAGCAAAGCCGACATATCCGTTGCGAGGTAACGAAGTTCGTTCATCCGTCAGGTGACGGATGTCTGGATTGCGCCCACCACGAAACATTGTTGCACGGAGTATGACGCTCCGGCCTCGACGCCGAGGAGGAGCGATGTCGCGTGCTACCACCACCGTCTCCACTCTGGTCATCTTCGTTCTCGCACTGAACCTGCGGCCGGCCGTGACCAGCCTGGGCGCCGCGCTGCCGGACATCTCCGTCGCCGGTGGCCTCGTCGCCGCGGTGCTCGTCGCCCTGCCCCTCTGGGCGATCGGCCTCGGCGGCTGGGCGACGCCGTGGCTGTGCAGCCGGGTGGGGACCCACCGGACCGTCACCGTGGCGCTCATCGGGCTGGTGCTGTCGCTGGCCGGACGGGTCCTCGGGGGCTCGGTGGAACTCCTGGTCGGGACGGCGCTGGCGTGCCTGTCCATCGCCGTGCTCGGGACCATGCTGCCGTTGCTGGCCCAGGGGTCCGCCGCCTTCACCTTCGGGCTCGGGGTGGGCAGCACGGCCGGTGCGCTGGTCACGCCCACGGCGATCATGACGTCGTCGTGGCGGGTCGCGCTCGGCGTGTGGGCGACCACGGCGCTGCTGGCCCAGCAGGTGTGGCAGCGCACGCCCGGCGAGTTCGTGTCGCCGCGGACGGCCCCGGGGACGGTGCGGGCCTCGGCCCTGACCATCCACTTCGGACTCATTTCGACGGTGACGTTCCTGGTCATGGGCTGGCTACCCGGCATCCTGCGCAGCGCCGGCGTCCCTTCGACGACGGCCGGTGCGTGCCTTGCGTTGTCGATGGCCATGGGGTTGCCGATGATGTGGCTGGTGCCGGGCTGGACGCGCCGCTGGCGCAACCAGACCGCGCTCGTCGTCATCCTGGCCACGCCCAACGTGATCGGGGTGACCGGCCTGCTCCTCGCGCCCGCGGCCGCACCGTGGGTGTGGGCCGCGGCCACCGGCACGGGCATGGGGGCGCTCGCGTTCGTCCTGACGACCATCTCGTTGCGCAGCAAGGACAGCTCGGTGGCGTTGTCCGCCGTGGTCCAGGGCGTGGGGTACGTCATCGCCGGGTTCGGCGTGCTGCTCTGCGGCTGGCTGCACACGGGCACGGGCGGATGGCGGACCCCGCTGATGCTGGTCCTGGCGGTCCTGCTCGGTCAGATGGTCAGCGGGCACATCGCGGTGTTCCGCCGGGCCCCCGCTCCGGCTCCGGCGCCGGCTTCGGCGACCACCCCGCCGCTCGCCGTGCATCCCCAGGACGACGCTCCGGAAGTCGCCGCTTGATCCGCCGTCGCCGGCGTCGCGAATGACTCATTCGGGACCTCGGAGGTCCCGAATGAGTCATTCGCGACCTTCGAACCCGCTGCCGCACCCGGCTGACAGCGGCTCAGCCGGAAGCGGACTGGTGGCGGGCCGCTTCCCGGGCGATGTCGATGCGCGAATGCACGCCCAGCTTGGTCAGGATGTGCGAGACGTGCGTGCCGACCGTGCGCGGGGACAGGTAGAGGCGCCCCGCGATCTGCGGGTTCGACAGGCCTTCGACCACCAGCGCGGCGATCCGGCCCTCGGTCGGGGTGAGGCTGTCCCAGCCGTGCGTGGCCTGGCGGTGCTTCACCTTCGGGCCGCGCCGGATGCCCAGCGCCCGGAACTGGGCGCGCAGCCTCGCCACGTCCCATTGCGCGTCCAGCTCCGCGTAGAGGTCGATGGCGTGGGTGAAGGCGGCCCGCGCCGAACCGCGGTCCTCGGTCCGGACGTCGGCGAAGGCGAGCGCGGCCGCTTCCAGGGCCTTGGCCCGGGACAGCGGACGGCCGGCGTCCGCGTAGCCGTCGGCGGCGCGCAGCAACATCGTCCCGTCCCGCTCGAGCAGGCCGCGGCAGTACAGCGCGAGCGCGCGGCGGTGCGGCACGGCGGACTCGGCGGCGATCCCGCGCGCCCGGGCCTCGATCTCCGCCGCGGTCCGCACGTCGCCGATCGCCATCGCCAGCCGGACGGCGTCGCCCAGCCGCTCCTCCCCCGCGTCTTCGCCCGCCGGCACGGCGGTCAGCACGGCGAGCGCCCGCTCCGGCGCGCCGGCGTGCTCGAACGCCAGGCTCCGGGCCCGGACCAGGGATTCCACGACTTCGTCGCCGGCGCGTTCCGAATGCAGGGCGGCGACGTCGAGGTGGTGGCGGGCCGCGGCCGGCTCGTCGCGGTGGAGGTGGATGATCGCGGCGACGCCGTGGTCGCAGCACACCACGCCCGGGTCCTTCTGGTCGTCCGGGACGACGTCGACCTCGGCCAGCGCGTCGTCCCACCGGCCGGCGCCCAGCATCAGCTGCCCGATCGCGCTCTGGACCTGGGTCAGCCGGGCCTCGCTGCCGGTGCGCTCGGCCAGGTCGCGCGCCTGCCCGGCGGCGGTGAGCGCGTCGGCGTAGCGGTCGAGCGCGCCGAAGGTGACCGACTGGTTGATGCGCAGCAGCAGGGTGAGTTCGATGAGCGTGGGATCGCCTCGCACGATGGCGATCGCACGCTCGAACAGCGGCAGCGCGGCGGCCCACTCGCCGCGCGCCATCGCGCCCTGGGCGAGCACGTGCAGCGCCCACCCGGCCGCCCAGCGGTCTTCGGCCGAGCCCAGTTCGGCCAGCGCCGCGGACGCGGCCCGGCCCGCGGAGTCGACTTCGCCGAGGACACGCCGGATCCGCGCGATGAGCACCAGCAACCGGGCCCGGTGCCGGGCCTGCAGCCCCGGCTGGGTCAGCGCCTCGTTGAGCGCGGGGAGGGACTCGGCGGCGCGACCCGCCGTCCCGCGGCTCTGGACGACCGTCGTGTGCAGGTCGACGCGCACGTCGGGGTCGCGGACGCGATCCAGTGCGCGGCAAGCGATCCGCTCGGCCTGGGCCACGTTGCCCACCCGGTAGTACGCGTCGGCCAGCCGGCAGGCCAGCGCGCCGGTCACGGCGTCGTCGAGCGGCGCGTCCCGCACCGCCCGTCTCAGGAGCGCGACGGCGACCACCGGCGCCTGGCCGATCAGCGGCATGGCCACGTCGAGCAACCACCGCACGGCCCAGTCCGGCACCGGCACGCGACTGTCCGTTGTGGACACCATCGGCAGCAGCTGCCGCGCCACCCGCTCGACCGGGGCGTTCGCCTCGGCCAGCGCCCACGCGGCGGACTGGTGCCAGGCGATCCGGACCGCCGTCGGCATCTCGTCGTACAACGCCGTGCGGATCAACGGGTGCCGGAACTCGAGGTCGTCGCCGGCCGCCACCAGCACGCCGGCGGCGCGGGCCTCGTCGAGCGCGGGCAGCAGGTCGGCGAGCGAGGAGTTCGTCACGGTCACCAGGTCCGCGACCGAGAAGCCGACGCCGAGCAGCGCCGCGGTCCGCAGCACGCCCCGGGCCGGCTCGGTGAGGAAGCCCAGCCGGTCCGCGATCGCTTCCGGCAGGGAATCCGGCGTGGCCGCGCCGGTCAGCTCCGCGACGCCCTCGGGGTCGACCTCCAGGCACGAGCTCCTGGTCAGCGCGTCGACCAATTCGGTGAGGTACAACGGATTCCCGGCCGCGCCGGCGGCCAGCTCCTCCAGCAGGGCGCCCGGCTTGCCACCGGCCAGGGCGGCCACCAGCTCGAGCACCGCCGGTTCCGCCAGCCGGGTCAGCCGGAGCCGTTCCGCCGGCCGGACGATCCGGAAGAGCGAACGCAGGTCGTCGCGGCGCGGCACCGGCCGCAGCACCCCGATCAGCAGCAGCGGCAGCTGCCGGACCGAGCGGGCGAGCCGGCTCCACACCGCCACCGTCGTGCTGTCGGCCCACTGCAGCTCGTCGACGACCAGCACGGCCGGGCCGTCCTGGCAGAGCTGGTCCACCAGCGCGATCAGCCGTTCGGCGGCCGCGGCGGCGAGGTCGGCGCCCTTGCCCGCGACGGCGCCGCCGCCCAGCAGCTCGGAAACGGCGTCACGACGGGGATCCCGCGTGACCGGCGTGATCTCCAGGGCATCCAGCAGCGGCAGCAGCGGCAGCGCCTGACCGAGCTCGTCGCCGGCGCCCCAGTACACCTGGCAGCCCGCGTCGGTGGCGGCCGCGCAGGCGGACCGGACCAGCGCCGACTTGCCGATCCCGGGCTCGCCGTCGACCAGCACGGCCCGGCCCCGGCCCGCCGCGACGTCACGGATCCAAGCGACCAGCCGGGACAGCTCGCTGTCCCGGCCGACCAGCAGCTCGGTACCCTCCGTAAGCGGTCGCACACGGGGGATTTTAGAAGTAAAACCCGTTCCCCAACAAGGGGCGCACTTGGCCACGGCGGAACGCCGGGCGGTAGTCCCGAGTTCCCGGCCGCGAAACCTCCCATTAGGCAAATGCCCCGATTCGTGATCGGGACGTGATTCACTCGCCCGTCCCGAATGGGTCAATCCGCCGTCCGTGCAGCGGTCGCCGTCCGCTCAGCGCCCCCGGACAAGGTGCGGCCGGCCGGGCGGAACACCACCGGATGCGGTGCCGCACCGGGGAATCGTCGCCACATCCATGGCCCGCCACACCTCCCGCCCTCGACTACGCTGCGTCAACACGGCCCGGGCAGCACCCTCTTGATCCCACCGCGGACATTGCCTGCTTTCGCAGACAACTCGGCCAATACCCGCGGCCGGTTCGATTTCGCGGGCGGCGACCACGGCCGGTTCTCCGGTGCGGATTTCCCGGCCGAGCCGTTGTTTTCCGCCTTGCCGGGGTCCCTCGGGCCACGGTTTTCGCACTCCACCGGCGCCGTCGTCGAACTTCACGCCGAGCAACCTCGCGGCCCGCGCCCCCCAAGATCGCCGATCAAGAATGCGTGCCGCCATTCTGGTGAATTCCCGGATCCGGCGCCATCACGCATTGTCAAGGGCTGCCGGGGTCCCTACAGTGGCCCGCCTGACGCCGGGGAGTGAATCACCCACCTTCCTTGGAGCCGGTACATCAACTGTCATCTCCTTCGAGGAGCAGACCTTGTTTGGAATCGTCAGGAACAGTGGTCGTGTTCGTGCCGCGCTCGCTCTCGCGGTCGTCACGGTCGTAACCGGTTGCGGCGCACTCGGCGCCACCGGCTCGGGCGCCTCGTCGAGCGGCGGCGGGCCGGAGAAAACGACGCTGAAGGTTTCGATCCTGCCCACCACGGACCTCGCGCCGTTCTGGCTCGCCCAGGACGAAGGCTACTTCCGGGCCGAGGGCCTCACCGTCGAGTCCGTGATCGCCGCCAGCGGTCAGGCCTCGTTGGCGAAGTCGATCTCGGGCGACGCCGACATCGCGTTCTCGACCTATCCGCCGTTCTTCACCGCCCGCAGCACCGGCGCCGCCGACATGCAGCTGGTCGCCGACGCGACGTCGGTCAACGCGAAGTCCAATGCGATCGTCACGGTCCCGAATTCGCCGGTGAAAACCATCGCCGACCTGGCCACCGCGAAGATCGCCATCACGGCCAAGAACACCGCTTCGGATCTTCTCACCCGCTCGATCATGCAAGACCACAACGTCGATTTCAGCAAGGTGAAATGGGTGCTGATCCCGCTGCCCAACATCGCCGCGGCGCTGCAGCAGGGGGAGGCCGATGCCGCGTACCTGCCGGAGCCGTACATCACGCAGGCCGCCAAGACGGCCGGCGCGATCCCGGTGATCGACGTCAACAGCGGGGCCACCCAGGATTTCCCGCTGACCGGCTACGGCGCCACGCGGAAGTGGGTCAAGGAAAACCCGAAGACCCTGGCCGCGTTCCAGCGCGCCATGCAGAAGGCGACCCACGACGCCACGTTCGACCGCGCCAAGGTCGAGCCCCTGCTGGTGCGCTTCGCCAAGATCGACGAGGACACGGCCAAGCTGCTCACCTTACCGGGTTACGGCGCGGTCCTGGATTCCCGGCGCCTGCAACGGGTCCCGGACCTGCTGCTGCAGCTCGGCGCCATCCCGTCGCCGATCGACGTGAACTCGATGATCGGCCCGCAGGCGGGAAGATGACCGGGGACCGACGACATGAATGACTCATTCATGTCGTCGGACGCCAGGAATGAGTCATTCACTGCATCGCCGCGACGCGCGCCGCTAGCCGAGGCTTTCGTAGGGATCGGCCGGTGGCGGGACCGGCCGGGCCCGGCCGACGTCGACGAACGGGATGGTTCCGCCGTTGACCGGGTCCACGGCCTGCTCGGCGCTGTAGCCGCCGGTGACCTCCAGCCACGAATCGGGCTGGAGCACCGGCGGAACCCGGCCGGTCAGGCCGACCTTCACCGGCTGGGCGTCCGCCGCGCAGCAGTTCAGGAGCATGCGGACCAGGTACGGCGTGCCGCCCGGGTCGAAGGCCACGAACCCGGTGATCGTGACGGTCCGGCCGGTCAGCGACCGGCCGTGGTCGTAGACCGCGCGGTCCGCGTAGTCGATCACCGTCAGCCGGACGGGGTCGCCGTCCGGGAGCGGGGTGACGATCCGCGGCGCCGTCACCGCCGTGCCGGCGCGCATCGCGCTGTAGGAGCCCAAAGCCGGTGGCGCGGCGAGGATCAGCGCGAACACCGGCAGCACCAGCAGCCACGAGATCCGGGGCGCCGGATGGCCGGCTGGACGGCGCCGCGCGTACCAGACGGTCGCGACGGCCGCGATCACCAGCACCACGCCGGCCGCCAGCACCAGCGGGCGCAGCCCGGCCTTGACGTACCGCAGGTACAGCCCGGTCACGCCGGCGTGAAGCAGGACCCCGCCGACGAGGAACAGCAGGATCGCCTGCACGGTCCGGTTCACAGCAGCACCGCCCCGGTCAGGACCGCGGCCCCGACGGCCACGACGAAGGTCACCGGCGCGAACCGCAGCGCGAACCCGCGGCCGAACGTGGCGGCCTGCATCCCGAACAGCTTCAGGTCGATCATCGGGCCGACGACCAGGAACGCCAGCCGCGCCGTCGGCGAGAACTGCGTCAGCGACGACGCGACGAACGCGTCGGCCTCCGAACAGATCGACAGCAGCACCGCGAGGGCCGACAGGGCCAGGACCCCCACGACCGGATGGCCGGCCGCGGCCTGCAGCCAGCTCGCGGGCACCACGGCTTTGAGGGTCGCGGCGGCCATCGCGCCGCCGACGAGGAACCCGCCCGCGTGCATGACGTCGTGCCGCACCGATCCCCAGAACACCGCTCCCCTCGGCCCGCCGTCGCCGTGCTCGTGCGCCCGGGGACGCAGCCAGTCCGGGCGGCCGAGGCGCTGCCACAGCCAGCCCATCACGCACGACGCCGCGAGACTCGCGGCGAACCGGGCGACGACCATCCCCGGCTGCCCGGGGAACGCGACGGCCGTCGCCGTCAGCACCACCGGGTTGATCGCCGGCGCCGACAGCAGGAACGCGAACGCGGCCGAAGGGTGCACGCCGCCGCGCACCAGCGCGCCGGCCACGGGCACCGACGCGCATTCGCAGCCGGGCAGGACCGCGCCGGCCAGCCCGGCGACCGGCACCGCCAGCGACGGCCGTTTCGGCAGCACGCGGGTGAAGAAGGACGGCGGCACGAAGACCGCGAGCCCGGCCGACAGCAGCACGCCGAGGACGAGGAAGGGCAGCGCCTGCACGACCACCGCCACGAACACCGTCATCCAGCTCTGCATGACCGGAGCGGACAACAGCCGCCGAACCGGGCCCTGCGCCAGGAATCCGGCCAACAGGACCAAAGTCAGGACGAGGACGGGGTCGGCGTTCCACCCCGGCCGTTCGTCCGGCTTCCGGCCCGCGCGGCGGCTTTCCTCGATGGCAGTCATCAGGCGATCTCCCGTGCTTCCGCTCCACACCCGACGGCTACACGGGCCACGGGCCCGTCCGGTTCACCGCGGCCCGCGGGCGGGGCATCGTCCTGTGGGTCCGGTCAACGGGCCAGTTTTCGCAGCAATGGCCCAGAAACGGACACCGGCAGCACCCGGGTCAGCGCGGACGTAGTCCACGGGAAGGACGCGCCGGTGGGTTCCCGCCGCAGTGCCCGGACCACGTGCCACGCGACCTGCTTTTCCGCTGATCTGGAACGGTTTCGGCAGCCCGTCGGCACTGACGCGCGCGGTGGCTACAAAGCCGGGGTACAGCGAGGTGAACCGCAGTCCCTCGGGCGCGAGTTCGACCGCCCGCCGGGCCACGATCGCCACCCGGTTGCCGTGGCCGGCGAGGTCGCGGGCCCCTGGGCCCCGATGCCCGAGGAAGCACCGACGATCAGGATCGTCCGGCCCACCAGCGGCGTCATCCCACCACCCCTTCAGTGCGCGGCCGCGCCGAGTTCGATGATCAGCACGCCCGCGGCGATCGGCGTGCCCCCGCGCAACAGGGCGGACAGGGCCACGCCGCCGGGGCCGCACTGTTCCTGTCAGCGGCCGGCATCGCCCGTTCCGAGACCGGCCCCTCGAACATGAACGTGACTTTGTTTCATGTTTGGCCTACGCTGGGCCGATGACTCAGGGGACAGTGCTCCTGCAGGCCGAGCGGCACGCGGTGGTGGCGGCTTGCCACGACCTGGCCGCCGCCGGGCTGCTGATCGGCACGGCGGGCAACGTGAGCGTGCGCGTGGGCGAGCACGTCGCGGTGACCGCGACCGGCGCCGTGCTCGGGCGCATCACGCCGGAGCAGATCACCGTCGTCGACCTGGCCGGGACCGTCGTCGCCGGCGAGCTCGCGCCGACCTCGGAACTCGAACTGCACCTGGGCCTCTACCGCCGTTCCGGCGCCGGCGCGGTGGTGCACACGCACTCGCCGCAGGCCACCGCGGTGTCGCTGGTGCTCGACGAACTCCCGTGCGTGCACTACCAGCAGCTCCTGCTCGGCGGGGCCGTGCGGGTCGCGCCCTTCGCCGTCTTCGGCAGCGATGAGCTGGCCGAGCACGTGTGGACCGCGCTGGAAGGCAAGTCGGCGGCGCTGATGGCCAACCACGGCGCCGTCGTGCACGGCCCCACGCTCCAGGCGGCGGTGGACAACGCGCTGCTGCTCGAGTGGGCCTGCGAGCTCTACCGGAACGCCGCGTCGATCGGCACGCCCCGGGTCCTGGACACCGCCCAGCAGGCCGCGGTGATCGAAGCCGCGCTGCGGCGCGGCTACGGCAGCACCAAACGGATCGAGGAGGATCTGTGACGCAAACGGTGATCACGCTCGGCGCGCACGTGTTCGACGTGCAGGTCCGGCCGGTCGAAGCCATCCCGGAGGGCCAGGGCGCGGCCCTGGTCGAGCAGATCCGGTTCGGCCCGGCCGGGACCGCGGCCGGCACCGCGCTGACGCTGGCCAAGCTCGGCGCGGCCGTCCGCACCGCCGGCGCGATCGGCACCGACCCGATCGGCGACCTGCTGCTGGCCATGCTGACCCGGTACGGCATCGACACCTCCCTGGTGGTCCGCCGCGAGGACGTGCAGACCTCGGCGTCGGTGTTGCCGATCCGGCCCGACGGCAGCCGGCCCGCCTTCCACGTCCCCGGCGCGAACCTCACCTACGGGCCCGGCGACATCGCGGAAGCCGAAGTCGCCCGGGCGACCCACCTGCACCTCGGCGCACCCGAGCTGATGGGCGGGGAGAACGCGGCGAAGATCCTCGCCCCGGCACGGGCGGCCGGGGTGGTCACCTCGGCCGACCTGCTCGCCCCCGGCGACCCCGGCATCCTGGCCTGGATCGCCCCCGCGCTGTCCTCTTTGGACTACCTGCTGCCCAACGAGCAGCAGGTCCTCGGGCTCACCGGCGCCGAAACCCTCGAAGCCGGCGCCCGCGCGTTGCTCGGCCAGGGCGTCGGCTGTGTCGCCGTCACCCGGGAAGCCCGCGGTGCCTTGGTGATCACGGCGGACGAGGTGATCGCGGTCCCCGCGTTCGCGGTCGACGTCGTCGACACCACCGGCTGCGGTGACGCGTTCTCCGCGGGCTTCCTCCGCGGCATCGGCCTCGGCCGGTCGCCGCGGGACGCCGCCGTGCTCGGCTCGGCCGCCGCGGCCCTGGTCGCCCAGGGGCTGGGCAGCGACCACGGCGAGTTCGACCTGGCGGCCGCCGACGCCTTCGCCGCGGCCACGCCCACGCTGGAGACCGCCGATGCGCCGCACTGACGTCGTCGTGGTCGGCGCGGGCCTGGCCGGGCTCACCGCCGCCCGCGAGCTGACCGCGGCCGGCCGGGACGTCGTCGTCCTCGAAGCCCGCGACCGGGTCGGCGGCCGCACCGTGAACCACGACCTCGGCGACGGCAAGGTGGTGGAGGCGGGCGGCCAGTTCGCCGGCCCCACCCAGGACCACATCCTCGCGCTGGCCAAGCAGGTCGGCGTCGAGACGTTCCCGGCCCACACCGAGGGAGCGTCGGTCTACGTCAACGGCGACCGGGCGCGCCGGTACCGCGGCGACATCCCGCCCGACCCGCTGGCCCTGCCCGACCTCGCGATCGCCATGCGGCGGATCAACCAGCTGGCCGGGAAGATCCCCCTGGAAGCGCCGTGGCGCGCCCCGAAGGCGCGGGCGTGGGACAGCATGACGTTCGAAAGCTGGCTCCGGCACACCACGGCGGGCACCGGCGCGCTGGACCTGGTCAACGTGCTGCTCGGCTCGGCCTACGGCGGCAGCGCCGCCGACGCGTCACTGCTCTACAGCCTCTGGTACATCGCCGGCTTCGGCAACGAAACCACCCCCGGCACCGTCGAACGCGGCATCGGCGTCACCGGCGGAGCGCAGGAATCCCGCTTCGCCGGCGGCTCCCAGCTGATCTCCCAACGCATCGGCGACGAGCTCGACGGACGCGTGGTACTCGGTGCTCCGGTGCGGGCGATCGAGCAGGACGACGACCGGGTGACGGTGAAGTCCGATGTGGACAGCTGGAGCGCGCGGCACGTCGTCGTCGCCGTCCCGCCGGCACTGGCCGCCCGGATCTCCTGGCGCCCGTTGCTGCCGCCGCAGCAGGACGCGCTGTTCTCCCGGATGACCTTCGGCGCGCTGATGAAGTGCGAAGCCGTGTACCCGGAGCCGTTCTGGCGGGCCGACGGGCTCAACGGCCAAGCCGTGTTCCGGCACGGGTCACCGATCTGTTCCATGTGGGACAACTCCCCGCCCGACGGCAGGCCGGGCGTCCTGATGGGCTTCCTCGGCGGCCCGCAGTGGCACGCCTGGGCGGCCCGGCCGCCCCGCGAGCGACGCGCCGCCGTTTTGCGCGCCTTCGCCGCCGCCGTGGGGAAGCCCGCGTTGCGCCCGGTGGAGTACTTCGAGCAGGACTGGGTCGGGGAGGAATGGACCCGCGGCGGACCGACGTCCGTGCCCGGGCCCGGCGTGCTGACCGAGCTCGGCCCCTGGCGCGACCGGCCGTTCGGCCGGGTGCACTGGGCCGGCGCCGAGCACGCGGACCACTGGAACGGATACATGGACGGCGCGGTCCGCTCCGGCGAAACCGCCGCCCGCGCCGTCCTCGGCCACGAGTGAAGGGGACGATGGTGCGCGACTACACCGTTTCCGAGCAGGCGATCATCCCGCACCCGGTCCGGCGGGTGTGGGACGTGATCTCCGCGACCCACCGCTACGCCGAGTGGGTCCCGACCGTCCTGGAGGTGACCGACCACCACGGCACCGCGGAAATCGGCCGGACCTACCGCGAACGCAACAAGTCGCTCGGCCCGCTGACCACCCGGTCCACCTGGACGGTCCGCGAGATCGACCCGCTGGCCCGCCGCGTCGACACCGGAGTCGGCTTCGCACCGCTGCAGGACCTGACCAACGTGTTCGAGTTCGAGCCGATCACCCGCGGCGACGGTTCGGAGAGCACGCTGATGACGTATGCCGTCCAGTACCGCCTCGGCCTGGGGCCGCTCGGTCCGCTGGTGCATCGGATCGTCGCGGCCGGCTTGCGCGCCGACATGACCCGGGCGATGGACAACCTCGCCGACGTCATCCTCGCCGAGGGAGTCCACCCCTAGCGTCGGGTAAGTGGTGGGGCCGGACCTCTGGTGACTGTGCGCGGTGGTTGGTCGCGGTGAGAGCCCGGAGCGGCGTGGGCGGCGATCGAGCCGCTGTTGCCGCCGCAGCACGGTGGTGGCCGGCGATGGCACGAGGACTGCACCTGGGACCGGATCCTCGACGGGTCCCGTGGCGGACGAGCGGGGCAGCAGTTGCGGGTTGCGTCCCGCTTGGCCCTGGGGTGCGCGGGATTCGTACCGGCAAGCCTCGCCCGTCGACGGCAAGCTGGATTTGGTGCTCGCTCCGCCGCCACGCGGGGCCGGCGGATCGCCTTCGTCAGCCCGGAGCGCGAGGACCAGGTCGCCCGCCGCGTGGCCAACGGGTCCCGCGGCGGGCGACCACCCGCCTTCGACACAGCTCCTGGCCGGCCACCGGATCCGTGCAACCCGGTGGCCTCCTCGTTCCGTCCGGGAAGCAACGGAGCGAAGGAGGCACCTCCCATGCGAAGGCTGTCCGCCGTCCCGGGCGCGATCCTCGTCGCCCTGACCGCCGTGGCCTGTGGCAACAACGCGCCGCCCGGGTCGGCCGACGCGCTGTGCTCGGCCTCCTACGCACCCCGCGAACTCGTCGACAGCGGGCCCCTTTACCCGCCGTTGCCCGCCACGGCGGACGGCACGCGCGGCGAAGACCGCACCACCGACGCGGCCGCGATCAAGAAGGTCGCCGCCGCCGCGTGCGCCCTGCCGGAACCACCGTCGGACCTGGCCTGCACCGCCGACATGGGGCCGAGCTACCGGCTTCGGTTCGTCGACACCCAAGGGCGGACGACCACCCTCACCGCCGGCGATTTCGGCTGCCGGTTCGTCGAAGGACTGGGGACCCCGCGGGTCGGCGCGAAGCCGCTCTGGGCGGCGCTGGCCGCCGCCGGGCTGCCCGCACCGCGCGACCGCTGACCACGGCGTCCACAAAGGACGGTACCCGGACCACCGGCAGCGCTGGTCCGGGCAACATGAGGCAGCTTCGAGGGCCGTCCGTACCCGATCCGGGCCGTCGCATGTTGACCCCGCCGGACCGCGTACCTACCGTCCGGTCACCGTCCCGGTGGACGCGGGGCCGGCCGGCCGCGCGGAAGCCGCCCGTTTCCGAGGAGGTGCCATGCTGTCGAGGCGTACCTTCGTCACCGCCGGCCTGGTCGCCGCCGCGGCGAGCACGCCGCTGTGGTCCGCCGTCACCACGCCGCGCGCGCGAGCCGCCGCGGCCCTGCCGTTGACGCTGAAGAACAATTCGGGCGGCGGCACCGTCTACGCCTACATCAGCGGCTCGGACACCGCGGGCCGCCCCGGCTTCGTCACCGCCGACGGCCGGTTCCAGGCGCTGCCCAACCCGTCCTCGCCGGTGACGCCGGTCCCGGACTACGCCATCCCGCTCGGCGGCTCGGGGTCCCAGCTCACGGTGACCCTGACCGACTACCTCATCGGCGGCCGGGTGTGGTTCTCGGTCGACAAGAAGATCCAGTTCTTCGTCAACCCCGGGCCCGGCCTGGTGCAGCCCGGCTTCACCAGCTCGGACCCGAACTGGCAGACGAACTGGACGTTCTGCGAGTTCACCTACAACAGCGCGAACCTCTACGCGAACATCAGCTACGTCGACATGGTGGCGCTGCCGGTGTCGATGGCCACCACCGGCGCGGCGGGCGCGCAGTCGGTCAGCCCGCTGCCGTCGGGCGCCCTCGGGAGCATCGCGGACGGCCTGCGCGCGCAGCACAGCACCGACGGCGCCCCCTGGGACCGGCTGGTCGTCACCGACTCGGCCGGCAAGGTGGTGCGGGTGCTCGCGCCCGGCCACTCCCCCGTCGATTTCGGCGGCTACTGGACGAACTACCTCAACGCCGTCTGGGACCACTACCGCACGACCCCGCTCACGATCAACGGCCAGGGCGGCATCGGCTCCTACACGGGCACGGTCAGCGGCGACGCGATCGTGTTCGGCGGCCTGAACACCAACGGTGTGCCGTTCACCAAGCCGAGCGCGGCGGACATCTTCGGCTGCGCGAGCGGACCGCTGTACAACTCCGGCAGCGACGCCCGGGGCGCGGTCGCCGCCCGGCTGGCCGCCGCGCTGAACCGCAGCAGCCTACTGGTGGGCGGCGGGAACAACCAGCCCGACGGCGTCGCACCCGCGCAGTACTACCGGGACGCCACCACCAACCACTACGCCCGCCTGGTGCACCAGTACGCCTCGATCGGCTACGCCTTCCCGTACGACGACGTCGGCCCGACCGGGGCCCAGCCCGTCGACGGCCACCTCCAGGACCCGGCCCCGACGTCCTGGACGGTCTCGCTCGGACCGGGCGCGGGCGGCGGCACCACCCCGCCCGGCTCCGGCGGCACGAGCGCGTACTCCACCATCCAGGCGGAGGCCTACAACGCCCAGAGCGGCACGCAGAACGAGACGTGCGGCGACACGGGCGGCGGGGTGGACGTCGGCTGGATCGCGGACGGCGACTGGCTGAAGTACGCCCGCGTCGACTTCGGGTCGAGCTCGCCGAACCAGTTCGTCGCCCGCCTCGCCTCGGGGGCGGCCGCGGGGGTCAGCGGCGCCATCCGGGCCCGCCTGGACAGCGTGACGGGCCCGGTGGTCGCCGAGATCGACTTCGCGAACAACGGCGGCTGGCAGCAGTGGCAGACCGTGCCGGCCAACGTCGTCGCCTCGGCCACCGGCGTGCACGACCTCTACCTGACGTTCTCCGGGAGCTCGGCGGACTTCGTCAACGTCAACTGGTTCACCTTCACCCGCTAGGCGGGATCAAGGAAGGACGACGACCTTGCCGTGCACGCCGCCCTCGGCGGCGCGCGCGTGCAGGGCCGGCAGGTCGGCCAGTGGTACCTGCTCGGCGACGTCGATGTGCAGTTCGCCGCGGTCGACCTGCGCGACCAGCTGTGCCAGTTGGTCGGCGTCGCTGCGGACGAACAGGTCGATGCCGCGCACGCCGCGTTCCTCGTCGGAGGGGGCGGGCATCCACACGGTCGTGTTGACCAGGACGCCGCCGGGGCGGACGAGGGTGACCAGCGCGGCCAGCTGTTCCGGGGTGACGGGGGCGAGGTTGAGCACGACGTCGACCGGCTCGGTCACCGCGGTGATCACGTCGGTGGTGGTGTGGTTGATGACCTCATCGGCAGTCTTGACTGCCTCAGCGCTGCGCGGGCTGGCGGTGGCGATCACGTGGGCACCGGCGTTCTTGGCCAGCTGCACCGCGTAGCCGCCGACCGCGCCCCCGGCACCGTTGACCAGCACGCGTTGCCCGGCCCTCAGCTGGGCGTGGTCGAACAGCGCCTGATACGCGGTCAGCCCGACCAGCGGCAGCGCGGCCGCCTCGGGCAGCGGGACGGTCTTCGGTGCCGAGGCGAGGCTCTCGACCGGGGCGAGGACGTACTCGGCGGCGGCGCCGGGCTGGTCCATCGGCAGGAAGCCCACGACCTCGTCACCGACCGCCAGGCCGTCCAGGCCTTCGCCGAGGGCGTCGACCGTGCCGGCGACGTCGATACCCGGGGTATGGGGCAGCGTGGTCGCGATCGGCCCCTGCATGAACCCGCCCCGGATGTTGCCGTCGACCGAGTTGAACGACGTCGCAGCGACCCGGACCCGGACCTGCCCGGCAGCCGGGACGGGCAGCTCCGCGTCCTCGAAACGCAGGACGCCGGGATCGCCGTACTCGTGGAACCGCACTGCCTTCATCGAGCTGCTCGCTTTCGTCCGTGATCCACTTCGCCCCCAGGATCGCGGCCGCGGGCCGGATCAGCCTGGGCCGGCTTGGCCCACCTTGACGACGGCCGGCCGGCCCGAAGCGCCGACGACCTCGCCCAGCCGGGCCGCGTCGGCCGAACCCGGTGCCGCGGTGAGGATCACCGCCATCAGGTCGTCCCCCGGCACTTCCAGGAGGTGGCCGTCGAGCGTGATGTCCGCGCCGTCCGGATGCTTGAACACCGCGCGGTTCTCGTACGCGGCCACCGGTTCCGGGGCGCGCCACAAGGTGTCGAACGATCGGCTCGTGCTCCGCAGCTCGTCGACGAGCTCGGCGAGCGCCGCGTCCGCGGGGTGGCGCAGGGCGGTGTCCCGCAGCCGGGCGGCGAGCATCGCCCGGAAGCCGGCCGCGCGCTCGTCGGTCCGGCTGATCCCGCGGGGTGCGTTGCGGAAGGTGCGCCAGGCGACGTTCCAGTCCCGGTCGTGCCCGGTCGGGCCGCCGGCCTGCAGCGCGAACCACGCGCCGTTGACGGCGACCACGTTCCACGCCGCGTCGGTCAGGAAGGCGGGGGTGCCGCCGAACCGTTCCAGCAGCCGCAGTGCCGCCGCCCCGGCCTCGCGCGGCACCTGCCCGTCCACCGCGGCGTACCCGGCCAGTGCGCAAAGCCGTTCGTAGTCCGCCCGCCCGAGCCGCAACGCCCCGGCGATGGCGGTCACCACCCCGGCCGACGGGTGGCGGCGCCCCTGCTCCAACCGCCGCACGTAGTCCGCGGACACCCCGGCCAGCTCGGCGAGTTCCTCCCGCCGCAGCCCGCGGGTCCGCCGCCGGCCGCCCGGCAGCCCGGCCACGGCCGGGTCGGTGTTTTCGCGCAGCCGGCGCACCGCGGCGCCGAGATCGTGCCAAGCCATGGCACCAGGTTTACCAGCGGCGACGGCGGTTCGTCACCGCGCCGGCCCTTCCGTTGTGGACAGCTCGGGCAAGGCGCCCGAGGCCGCCCTTCACGGCTGTTTCCGGACCTCGGCAGGCCGGTGGCTGTAGTGGGGCGCCCCTCGCTCCAGCGCCACGCTCTCCGCCGCGGGCAGCTCCAGCAGCGCACCGAGGTCGCCGTCGCGGAAGGTCGTCCGCCCGGCGACCGCGACCGCGCGCAGCGCCGGGTGGCCCCGCAACGGCGTCACGCTCTCGACCTCGCCGGCGTTTTCCAGGACGAGTTCCCGCAGCCGCGGAAGGTCGCGGACGAAGTCGAGGGACGCCACCTTCGTGCTGTTCAGGCGCAGGGTGTCCAGCTGGGGAAACGCGCCGGTGAGGGACACGCTGCCGTCGTAGGGCCAGAGCGTGTGCAGCTTCGGCGCGACGAGCCCGGCCGTGGTCAGCGCGGTCGTCCGCTTGAGCTCCAGCCTCAGGAACTCCAGCGAAGGCTTGTCTCCCAGCACCGCGAGAGAGGGCTCGGACTTGGGCCAGCCCCACACCGTCAGCTCCCGCAGCGCGCCCAGCTCCGCCAGCTCTCCGACGGCCGGGAGGAACGGCATCCCGAGCACCTGCAACCGCGTCAGGCCGGCGAGGGTGAGAGGCCCGCGGTAGTCGGTGGCGAGGCTCAGCTCCTCGAGGCCGGGCACGTCGGCCACCGCCGAGCAGTCGGCCACGCCGCGCAGCAGCCGGACGCGCGTCAACACGGGCAGGTCGCGGACGAACCCCAGGTCCGGGGTCCAGGGGACGTCCTCAACCTGAAGCTCCTTCGCGCCGTTGACCCTCCGGATCTTCACCGCCCGGACGATACGCGACCGACTGCTCGCGGTCCGGCCACAGTGGACGCTGCGGCCGGACCGCGAGCCGGGTCAGCTCACCTGCAGGTCGATGCAGGCGTAGAACGCGTTCGCCGTGTCGGCGATGTTCCACACCGCCAGCACCGTCTGGCGGCCCGTGTGGCTGCCCAGGTTCACCTGGTGCGCGACGGTCGACGGCGGCTGCTGGTTGTTGCCGCTCACTTCCGCGATCTTCTGGCCGCCGATGAAGTACTGGTAGTTCGACGTGCGGTGGCGCGCGGTGAAGGTCCAGTTGAAGGTCACCGTGCGACCGACGCTCGCGGCGCGCCAGCCCTTGCCGTTGTCGTTGAGCTCGGCGAACTGGGCCACCCCGCCGTTGCAGGACCGCAGGCCCTTGGGGCCTTCCACGCTCTGGGGCTCGTACTGGATCTGCCCGCACGCCACGACGTGCTGGGCACACTGCGCCTGCCGGCTGGCCGGCGAGCTGACGTAGCCGTGCGCGCTCGCGATCCCGGCGGGGTTGAGCACCACCAGGACGGGGGCCAGGAGGACACCCGCCGCGGCCGCGACCAGTTTGCGGTTCATACCAGCTCCTTCTCCGGACAGGCTCGCCTCCCGCCGCCGGGCGCGGCGAAACCGCGGCCCCGGCCTCGCTGGGAGGTCCGCCGCGACGGGAAGGGTTACGAGCGAAGGAAAATTGTGGTCTAGACCATACGTCGATTCGTTACCCGGGTCAACGGCTGGCAAAGTCTCGATCGATGTTGGTAAGGCGCCAACCGTCACCCGGTGTTCCGTTGAGCGGGACCGCGCCGGCCGGACCGGCGGCGAGGCGCGGGACGAGTGCCTCTAGGATCACGCCGGTGACCACCTACGACGACACGTTCGAGCACCTCGACCCCTCGGCCCTGCCGGAGCGGCAGCAGCGGATCCTGGTCGCGATCCGGGACTGGGTGGTCCAGTACGGCTACTCCCCCAGCACCCGCGAGCTCGGCGAGGCCGTCGGCCTACAGTCGACGTCGTCGGTGTCGAAGCACCTGGCCAGCCTCGAAGACAAGGGTTACCTGCGCCGCGGCGCCACGGTGTCGCGCCCGATCGACGTGCGCGCGTTCCTGAACGGTCCGGCCGCCGCCGAGGACGGCGATTCGGTGCCGGTGCCCGTGGTCGGCGACATCGCGGCCGGCACGCCGATCTCGGCGATCGAGCACACCGACGACGTCCTCAAGCTCCCCCGCGACCTCACCGGCCGCGGCACGGTGTTCGGCCTGCGCGTCCGCGGCGACTCGATGATCGACGCCGCCATCTGCGACGGCGACATCGTGGTGGTCAAGCAGCAGTCCGAGGCCCATTCGGGGCAGATCGTGGCGGCGATGATCGACGAAGAGGCGACGGTCAAGGTCTACCGCCGCCGCAACGGCCACGTGTACCTCGAGCCCCGCAACCCGGCCTACGACGTCATCGACGGCGACCGCGCGGTCATCCTCGGCACGGTCGTGTCGGTGCTGCGCAGCGTCTGACTCACCAGGTGATCGGCAGCTCGTACACGCCGTACACCGACCCGTCGTGCTTGAACGGGATCTTCCCGGCCCCGGTGGCCAAGGCCAGCGTCGGGATCCGCCGGTACAGCGTGCCGTAGACGACCTGCAGCTCCAGCCGGGCCAGCGGCTGGCCGAGGCACTGGTGGACGCCGAAGCCGAAGGCCACGTGGCGGTGCGCGTCGCGGGTCAGGTCCAGCCGGTCGCCGCCGGGGAAGACTTCCGGATCGCGGTTGGCGATGTCGTTGGCCATGATCAGGCCTTCGCCCGCGCGGACGGTCTCACCGGCGATCTCGATGTCCTCCAGCGCGACCCGGCGGCGCCCGTTGTGCGTGATGTTCAGGTAGCGCAGCAGTTCCTCGACCGCCGACGCGACCAGCGCCGGGTCGTCACCCTCGCGCAGCAGCGCCAGCTGGTCCGGGTGCTCCAGCAGGGCGAGCGTGCCCAGCGCGATCATGTTCGCCGTCGTCTCGTGGCCGGCGATGAGCAGCAGGACGCCCATCTGCGCCGCTTCGACGCGGGTCAGCTCCCCCGCCGCGACGCGGCCGGCGAGCCCCGAGAGCAGGTCGCCGGTGGGGTGTTCGAGCTTCTCGCCCACCAGCCGGTCGAGGTAGCCGATCAGCGCCTGGTGCCCGGCGGCCCGCTCCTCGGGCCGGGCGTCGCGGCGGATGATGACCTTGCTGTTCTCCTGGAAGAAGCCGTGGTCGGCGTACGGGACGCCCAGCAGCTCGCAGATCACCAGTGACGGCACCGGCAGCGCGAACGCCTCGACGAGGTCCACCGGCTTCGGGCCGGCCAGCAGCTCGTCGATCAGGTCGTCGACGATCTTCTGGACGGCCGGGCGCATCGCGGCGACGCGGCGGATCGTGAACGGCGCCGTCACCATCTTGCGCAGCCGCGCGTGCTCGGGGTTGTCCATCAGGATGAAGCCGATGCCGGTGCCGCCCTTCGGCAGCGGCGCCGGGCTCGGGTACCCGGGCCGCGTGACGTCGGCGCTGACGCGGGGATCGGCCAGCAGCGCCCGCTGGTCGGCGTAGCGGGTCACCAGCCACGGCGTGCTGCCGTCCCACAGCCGGACCCGGGCGAGCGGGGTCTCTTCCTGCAGCGCTCGGGCGGCGGGCGGCGGGTCGAACGGGCAGCCCGCGGCCCGGGTCATCGGGAACTCGGGGATCTCGGCGGTGCTCGTCATCGTTCCTCCGCGGTGTCCGTCGGTTCGTGATCAGTCAACCGAAGACTGCTACGCTAAGTCAAGCGACTGATTTAATTTCGACCGCGCCACCCGACTTTCCCGGAGGACCGCTCGTGCCCGACCCATCCACGTCCGCCCGGGAGGCCTCGCCGCGCGCGAACCTCGTCGTCGCGGTCCTCGCGCTCGCGGGCATCACGGTCTCGCTGATGCAGACACTGGTCATCCCGCTGATCCCGGCGCTGCCCGGGCTGCTGCACGCCTCCGCGGCCGACGCCACCTGGGCCATCACCGCCACCCTGCTCGCGGGCGCGGTGGCGACGCCGACCATGGGCCGGCTCGGCGACATGTACGGGAAACGGCGGATGCTGCTGATCAGCCTCGGCGCGCTGGTCGCCGGCTCCACGATCGGCGCACTGTCCGACAGCCTCGTGCCGATGGTCGCCGGGCGAGCCCTGCAGGGCCTCGCCGCCGGCGTCATCCCGCTCGGGATCAGCATCATGCGCGACGAGCTGCCCGCCGAACGGCTCGGCTCCGCGACGGCGCTGATGAGCGCGTCGCTCGGCGTCGGCGGTGCACTGGGCCTGCCGGCGGCGGCGTTGCTGGCCGAAAACGCCGACTGGCACGCGCTCTTCTGGACCGCGGCCGGGCTCGGCGTGGTCGTCACGGCGCTGGTCGTCGCGCTGGTGCCGGAATCGCCGGTCCGCACGGGCGGGCGGTTCGACGTACCGGGCGCGGCCGGGCTTTCGATCGCACTGGTGTGCCTGCTGCTGGCCATTTCGAAGGGCGCCGACTGGGGCTGGGGCAGCGCGGCGACGCTGAGCCTGTTCGCGTCCGCCGCCGTCGTCCTGCTGCTGTGGGACCGCTGGGAGCTGCGGACGGCGCAGCCGCTGGTGGACCTGCGGACGACCGCGCGGCGCCAGGTGCTGCTGACCAACATCGCCTCCGCGGTGTTCGGCTTCGCGATGTTCGCGATGTCCCTGGTGCTGCCGCAGTTGCTGCAGCTGCCGGCGGCCACCGGGTACGGCCTCGGGAAGTCGATGCTGGCGGTGGGCCTGGTGATGGCGCCGTCCGGGCTGGTGATGATGGCGCTGGCACCGGTGTCAGCGCGCATTTCGGCCACGCGCGGCCCGAAGACGACGCTGATGCTCGGCGCGGTGGTCGTCGCCGCCGGGTACGCGCTCGGGATCGTCCTGATGAGCGCGACCTGGCACCTGGTGCTGATCTCGAGCATCATCGGCGCGGGCATCGGGCTCGCCTACGGCGCGATGCCCGCACTCGTCATGGGTGCGGTGCCGGTGTCGGAAACCGCGGCCGCCAACAGCCTCAACACGCTGATGCGCTCGATCGGCACGTCGGTTTCCAGCGCCACCGCCGGGCTGGTCCTCGCCCGCCTGACGATTTCGTTCGGACCGGCGACGTGGCCGTCGCAGAACGGGTTCCGGCTGGTGCTGGGCATGGGCTCGGCGGCGGCGCTGATCGCGCTGGCCGTGGCCGCGTTCCTGCCGCGGTGGTCCCCGGTGCCCGCGCCCCTGGAACCCGCCGTCGCGGCCGCCCGCTGACCGGCCGCCCGCCGGCCGGTGCGCGCGTGGTGCGCGTCCGGTCAGCGGCGGGCGGAAACCTTCGGGTCAGCGCCGGGCCACCCCAGGCCCGGCACCGACCCGGAGGAGCCGGACATGACGAAGAGCGCTTTGGTGACGGGGGCTTCGCGGGGCATCGGCCGCGCGGTGGCGCTGCGGCTGGCCGCGGACGGGGCGGTGGTCGCCGTGCACCACGGTGGCAACGAGGTCGCGGCCAAGGAAACGGTCGCCCTGATCGAGAACGCGGGCGGCCACGCCTTCCCGGTGGCGGCGCGGTTCGGTGAACCGGGGGCGGTCGACCGGCTGGCCGAGGCGGTCACTTCGGCGTTCGGCGGCGGTTTGGACATCCTCGTCAACAATGCGGGCATCAGCTCGCACAGCCCGATCGGCGCCTTGACCGAGGAGGAGCTGGACCGGCTTCTGGCGGTCAACGTGAAGGCGCCGATGCTGCTGATCCAGCGGCTGCTGCCGGTGCTCAACGACGGTGGCCGGATCGTGACGGTGGGTTCGATGGCGACGCGCATCGCGGTGTCGTCGCAGATCGGTTACACGGTCAGCAAAGCAGCGGTCGAGGCGATGGCGCCGACGCTGGCGAACGAGTTGGGGCATCGGGGGATCACGGTCAACACGGTGTCGCCGGGGCCGATTCGGACGGATATGACCGAGCCGATGCTCGCGGTTCCGGAGGCGGCGGCCGGGCTTGCCGCGATTGCGGCGCTGGGGCGGGTTGGGGAGCCGGAGGATGTGGCTGAGGTGGTGGGGTTTTTGGCCGGGGTGGGGGGTCGGTGGGTTACTGGGCAGACCCTGGATGTTTCGGGTGGGACGTTTCTTGGGCCTATTGCGGGTGGGTAAGGGTTTTTGCTGGGTCAGGCGGGCCTGGATCGTGGTCTGTGGCCGGAGATCTGTGCTCAGCCACGGGAGATCTGTGCTCAGCCATGCGAAACCGTGCTCAACCATGCGAAACCCGCGCTCAGTGACGGGAGTTCCTGCTCGTTCGTGTGACTGGCGGGGCATCTCGCGTGATCGAAGGGGCGTCTCCCGTGTCTGGCGGGGCATCGCCCGTGAGACGCGAGGCATCATGGGGATTCTCTTTCCGCCGACCCGAACGCCGGATTGTTCAACGGCCGTCACGCCGCGTCAAGGCGGGAAAGCGTGCCTTGACCCGGCGTGCCGGCCGCTGATGCGGCTGCGTATCGGTTCGGCTGGGAGGTGTGCTCGCCGGGCCGGCCAGGGGCGGGGTCGGGCTAGGCGGCGGGCGCCGGGTACCAGGGGCCGTGGCCAGGGGCGTGGGCCGTGGCCAGGGGCGTGGGCCGTGGCCAGAGGCAGAGGCAGAGGCAGAGGCCAGGCGCCCGGCCGGGGTTAGGGCGGGCCCGACCTGTTCAGGTGGGTCCGGGCCGGCCAGGACGGCCCAGAGTTAGGGCGCCGGAGGCCCGCGGGGGGCTGACTAGGCGCGCGCCGCCAGGCCGTCGAGGTGGAGTACCCCTCCTGTGTGGTGCTCCGCTACGAACTGCGGGCCCTTGGTGATCAGCCGGGCGATTGCCGTTGCGTGGCCGTGGCCGAGGGCGTGCTCCTCCTTCAACCACGCGATGATCTCGGCCGGCTTTGTGAGGTTCTTCGCCGCCGCCAGGTCGAGGAAGGCTCGCGGGGTGATGCCCGTCTGCTTCTCCGCGTTGTCGAGGTAAGCCTGAAAAGACATGGTTTCTCCCCCAGTCGAGCCGGACGATTCGAGGTTTTCCTCGTGCGGCTCCACGATCTCACCGACAACTTTATTTGTCAAGGCGAGTTGCGACCACCGCCAAGGTTGCGTACGGCAGCACGAAGCTGCCGCCCAGCGCGTCGATGGCCGTGCCCACCTCGGACAGCACCTCCGCCAGTGCGTCCGGGGGCAGTCTCGTCAAGCCGCCCGTTGTGGGCAGGAAGTCGAGCCACTCTTCGCGCGTGTACGTCCGCTCCCACTCGAAACGCCAGCGGTCCGGGACGCCGAGGCCGTCCGCCTTGGCGATCGCGTCGGCGAATCCGGTGAACATCACGTCGTAGATCTCCGCCGCCGGGCGGGACTCCGCGGCGAACGGTGCGTCCGGCAGCACTCGCCGGCACGCCGCCGCGAAGGCCGCCGCCACCTCCGCCGGCGGCTGGAACACGTGGGCGAACACCGCGAGCAGGCCGCCAGGCCGCAAGACCTGCGCCGCCTTGGGCGGGCCCGTGACCGGGTTCACCCAGTGCCAAGCCTGGCCGGCGACCACCGCGTCGAAGGTGCGATCGCCCGGCTGCCAGTCCTCGAACTTCGCCACCTCGACGTCGAGCCCGCCGCGACGGGCGAAGGCGGCCATTCGTGCGTCGGGGTCGATGCCGAGCACGCGGCAGCCCGCCGCGCGGAACTGGCGGGCTTCGATCCCGGTGCCGCAGCCGACGTCCAGGACGTCGGGCCCCGGACTCGCGGCGACGATCCGGTCCACCAGCTCGCGCGGGTACTCCGGCCGCGCCCGGTCGTAGCGTTCGGCGTCCGTCCCGAAGGATTCCGCCATCGCACGCGCTTCATGAGGTTGAGTGGGCATGCGCCCACTTTAATGGGCGCTCGCCCACTAGGGCAACCGGCGCTCGTACCGGAGAATGGGGGCATGCCGACCGGGGTCCACCTGCGCGACGTGCGCAAGCAGCTGTTCGACGCGGCCGGGCGGGTGCTGCTCCGCGACGGCCCGCACGCGTTGACCAGCCGCGCGGTGACGACGGAGGCCGACGTCGCGAAGGGCGTCCTGCACCGTCACTTCGCCGACTTCGACGACTTCCTGGCCGAGTTCGCCCGGGAGCGCATCACCCGCTTGACGGATCAGGCGGCCCTCCTGCGCGCGGCGGCGGGCACCCGGACGGTCGCGGAAAACCTCATCGACGCCCTGGCGGAGCTGTTCGACCCGGTCACCCTGGCCTTGACGAGCCTGGTCTTCTTCCGCGACGAGCTGCGCATCCGCCTGCGCCACCAAACCGGCCTCCCGATCCTGGCGGAGGCCCGGGACATGCTGAAGAGCTACCTGTCAGCCGAGCGCGAACAGGGCCGCATCGCGGCGGACGCCGAGGTGGAGTCGCTGTCCCTGTCCCTGATCGGCGCAGCCCACCTGCTCTTCGCGGGCCGCCGCCGGGGAACCCTCCCCGAAACCGGGGAGCTGGAGAAAATGGTCCACACACTCATGGCCGACGTGCTCCAACGCCGCCTGCTTTGATCCAACCGGGCCGCACCGGCAGCACAAACGCAACCACACGTGGGGGTCCGGGGGCGTGCCCCCGGCGGGGGTGTGGGGGCTCGGCCCCCACAAGACACAACGAGAAGAGCCCTGTTCGCGCTTTCCGCGAACAGGGCTCTTCCAGCGATTCTCGTGGGCGATACTGGGATCGAACCAGTGACCTCTTCGGTGTGAACGAAGCGCTCTCCCCCTGAGCTAATCGCCCGTGGTGCCAACTTCCCACGAAATCCGGGGGTGGACTCGTGGTGCGCGATACTGGGATTGAACCAGTGACCTCTTCCGTGTCAGGGAAGCGCTCTCCCGCTGAGCTAATCGCGCGCTGCGGAACTCCGTGTTGAGACAGAGCATATCGGACGCCTCGCGGGGCCGTGCGGGGGGTCCGGTGTACCGAAAACCGCCTGACAGGAGAGGTCCGAAACGGGCACACTGCGAAGGACGTCCGTGTTCGGCACGGCCGTCCCGGCCGACCAGGAGAGTCCCACCCCGATGACCGAAACCGTGTCCACCCCGCCCGCCGACGTGAACCGCCCCCCGGCGCGCTCGGGACTCCTCATCGGGGTTCTCGTGCTTTCCGCGTTCGTGATGATCCTCAACGAGACGATCCTGAGCGTCGCGTTGCGCGACCTGACCGTCGACCTGCGCGTGCCGACGACCACTGTGCAGTGGCTGACCAGCGGGTTCCTGCTGACGATGGCGGTCGTCATCCCGACGACCGGGTTCCTGCTGGAGCGGTTCTCGCCGCGGCAGGTGTTCCTGTTCTCGCTGTCGGCGTTCAGCCTGGGCACGCTGCTGAGCGCGCTCGCGCCCGGCTTCGGGCTGCTGATGGCCGGGCGCGTGGTGCAGGCGTGCGGCACGGCGGTGATGCTGCCGCTGCTGATGACGACGGTGATGCGGCTGGTGCCGCCGGAGCGGCGCGGCGCGACGATGGGCACGATCACGATCGTCATCGCGGTCGCGCCGGCGATCGGGCCGACCATCGGCGGCGCGGTGCTGTCGTCGCTGGGCTGGCGCTGGATGTTCTGGATCGTGCTGCCGCTGGCGGTCGCCGCGCTGGTGACCGGGGGGCTGCTGCTGCGCATCGACGGCGAACGCCGTCAGGTGCCGCTGGACGTCCCGTCGGTGCTGCTGTCCGCGATCGGGTTCGGCGGCGTGCTGTACGGCTTGTCGTCGAGCGGGGAGCAGGCCGGGGCCGAACCGCCGGTGCCGGGCTGGGTGCCGATCGTCGTCGGGGTCGTGTCGCTGGCGGCGTTCACCTGGCGGCAGCTGCGGCTGCAGCGCCGGGACCGCGCCCTGCTGGACCTGCGGCCGTTCACCCACCGCAGCTTCGTCGTCTCGCTGGTGCTGACCGCGTTGCTGTTCATGTGCCTGATCGGCGCCGCGGCGATCATGCTGCCGCTGTACCTGCAGACGGTGCTGCACACGAGCACGTTCGTCAGCGGGCTGGCCGTGCTGCCCGGCGGGCTGGTGCTGGGGCTGCTGGGCCGCCCGGTCGGCGCGCTGTTCGACAAGGTCGGCGGCCGCCCGCTCGTCATCCCCGGCGCGGCGGCGATGGCCGCTTCGCTGTGGCTGTTCGCGGTGCTGGGGCCGGATTCGCCGCTGATCGCGGTGATCGGGATCCACGTGCTGATGATGGCCGGGCTCGGGCTGATGATGACGCCGCTGTTCACCGAGTCGCTCGGCTCGCTGCCCGAACACCTGTATTCGCACGGCAGCGCGATCCTCTCGACGCTGCAGCAGGTCGCGGGCGCGCTCGGCACCGCGGTGTTCATCAGTGTGGCGACGCTGGGCAGCCACGACGCGACGGCGGCCAGCCCGGACGGCTCGGGCCTGCGGGCGGCGTTCATCCTCGCGGGAGTCATCGGGCTGGTCGCCTTCGCGGGCAGCTGGCTGATCCGGCGCGGGCCGGCCACACCGTCCACTTCGGAGCACTGAGCGAAGGTCCCGCTTCCGCTCGACGAAGGCCGGGGGCAGGCCCGCGAGCGGAAGCGGGAGTTCGGAGAGAACGGACTACCCGGCCTCGACCTGCGGGGTCGCGCGGACACCGCAGTGCAGGTACCGCTCCCCCGTCGGCAGCGTGTAGAACGTCGCCGAGATCCAGGACCGTGCGCCCGGCTCGCGGAAGGCGAACTGGGGCCCGCCGATCGGGACCAGGTCGTGTTCCGTCGTCGGTTCCGGGACCAGCGCGGCGATCGGGCCGGTGATCGTCTGCCGCATCCGCAGGCCCGAGTCCCCCTCGAAGACCTCGATCCGCATCGACGCGCGCTCGTAGACCCCGAGGAACTCCGCGAAGTCCACGGACGGCGGGGTGGCGGCCGGCGAGATCGGGCGGGGCATCGCCACCCCCGCCAGCTCGGCGAAGATCTCGCGGTAGAGCTCCTCGTACAGGTCGCGCGTGTTGCCGCCGTTGGTGAGCAACGTGACGGCCAGGCCGTGCGAGGGCAGCAGCCGCAAGAACGCCGACTGCCCGATCGTGTTGCCGTCGTGGCCGATGACGCGGTGGCCGTCCCAGTCGAAGCGGATCCAGCCGAGGCCCCACGAGTCGCCGAGGGTGTGCTTGTCGGGCATCTCCGCCTGCCACTCGGTCATCGCCGCCGCCGACGCCTCGGACAGCACGTCGCGGCCGCCGGCCAGGTGCATCCGCGCGAACGCCAGGACGTCCGCCGCCGACGCCGTGATGAGCCCCGCCGGGCCCGCCGACCGCGGCAGGCCCCACGCCGGGGCCGGTTGCGGCTCACCCTCTCCGGCCGCGACGTGGCCCATCGCCGCGCGGTGCAGCAACGCCTCCTCCGGCAACGTCCCCGTGTGGGTGAGCCCCAGTGGGGTGAACAGCCGCTCGCGCAGCGCCGCGTCCCAGGTCAGGCCGGTGAGCTGCTCGATCACCCGGCCCACCAGCACGAACCCGGAGTTGCAGTAGGACAGCGTCGCCCCGAGCGGGTGGTTCTGCGCGACCTCCTCCAGCAGGCCGACGAACTTCTCGATGCAGTCGTCGCCGCGGCCGGTGTCGGTGAAGACGTCGCCGTCGATGCCGCTCGTGTGGGTGAGCAGGTGCCGCAACGTCACCTGCTTGGTGACGTCGGGGTCGGCCAGCCGCAGCTCGGGCAGCACGTCGGCGATCGGCGCATCGAGCTTCAGCAGGCCCTCGTCGACCAGCTGCATCGCCACCGTGGCCGTCCACACCTTGGTGATCGAGCCGATCTGGAACACCGAGTCGTCGGTGACCTCGACGCCGGTGGCGGTGTTCAGCACACCGTGGCTCGCGAGCACCTGGTCGTCGCCGCGGAGGATGCCCAGCGACGCACCGGGAACGCGGTACTTGCGCGCGAGGGCGGCCAGGCGCCGCCGCCAGTGCGCGGCGTCGAGCGGCACCCGCGCCGGCTTGCCCGGCTCCCCCGCGTGCTGCTCCACCCAGTCGGCGATCCGGCGGTTGAAGTCCCGCCGGTGCGACGGTTTTCCGCCGAGGATGAACAGGTGGGACGCGCCGGGGTAGAGCACCAGGCGGGTCGGCACGCCCTGCTCGCGCAGCGCGGTGAACCACTGCTCGGCCTGCCCGGCCGGGCACCGGTCGTCGGCGGCGCCGTGCACCACCAGGGTCGGCGTGCGGACCTTTTCCACCTGGGACAGGGGAGAAAGCGCGCCGTAGTGCGCCCGGTTCTCCGCCGGGATCGCGCCGAGTTCGGAGACGCCGAGGTAGTGGCCGCTGTCGGACGTGCCGGCCATGCTGACCACGTCGCTGACGACCCCGCCCGCGACCGCCGCGGCGAACCGGTCGTCGCGGCTGGTGAGGTAGCAGGTCATGTACCCGCCGTAGCTGTAGCCGGCCACGGCGAGCCGGCGCGCGTCGGCCACGCCCTCGGCGACCAGGTCGTCCAGGGGCTCGAGGAAGTCGCCGGCGTCGGCCACGCCCCAGGCACCGACCGCGGCGGTGTAGAACGCTTCGCCGTAGCCGTCGCTGCCCCGCGGGTTGAGCAGCAGCACCGCCCAGCCGCGCGCGACGAGCTCCTGGTGGTAGAGGTGCACGGCGTCGGCGGTGCCGTTCCACGCGTTGTGCGGGCCGCCGTGGATGTCCAGCAGCAGCGGCCGCGGGCCGGTGCGGGCGGGGTCGCGCAGCAGCCAGCCGGCCACGACCGTGCCGTCGGAGATCGTGAACTCCCGCTCCTCCGAGACGAACGGCTCGAGCTCGCCGGGCCCGTGCGCGGTGCGGACGTCCACCGCTCCCCCGGTGACGGCGACCGTCGCGATCTGGCCGTAGGACGTCGGGGTGGCCAGCACGATCGCCGCGGCCTCCCCGGCGACGGCCATCCCCGTCACGGCGGTCCCGGCTCCGCCGGCGACGAGCCGCGGCTCACCACCTTCGGCGTCGACCGCGTACAGCTGCGTGTACCCGCGGTCGCGGGCGCAGAACAGCACGGTGGCGCCGGAAAGCTGCGGGAGCGCGCCGGGGTAGCCCGCCCCGCCGGGCATGACGTTCCGGTCCAGCGGCGCGGCCAGGTCGGTGGTTTCGCCGCCGTCCACCGGGATCCGCAGCAGCCCGAGGTGCCCGGGCGCGGTGTCGCGGCGGCCGACCGCGAGCAGCGCGGCGCCGTCGGCGGTCCAGGTGACCGCGCCGCACATGCCCTCGGCCGAGCCGATCAGCCGCGGTTCGCTCGCGCGGTCACCGGGCTCGACGACGTACGCGCCGGAGCGGAAGGTCAGGTCGGTGTCCGCCTCCGGTCCCGCCGGGAAGGCCAGCCGCTCGCCGTCCGGCGACCACGCGGGGTCGCCCGCGTGCCAGTCCCCCGACGTCACCTGCCGGACCTCGCCGGTGGCGACGTCGAGGACGTGGACGTGCTTGCGCAGGGTCCGCAACAGCCCGGCGCCGTCGGCCTTGAAGTCGAGCCGGTCGGCGACCACCGCGGCACCCGCGCGGCGGGTCCGGGCCGCGTCGTCCTCACCCTCGTCCGCGGCGAGGTCGACGGGGGCGGCGAAGGCGATCTCGGCACCGTCCGGCCGCCAGACCGGGGTCCCCGCGCCGAGCGGGAGCGTGGTGACCTGCTCGGCCTCGCCGCCGCCGGTGGGGAGCAGCCACAGCTGCGCCGGGCCGTCCTGGGCGCGCAGGAACGCGAGCCGCGTGCCGTCGGGCGACCACGCCGGCTCGAGGTCGGCCGGGCCGCGGGTGAGCCGGCGCGCCTCACCGGATTCGGTCGAGACCAGCCACAGCGAGCGGGTGTCCTCGTCCCGGTCGCGGTCGGCGGTGCGCAGCACGTACGCGATCCGGCTGCCGTCGGGCGAAATCGCCGGGTGCTCGGGGAACTCGAGGGCGTACAGGTCGTCGGTGCCCGGACGTCGGGTCATGCGGATCTCCTCGTGGGATGGCTCGCGGCGTAGTGGCACGCCGCGGAGTGGGGCCGGGCCGCCGCCTCGTCGGCCGGGTCGGCGGTGAGGCAGCGGGTGCGGTCGGCGTGCACGAGCGGCCCGATCGGGCAGCGCGGGTGGTAGCGGCAGCCGGCCGGCGGGTGGTGCGGGTCGGCGGGTTCGGTGTCGGCGAGCGTGTCGGCACCGGTGTCGTCGAGCAGGCGCCGGTGCGCCGACGGCGCGGCGGCCAGCAGGTCCCGCGTGTAGGGGTGCTTCGGCTCGGTGAGGACCTGCTCGGCGGGCCCGGCCTCGACGATCCGGCCGAGGTACATCACCGCGACGACGTCGCTGACGTGCCGCACCACGGCGAGGTTGTGCGAGATGAACAGCATCGACAGCGCCAGCCGCCGCTGCACGTCCCGGACCAGGTTGAGCACGGCGCCCTGCACCGAGACGTCGAGTGCGGAGGTGATCTCGTCGGCGACCAGCACCTTCGGCCGCCCGGCCAGCGCCCGGGCGAGCGCGACGCGCTGCCGTTGCCCGCCGGAGAGCCGGCCGGGCAGCGCCGCGGCACTGCCCGGGTCGAGGTTCACCAGTTCGAGCAGCCGGTCGACCTCGGCCCGCCGCTCGGCCCGGGACGGGCCCGGCGGCATCGCCTCGGTGATGGACTCGCCGATCGCCATCCGCGGGTCCAGCGACGAATACGGGTCCTGGAACACCATCTGCAGCGGACGCCGCCGGGGCAGCCGCCGCACGTCGACGCCGTCGAGCAGCACCCGGCCCGCGCTGACCGGAGCGAGTCCCGCGGCCGCCCTGGCGAGGGTCGACTTGCCGGAGCCGGATTCGCCGACCAGGCCGACGACCTGTCCGGAAGGGACGGTCAGGCTGACGCCGTCGACCGCGGTCAGCTTGCCGTAGCGGACGCTCACCGCGTCGAACTCCAGCGCACTCATGCGCACGCCTCGCTGACGCTCGGCGCGGCCTGAGCGGAAGGCGCAGTGTTGAATGATTCGTTCGCAGGCTCTCTCATGCGGCACCCTCCTCATGGGACTGTCCGGAAAGGACGGTGACCTGCGGGTGCCAGCAGGCGACCCGGTGGCCGTCCGCGGCCGGTTCGAGCACCGGGTCTTCGGTGCGGCAGCGCTCCGAAGCCAGCGGGCACCGGGCGGCGAACGCGCAGCCCTCGGGCACCTGGTCGGGTTCCGGCGGGCGGCCGGGGATGACTTCCAGGGGCCGGTCGCGGTCGGTTTCCAGGTCGACCGTGGTGGCCAGCAGCGCCCGCGTGTACGGGTGCCGGGCCGGGCTCCCGGTCGGCAGGTCCTCGACGATCCGGCCGGCGTACATCACCAGCATCCGTTCGCACGTCTGGGAAACCACGGCGATGTCGTGGCTGATCAGCAGGATCGCCGCGCCCTCGGTTTCGCGCGTGCGGGCCAGCAGGCGCAGCACCTGCCGCTGCACGGTGACGTCGAGGGCGGTGGTCGGCTCGTCGGCCACGATCAGCTTCGGCCGGCCCATCAGCCCCATCCCGATCATCGCCCGCTGCCGCATGCCGCCGGAGAACTCGTGCGGGTACTGCCGGGCGCGCCGCTCGGCGGCCGGGACGCGCACCGCGGCCAGCCGGTCCACCGCGCGGGCGAACGCCGCACGCCGCGACAGGCCGTGGTGCTGCTCGGACACCTCGGCCAGCTGGCCGCCGACGCGGCGGGCCGGGTTGAACGACGTCATCGGGTCCTGGAACACCATGGCCAGTGCCGTGCCGAGCTCGCGGTCCGACGCCTCCGCCAGCGGTGTCCCGGCGAACTCGAGCCGGTCGGCGGTGACCACGCCGGGGGCTTCGACCAGGCGGGACACGGCCAGCGCGGTCAGGCTCTTGCCGGAACCGGACTCGCCGACCACGCCGATCGCTTCGCCGGCCCGGACGCTGAAGCTGACTCCACGCACCGGGACCGTCCACCCGTCCGGGCCGGGGAACGCCACCCGGAGGTTCTCCACCACGAGCACCGCGTCCGCGGGCGGCTGCGCGAGCGCGGGCCGCGCCGCCGGCAGCGGTGGTGCCCCACGCCTCCTCGCGCGGGTCCGGACCCCGACCACCGCGGCGACCGTCTCGCCGACCAGGTTGAACGCCAGCCCGGCGAGCACCACCGCCGCGGCGGGGGCGAGCGCGGCCGCGGGGTTGACGTAGATGCCGTCCAGGCCTTCGCGCAGCAGCCGTCCCCAGTCGTAGTCCGGTGCCTGCACGCCGATCCCGAGGAACGACAGCCCGGCGAAGGCGAGCAGCGCCGAGCCGGCCCCGATGGTCGCGTTGACGACGAGCGGCTCGCCGATGTTCGGCAGCACGTGCCGGGCCAGCAGCCGGACCCGGCCGACCCCGGCGATCCGCGCCGCGGCCACGAAGTCGCGCCCGCTGACCGACGCCGAGAGCGTCTGCACGAGCCGCGCGAACGCCGGCGCCATCGCGAAGCCGATCGCGAGCACCGCGCCGTGCGTGCCGACGCCGAAGATCACCGCGAGGAACAGGGCCAGCAGCAGCCCGGGGAACGCGACGGCGATGTCGACGACCGCCGTGAGCAGCCGGGCCACCCGGCGGGGCAGCACGGACGGCAGCGTCCCGAGGACGACGCCGGTGCCGGCGCCGATCGCGGTGGCGAGCACGGCGAGCCCGACCGAGAGCCGGGTCGCCACCAGGGTGCGCAGCAGCAGGTCGCGGCCGAGGGAGTCGGTGCCGAACGGGTGTGCCCCGGACGGTCCCTGACCGATCGCGTCGGTGTCGATCGCGGCCGCGCCGTCCCCCCACAGCAGCGGCGCCAGCACCGACAGGACGACGACCAGGGCCAGCAGCACCGCCGAGCACACGCCCACCGGCGTGCGCAGGGCCGCCGTCCACACCGAACCGCGTCGAGCCATCTCACGCCTCCCGAATGGCCGAGCGCGGGTCGAGCAGCCCGAGCACGACGTCGACCAGCAGGTTCACCAACAGCACGCCGACGCCGTAGACCAGCACGATCCCCTGGACGAGCGGGTAGTCCTTCTGCAGGATCGACTGCACGATCGTCGAGCCGAGGCCGGGCCAGGCGAACACGTTCTCCACCAGCACCGTGCCCGCGACCAGGCCGGTCAGCATCAGCCCGCCCAGCGTCAGGGTCGCGGTCAGCGCGTTCGGCAGCGCGTGCCGGACGTAGACCAGCCGCGCGGGCAGCCGCTTCGCCCGCGCGGTGCGGACGAAGTCGGCGCCCAGCACGGACAGCAGCTCCACCCGGACCATCCGGGCGAGCACCGCCGACGGCCCGGTCGCCAGGGCGGCGACCGGCAGCACGTACGCGCTCGCGTCGTCGCCGCCGGCCACCGGGAACCAGCCGAGCCCGACCGCGAACAGCGCCACCAGCGCGACCGCCACCAGGAACTCCGGCACGGCCGCGAGGAAGACGCTCACCGACGTGAACGCCAGCTCGCTGCCCCGGCGGCGGCCGCCGCGGGTCAGCACCGCGAAGACGACGCCGACCGGGATCGCGACGGCCACCACGACGGCGAAGGCGGGGATCGCCAGCTGCAGGGTCGCCGGCAGCCGGTCGCCGATCACCTGCGTGACCGGCTGGCCGCTCGCCATCGACGTCCCGAGGTCGCCGGTGAGCAGGCCGCGCAGGTAGTGCCCGTACTGCACCCACAGCGGGTCGTCCAGGCCGAGCTCCAGCCGTTTCGCCCGCACCAGGTCGGCCGGGGCGGTCATCCCGAGCGCGGCGCGCACCGGGTCGCCCGGCACCAGGTGGATCATCAGGAAGGCCGCGGTGACCAGCGCCCACAACGAGACGGCGAACCGGGTCAGCCGCCGGGCGGCGAACGCCGGCCACGGTCCGCCGCGCAGGCGGGCGGGCGCCGCCGCGGTGGTCATCGCGCGTACATCCGGATCGACGACGGCGTGACGCTGCCCTGGCTGACGTCGAACCGCGAACCGCTCGCGTAGTACGGCACGACGGAGTCGATGTAGGGCACCACGTCGACGCGTTTGACCAACGCGGTCTCCGCGGCCTGCCAGGCCGGGCAGCTGGCCTCGCCGCTCATCGCGGCCGCCTGCTTCACGCCCTGCTCGTATTCCGGGTTGGCGATGTGGCCGAAGTTCGTCCCGTCCGGCGCCGCCGGACCGGACACGAACGGCACCAGCTGGCTGGGCAGGGTGAGCCCGACCGGGCCGAGGGAGACCTCCCACTCGCCGGTGCCGAACAGCACCTGGGACAGCCCCGGGCTGTCGACGGCCTTGAGCGTGACGTCGGCGCCGAGGGATTTCCACGTCTGCTGGGCCAGTTCGGCGGTGGGCGCCATCGTCGGGCCGAGCTGGGTGCCGTAGAGGACGGTGAGCGCCAGCCGCTTGCCGCCCTTGACGCGCACGCCGTCCGGGCCGGCCTTCCAGCCCGCACTGTCCAAAGCGGACGCGGCCGCCGCCGGGTCGTGCGTGGGCAGGTGGCCGGTGACGGTGTCGCCCGAGCAGGCCTTCGGCTCGGCGGTGACCAGGCTCTGCGACGACTTGCCGGTGCCGTTGGTCAGCACCTTGCCGAGCTGGGCCAGGTCGAGGGCCTGGGTGAGGGCGCGGCGCACGGACTCGTCCTGGCCGGGGCGCCCGGCGGCCTGGTTGTAGAAGATTTCCCCGAGCGGCGCGAGGAAGTCCGCGTGGTAGAGCTTCCGCGCTTCCAGCCGCTGGCGGTCCGGCCCGTTGATCTGGCTCGCGTTCAGCTCACCGGAGAGCAGCAGGTTCGTCGCCGTCGAGGTGTTCGGGATGACCCGGGCGACGACCTTGTCCGGCAGGCCGGCCTGCTGCGCCTTCCAGTCCCCCGGACCCCACGTGTAGTCCTTGCGGCGGGTGAACGTGTAGTGGTCGTTCGGCACGATCTCGGAGACGGCGAACATGCCGGTGCCGCTGCCGCCCTTGGCCAGGAGTTTCCGGTCGGCCAGTCCCTTGCCGCAGACGATCGGCAGGCCACCGGCGTTGCGGAGCAGGAACGCGTCGGGCGCGCCGCTGGTCACGGTGACCGTCCGGGTGGCTTCGTCGGCGGTGGCCTTCGTGCCGGGCGAGATCGTCAGGCCGGCGAAGGGCGACTTGTTCGCCGGGTCGCCGACGAACCCGATGTTCGCGGCGACGTCGGCGGCGGTCAGCGGAGTGCCGTCCGCGCAGGTGATGCCGGGCCGCAGGGTGAACGACGCCGTGGTGGTCGTGGCGTCCCACTTTTCGGCGAGCGCGGGCAGCGGCTTGCCGTCGGGGGTGAGTTCGAGCAGCGAGTCGTAGAGGAACCGGTCGACCTGGCCGGTCACCGACAGCACCGACATGTGCGGGTCCAGGTTGCCCGGGTCGGACGCGATCCCGAGGGTGAACGTCTTGCCGTCGGCCAACGCGCCGCCGGGCGCGCCGGCGCCACCCGGTCCCCCGCAGGCCGTCGCCGCGAGGGCGAGCGCGCCGAGCAGGACCACCGCCGTCCGTGTCTGGGTCATGGGGTTTCCTTCCGCAGGTGGTCCACGGCGAGGCGGGCGGCCTTGCCGATCGCCGCGTCGATGGCGGGTTGCCGTTCGGCCAGGGAGTTCGCGCGGGTGAAGACCGCGACGGCGAAGCGGCGGCCGTCCGGAAAGGACACGACGCCGGCCTCGTTGCGGACCGCGGGCAGCGTGCCGGTCTTGGCCGCGACCGCGACGTCCGAGCCGAAGCCGGACGAGAGCCGGTGCGGCCAGATCTGCCGGGCCATCATCGAGCGGACCCGCTCGCACGCCGCCGGCTCGGCGGCGCGGTCGGTCCACACCGCGTCGAGCAGCTCGGAGATCTCGCGCGGGGTGGACGACGTCGTGCGCGCGGGGTCCAGCACCGCGAGCTTCCACGTCTGCTCGGCGGTCGCACCCGCGAACACGGCGTCGACGTCGGCGTCTTCGGGCGCCCCGACGTCGGCGAGGACGGAGGCGAACAGGTCCTCGCAGCAGCCGATCAGCCGGGTGCGCCGCAGGTCCAGGTCGGCGAGCAGGCGGTCGACGGCGTCCTGGCCGATCCGGTGGTAGACGACGTCGGTGGCGGCGTTGTCGCTCATCGTCAGCATGAACAGCGCGAGGTCGCGCCAGCTCAGTTCGACGTCGTCGGCGCAGCCCGCGGTGCCGATGCCGCCGATGCGGTAGCGCGGGCCGACGCGGGTCCGGGCGGTCTCGTCCAGCCGGCCCGCGGCCACTTCCCGGGCGTAGGCGACGGCGACCGGGATCTTGAACACCGACGCCAGCACCACCGGGTCGTCCGCGCCGACGGCGACCTCGGGTCCGCCGCCGATTTCCCGCGCGTGCAGGAAGCCGTGCGCGCCCACCGCGGCGAAGACCCCGGCGATCTCCGCCTCGACGCCGCTCACGCGGTCACCCGCCGATCGGCCCGGCCGGTGTGCAGGTACAGCGCGCGGCCGGTGCCGTCGTCCCCGACGAAGGCGTACGGCACGTACATGCCCTGCATCGGCTCGGCCAGGATCAGCGTGTCGCCGTTCAGCGCGACCAGCTCGATCTTCTCCGGCTTGGCCAGCTCCGCGAAGATCCCCTTCGGGACGCGCTCGACCCAGACGCGGCCGTCTTCGTCCTGGCTGACCACGATGTCCGCCACCGACGACGAGTACTCCCCGACGTACCGCGAGGCGTCGAAGCGTGGCGCGGCCGGGTCGGGCACCGGCGGCGCGGCCAGTTCGATGCCGGTCAGCTCGCGCAGGACGTGCCCGATCACCTCGGTGTAGACGGCGATCGGGTCGCCGCCGTTGGTCAGCAGGGCCACCGCGACGCCGTGCTCCGGGGCCACGCGCAGGAACGCGGACTGGCCGATCGTGCCGCCGTCGTGGCCGACCACCTTGCCGCCGGGCGAGTCGAACAGTGACCAGCCGAGACCCCACGCGTCGCCGAAGATACCCAGGTCGGGCAGCTCCACCAGGCGTTCCCGCATGGCGCGGGCGCTGTCCGCGCCCAGCACGCGGGTGCCGTCGGGGCCTTCGCCGTCCTTCAGGTGCATCGCGGCGAACGTGACCAGGTCGCGCGGCCGCATGGCGAGCATCGAGCCGGCGGGGGCGTTCGACGGCGCCAGCGCCCAGGTGCCGGCGGGTTCCGGGTCGGCGCCGGGCGCCGGCGTCAGGTGGCCCAGCGCGGCCCGGAACCGGATCGCCTCGTACGGGCTCGGCGCCGCGTGCGTCAGGCAGAGCGGGGTGAACAGGTGGTCCTGGAGGCATTCGCCGTAGGTCTTGCCGCGCAGGACTTCCACGATCCGGCCGAGCACGCAGAACGCGGCGTTGTTGTAGGAGAACATCTCGCCGGGGGCGAACAGCTGGGGCACGTCGCCGAGGGTCGCGACGTACTTCTCGATGCAGTCGGCGCCGCGGCCGGTGTCGGTGAAGATGTCCCCCTCGAACCCGGCGGTGTGGCACATCAGCTGCCGGACGGTGATCCGTGCGGCCGCGTCGTCGTCGGCGAGGACGAACTCCGGCAGGTACTTCCGGACCGGCTCCTCGATGTCGAGGGCGCCTTCGTCGACGAGCTGCATGGCCAGGGTGGTCGTCCAGACCTTGGTGATCGAGCCGATCTGGAACACCGAATCGACGTCCGCTTCGACGCCGGTGCCCGTGTTGAGCACCCCGGCGGCGTGGTCGACGATCTCGCCGCCGGCGTACACAGCGACGGCCGCGCCGGGCACGTGGTGCTCGGCCAGCAGGGCGGGGAGCCGGGATTCCAGCCAGGCGGAAAGTTCGGGGAGTTTCGGCATGGGGACCTCTCGTTTCGCTAGGCGAGCCAGGACTTCGCGGTGGTCACCTCGGCCAGCCGCTCCGGGATCGGCGTGACGCCGAGACCGGGCCCGGACGGCACCGGCAGCCGTCCGGCCTCGAGCACGAACGGCTCGGTGATGTCGGTGCGGTAGAACCGGTCCGACGCCGAGGTGTCGCCGGGCAAGGTGAACCCGGGCAGCGACGCCAGCGCGACGTTGGCGGCCCGGCCGAGCCCGGTTTCGAGCATCCCGCCGCACCAGACCGGGATGCCGTGCGCGGCGCAGACGTCGTGCACCCGCCGCGCTTCCAGGTAGCCGCCGACCCGGCTCGGCTTGATGTTGACGATCCGGCAGGCGCCGAGCCGGATCGCGGCCGCGGCCGACGCCGCCGACACGACGGTCTCGTCCAGGCAGATCGGCGTCCGGAGGTGCCGGGCCAGTTCGGCGTGGCCGAGCACGTCCTCCTCTTCCAGGGGCTGCTCGATCAGCAGCAGCCCGAACGGGTCGAGCCGTTGCAGCTGCGGGACGTCCGAGAGCGTGTACGCGGTGTTCGCGTCGACTTGCAGCAGGATGTCGTCGCCGAAGCGTTCGCGGACCGCGCGCACCGGCTCGACGTCCCAGCCGGGCTCGATCTTCAGCTTGATGCGGAGGTACCCGGCGTCGAGGTAGCCGCCGACGACGTCCACCAGCTGCGGGATCGAGTCCATGATCCCGACCGACACCCCGCACGGCACGGAGTCCGTCGTGGACCCGAGCGCCGTGCCGAAGGACAGGCCGTGCGCTCGCAGCTCGGCGTCGAGCACGGCCATTTCCAGCGCGGCCTTGGCCATCCGGTGGCCCTTGACCTTCGCCAGCAGCGGCGCGACCTTGTGCGCCGTGAGGTCTCCGGCGGCGAGGAGGGCGGGCACGAGGAAGGCCTGCAGCACGTGCTCGACGCCGTCGATGTACTCCGACGAGTAGAGCGGGCCGGCCATCGCCCCGCACTCGCCCCAGCCTTCGCCCTCGGACGTCACCACGCGCAGGAGCAGCAGTTCGCGCGCGGACTGCGTCCCGAACGACGTCCGGAACGGGGCCACCAAGGGCATCCGCACGCGGAGGAGTTCCACACCGGTGAGTTTCACGACGAAGGCTCCTTGGTGAGCACGTACCAGCCGGCACGATCGAATCCGGTGACCGAGGCGCCGCCGGCGAGCAGGCCGCCGAGGACCTCCCGCAGTGCGACGCGCCACGCCCGGCCCTGGTCCGGGTCGGTGCGCCGGAGCGCCTCGATGTCCGGTGGGACGGCGACCAGCACCACCGGCGCGTCCGCGGCACCGGTGACCGGGCCGCCGTCCGGGCCGGCCGCCAGCGCGACGGCGGCTCCCCGGGCCCGCAGCGCCGCCGCGTCCACCCGGTCCGGCCGGCCGGCGGCGGCCGTCCGCACGGACGGGCTCGCCAGGTCCCAGGCGACCATGAGGCGGTCGGTGTCGCCGGTGCCGTTGATGCCGTCCTGCATCGGGCCGTAGAAGTCCGGCAGGTAGTGCGCCGGGCGGGCGGCGAGCTTGGTCAGGTTGAAGTGCGCGTTGCGGCGCACCAGCGGGTCGAACGTCCAGGAGATCTCCGCGACTCCCTGGCGCAGCGCCCACGCGCGCTGGTGCAGCTTGAGCGCGAAGCCGATGCCGCGGCCGTGCCCGGTGGTCGCGACCCCGGCGATGTGGCTGTGCAGTCCTCCCTTCGCGGGCTCGCCGAAGAACCCGAAGCAGGCGCCGAGCAGCTCGGGTCCGTCGAAGGCCCCGGCGACGTAGTTGCCCGCCGAGGCCATCGCCCGCAGCAGTTCGGCCGTGACCAGGGGGTTCCCCGGTGCGGGCCGCCAGATCGATTCGAAGAGCCGGGACACCGCGGCCAGGTCGGCGACCTCGGCCAGGGTGCGGATCCGGACGCCCGAGGCGAGGGCGGCACCGGCCGCGGCGGCGGCTGCCTCGTCCCGCAGCGGCGGGGCTGTGTTCGTCACGACTTCTGTCACGCCCACCATCCTTTCCGGACGCTCGTCGCCGGTCACCGTTGTCCCGCACCGGATTCTTCGTGCGCGTTCGTCGGATCGGACGAACTGCGTTGCGCCAGCACGGTTTCGGCAAGGGCGGCGAGCAACGCGGTCCGCCGGGGCAGCTCCGCGACGACGACGTGTTCGTCGTCGGCGTGCGCTCCCCCGCCCACCGCGCCGAGGCCGTCGAGCGTCGGGATGCCCAGCCCCGCCGTGAAGTTGCCGTCCGACGCGCCGCCGACCGCGGCGCGGGTGAGCGGTCCGATCCCGAGCTTCCCCGCCACTGCGTCCGCGAGTTCGAACAGCTCCGCGGACGCGGCCGCCTCCAGCGGCGGCCGGTTGATCCCGCCCCCGATCCGGATCCGCGCGTCCGCGAGCACCGGGGCCAGGCTCCGCACGGCCCGGTCGACGCGGTCCTGCTCGGCCGTGTCCCACACCCGCGCGTCCACCGCGACGGTGGCCGCGGCGGGGACGGTGTTGGTCGTGGTCCCGGCGCTCAGCGCGGTCGGGACGACGGTGGTCCCGCGGTCCGGGTCGGCGAGGGCGGCCACCGCGAGGATCTGGTGCGCCACCTCGATCCCGGCGTTGACGCCCTTCTCGGGTTCGAGGCCGGCGTGCGCGGCCCGGCCCTCGACTTCGATCCAGTACCGGGAAACGCCTTTGCGGCGGGTCTTCAGCGCGCCGCCGTCGGCCGAGGCTTCGAGCACGAACACCGCGTCACAGCTGCGAGCCTCTTCCTCGATGAGCGCGCGGGACAGCGGGGACCCGATCTCCTCGTCGCCGGTGATGAGGATGGCCACGCCGGTGCGGTCCGGCAGCGCCGCGGCCGCGTGCAGGGCCAACACCACGCCGGCCTTCATGTCGAAACACCCCGGGCCGCGCAGGATGCCGTCCTCGACGGCGAAGGGGTGCGTCCGCAGGGAGCCCAGCGGCCACACGGTGTCGTGGTGGCCGAGCAGCAGGACCCGGGGCGGGCCGTCGCCGAAGCGCCACCGCAGGTGCGTGCACCCGTCGGTGACCAGGCGCTCCGGCTCGGCGCCGAGGAGGCGCCGGCCGACGGCGGCGACGGCTTCGGCGCTGCGCGCGACGGCTTCGTGGTCGTCCGACGGCGATTCGCAGCGGACGAGCGTTTCGATGTCCGCGATCAGGTCGCTCACCGGGGCTCACCCCGCAGGGGCTTGCCGGGCAGCGCTCGCGCGTCCAGCTTTCCGCCGGCGACCACCGGAACGCCGGCGACGAACAGGTGCCGGACCCCCCGGGAAGGCCGGGTGGGGTCGGCGTAGGTGGCGGTGTCGGTGATGCGCTCCGGATCGAGGACGACGAGGTCGGCGTCGGCTCCGGTGCCCAGGTGGCCCTTGCGGCGGGCGGCGGGCGCGACGTCGTCGAGCAGCCGCGCGGGCAGGTACGAGCAGCGCCGGAACGCCTCGAGCCAGCTCCAGGCGCCCGCTTCGCGGACCATCAGCCGCAGGGTCTTGGCGAAGGTGCCCGCGGTGCGCGGGTGCGTCCGGCCGCCGGGCGGCAGCGGCCACTCGAGGCTTTCGCCGCGGCCGTCCGGCCAGGACACGGGCATCGCGTCGCTGGCGACGACGGCGTCCGGGAAGGCCAGGGCCCGGTGCAGCAGCGCGCGTTCGCGGGGGTCCTCTTCGTCGAGGAACTCCAGCAGGCACGGCGCGCCCGGGTCGTCCCGCCGCAGCTGCCGCAGGCGGGCTTCGTCGCGCACGCGTTCCCCGGTTTCGAGGATGACCACGCTGGACGGCCGGAGTCCCTTGAGCCGCAGGCGGTCCGGCTCGATGAAGGCGGCACCGACCGCCGTGCTGCCCGCGCCGTAGGGGTAGGCCTCGACGGTGACGCGGGAGCCGGCGCGGCGGGCGTCGTCGAGGGTGGCGAGGACGCGGTCGATGTGGTGGCCGGAGGTGCTGTTGACGTGGCAGTGGTGCATCGCGGCGCCGGTCTCCCCCGCCGCGGCGGCGATCTCGGCCGAGCCGTCGACCGGGATCGCGGGATCGACCTCGACGAGCTCGCGGACGTGGGTGTAGGTCGGCACCCCGGCCGTCGCCGCGAGGTGGGCGACCGCCAGGAACTCGCCGGGCGCGGTCTGCGGCGCGTACCCCATGAGCACCCCGATCCCGAGGGCACCGGCCGCGAGCTCGGTGTCCAAAAGGGACAGCCAGGCGGCCAGTTCCGTCGGTGACGAAGAGCGTTGCCACGCGGGGTTGCCCAGGACGGCGAGGCCGCTGTCGATGTTCGCGTCGGGCTCGATCCCGGCGAGGACCTGCGCCCGGGCCGCGCCCCAGGAGGCGGAGAAGCCGTAGTGCAGGGGCCGCCCGGCCGCGGCGGCTTCGGCGTAGGCCCGCTCGACCGGCATCAGGCCGGCTTCGAGGTCGAGCGCGGTGGTGACGCCGTCCATCGCCTGCAGCCGCTGCCCGGCGACGGAGTGGACGTGGCTGTGCAGATCGACGAACCCGGGCCCGACGACGAGCCCGGTGACGTCGACCTCGGTCGCGTCCGGCGCCGTCAGCCCGGCCCCGACCGCCTCGACGGCGCCACCGGCCAGCAGCACGTCGGCGACGCCGTCGAACCCGGTCCCCGGATCGACGACCCGGCCGCCCCGCAAGAGTGTCCGCACCCGCCGCCTCCTCGTCACCACCCGATCGAGGTGACGTTAGGAGGATCGGCGGCGCGGCCGTTCGTCCGAGACGACGAACTCCGGCGGCCCGATCCATCCGCCCGGACGAACCGACCGTCCAGGTACGCGTGTCGTCCATCCAGGTACGCGTGTCGTCCACCCAGGCACGCGTGTCGTCCGGCCGGGTCCGTGGAGTGTCCCGGTCAGGCCGAAGGTTCGGGGAACGGCCCCCAGTCGACGGTTCCACCGGTGTGCGTGAGGCCTTCGAAGGTGGCGACGGATCCCTCGTGCACGGCATTTTCGAAGCTGGCTTCTCCAGCGGCGAAATGTGCACCGTCGAACTCGACTCGACCCGCCGAGAACACGGCCCCCTTGAACGAGGTCTTGGCGCCCGCGAAGGTTGCCCGGCGGAAATCGACGTGCGCGCCGGTGAATTCGGCCTTGCTGAACCAGACCGGGGTGCCCTCGAACTCGGCATCCTGGAACTCGACGTGCCCCGCCACGAAACGAGCCTTGTGGAAGGTGACGTTCCCGCCGCGGAAATGAGCCTTCGAGAAGTCCCCGCAGTCGAACACCGCGCCTTCGAAGCTGAACCGGTAGCCGCGCCAGGACACGGCGCTCCAGTCGTCACGCAGGTGGTTGCGGATCACGCGGATGATGACGCGACGGACTTCACGATTGCCCTCGGAGTAGTCGGCGGAAGCCGTGTCGGCGACGTAGGGCATCCTCAGGTAGGCGCAGAGGAGATCGATGCACGTCTGCCGGCCGTCGATCCATTCGTCCGCCAGCTCCGCCAGCGCGTAGACGCCTCCGGTTCGCACGACGTATTCCGCGCTGCCCAGCTGGTCGGCCGCCTTGCCGAACCGGTCGGCGTAGGCCTTCGCGTCCTCGCGGTACTCGGCCAGCTCCGCGTCGCGCTGCTTGCGGTAGGCGACAGTCAATGCGACGACCGCGCCGATCCCGGCCACCACCGCGAGAACGACCTTCAGGGCTTCCAGCCGTTCGCCGGCGGTCAGCGCGGGTGGTGCTGTCGTACCGCCGGTTTTGGGAACGGCGGTCGAAGGGGCCGCCGGTGACGTGACGTCCGGACTGCCCAGCCCGAGCCAGAGCAGCGTGCCGAAGCCGATGGCGACGACGGTCGCCAGCAGCAGGAGGAGGGCGACGTGCAGGAACAGTGACCGCGGAGAGACGCGGGCAGGTCTCTGGCTGCGGAACACGAGACCTGCTGAGGTCGATTCGCGCGGTCGGCTCATGCGGCAAGTAGTACGGCAGCCGTGGTCTCGGATCAACCGAGATGGCAGCGACCGCGACCGCGCCGGGTCAGAACCCGAACCCGGTGCCGTCCGGGCGGGTCAGGAAGCCGGGGTCACCGGGGCGAGCAGCAGGCCGGTGACGGCGTCGATCAGGCCGGTGCCCGCGTCGTTCCAGCTCGCGCGGGGGGTGGGCGTGCCCTCGGCCAAGGCCCGCTCGCGCTCGGCCGTCATGTGGATCATCAGCTGGCGGGCCATGTCGCCGCGCTCGGCGCGGACGTCGGGCGGGAGGCCGTCCAGGCAGCGGTTGAGGCCCTCGACCGCGCGGGCCAGCGCCGGCGAGGACAGCGACTCCTCCGCGATGATCGCCCGCAGCGCCGGGTCGGTCATCACCTGGGCGCTGAACCGCGCGAACCACGTCGGGGAGCCCAGTTCGTGCAAGTAGCTCGTGCTCGGGCGGACCAGGCAGGCCACCCAGTCCCGCAGCTCACCGTCGCCGTCGATGGCGTCGACGAGCTCCTCGCGCAGCCGCTCGATCCGGCCGAAGTGCTTGCGGGCGATCGCGCGGACCAGGTCCACCTTGGTGCCGAAGTGGTAGTTGACGGCGGCGTTGTTGCCCTGCCCGGCCGCCTCGCTGATGTGCCGGTTGGACACCGCGTGCACGCCGTGCTCGGCGAACAGCCGCTCCGCGGTGACGAGAATGCTCTCCCGCGTGGCACTCGCGCGATCCGCCTTGACGTTCATCCACCCACCCGGTCACCCGTCCGCCCTGCCGGGCTCCACCTTACGGACGCGATCACCGGAGCCGGCCCAGCCACGCCCGCGCCGCGGCCAGGTAGCGGCGGCTGAGCTCGCTCGACGGCGCCCAGGCCTCGAACCCGTGCGGCCCGCCGGGCACGACGTGGAACGTGGTGGCGACGCCCGCCGCGCGAAGGCGCCGGGCGTATTCGGCGGCTTCGTCGTGGAACAGGTCGATGTCGCCGACGCCGATCCAGGTCTCCGGCAGCCCGGTGACGTCGTCCCGCCGCGCGGGTACCGCGTACAGCGGCACGACCGGCGCGCCTGGTTCGGTCCCGAGGTAGGCCCGCCAGCCGAAGCGGTTGAGGCGGTTGTCCCAGACGCGGTGCCCGGCGGTGTCGAGACCGCGGCGGGCGGCGGTGCGGTCGTCGAGCATCGGGCAGAACAGCCACTGCGCACGCGGTCGCTCGCCCTCGTCGTGCAGGCGCTGCACGAGCGCCGCGGCGAGCCCGCCGCCGGCGCTCTGGCCGCCGACGACAACCTGCTCGGCGGCGACGTGGCCCCGCAGCCACGTCCAGGCGGCGTGGCAGTCCTCGAGCGCCGCCGGGTACGGGTGTTCCGGCGCGAGGCGGTATTCGGCCGACACGACGGTGATGCCGAGCCCGGCCGCCGTCCCCGCGCAGAACCGGTCGTCCTGGGCGGCCCCGCCGATGACCAGGCCGCCGCTGTGGATCCACAGCAGCGTGCGGCCGGACCGGGGCGTCCGCGGCCGGTACACGCGCAGGCCGGGGCGCAGCTCGACGGTGACGTCCGGCAGTGCCGGCGGCCGCGTCCGCGCGCTCGCCGCCCGCACCAGGCGCCGCACCCAGGCCCGTTCCAGCGGCAGCCGCGGCACCCACCGGACCCGGCCGCGCAGCTCGGGCGCCACCGCGGACCACGGCACGGTCATGGCAGCACCGGGCCGCGACGGCTTCTCGCGGGAGCGCGCGGGTTCGGTCGGGGTCATGGCCGCAGCGTACCCGATTTTAAGTCAACCGCTTGAGTTAAAATGGTGGCTGGATCTCGGCGCTCCCTGACTTCCGGGCCGCTGGCCGCCGGCACCACCGGTTCCTAACGTCGAACCCCGTGATCGAGATCCTGGCGCCGATCCTCATCGGCCTCGCCTACGTCATGCTCAACTCCCTGATCCCGGAGCGGCACCGGCAGCGGTTCAACGCCGTCATGGTGGGCGGCGCGGGAGCGGCCTACCTCTCCGGCGGCGCGCTCGGGCCGTGGGAGCTGGTGTTCTGCGCGCTGCTGACCTACGTCGCGTTCCGCGGGCTCGACTCGTGGACGTTCATCGGCATCGGCTGGCTGCTGCACACCGGCTGGGACATCGTCCACCACCTCAAGGGCCAGCCGATCCTGCCGTTCGCCCACGGCTCGTCGTTCGGCTGCGCGATCTGCGACCCGGTCATCGCGATCTGGTGCTTCACCGGCGGCCGGTCCGTGTGGGCGTGGCGGCGGGTTGGCGCCCATGACATCCGGGTACCCGGGTGACATGAGCGCCGACGTCGAACGCGCCGCGCACGCCTACTGTCCCCGGTGCCACCCGGATCCCCGGCCCGGGGACGTGATCCAGGCGTTGTGCGGCGCCCGCCACCCGTACTTCGGCCGCCGGGACCGGCCGGTCAACACCTGTCCCGCCTGCGTGACGCTGGCCTCGGCGAACGTCTACGCCTGCGGGCACCCCGGCGCCTGACCGCCGCCGCCACGTGCAGCGCCGGTCAGCCGGAATCCCGCAGGGCACGGATCAGCACCGGCAACACGACCACCAGCGCGATCCCCCGCACCGCGCCGGCGACGAGGTAGGGCGCGCGCAGGCCGAGCGCGTGCGCCACCAGCCCGCCGGTCAGGGTGCCTGCCGGGATCAGTCCCCAGCCCACCAGCCGGTACACGCTGGTGACCCGGCCGAGCAAGCCGGACGGCACGCACTGCTGGCGGAGCCCGACGGTGACCACGTTCCACAGCGTCGTGACGAACCCGTTCAGCGCGAGGAACGCGCCGAGCACCACGGCACCGGGACTCAAGCCGATCCCCGCGAACGCCGCCGCGTTGACGATCAGCGCGGTCAGCAGCGCCGGCAAGGCGCCGATCCGGGTCACGACCCGGACGCCGACCAGGCCGCCGAGCACACTGCCGAGCGCCGCTCCGGTGAGCAGCAGCCCGTAGCCGCGCGCGTCCAGGTGCAGGACCTGGGTCGCCAGCAGGACCAGCGTCGCGTAGGCGAGCTGGCCGCAGAAGGTGTTGACGCCGAGCAGGATCGCGAGGATGCGCAGCAGCCGGTGCCGCCAGAGCCAGGCGACGCCTTCCTTGAGTCCGGTGCGCGCAGGGATGTTCCCGGCTCGCCGGGGCACCGTCGCCACCAGCACCGCGGCCAACCCGAACGAGACGGCGTCGAGCCCGAGCGGGAGGGCCGCCGCCAAGCCGAACAGCAGGCTGCCCGCCGGCGGCCCGGCGAACTGATCGGCGAAGGTGGTGATCGCCTGCAGGCGGCCGTTGGCCCGCGGCAGCAACGGCTTCGCGACGAGATCCGGCACGATCGCCTGCGCGGCGGTGCCGAAGACGACTTCACCGGCGCCGAGCCCGAACGCGGTGACGACGAGGACCGGGAGGCTGAGCCCACCGCAGGCGACCACGACGGCGGCGGTGCCGGCCAGCGCGGCCTGCCCCGCCTGGGCCCGCCACATCAGCGTGGCGCGGTCGTGCCGGTCGGCCAGCGAGCCGGCCGGGAGGGACAGCAGCAGCCACGGCAGGTACGCCGCGGTCGCGACCAGCGACACGAGCCGTGGGTCGTGGGTGACCGTGACGGCCAGGAGGGGCACCGCCGCGGTGAACGCCCCGGTGCCGAAGTTGTCGATGCCGGTCGCCAGCCAAAGCCGCAGATAGGCCTGCGGAAGCCGGGGTTTCGCGTCGGTCCGGGCCATTCCGGAACCTCGGGCCCGCCGCGAACGCGGGACACCATTTAGCGCTGCGCTACATAATCGGGCCATGGCGTGTGCGATCGAGCTCGGTGTGGCCGAGCTGGCGAGGACCCGGTTCGCGATTTCGCCGCTGTCGGAAACCGTCGCGTGCCTCCAGCAGCTGGCCGGCCGGGGCCGGCAGGAGGTCACGCTGCCGTGGCTGCGCTGGGCGGAGGACGAACTCGCCCGCGCGCCGCTCGAGCTCCCGTGGACCTGGCCGCTGATCGTGAGCGACCGGCCCAACTGGCCGGAGTTCCTCGTCCCCGCGCCACGGGGTGCCGGACCGTCCATAGAGGACGATCTGGCCGCACTGCGGCGGACGACCGCCGGGCAGGTCCGGGCCAGCCTCGGCCGGGTGTTCGGTGCCGGGCTCGCCGGGACCACCGCCGAACTCGCCGCCCGGCCGGCGGCCGGGCTCCGGGCCATCGCCGCCGAGCTCCGGGCGGCGCACGACCGGCTGGTCGCGCCGCACTGGCCGCGGATCCGGGCCACGCTCGACGCCGACGTCGCGCACCGGGCGCGGGTCCTCGCCGCGGCGGCAGCGAAAAGCTGTTCGACGGCCTGCACCCGGACCTGCACTGGCGCGACGGCAGGCTGCTGCTGACCGGCGACCGGGAGCGGGCCGACAGTGCCGTCGACCGGGGTCCGGACGGCCTGGTCCTCATCCCCGTCGCGCTCGGCTCGCCGTACGTGCTGGTGAAGGGGCACACATCCACGCAGACCACGGTCCGCTACCCGGCTCGCGGATGCGGCGCGTTGTGGACGGCGGGGACCCGGCCGCCGTCGGGCGGCACGGTCCGGCTGCTCGGCCGGGCGCGGGCCGGGCTCCTCGAAGCCGTGCGCTCGCCCGCGACCACCACCGATCTGGCCCGGGCTCTCGGGGTCACCCCCAGCGCCGTGTCACAGCACCTGAAAGTCCTGCGCGAGAACGGCCTGGTCGCGCGGGAACGCTCCGGGCGCCAGGTCGTGTACCTGATCACGGCGCTCGGAGCGGCCCTGCTTGCGTCTTAGTTCAGCTCACGCGGGCAGCGAGGACAGCGGCACGGCGAACACCGAGCGGCCGCAGGTCTGGCTGCCGGCCGTGCATTCGGCCGTGGACCACTCCGCCGAGGACCACACCAGGCCCGTCGACGAGTCGTACGTCAACGCCTCCGGGTGCATGGCCCAGCAGGCCGTCGTCCCGGTGCCGCACGTCGCGGAGGTGCTCTTCGCCGTCGTCTGGGCCCAGAGCTGGCCGTTGGTGGTCGCCGAGCTGTGGGCCACGTACCACTTCCCGCCGTTGGACAGGACTCCCTGGACGTTGCCCACGTTGCTGCGGAAGGCCTCGCTCGCGGGGACCGTGCCGGACGAGGCCGCCAGCAGGAAGTCTTCGCCCATCGGGTAGCGGTAGAGGCGGCCGTGGAGGTTCGTCTCCTTGAAGTACTCCGACGTCACGATGCTCGCCGGGCTGGTGCTGCGGTCCAGCGACATCGACGAGAAGCACGGCACCGCCGTGTCGGACTTCATGGTGCAGGTACCGCCCGCGTAGCTGTAGTAGCCGATCTGCATCATCGCGTACTTGTAGGTCCAGGCGGCATACCCGGACGACGTCTTGCCGATCGTGTCCGACGTCGTGTCGGTCATCTGCAGGATGTGCTTGGTGCTGAACACCCGGATCGCGGTCGAGGTGTCGCCCTCGGCCGTCACGTAGATCTTGTCGCCGTACCAGGCCATCCCGCCCATGTGCGCCTGGGCGGCGGAGAAGGTGCTGCCGGTGCTGTTGGGCACGGCCAGGTACATCATCCGGTACGACGGCTTGGCGGGGTCGTTGTAGTTGATCGCCTGGATCCGCGCGTCGTTGTACCGATCGCGGTCGTCGGTGCTCAGTGCGGCGGTGCCGTGCCAGCCGGACAGGATGATCTTGTCGTCGCCCCACTTGCCGTCGTTGTCGGCGTCACCGGAGGTCGTGAGGCCCTGGGGGGTCCACGTCTTCGTCCCGGCGCGGTCGGCGTCCCAGCACATCGACTTGGTGGCCACCGGCGCCTTGGGCAGCGAGGCCTTTTCCGCGGCGGTGCAGCCGGTCATGTCGTAGCTGGTGTCGTTGACGACGGTGTTGAGGCTGACGTTCGGCAGCGCGCCGTCCAGCGCGGTCAGCGCGGCGGCCGGCGTGGCGTGCCACACCAGGTTCTGCTTGGCCGTCGTCGTCAGCGGGTCGCTGTAGGCGGCACTCGCCGTCCCGGGCAGGGCCAGTGCGCCGGCCGCCACGGCCAGCGCGAGCAGCATCACTTTCGGAGTTCGCATGGGGAGGAGTACGCCAGCCGGCCGTCCAAAATGCATACACCGGCGTTGTATACCTCTTGTACCCTCCGCCGGCCCCGTGGCCGTCCACTGTGGATTCCGCGCCGCGCCGCCGCTGCCCCGGTCACCGCTCGAGCGCCCCGGCCAGCACCGCCCGAAGCGGCGTCGCCGGCCGGCCGAGCAGGTCTTCGAGCTCCGGCCCGGCGGTGGCGAACGCGCCGCGCCGGGCGGCCCGGAACATGCCGAGCAACAGCTCCGCCTGCGCCGCCGGGACGCCGTGTCCGGTCAGCGTGGCCACCCACGCCTCGTCGGAGACCACCACTCGCCGCACGGGCCGCCCGGCGAGGTCGGTGAGCAGGGCGGCGACGTCCCCGAGGTCGAGGGCCACCGGTGCGGTCAGCGGCGGTGTCGGCCCGTCGAACCGGCCCTCGTCGGCGAGGATGATCGCCGCGGCTTCGGCGAGGTCGGCGTGCGCCGTCCAGGACACCGGCCCGTCGGCCGGCGCGGCCAGTTCACCGGTTTCGAGCGCCTCACCCAGCAGCAGCGGCACCGTACTGGCGTAGAAACCGTTCCGGAGCGCGGTGAACGGCCCTTCGCCGGCCCTGCGCTCGGTAGCGGCGTGGTCGGCCATGGGAACGAACAGCGAATCGTCCGCCGCGGCCTGGTGACTGGTGTAGAGGACACGCTTCGCCCCCGCCGAGCGCGCGGCGTCGATCGCCGCGACGTGGTGCTCGACGGCCCGCTCGCCCAGCTCGTCCGTCGAAACGACGAGGACCTGCGCCGCCCCCTCGAACGCCTCGGCGAGCGAGCCCGGGTCGGCGAAGTCACCCCGCCGGACGCGGACGCCCCGGGCGGCGAGCTCGGCCGCGCGCTCCGGCTCCCGGACGCTGACGCCGATCTCGGCGGCCGGCACCCGCTCGAGCAGCCGGTCGACGATCCGCGACCCGAGCTTCCCGGTTCCCCCGGTGATGACGATCATGGCGCACCCCTTCTCGATGTTCACACTGATACTAACCACGTTATCATCAGTGATACCACGATCGAGTTACCATCGTCATCACGTTGCGCGCAGCACCGCCGCACCGTTCACCCGGTCCGCGGCCAGGTCGGTCAAGGCCCGGTCCGCCGCGTCCAGCGCGTAGGGCACCGTGCTGACCTCCAGGTGGTGGTGCCCGGCGAAGTCCAGGAACTCCCGCGCGTCGGCCCGGGTGTTCGCGGTGACGCTGCGCACCTGGCGTTCCTGGAACAGGTGCCGCTGGTAGTCCAACGGCGGAACGTCGGACAGGTGGATGCCCGCGATGGCCAGCGTGCCGCCGCGATCGAGCGCGGCCAGCGCCGGGAGCACCAGGTCACCGACCGGCGCGAAGAGGATCGCCGAGTCCAGCGGTTCCGGAGGCGGTGAGGCCGCGTCCCCCGCCGACGCCGCACCGAGCGCCAGGGCCAGCTCACGGGCGGCCGCGCTGCGCGTCAGCACGTGCACCGTGGCGCCGCGCGCGATCGCCACCTGGGCGGTCAGGTGCGCGCTCCCGCCGAACCCGTAGACGCCCAGCCGGCCGCCTTCGGGCAGGTCCGCCCGTGCGAGCGCGCGGTACCCGATCAGCCCGGCGCAGAGCAGCGGCGCCAGCTCGTCGTCGCGGTAGCCGCCGGGCAGCGGTAGCGCGTACGCGGCCGGGACGACCGCGAACTCCGCGTACCCGCCGTCGGCGTCCCAGCCGGTGTACCGCGACTCCGGGCACAGGTTCTCGCGCCCCCGCAGGCAGTACCGGCACCGCCCGCAGGTGGCGCGCAGCCACGCGATCCCCACCCGGTCGCCGGGCGCGAAGCCCGTGACGCCGGCGCCGAGCCCGGCCACCTCGCCGACGACCTCGTGCCCCGGCGTCACCCCCGGCCGGTGCACCGGCAGATCACCCTCGGCGACGTGCAGGTCCGTCCGGCACACCCCGCACACCAGCACCCGCACCAGCAGCTCCCCCGCGCCCGCCCGCGGCACCGGCGCCCGCACCAGGTCCACGGGCCCGGCCGCCATCGGGCCCGGCCGCAGGACGCGCCACGCGTGCATCGTCGTCGGCAGCGCCACCACGGATGACCTCCTCGCTCCCCGGACGTCACCAGCATGGCGGCACCGCGGCGGCCGCGCGAGTGCCGGTAAGTCATTGACCCTCAACGGGATTGAGCTGTTCGTGCACATTCTTGTCTGTGCCGTAACAACATTCGGGCTTCCCGCGCCATAACGGACGGCGTTCGCGCCAGTCCGGTCCCCGCCGCACGAGGAGTTCGTGATGGGTATTCGTCGTTCCCTGGTTCCGCGAAGATCAAGACGCGCACTGGCGGCGGGGGTGGTCGTGCCCCTCGCCGGTGCCCTCGCGGTGGCTGTCGCCGCCGCGGCCCCGGCCGCCGCCGTGCCCGCCGGCTTCACCGACACGGTCGCCATCGGCGGCCTCAGCTCGCCGACCGCCGCCGCGTTCGCCCCCGACGGGCGGGTGTTCGTCGCGGAGAAGAGCGGCCTGCTCAAGGTGTTCGACTCCCTCGCCGACCCGACGGCGACCGTGTTCGCCGACCTCCGCACACCCACGCAGGACTTCTGGGACCGCGGCCTGCTCGGGCTGGCGGTCGACCCGGCGTTCCCGGCCCGGCCGTACGTCTACGTCTCCTACACCCTCGACGCCCTGCCGGGCGGGACCGCGCCGAAGTGGGGCGACACCTGCCCGACCCCGCCGGGCGCGACCGACTCCGGCTGCGTCGTGACCGGCCGCGTCTCCCGGCTGACCATGGGCCCCGACGGGACGGCGGTCAGCGAGAAACCGCTGGTCACCGGCTGGTGCCAGCAGTTCCCCAGCCATTCGGTCGGCGCACTGGCCTTCGGCCCGGACGGCGCCCTGTACGCGGGCGGCGGCGACGGTGCCAGCTTCAACTTCGCCGACTACGGCCAGGTCGGCAACCCCTGCGCCGACCCGCCCTCGCCGGCCGGCACGAACCTGTCCCCGCCGTCGGCCGAAGGCGGCGCGCTGCGGTCGCAGTCCCCGCGCCGCGCGGCCGGGCAGCCCGTGCTGCTCAACGGCGCGCTCCTGCGCATCGACCCCGACACCGGCGACGGCCTGCCCGGCAACCCGTTCGCGAGCAGCACCGACGCCAACGCCCGGCGCGTCATCGCCTACGGCTCGCGCAACCAGTTCCGGTTCGGGTTCCGCCCCGGCACGAGCGAACTGTGGGCCGGTGACGTCGGCTGGAACACCTGGGAAGAGATCAACCGCATCCCGAACGCCGGCGACGCCGTGGCCGAGAACTTCGGCTGGCCCTGCTTCGAAGGCACCGGACGCCAGGCCGGCTACGACGGCGCGAACCTCGACCGCTGCGAATCGCTGTACTCCGCCGGCGGCCAGACCGCGCCGTTCTACGCCTACAACCACGGCGCCAAGGTCGTGGCCACCGACCCGTGTCCCACCGGCGGCTCCTCGATCAGCGGGATCGCCTTCGAGTCGGGCAGCACCTACCCGGCCGAGTACGCCGGCGCGCTGTTCTTCGCCGACTCCTCCCGCGGCTGCATCTGGGCGATGCAGACCGTCGCCGGCCAGCCCAGCCCCACCAAGCTGGTGCCCTTCGTGACCGGCGTCAGCACGCCGGTGCAGGTGCTCACCGGCCCCGGCGGTGACCTCTTCTACGTCGCGCTGGGCAGCGGTGAACTGCGCCGGGTGAGCTACGCCGGTGGCACCAACCGGCCGCCGGTCGCCGCGGCCACCGCGACGCCGTCCAGCGGGGCGGCGCCCCTGACCGTCCAGTTCGACGGCACCGGCTCCACCGACCCCGACGCCGGCGACACGCTCTCCTACGCCTGGGACCTCGACGCGGACGGCGCCTACGACGACTCCGCGGCCCCGCGACCCACCTGGACCTACACCACCGCCGCGGCGGTCGACGCCGGGCTGCGGGTGACCGACTCCCACGGCGCGTCGGCGACCACGACGGTCCGGGTGACCGTCGGGACCCCGCCCGGGCTCGACCCGGTGCCGGTCATCGACACCCCGGCCGCCACGCTGACCTGGTCGGTCGGGCAGACGGTGCCGTTCTCCGGGCGCGCCGTCGACGCCCAGGACGGCGAACTGCCACCCTCGGCGCTGTCGTGGCGGCTCGCCATCCGGCACTGCGCGGCCAACGGCACCTGCCACACCCACAACGTCCAGGACTTCCCCGGCGTCGCCGCGGGGTCGTTCGTCGCGCCGGACCACGAATACCCGTCGTACCTGCAGCTGACGCTGACCGCGACGGACTCGACGGGCCGCACCGGGTCCACGACGATCGACCTCCAGCCGAAGACGGTGACGCTGAACTTCACCTCGAGCCCCAGCCAGGCGATGCTCACCGTCGGCGGGACCCAGCAGCGCACGCCGTTCTCCCGGACGGTGATCGCCGGATCGACCAACTCGATCAGCGCGAACAGCCCGCAGAACCTGCCCCCGCTGAACATGAAGTACGCCTTCACCAGCTGGGTGCACGGCGGGGCGCGGACGCAGAACGTCGTCGCGCCGCCGACGGGGGCGACCTACCAGGCGAACTACCGGCTCTGCTGGCTGCTGCAGCCCTGCTGACCGGGATGACCCGGCGTCGCGCGGCGCCGCCGGGTCATTCCCCGGGGTTCTTCGTCTTCTCGGCCTTCTTCGACTCTTTCGCGGATTCCTTCGCAGCCTTCGACGAGGACTTGGCCGCCTGCTTGGACTCCTTCGCGGCCGGGTCGTTCCCGAGGCCGTTCCCGTTGTTGCCGTTCCCGTTGCCGTTGTTCCCGTTCCCGTTGCCGTTGTTCCCGTTCCCGTTGCCGTTGCCGTTGTTGCCGCTGCCCGCCGCCGCCGGCTGCCCGGAGACAGCGGCCCCCGACGACTCGCCCGCGGGCTGCGCGCCCGTCGGCTCCACGCCGGAGGCTCCGGGCCCGGTCGTGACCTGCGCGTCCGACGGCGACGTGACACCGCCCGGCGGGACACCGGAGCCGGCCTGCGGCCCGGTCCGCACGGGCTGGGTCGTGGTGCCCTCACCCCCGGACAGCGGCGGCGGGGCGTCACTCGACGTGCTCGCGCCGATCGTCACCGTGGTGACCAGGGCCGCGCCCGCGGCGGCCACCTTCGCCGCGGTGGCCCACGACAGGGCGGACGCACCCGAGCCGGCGGCAGCGCCGGACGAAGCGAGCGACCCGGTGCTGGTCAGCCAGTGCGAGACGACCGGCAGGCCCAGGATGAGCGGCGCCACCGTGGCGGGCAGCTCTTCGTTGAGCTCCCGCAGGCCGGCGGCCAGTTTCCGGCAGTCCGCGCAGCGATCCAGGTGGGCGGTGATCCGGTGCGCCTTGTGGTCGGAGATGCCGTCGCGCACCCACCGGGCCAGCTGGGCGGAGACGTTCTTGCAGTTGCGCCGCCGCGCCTCGGGAACGTGCTGGTCCAGGTAGGCCTGGCGCAGGCCCTCCCGGGCGCGGTAGGCCAGCGCGGCCACCCCGTTCGGCGTCATCCCGAGGTCCTCGGCGATCCGGGCGGGCGACTCGCCGTCGATCTCGGTCCGCCACAGCACCGTGCGCCACCGCTCGGGCAGGCTCGCGAACGCGTCCGCCGCGACCGTGGCGTGCAACCGGCTGCCGACCGGCTCGTCACTGCCCGCACCCGGCAGGACGTCCGGTACCTCGGCCACCACCGAGACGGCCGCGTCGCGCCGACGCCAGCTGATCATCGTGTTCCGGATGGTCGTCAGCAGGTACGGCCGGAAATCCTCGTCCGGCCCGTCGCCGGAGCGCAGAATCCGCAGTACGCGGGTGAATCCTTCGGCGATCAGGTCGTCGCGCTCCGCCCGGTCGGCGGCGATCGCGGCCGCCACCCGGCGGGCGGCGGGGAGGTGCCGGTCGTAGAGCTCGCCGTACGCCGCGATGTCGCCACCGCGGACCGCCGCGATCAAGGCCGCGTCGCTCGGGACGTCCGTCGTCCCGGCCACCGCCGGCGCCACTTCGGTCACCACTCCCCCTCGCCGTGCGCATGCACGTGCAGAACGTCCCGAGATAGTCGCGCAACGAGTGACACCTGCGCAAGGTTGCGGCCGCGAAAGCACTTTCCGTGAATTGGCCGTTGCCGAGCGCCCACGCCGTCGACTTGTCACATCCCTGAGCGTTCACGGGTGGCTTCCCGCCGCTTCGCGGGCACGCCGTTGCCCTCGCGATTACCCGCGAGTAGAAGACAAAGGCGGCGGCCAGGCCGTCACCAGCCAGTGTCCGATGTGGACGGTACCGGAGCCGGGAGCCGCTCCGGCACCGCCACCGCCAGAAGGGTTTCCCCATGCGCAGAGCGCTGCTCGTGCTGCTGATCGTGCTCCTGCCGTCCGTCCTGCCCACCGGGACCGCCCAAGCCGGGCCGTCCGCCGCCACCCCCACCGTCACGGCGGTGCCCGCGAACGCCGGGCGGGGCTGGCCGGTCAGCGGCGCCCAAGGCGTCCTGGACCTCGCCTCCCGCGGGTACGTCGAGGAGGAGTACCTTCTCTCGGGCCAGGCCGACACGTTCGACCAGGTGGGGCTGTGGACCGAAGACGGCCGCTGGGCCACCCGGGTGGCCACCACCGGCAACCCGTACACCACCCGGATGGTCGTGGTGCGGCCGCGGGACGCCATGCGGTTCAACGGCACCGTCGTGGTCGAATGGCTCAACGTCAGCTTCGGCGTCGACATCCCCGTGGACTTCTCGCAGTCCTACGAGCACTTCGTCCGCGAGGGCTACGCCTACGTCGGCGTGACGACCCAGAAAGCCGGTGCCGACAAGCTCAAGAGCCTCGACCCCGCGCGGTACGGCGCGGTGAACCTCAGCGGCGACGCGCTTTCCTACGACGTCTTCTCGCAGGCCGCGCAGGCGGTGCGGGCGAACCCGCAGATCCTGGGCGGCCGGGCGGCGACGGTGGTGCTGGGCACCGGGCACTCGCAGTCCGCGCTGCGGCTGACCACCTACGCGAACGCGGTCCAGCCGGTGCGGCGCGGCTACGACGGCTTGATGATCCACGGCCGGGCCGCCCTCGCGGCACCGATCGGCGACGGCGTCGTCGGCCCGCTGTCGGCCCGGATCCGCACCGATCTCGGCATCCCGGTGTTCATCCTGCAGTCCGAGACCGATGTCATCGCGTCGGCCTCGGTCCGGCAGGACACCGCCCGGGTCCGCACCTGGGAGGTCGCCGGCACCGCGCACGCCGACCAATACGGCCTGAACCTCTACAACGCGGCCAACGCCCGGGACAAGTCGATCAACGACGGCGCCCCGACGACGTGCGACAAGCCGGTCAACAGCATGACGTTCCGCTACGCGGAGAACGCCGCGTTCCGCCACCTCGACCGCTGGGCGCGCGGCGGCGCGGCCCCGCCGGCCGCGACGCCGATCGCGATGCTGCTCAACCTCATCATTCTGCGCGACGGCGACCAGAACGCCCTCGGCGGCGTCCGGCTGCCCGACCTCGACGTCCCGGTGGCGTCGTACTCCCCCAACAACAGCGGCGGCAACGTGCCGGGCGCGTGCCTGCTGCTGGGCACGACCACGCCGCTGACGCCGGACCGGATCCGGCAGCTGTACCCGGACCACGCTGCCTACGTCGCGAAGTTCACCGCGGCGGCGGACCGGGCCCTGCGGTCGGGCTACCTGCTGCAGCCCGACCGCGACGAGGCCGTGGCCCGGGCGCAGGCCGCGCCGGTGCCGTAACCGTCCACAAAGGAATCCAGCGGGCTCGGCCGGTGGCCGGGCCCGCTGGAACTCGTTCCACCCGTCTCGCCAGCTGACAAACCGGCATCCATCCGCGTATGGTGTCGAAAACAGTAACATGTTCTAGTTTGACTGTGCGCATTCGACCGTGCGAAGGGGCCGGGATGGACGAACAGGCGATGCGGTATCCGAACCACCTCGGCCACCTGGTCGTCTCCGCCCTGAAGCGCCACCGGGACAAGCCCGTCATGGTGCTGGGCGAGACCACGATGACCGGGGGCCGGACCGCCGAGCAGGTCAGCCAATACGCCCAGGCCTTCGAGGCGCTCGAGGCGGGCACGGGCGCGCCGGTCGCGCTGCTGTCGCTGAACCGGCCGGAAGTCCTGCTCATCATCGCCGCCGGCCAGCTGCAGGGCTCGCGGCGCACGGCGCTGCACCCGCTGGGGTCGCTCGACGACCACGCCTACATCCTCGCCGACGCCGGCATCACCACGCTCATCATCGACCCGGTACCCGCCTTCGCCGACCGCGCCCTCGGCCTGCTCGAGAAGGTTCCGGGCCTGACCCAGGTACTCACCATCGGCCCGGTCCCGGAAAAGCTCGCCCACGTCGGCAAGGACCTGACGGCGGCCGCCGCGACGTTCGACCCGCGACCGCTCGTGCCCGTCGCGCTCCCGCCGGACCAGGTCGTCTCGATCACCTACACCGGGGGGACGACCGGCAAGCCCAAGGGCGTCATGGGCACCGCGCAGGCGATGACCACGATGACGCAGATCCAGCTGGCCGAGTGGGAATGGCCCGAGGCACCGAAGTTCCTGATCTGCACCCCGCTGTCGCACGCCGGCGCCGCGTTCTTCGCCCCGACGCTGCTCAAGGGCGGCTCGCTGATCGTGGTGCCGAAGTTCGACCCCGCCGAGGTCCTGCGGATCATCGAAGAGCAGCGGATCACCGCGACCATGCTGGTGCCCACGATGCTCTACGCGCTGATGGACCACCCGGACTCGCGCACCCGCGACCTGTCTTCGCTGCAGACGGTGTACTACGGCGCGGCGTCGATCAACCCGGTGCGCCTGCGCGAGGCCATCGACCGGTTCGGGCCGATCTTCGCCCAGTACTACGGCCAGTCCGAGGCCCCGATGGCGATCAGCTACCTCGCCAAGGGCGACCACGACGACGCGCGCCTGGCGTCCTGCGGCCGCCCGTCGGCCTTCCTGCGCACCGCCCTGCTCGACGCGGACGGCGCCCCGGTGGCACCCGGCGAGCCGGGCGAGATCTGCGTGGCCGGCCCGCTGCTCGCCGGCGGCTACTGGAACCTGCCGGAGGTGACGGCGGAGACGTTCCGCGACGGCTGGCTGCACACCGGCGACGTCGCCCGCGAAGACGAGGACGGCTTCTGGTTCATCGTCGACCGGGTCAAGGACATGATCGTCACCGGCGGGTTCAACGTGTTCCCCCGCGAGGTGGAGGACGTGGTGGCCGAGCACCCGGCGGTGGCGCAGGTCGGCGTGATCGGCACCCCGGACGACAAGTGGGGCGAGGCGGTGACCGCGGTCGTGGTCCTGCGCGAGGACGCCGACCACGACCTCGAGCGCCTCACGGGCGAAATCCAGGCGGCGGTGCGGGAGCGCAAGGGCCCGGTGCACGTGCCCAAGCAGGTGATCGTGGCGGCGTCGCTGCCGATGACCGGGCTGGGCAAGCCGGACAAGAAGGCGCTGCGAGCCCAGTACGAACCCCGTCGCGCCACCGTGTAGGCCGTTATACGCCCGCGGTATCACGAACTGCTGGCCAGGTGGTGAGATTCCCGCCGAACAGACCCGGGGACGGCTGCGTGCCCTGGGACGAGAGAGCGGACGGACAAGGTCTGACCCCGGCCCGGTGCAGTCCGGATCATCTTCGAGTTCGCCGCCGAGGTGTCCGCGGCCGTGGGCCGGGCCGCCGCCGGGGACCCGATCGGCGGCATCACCGAGATCGCCGGGCCGGAGGTCTTCGGGCTCGACGAGTGGTGCGCACGGTGCTGACCGCGCGCTCCGACCCGCGGCAGGTGGTCACCCGACCCGGAGGCGCCGTACTTCGGCGCGGTGCCGGGGCCGGAGGACCTCCTGCCGGGACCGGGCGCGCGGCTCGCGGAGACCACGCTCGCCGAGTGGCTCGCCCAGCCCTGAGGCACTACGCGCCGTCGTGGTCCGGGTCGGCGTTGAGCACGATGCAGCCGACATACCCGTCGCGGGCCCGGGTCACCTTCAGGAGCATGCTCGGCCGGTAGATCGAGTCATCGTCGTTGAAGGTGTCGCGGCCGGTGCGCTGCGCGTACGGCTGGGTCGCCAGCACCTGCGCGTTCACCGCTTCGTCGAACATCAGCTGTGTGGTGAGCGTCTTCTCGTTGCCGACGTGCACCATCACGTGGACGTGGACGGTGCGGCCGCGGTACCAGCCCGGCCAGATCGTCGTGAACTCGACGATCCCGCGCTGGTTGGTGACCTGGGCGCCGCGCAGGTACCGCTTGTCGTCGGTGGGAATGAGATCGGCGCCCCCACCGCCGGGCGGCCTCCCGGTGGGCGGGGTCCCGGTGGGCGGAGTGCCGGTGGGCGGGGTGCCGGCGCCGCTGGAGGCCGCCTCCGCGCCGGAGTACAGGCCGCCCGCGTCGCAGTGCCAGATCTCGACCACCGCGTGCGGGATCGGCTGGCACGTCTCGCTGTCCTGCACCTGCAGGGCGAGCCGCAGCTTCGTGCCCTGCTTGTCTTCGCGGATGTCACTGCGGATCTTGTCGGCGTCGAAGTAGTACGGCCCCTGTGTGGTGGACGCGGTGAGGGTGCACGTCCGCGCGCCGGTGAACAGGGCGGTGAGGTCCGCGTCGGTGACCGCCTGCAGCGCGACCGTCTCCCCGGTGGATGTCGTGACCGCGCTCCGGCCCGCGCACGCCGTGACGAGCGCGCCCAAGCCGACCGAGCTCACGCCGGCGAGCAGCCGACGCCGGCTGACCCGCTGGCCCTCGTGATCGTCGTTTCCCATGCCTGTCCCTTCGTGGTGGGTAATGGCCGGTTGACTTCCGCCTGACCCGGCCTTGGGCCAGCGTGGCGAGGGCAGCTGTGGCAGGCCTGTGGTGAAGCTGTGCGTCGTCGAGCGGTCACTCAAGGCGAAAAGGTACGCTTCCCGAGTTAGTCAACAAATTGAGTAGGTGAGGTGGGCATGAGCAGCTTCCGCAAGGCCGTCGAGACACGCGATCCGGACGCCATGGCCGCGACACTGGCGGAGCACGTCGTGTTCCGCAGCCCGGTCGCGTTCAAGCCGTACCCGGGCAAGGCGATCACCGCCGCGATCCTGCGCGGCGTGCTCCGCGTGTTCGAGGATTTCCGGTACGTGCGCGAGCTGACCGGCGGCGACGGCCGGGATCACGCCCTCGTCTTCGAGGCCCGGATCGGGGACGTGCGGGTCGAGGGCTGCGACTTCCTGCACCTCGACGAAGAGGGCCTGATCGACGAGTTCACGGTGATGGTCCGGCCGCTCTCGGCGGCCCAGGCGCTCGCGGAGGCGATGGCGGCGCAGTTCGAGCAGATCCAGCGCGAAGCAGTCAACTAGTTGAGCATGGCACTGCGGCACGCGCTGATGGCGGCGCTGCTCGAAGGCGAGGCGTCGGGCTACGACCTGGCGAAGGGGTTCGACGCCTCGGTGGCGAACTTCTGGGCGGCCACCCCGCAGCAGCTCTACCGGGAACTCGACCGCATGGCGGCCGACGGCCTGGTGCGGGCGCGGGTGGTCCACCAGGAGCGCCGGCCGGACAAGCGGCTGTTCTCGCTGACCGAGGCCGGGCACCGGTCGCTGCACGAGTTCACGGCCCGGCCGCCCCGCCCGGGTGTGATCCGCGACGAGCTGCTGGTGCAGGTGCAGGCCGTGGACGCGGGCGACCGGGCGGCGGTCCGGGACGCGCTGGCGGAGCGGCTGGCCCGGGCGGAAACCAAGATCGCGGGGTACGAACGGCTTCGCGCGCGCCTGCTGGACGGCCGCTTCGAAGACGACTACCTCGCCGGAGCCGAGCGGGTCGGCCCCTACCTGACGCTGATGCGGGGGTTGTCGTTCGAGCGGGAGAACCTGCGGTGGTGCGAACAGGCGCTGAAGGTCCTCGACCGGCGGGCGGCCGCCCCACCGGCCTGAAGTGTCCGATGTGGACCGGTTGTACGACTCTTGTACGAGCGAGCCGGACGATGGCTCCCATGTCACTACACCGACTCGCCAAGGCCGCGCTGGCCGCCGGCGTGCTGGCGGGCCTGGTCGCCACGCCGGCGGCCGCCGCCGCGGCCGCGCCGGCCACCCTGCCCGCCGGCCAGTACACCCTGACCGCCAACTACAACCAGTTCGACGCGGTGAACAGTGCTCTCGTCTCGACACTGGGCACCGCGGCCGTCCACACCGTGATGGAGAACGCGAACCACGACCGCACCGCGCTGCCGTCTTCGTTCTCCGTCGCCGGGCTCTCGACGGGCTTCCGGTTCGACAGCGGCGACAACTCCGACTGCACGAACTACCCGCAGGGCATCACCACCAGCCGCGACGCCGTGGGGACGGCGAACGGCGGCAACTACGACGGGCACCAGCTCATCGCGGTCAGCTGGTACTCCAAGGACGGCTGCGACGGCGACCAGTCCCGCAGCCGGATCACCCTGGTCGACTGGGACGCCGACTACCCGAACGCCTACCGCAAGATCCTGCTGGTCGAGCCGACCGGGACCGCGGACGCGCCGGACTTCAAGGACATCCCGATCCACGCCGGCGGCATGTCCTGGTACGGCGACTACCTCTACGTCGCCGACACCGGGAAGGGCATGCGCGTGTTCGACATGCGCAAGATCCTCAAGACGAACAGCGGCGGCACCGCCGACCAGATCGGCCACCAGAGCGGCACCACGTACTACGCCCACAACTACGCCTACGTCCTGCCGCAGGTCGGCTCGATCGCCTCGAAGACGACGTCGGGCACGAACCTCGCGTGGTCGTCGATCTCCCTCGACCGCGTCAGCAAGTCGATCGTGATGACCGAGTACACCTGCGCGTCCGGCTGCACGGACTACCCGAACCGGGCGCCGCGGGCGATCCGCTACCCGTTCGCGTCCACCGGCACCTTCGCCGCGACGACGACGGCGAGCCAGGCGTTGCAGCTGCCCTGGTACAAGCTCAACGGCGTGGCCTCGCACAACGGCCGCTGGTGGTTCAACTCCTCCGGTTCGAAGCAGCTGTACTACTGGAAGCCGGCGGCCGCCGCGCAGACGTTCTCCTGGGTGGGCAGCGGCGAGAGCCTCTCGTACTGGGAGGACGACACCAGCGCCGACCTGCTGTGGTCGCTGCAGGAAGGCGCGGGCAACCGCAACGTCTTCGCGGTCACCCAGGCCACCTACGGCGGTGGCTGAGCCGCCCGAGCACGCACGGCCCGTCCGGGACAGTTCCCGGGCGGGCCCTTTTCCGTGCGCCCTGACTGACCCCGCGAGGGTGTGGTTGCGCCACCCCGCCGCTGCCCATACTGGCTGCATGGAAGCCAGACGACGCCTCGGCGAGTTCCTCAAGACCCGCCGCTCCCACCTGCGGCCCGAGGACGTCGGCCTGGCCACCTACGGCGGCCGCCGGCGGGTGCCCGGCCTGCGCCGCGAAGAGCTCGCCCAGCTCGCCGGGGTGAGCGCGCCCTACTACTCGCGGCTCGAACAGGGCCAGTCGGCCAACGCTTCGCCGGAGGTCCTGGACGCGCTGGCCCGGGCCCTCCGGCTCGACGACGCCGAACGACGGCACCTCCACGAGTTGGCCACCGGTGCCCGGCGGCCGCCCACGCCCCGTCCGGCGCCGGAGCGCGTCACGCCGGCCGTCCGGCAGCTGCTGGCCACCCTGGGCGAGGTGCCGGTGGTCGTGCTCGGCCGGTTCAGCGACGTCCTGGCGTGGAACGCCGCCGGCCACGCCCTGTTCGCCGGGCACCTGGCGCCGGACGCGCCCGAGCGGCCCGGACAGCGCCCGAACATGGCGCGGCTGGTGTTCCTCGACCCGCACACCCGCGAGCTGTACGCCGACTGGCCCGCCAAGGCCCGTGCGGTGGTGGCGATGCTGCGGATGGCGTCGGGGCGGCACCTGGACGACCCCGGCCTCGCCGCCCTCGTCGGCGAGCTTTCCGTCCGCAGCACGGAGTTCGCCGCGTGGTGGGCGGACCAGCGCGTCAAGGCCGGCGGCACCGCGGTCCACGAGATGCACCACCCCCTGGTGGGCCCGATGACGGTCACGCACCAGGCGCTGCTCACCGAGCAGGAGCAGCACGTCGTCGTCGCCACCACCGAGCCCGGCTCCGCCTCGCACGCGGCGATGACCCTGCTGACCCACACCACGGCCACCGCGCACGGCACCTTGCCGGCGCGCGGCTGAAAAACCCGGTCCCGTCCGAAGGCACCCGCGAGGGAGGCCGGCTTCGACGTGCCCGGAAAACCCCACCGAGAAGGAAAAAATGACCGAAATCAAACTCGGGGACGTCACCGTCACCCGTGTCGAAGAGCAGCACGGCCCGATCATGCCGGCCCGGGACTTCTTCCCGGACCTGCCGGAATCGGCGTGGCAGGAGCACCGCCACGAGCTGGAGCCCGACTTCCTCACCGCGGACGACCTGGTCGTGTCGTCGATGCAGACCTGGCTGCTGCGCAGCGAAGGCCGCACGATCCTGATCGACACCGCCGTGGGCAACGACAAGCACCGCCCGGCCGTCCCCGCCTGGGACCACCTCCGGCTGGACTACCTGGACCGGCTCCGCGAAGCCGGCGTCCGACCGGAGGACGTCGACCTGGTCGTGCACACCCACCTGCACCTCGACCACATCGGGTGGAACACGCGCCTCGACGGCGGCACGTGGGTGCCGACGTTCCCGAACGCGACGCACCTGATGCCCCGCGCGGACTTCGAGCACTGGGACCCGGCGCGCAACCCGGCCGTCACCGGGGGCGTGAACGAACACGCCTTCGAAGACAGCATCCAGCCGGTGTTCGAGGCGGGGCAGGTCCGGTTGTGGGAGGACGCCCACACGATCGATGCGAACCTCCGGCTCGAGGCCGCGCCCGGCCACACCCCCGGCTCCAGCGTGGTGAAACTGGCCTCCGGGGGCGATCGCGCGTTGTTCGCCGGCGACGTCCTGCACTCACCCGTACAGCTCGCGGAACCCGGGCACAACAGCTGCTTCTGCGAAGACCCGGTCCAGGCCCGCGCCACCCGGCAGCGCCTGCTGGGCTGGGCCGCCGACGAGCACGTCCTGCTCGTGCCCGCGCACTTCGGCGGGCACAGCGCGCTGGAGGTCGAACGCCGCGGCGGCGCGTTCGCCGTCACGGGGTGGGGTCCGTTCCCCCGGGGCTGACCGGGTGAGATCCCGATCACGTCGGCGTGGCCCGGCGCGCTCCCGGGGCCGGTGCCTGCCATCCTGTGCCGTCAATAGGCAGCCGTCAAAGGCAGCGGACGAGAGGACAACCCCCGTGGGCATCATCGCCTGGATCGTGCTGGGTCTCATCGCCGGGGTGATCGCGAAAGCCCTCATGCCGGGCAAGGACCCGGGCGGCTGCATCATCACGATCCTGCTGGGCATCGCGGGTGCGTTCGTCGGCGGCTGGGTCGGCAAGACGCTGTTCCACACCGAGCTGGGCACGTTCTTCGACCTGCGCACCTGGGGCCTGGCCGTCCTGGGCGCCCTGATCATCCTGGCCGGCTACCGGCTCATCTTCCACCGCCGCGACTGACGCACCGGTGGGGGCACCGGCGTGGTGCCCCCACCGGCGGCGGCTCAGTTCAGCGTGACGCCGTAGGCGCTCAGCGCCTCGCCGACCGGCTGGAAGTACGAGCTCCCGCCGCCCTTGCCGGAGGTGATGCCCAGGCCGACGCTGCCGGCGAACAGGCAGCCGCCGGAGTCGCCGGGGTTGACCAGCGCGTCGGTCTGGATCAGCTGGTGCACCGAGCCTTCGGCGTAGTTCACCGTCACGTTGGTCCGCTGCACCGAACCCGAGGTCAGGTGGGTGGTGCTGCCGCTCTTGCTGATCCGCTGCCCGACGGTCGCGGTGCCGGCGGAGCTGATCCGCTGGGTGGTGCCGTTCCACAGGGTGACCGCGCCGGGCGCGCTGCCGGTGGTGTTGCGGATGAGCCCGTAGTCGTTGGTCGGGAAGCTCGAGCCCTGCGACGGGCCGACGTTCCACTGCGCCACCGCGCGGGTGCAGTGGCCGGCGTCGATGAGGTAGTTCTGGCCGCCGCGGCTGGTGTTGAAGCCCGCCGAGCAGCGGGTGCCGCCGCCGGTGATGGCTTCGCCGTTGTAGATCGCGGTGTGCATCTCGCCGGTGACCCGCTCCACGCGGACCCGGTCACCGAGCGACGCGGCCGCCTTCAGCAGGGCTGCGGTGTCCTTGGCGGCGTCGGCCACGGTCAGCACGACCTGGTTGGCCTTCGGGTCGAGCCCGATCGAGGTGTGCGCCACCGCGGGCAGCGCTTGCAGCGTGTCCTGCGCGCTCGCCAGCGCGGCGCTGGAGTGCCGGACCAGCCGGGCCCGCGCGCCGGCCTGCTCGGCCTGTTCGGCGGCGGCCTGGTCCAGCACGTTGACGACGGGCTTGGCGGCGGCGTCGAGGTAGCCGTCGGCGGCACGCGACCCGAGGGAAGCGGTGACGTGCTGCAGGGTGCCGACGCTCGCCGCCTGCGTGCGCAGCAGGGCGACGGCGGCGGGCTCGCCGATCCCGGCTGCCGCGGCGAGGGAAGCGACCGCTTCGCGCTGCACGGTGGCCGAGTAGCCGTCGATGGTGGCGGCGGAGACCGAAGCGGGGCTGAAGAAGCCGATGGCCGCGGTGGCGGCCAGGAGGGTGGTGGCGGAGCGGGCGAGGAGGTGGTGTCCCGGGGACGTTCTGCGCATGCCGGTAACTCACTTTCGCGGTCGCGGGGCGAAGCCGGCGCGAGGGGTGGCCGCGCCGGGACGAGCCGGACGGGCCGGCCCGGCACCGGTGATCCGGTGGGGTCGAGGGTGATCCCGCGCCGGGCCGCCGCGGTACCGACTTTCGTCGGACAGGACAAAAGATAGGTACCGGGCAATTCGCCCAGGGATGTTCCGCGCAGAGCAACCCCGCCACCCGCTGCCGGCGGCGCGGAAAACCGGGGAATTACCCTCGAACGTACGAGAACCGGGGGTCCGCGGTCCGTCAGAATCGGGTGGCCACGGCCACGACCAGGAAGGCCTCACCGTGCTCGCCGAACTGCCGCCCTACCGCGCCCTGCTGGTCGTCGACACCAAGGGATTCGGCAGCAACTCCGCCGCCACCCAGGCGATGGTGTCCGCCGCCATCCCCGATGTGCTGTCCCAGGCGTTCACCCGCGCCGGACTGCGCGAAGTCTGGGAAACCGCCCTCTTCCCGCACGGCACCGGCGACGGCTACGGACTGGGCTTCGACCCCCGGTTCCTGCCCGCCGTGGTGACCCGGTTCTTCGACGAACTCCAAGCCGTGCTCGCCGAGCGCGACACGCGCCTGCGGGCCGCCACGCGGTCGGTCCGCCTGCGGATGCGCGCCAGCCTGAACGTCGGCCCGATCCTCGAACCGGAGCCGGGCACGACCTCGGCGGCCGCCATCGGCAGCGCCGTGATCACCACCCACCGGCTGCTCGACGCCGCCCCGGTGCGCGCGGTGCTGGAGCGCTCGGACCCCGACCAGACCTTCCTCGCGGTGGCGCTCTCCCAGCGGATCTTCGAAGACGTCCTGGCCGGCGAATACGCCCAGCTGCCCGCGTCCAAGGTCGTCCCGGCCGACGTCCGGGTCAAGGAGTACCGCGGCACGGTCTACCTCTACATCCCGAACCCGAGCGGAGACCTGCTGCGCCACGGCGCCGGCGGCGACTACGCCGAGGACCTGGCCGAGGCGAAGGCCGCCATCGAGGCACCGGCGCCGGGCAGCACCACGAACATCATCAGCGGCACACAACACGGGACCGCGATCCAGGTCGGCCAGGTGCACGGCAACCTCCACCACGGCTAGTGGCGCGCGTTCGAGGTTCGTTGACAGTTTCCTGGCGGCGGCCGGCCCGACGCCAGGAATGACTCACTCATGGCGTCGGACGAGGTGAATGAGTCATTCACTGCATCGCCGCGGCCGGAAGTCCGCACTGACCGGGCCGGTTCGGGGAGCGAGCCGGCTCCGGCCATTCCGAACGTCGAACAACTCGCGACGCTAGTTCTGCAGCGGCACCAGTTCCGCCTGGAACTTCTCCAGGAAGCCGTCGAAATCGGCGTGGCCGGGCCGCAGCACGAACTTCGACAACCCGGCTTCGATGTGCTGCTCCACCAGCCGCCGGGCCTCCGGCCAGCTCGTCGCCACCAGGTCCGTCACCGGCACGCCGGGGCTGCGGCGTTCCGCCACCGCCGCGAGTTCGCCGGGGATTCCCCGGTCCGCCACGACCAGGCTGAGACCGAAGTGGTCCTCCTCGATCTCGCGCCCCGCCTCCGCCGCGGCCCGCTGGATGGCGATGCGGGCGTCGCGTGCCTGCGCCGGCGTGTGGAAACTGCCCAGCCAGCCGTCCGCGAGGCGGCCCGTCCGGCGCAGGGCCGCCGGGGCCGTTCCGCCCAGCCAGACGTCCAGGCGCTTCGCCGGACGCGGACCGAGGCGGACGCCGTCGACCTGGAAGAACTCGCCGTCGAACGAGACTTCGTCCTCCTCCAGCAGCCGGCGCAGCAGCACGAGCGACTCGTCGAACACCGCGGCGCGGCGGTTCGGCGGCACCGGGAACAGGCCGGTTTCCGCGGCGCGCGCCGGACGGAGGCCGAACACCGGCAGGACCCGCTTCGGCGCCAGCCCGGCCAGCGTCAGCAGCTGCTTGGCGACCAGCACCGGGTGCCGGCCCGGCAGGATCGCGACGCCGGTGCCGACCTTGAGCTTCGAGGTCCGCGCCAGCGCGTGCGCCATGCCGATCATCGGGTCGACCTCGGGCGAGTAGACCAGCTCGGACAGCCACAGCGAGTCGACGCCGGCATCCTCCAGCTGCCCCGCCAGCCCGGCGAACTCCGCCGGCCCGGTGCCGGCCGCGGGCGCGACGCCCAACCTGATCTTCAGCACGGTTCCTCCCGGAAGGCTCTCTCCGGGAGCAACGCGCGGCACGGCCGGGAATTCCTCAGGCGGTCGCGTCGATCACCCGCGTCAGCACGCCGTGCAGGGCTTCCAGCTCGGAGACGTCCATGCCGAGGGTCTCGACCACCTTGTACGGGATCTTCTCCGCCTCGGCCCGCAGCGCCCGGCCCGGCCCGGTCAGCTCGACCGTCAGCCGGCGTTCGTCCGAGCGGCTGCGGGTGCGCGTCACGTACCCGAGCGCCTCCAGCCGCTTGAGCAGCGGTGACAGCGTCGCGGGCTCGTGCCGCAGGGCCGCGCCGAGGTCCTTCACCGAGCGCGGCGACCGCTCCCACAGCGCGAGCATCACCAGGTACTGCGGATGGGTCAGGCCGTACGGCTCGAGCAGCGGCCGGTAGATCGCGATCACGCTGCGCGAAGCCACCGACAGCGCGAAGCACACCTGCCGGTCCAGCTTCAGGGGGTCCTCACCCAGGTCGATCATGTCCCGATCCTACTGTGTCATCGGTCGCGCTAATGATTAGTGCACTAAGTATTAGTGTACACTCGAAGCCATGGAACGACCGAGTGTGCTCCGCTGGTTCGGTTACGCCGTCGGCGTGCGGCTCCCCGAGCGCTACAACGACTGGGCGTTGCACGATGCGACGTCGAAGCACTGGCGGGCCCGGTTCGTGCTCCAGCGGTCGATCGGCATCGTGCCGCTGTGCGCGGTGTGGCTGCTGCTGCCCGGTTCGATCTGGCTGCGGCTCTCGCTGGTCCTGATGGCCGCCCTGGTCGCGTACTTCTACTCGTGCGCGTACATGGAAGAGAGCATCGAGCACCGGCTCGGCCGGCAGGGCTTCCCGCACCACACCGGCCGCCGCCTCCGCGCCGAGGCCGCCGAAGCGAAGAACGCCGAGGCGACCGCCCGCTACCTCGCGCGCTACCGGACGCCGTCGGAGGGTTAGGCACAGTTACAGTCGGGGCACGATGAGACGCAAGCTCCGCCCGCCGATCCCGCCGCGCCACGGGCTGGACCCCGCCCGGCTGAAACTGCCCGACGGCGAGTGGCCGACCCTGCTGGCGCACCTGGTCGACCGGTTGCCGCGCGTCGCACCGGACCGCATCGAGGAGATGCTGCGCGAGGAGCGCATCCACGGCACCGACGGCCCCCTTGGCGTCGACACCCCCTACGCGCCCGGCTCGTTCATCTGGTTCCACCGCGACCTGCCGGACGAGGTGCCGGTGCCCTTCGCCATCGAGGTCGTGCACCGCGACGAGCACCTGCTCGTCGCCGACAAGCCGCACTTCCTGGCGACCATCCCGCGCGGGCAGCACATCCTGGAGACGGCGCTGGTGCGGCTGCGCCGGGAGCTCGACCTGCCGCAGCTGTCCCCCGCGCACCGCCTGGACCGCGTCACCGCGGGGCTGGTGATGTTCGTGATCACCCCGGAGTCGCGCGGCAGGTACCAGACGCTGTTCCGCGACCGCCGGGTGCACAAGGAGTACGAGGCGATCGCGCCGTACGACCCGGCGCTGACGCTGCCGAGGACCGTCCGGAGCCGGATCGTCAAGGAACGCGGGGTGCTCGCCGCCCAAGAGGTGCCGGGCGAACCGAACGCCGAGACGTACGTGGACCTGCTCGAGCACCGGGCCGGACTCGGCCGGTACCGCCTGGTCCCGGCCACCGGCCGGACCCACCAGCTGCGCGTGCACCTGAGCGGACTCGGCATCCCGATCCTCGGCGACGACTTCTACCCGCGGCTGCACGAGAAACCCTTGGGCGACTTCACGCAACCCCTGCAGCTGCTGGCCAAGGTCCTCGACTTCGACGACCCCCTGACCGGCGCGCACCGCCGCTTCACCAGCAAGCGACGGCTGTCCGCGTGGGACGACCCCGAGGCCTGGGCGGCGCCCCCGGCGTGAAACTTCGCCGGACGCCGGCGGACAGCCTGGTGGTGGGATGCCGGCGTGGAATCCGGGAGATCAGCCGAGCGGCTGGTGTTCTTCACCGACGCCGTCGTCGCGATCGCCCTGGCATTGCTGGTCCTGCCGCTCACGGAGCCGGTGCCGGAGCTGGTCGCGGAGCACGCGCCCGCGAGCGAGGCGGTGACCCGGAACTGGGCGAAGATCTTCAGCTTCGCGCTCGGCTTCGCCGTCATCGGCCGGTCCTGTTCACCCACCACCGCACCTTCGAGCACGTGCGCGCCTACAGCGGCCCGCTCGTGGTCGTCAACCTCCCGCGCTCGCGGTGGTCGTGGCGTTCATCCGGCCCGGCCTCGGCTATTACGCGCTGCTGTTGCGGTTGTTCCCGTCCACGATCAGCCGCCGGGTGCAGCGACGGCGGCCGCAGCCGGCCTGGGGCCGGCGGTCCGGCGGCGCGCTCGACCCACCCGCGCCGCCGGCCTGGTGACGGCCTATTTGTGCCAGAACCTGATCCCGCTCCACTCCACCGTGATCGGCCCCTTGCCGCTCGCGGTGCGGTAGCTGCCGAACTTGTCGTAGTAGCTGCCGCCCGGGCTGGACACCGAGTCCTTCTGCGAGCCGTTGATGTACACCTTGTGCGTGCTGCCGACCTGGTTGATCGTGTTCACCCGGACGCTGGTGCCCACGGTCGCGCCGGTGGCGATCGTCTCGCCGCCGTGCACGGCGTAGAGGCGGCCGCCCTTCTCCACCGCCAGCAGGAAGAACGGCCCGGCGCTGGAGCCGTCCCGGAACGTCTGCTTCAGGCTGATCCGGCTGCCGCCCATGCTGGTGATCTTGAAGGAACCCTCGAACTGGTGGGTGCCGCCGGAGTAGGTGGTGTAGCGGCGTTCCGCGCGCTGGTCACCGCTGCCGGTCGAGCAGGTGAGCTTGAAAGTCAGCCCGGAGATGTCGCCGCAGCCCCGCTCCTGCTCCGAGTAGCCCGGCGAATCCGGGACCCACGGACCCGTCCCGACCTGGGCGTCCGCCGCCGGGGTGAACACCGCGAGCCCCGTCACGACCGCCGCGAGCACGCCCGCACCGTGAAGTCTGCGCACCGTCAACCTCCTGTGTCACTCGAGGCGGCGGTCACCGACAACAGGTTCAGACCTTTGGTCGGCGTGGACACGACTGTACGAGCCCGGGCCACGACGGGCAAGACCCCACTTTTCCGCGCCGGGACGTGTCGGAAGTTTTCGGCCGGGGCGGTGTCGAATCCGGCTTTCCCCGTTCGACAGACTGGCAGAAGCCTGATCGACCACCGAGGAGCAACCCCATGCGCACCCTGATCTCCAGCTCGTTCGTTTCGCTCGACGGCGTCGTCGAAGCCCCCGGCGGCGAGCCGGGCTACCGCAACTCGGGCTGGACGTTCAAGGACATCGAGTTCGACCCGGCCGCCTACGCGATCAAGGGCAGCGAGCAGGAGGAAGCCACGGCACTACTGCTGGGCCGGGTCAGCTACGAAGCGTTCGCGCCGGTCTGGCCGGGCATGACCGTGGAGTTCGCCGGGTACAACGCGATGCCGAAGTACGTCGTGTCGGCCACCCTCGCCGAGGCGGACCTGGTGGACAACTGGGGCGAGACGACGATCCTGCGTTCGCTGGACGAGGTCGCGGCCCTGAAGGAGACCGAGGGCGGCCCGATCATCATCGCCGGCAGCGCCACCCTCAACCGCGCCCTGGCCGACGCGGGCCTGATCGACCGCTACCACCTGCTGGTCTTCCCCGTCCTGCTCGGAGCGGGCAAGCGGCTGTTCAGCGAGACCGACAAGGACAAGCAGAACCTGAAGCTCGTCGCGAGCGAGGCCTACGGCAACGGGGTCCAGAAGCTGGTTTACGACGTCACGCACTGACGGGCCGCCGGGGGTCCGGCCGGTTTTCGCGGTGTTCGGGTAGAACACCTGTTCGAACATCGTGTACGGTCGGACCCATGACGACCCCGGCCCTGCAGGCATCGCTGTTCGGCGAATCCGGCCCCGTCACGCTGCACGACCTCGCGCCCCGCCGCACCGAACTGGGCGCCGGCGCGTGGGTCGACGTGCAGCCGGGCTGGCTCGCCGGCGCCGACGAGGTGTTCGCCGGCCTCGTCACCGGCGTCCCGTGGCAGGCGGAGCGGCGCCGGATGTACGACCGCTTCGTCGACGTCCCGCGGCTGCTGTGCTTCTACCGCGAAGCGGCGCCGCTCCCCCACCCCGTGCTGGCGGAGGCCCGCACCGCGCTGAGCGAGCACTACGCCGGCGAACTCGGCGAGCCGTTCCGCACCGCGGGCCTGTGCTACTACCGCGACGGCCGCGACAGCGTCGCGTGGCACGGCGACACGATCGGCCGCGGCAGCACCGAGGACACGATGGTCGCGATCCTCTCGGTCGGCGCGGCCCGCCAGCTGGCCCTGCGCCCCCGCGGCGGCGGCGAGTCCCACCGCTACGCACTCGGCCACGGCGACCTGATCGTGATGGGCGGCTCGTGCCAGCGCACCTGGGAACACGCCGTGCCGAAGACGACCCGGGCGGCCGGGCCGCGGATCAGCATCCAGTTCCGGCCGCGCGGAGTGCGGTGAAAATCCACAAAGGATGGACGCCGCTCCCCCGTACGACGGCGGGGTGTTCACGCTCGCGGAACCCCCGTTGTTCACCCGGCTGCGGCCGGCCCGCCGGGTCCTGATCGCCGGCGCGGGCGGCGGGTTCGACGTCTACGCCGGCCTCCCGCTCGCCTTCGCCCTGCGCGCCCAGGGCAAGGAAGTCCACTTCGCCAGCCGACGGGATCGACAGCGCACGCAGCGAGGCTGGACATGTCCTCTTCCGGGGTGCCGAGCCCGGACTCCTCCCCGCACAGCAGGATGTCCGTGCCGCCGTCGACCACCGCGTCGACGCGAACCGTGCGCCCCCGGGCCGGCCGAGCATCGGCTACCTCGGCGAGCTCACCGGGACGAGCACCGCCGTGGACGTCGCCCTGGTCATCGAGGCGCACCGGGACCGCGTCACGCGCCGGCCGCGGCGGGCGCTCCCGCACTGAAAGCCGGTCAGTCCACCAGGACGGGCAGCTCGTCCAGACCGTACACAATGGACACCTGACGGAAGGACAGGTCCTCCTCGGGCACCGCCAGCCGCAGGTTCGGGAAGCGGCGGATCAGCGCCGGGTAGGCCGTGCGCAGCTCCATCCGGGCCAGCTCCGCGCCGATGCAGCGGTGGATGCCGTAGCTGAACGCCAGGTGCGACGTCGGGTCGCGGGTCGCGTCGAACGTCTCCATGTCCGGGCCCAGCTTCGGGTCGCGGTCCGCCGTGGACAGCGACACCAGCACGATGTCGCCCTCGGCGATGTGGACGCCGCCGATCTCCATGTCCTCCTTGGCGAACCGGGGGAACGCCATCTGCACCACCGTCAGGTAGCGCAGCAGCTCCTCGACGAACCGGTGCACGGACTCGTCGTCGCCGCGGACGGCTTCCCTCGCCTTGTCGTCGCGCAGCAGCACCAGCGCTCCGAGCGCCAGCATGCTCGCCGTGGTCTCCAGGCCGCCGGTGAGCACGCCGTCGGCCAGGCCGGCCAGCTCGCGGTCGTCGATCTCGTCGCCGTGTTCCTTGATCAACATGCCGAGCAGGCCGTCGCCCGGCTGTTCGCGCTGCTTCTTGACGATGTCGAGCAGGTAGGTCAGCGACTCCGACATCGCGCCGAGCGAGGCACCCGCGCCGCCGAAGAGGTCGAACCGGGCGGTGCTCAGCCGCTGGAAGTCCTCGCGGTCCTCATAGGACACACCGAGCAGTTCGCAGATGGTCAGCGACGGGATCGGCAGCGCGAACGCCTGCCACAGGTCGACCGGGCCGTCGGCGGCGGCCATCGCGTCGAGCTGGCCGGCGACGATCTCGTCGATCCGCGGGGCCAGCCTGCTCAGCCGGCGCATGGTGAACTCCGGCGTCAGCAGCTTCCGCAGCCTGGTGTGCACCGGCGGGTCCGCGAAGCCGAGCCCGCCCGGGTTCTGGTCGGCGGTCACACCCGCGCTGCCGACCAGGTTGCCGAAGTCGCTGGAAAAGCCGGTCGCCTTGCCGAGCACGGCCTTGGCTTCGTCGTAGCCGGTGACGAGCCAGGCGTTCATCCCGAACGGCAGGTCGAGCTTGCCGATCGGCGCCTCGCTCCGCTGCGCGGCCATCGCGGGGACCGGGTCGAGGCCCTCCCGCCGCAGCGGCAGCAGTGCCGAGTCGGGCAGGATGGCCGACATCTTTTCGAGGTCGAAGCCCTTTTTCGACTGCCGGGCGAGATACCGTCGGCCGACCCAGCCCAGGACCCGTGAGCGGAGACTCCCCATGCGACCGACAGTACCGTACTAGCCCGATCGGGTGACGGGGAGCGAGACGCGGTTCACCCCGGCTTGCGGGCCAGCAGGTAAGCCTGCGGCGCCTTCTCGTACGGCGGCTGCGGCTCCCGGACCAGCCGCGCTTCCACGACCAGCCCGGCGGTGGCGCACAGCTCGGCGACGAAGTCCGGCGGCAACCGGTAGGCGTTCAGGGAAATGTCGTGGCCGTAGCCGTGGGCGATGTGGCGGCGCTCGTCACCGACGTGGAACCCGGTCAGCAGCCGTCCGCCCGGCGCCAGAACCCGCGCCAGCTCCGCCACCACCGCCGGCAGTTCCTCCGGCGGGGTGTGGATCAGCGAATACCACGCCACCGCCCCGGCCAGGTCGCCGTCGCCGATGTCGAGGGCGGCCATCGAGCCGACTTCGAAGCGCAGCCCGGGGTGCGCCCGGCGGGCCGCGTCGACCATGCCGGGCGAGAGGTCCACGCCGAACACGTCCAGCCCGAGCGAGGCCAGGTACCCGGTCAGCCGGCCCGGGCCGCAGCCGAGATCGCCGACCGGCCCGCCGCTCCCGACCAGTTCGGCGAACGTCGCCAGCATCGCGCGGTCCCACGGGCTGGCGTCCAGCAGGTCCCGCAGCTCCTCGGCGTACGAGTCGGCGACGGTGTCGTAGGCGGTCCGGGTCTCGGTCACGAAGGCGGGTTCGGTCACGAGCCGCACCCTATCGGCGTTTTTCGGCCGGCTGAGGATGGTCGGCCGGAGTGTCCACACCGAGTTCGGCGCGGACTTCGCCGAGGAAGGCGTCCTGTGCGCGCTCGGCATTCCGCAAAGCCGCCTCTCGGGAGCTGCCGTCCACCCCCTCGGAGGTGACGGTGATCCGCGCGCCGACCGCGGCCCGCACGAGATCGTCGGCCAACGCGCGGATGCGGGGCGAGGCGAGGATGTCGACGGCCGCGTGGAAGGACGCGGCGGCGTTCGCGTGCTCGCTCATGAGCGCCTGGGACTCGCCGATCGGTTCGTGACGTGCCAGCGCCTCCACATGCTTCAGCAGGGCGCTCAGGTACTCGCCGGTCTCCTTGAGCAGACCGGCATAAGCGTCCTTGCGCTCCTGCGACCAGTGCAGCGCGATGGCGTGCGCGCGCTCGGCGGCCAGGCGTTCGGTCTCCCGCCGGTGGCGCAGCTCCTCCCGCGCGGCTTCCCGCTCCCACCGCCGGTCTTCCCGGCGGCTGTTGATCAGCTGGCCGGCGACGACCCCGACCAAGCCGATGATCCCCACGACGATCGGTACCCGGACCGAGACCTGACCGGAAGGCATGCCGGGAGCGTAGTCAGCGCCCCGGCAGCTCCCGGTTCTCGGTGATCAGCCCGTGCTCGCTCGCGACGTAGTGGAAGTACGGCCGCCCGGTGTCGTCGGTCCCGGTGAAGAGGGTCTTCGACCGGCCGTCGGCCTCGGTGTTGACGCCGCTGGTGCGGGCCAGCACGCCGGACGAGGCCAGCCACTCGCGCGACGCGCGCACCGGCCGCCAGGTGCGGCCGTCGCCGGTCAGGTCGGCGAGGGTCTTCGTCATGTCCACCGAGCCGGAGATCCGCAGGTTCTGGTCGTCGGTGATGTTCGCCGTCGCGTCGGTCGTCAGCGGGTAGGACCAGGTGTGCCGGTCCGCCGACCGCACCCGGCCGTCCACTGTGGACACCGACGTCTGCTGCCCGGCGTCGGCCTGCACGACGTGCTGGGTGAAGCCGCCGCCGGTGACGTCGTCGCTGTTGCGGTAGTCGCGGGTGCGCTCGACCCGGGTGTACACCCGGCCGGCGGAGGTGTCGACGTAGCCCGCCGTGACGTCGTGGCGCTTCGCGGTGACCGTGACGTTCACGCCGCCGGAGATGTCCTTGACCGTCGTCTGCCGGGCCGGCGCGGCCGCGACGTCGTGCTGGGTCAGCGCGCCGGACGTCTGCGTGGCGTTCTTGTCGGTGTAGAGCAGCAGCGTCGGGACGACGGTGAATTCGCCGCCGATGTCCGGGAAGGAGAAGGAGAGGTCGTGGGTGCCGCCGTCGACGAGCCGGCCCGCGAACGGCGTGACGTCGTAGGTCTCGGAGTGCAGGCTGAACGTGTCGATCGCGACGACCGGCCGCCACAGCTGCGGCACGATCCCGCCGGAGTAGATGTGCGGGAAGGTGAACGCGCTGCCCGCGGACGCGCCGTCGATCGCGAAGTTCGCCTCGCGGTAGGGCCCCTTCCCGCAGAGGCCGGCCGCCGGGTACTTCGCGGCCACGTCGTCGGGGACGTCGTCGAACCACTGTTCGTCGCAGGCGTGCCCTTCGAGCGTGACCTCGAGGTAGGCGCGGGTGATGTTGCGCGGCAGGCCCTGCGCGCCGAAGTGCACGGTGGGCGCGGCGGGCGTCGCGTCGGCGTGCCCGAACCCGGCGACGTGGTCGGGCGTCGCGGGCGCGGGGTGCTTCCGGTCCGCCCGGTAGTAGGTGAGCGTCACGGTCTGGGCGTAGACGCCGGTGTAGATCGGCGAGTTGTAGTTTTCGATGCCGCCGTGGAACGGCTGCGGGGTGCGCAGCAGCGCGGAGTACGGCGTCAGGTCCTTGTCGAAGTGGTAGGTGATCGCCCGGCGACCCTCGCCGCTGGGCTCCTCGGTGGTCCCCCACCACACCTCGGTGCCGCCGATCCGCAGGTCGCCGATCCGGTCGTACTGCCGCCCGCTCACGGTGACGGTCTGGTCCATGACGACCTTCGCCCACGGCCCGGGACAGGCCTTCGGCGGCGCGAGGGTGCCTTCGTAGAACTGCGGGCTGCCGTCGGCGGCGTTCGAGCGGAAGCCGTCGGCGAGCGTGACGCTGCAGTGCGGCGAGTCCGGCCGCGTGACCCCCGGCGCGGCGGTGACCGGGTTGTCGGTGTCGCCTTCCACGATCGGCGAAGCCGAAGCGACCGCCCCGGCGAACACCCACGCCAGCACCAGCGACAGGACGATCGTGAAGATCCGCACCCGGACTCCTCCCAGTGGCAGGCATACCCGCCCGGAAGCCTAGCGGCGCGATCATCCGACCAACGTCGGTAATCGCGATCTGAAACGTTTCAGATCGTGCTAGGCTCACCTCTTCTCAGCGAGGGGGTCCGGTGGTCGGCATCAAGGACGTCGCGAAGCGGGCGGGCGTCTCCATCGGCACGGTGTCCAATGTGGTCAACCGGCCGCACGTCGTCGCGGCCGCGACGCGCAACCGCGTGCTTTCGGTGATCGAGGAGCTCGGGTACGTCCGGGACGAGTCCGCCCGGCAGCTGCGGGCCGGGCGCAGCCGCGTCATGGGACTGCTCGTGCTCGATCTCGGAAACCCCTTCTTCGTCGACGTCGCCCGCGGTGCCGAGCAGGCCGCGCACGCCGAAGGCCTCAACATCATCACCTGCAACAGCGGCCAGCGGTCCGAGCTGGAAGCGTCGTACCTGGCGATGTTCGCCGAGCAGCGGGTCCGCGGGGTGCTGCTGAGCCCGGTCGCCACGTCCGGCGAAGCCCTGCGCACCTTCCGGCGCACCGGCACGCCGTACGTCTTCGTCGACCGCAAGGCCCCGGCGTCGGAGGCGAGCTCGGTGTCGGTCGACGACGTCGCCGGCGGGGCGCTCGGCGGACGGCACCTGCTGGAGACCGGCCACCGGCGGATCGCGTTCGTCAACGGCCCCGCCATCCTCACCCAGTGCCGCGACCGCGAACAGGGCCTCCGCACCGCGCTGAGCGGCTCCGGAGCGGAACTGACGGTGCTGGAGGCGATCGGCCTCGACGTCACCTCCGGCCGCGACGCCGGCGCGCGCCTGCTCGGCGCGAGCCCCCGGCCGACGGCGGTGTTCTGCGCGAACGACCTCCTCGCCCTGGGCGTGCTGCAGGCGATGGTCGGCGCGGGCGTCCGCGTCCCGGAGGAGATGGCGATCGTGGGCTACGACGACATCGAGTTCGCCGGCGCGGCGGCGGTCCCGCTGACGTCGGTCCGCCAGCCGGCCCGCCGCCTCGGCCGCACCGCCGCGGAACTGCTGCTGGCCGAGACGTCCGAGCCGAAGCCGGACCGGCAGGCCGTGGTGTTCACCCCGGAGCTGGTCGTCCGCGAGTCGACCCGGGTGCGCCGCTGACGCCGCGGCTCAGGCCGTGGTGAACAGCCGGTGGTCCAGGACGATGTACCCGGTGTGGTCCCTGGAGATCTTCACGTCGTCGCAGCCGACCTTGCCCCCGGAGGTCCGCACGCAGAACTGGCTTCCCGCGGACAACACGGCCGGCCCGCCCGGCGCGGGCTTGTCGTTGGCCACCGCTTTGGGACACGCGACCGCCGCGGTGTTCTCGCCGCCGTTGTAGTGGTACATCGCCGACCGGCCGACCATCAGCCCCCGAGTCGGCGAAGTAGTAGAGGTCGACGTCCCCGTTCGGGCCGTTGGTTCCGACGGAGCGCGGGTCGGCCGCGTCGATCCTGCCCAACTTCTTCCCTCCGGGGGTGAAGACGCCGCACCCGGCGCGCGCCAAGGGTGCTGAGTCCCGGATTCGCGCCACGCCGTCAAGCCCGCGCGCTCCGGAAGATCCGGCCCGCAAAGCGCGGTAAACCGTTTGGTATTCACCGGTTTCTTCGGCAAGCTCGGCTCATGGCGTCCAGGTGGGTGCGGCTGCAGGCCGTCGCGGTGTCCGGTTCGTCCGCCGAAGGCCTGCTGCTGGCCGCGATCCCCCTGCTGGCCGTGTCCGTCACCACCGATCCGCGCGAAGTCTCGCTGATCAACGTCGTCGGGGAAGCGCCCTGGCTGCTGCTCTCCCTGTTCGCCGGGGTGCTCATCGACCGGGTGCGCCGGACCACGGTCCTGGCCTGGGCCTATGCCGTGCTGGCCGGGGCCGCCGTCGTGCTCGCCGCCATCGCCTCCGCCAAGCTGCTCAACCTGCCCGTGCTGCTGGTGGTCGCCTTCGTCATCACCTCGGCGCGGGTGCTCGGCGACGGCGCCAGCGGCGCACTCGTCCCGGAACTGGTCGGGCCCGGGCAGCTCGCCCACGCCAACGCCCGGCTCACCGTGATCGACCAGGGCGTCGCGCGGTTCGTCGTGCCGCCGCTGACCGGGTTCCTGATCGCCGTCGGCGGCGGGGCGCCCGCCTGGCTGGCCGCGGGCTGCGCGCTCCTCGCGCTGGTGCTGGCCCGCCGGATCCCTTCCCCGTCCGTGGTGGCCGCGACGACGCACCCGCTGCGGGACCTCTCGGGCGGCCTGCGGCACCTGGTGCGGACGCCGCTGCTGCGGTCGATCACGATCAACGTCGCCCTCGGCTCGTTCGCCGCGAGCGCCGGCAACTCGATGTTCGTGCTCTACGCGACGCAGGTCCTGCACGTCGGCCCGGTCGGCTACGGCCTGCTGCTCGCCTGCCTCGCCGTCGGCTGGGTCGCGTCGTCGTTCTTCGTGCAGAAAGTGGTGGACCGGCTCGGCTACTCGTGGTCGATGCGGTTCGCGCAGAGCTTCGGCGTCGTGGCGACGCTGCTGATCGCCGTCGTCCCGCCGTGGCCGCCGCTGGTGGGTGTCGTGCTGGTGTCCCTGACGGCGACCGTGCTGATCTGGAACGTCTGCTCGCAGTCCAGCCGCCAGCGCTTCACGCCGGCGCCGCTGCTGGGGCGGGTGCTCACCAGCCACCGGGCACTCGCCTGGGGACTGACGCCGCTGGGCGCGCTGGCCGGCGGCCTGGTCGCGGCGCACTGGGGCCTGCGTGCCGTCTGGGTGATGGGCGCGGGCGTCCAGGCCGTCAGCGCGGTCCTCGTGTGGTTCCAGCTCTCCCCCGCCGCGTTCCGGCGGACCGAGGAACTCGCCGCCGCCCGGGCCTGAACCCGTTGAAGCCGGGTGGCGTGCCGGGTCGGGGCACCGGCACACCACCCGGACGGCTAACCGCCCAAGGCCAGCGCCACCGCGCCCAGCAGCGCCGCGTCCTGGTCGAAGCGGGCGGCCACCAGCTGCGGCGGGAACGGCACCGCGTGCGCGAGCCGGTCCGCCAGCGCCGGCAGCAGCACGTCCGCCGACCGCACGAGCCCGCCGCCGACCGCGATGCGCTCCGGGTCGAGGGCGATCGCCAGGTTGGCCACGTGCATCGACAGCTCGTCGAGCGCGGCCGTCACCAGCTCCTTGGCCTCGACGTTCTCCTTGGCCAGCGCGAACAACTCCCCGGCGGTGACCGGGCGGCCGAGCAGTTCGCTCGCCCGGCCGCCCAGCCCACGCCCACCGACGGCTTCCTCGAGCGGCGCCGCTCCGCTCGCGAAACCCTCGGTGTCCTGCGGCGAGAGCAGGTTGTACCCGATCTCGCCGGCAGCTCCGTTGGCGCCGGTCAGCAACCGGCCGCCGACCAGCACCGCGGCCGCGATGCCGGTGCCCAGGGACAGGAACACCGCCGGGTCGGCCCCGGCCAGTGCGCCCCAGCGCCATTCCGCCAGCGCCGCCGCCTTCGCGTCCGTGCCCACCGCGATCGACACGCCGGGGAACTCCGCGGCCACCAGCTCGGCCAGGCGCAGCTGCTCCCACCCCGGCACGTTCGGCGCGAGCAGGATGCGGTCCGGCAGCACGATCCCCGGGCTGACGACGCCGATGCAGGCGGGCACCGCACCTTCGTCGGCCAGGAGGGCCCTGGCCGCGGCGAGCGCGCGCACCACCACCTGCTCGGCCCCCGCCTGCGCGTCGGTGTCCAGCCGGCGGGTCGCCAGCAGGGTGCCGTCGCGATCGGCGAGCCCCAGCGCCACCTTCGTGCCGCCGAAGTCGATCCCGAGAATCCGTTCCTCCGTCACGTGTGGGTCCCTCCCGTCCCCCGCACCACGATCCGGCCGGTGTTGAGCCCGTCGACGCTGATCACCGGCACCGCACCACGCAGGTCGGCCGCCTTGTACGTGACGGTCAGCGTCTGCGACTGGCCCGGCCACAGCGTGATGTCGTTGTCGTCCCAGGTCGCGTTCGCGAGCTGGTTGTCCCCCGGCGCTTCACGCCCGTCCGGCGTGCCGCGGCGGACGTCGGCCCGCAGGAAGAACGCCGCACCCGGCGTCTTCGAGGTGTTGGTGACCGTCACCGTGGTGACGAGGCCGCCGCCGCTCGCACACGTCGACGCCACCGCGCTGACCTCCGACTTCGGCAGGTTCTGCAGGGCTTGCAGGTTGCCGTACTGCGAGAGCGTCGCCTGCGGGTTGCCCAGCGTCTTGGCCCAGTCGACGACGTCCTTCTGCGTCGAAAGCCAGTAGACGTTCCGGTCGACGACCTTCCCGCCCTGCCTGACCTGCAGCTCCACGAAGTAGACCTGCGCGGGGGCCGGCGCCTTCGTCTCGGCGGGCACCTTCGGCTTCAGGACGCCGGTCTTGACGCCCTGGCTGCCGAGGCTCAGGCCGGTCGCGGTCTGGTCGTCGAGCACCTTGCCCGCGGTGTCGAGCACGCGCGCCTGCACCGAAAGCCCGGACTGCGTAGCCGCACCGAGGTTGTCGAGGGTGACGGACCCGTTGTCGTAGCCGTAGATCGCGTGCAGCGGCTTGTTCGCCTTCTGGGCGCCGAAGAACGCACCCGCCTGGTCGCCGTCGTCGTTGTAGAGCGACCACAGCAGGGTCGGCCAGCCCTTGTTCAGCTGCCAGTAGACGACGCCGGTCGCCGGGTTGGCCTTGTCCGTCGAGTGGTGCAGGAACGCCTCGAACTGGGCACGGGTGTTCTCGTAGTTCGCGATGTTCGCCAGGTCCACATAGGACTTCAGCGAGTTCCACTTCCCGTACCGCTGCGCGATCGACTGGTCGAGGGTGTACAGCGTGCCGAAGGCGTAACCGCCGTGGTCCGGCTCGAAGTTGGCGTGGTACTGGTTGTACGCCGGGTCCTGCCACAGCTTCGCCTGCTCGGCGGGCGAGAGGAACCGCTTGATCGAGTCGAGCGTCGGCACCGTGTGCCCGGCGCTCTGCTCGCTCGCGAAGCCCCAGGCGCCGCCCGCGTTGGTGCGGCTGGAGTCTTCGGGGTCGAAGTGCGAGCTGTCGTACCAGTACGTCGGCGGGACCCAGTCGTACGGGCCCTCCTTCTCCCCGGACTGGCCGAGGGTCGGCGTGCTCTTGTACTCCGCCGAAGCGATCACCGGGACCTGGAAGTCCTCCTGCTCGAACGCGGTGAGGACGGCGTGCTCCTGGTTCGGGAACGGCTCGTTGTCGCTCCAGCCGTAGTTGAAGACGCTGGGGTGGTTGCGCTCGCGCTGCGCGATGCTCACCGACGAGTCGTGGATGATCCGCAGGTCCCGCTCGCCCAGCTGCCCGGCGGTGTCCGGCTGCCAGGCGTCACAGCACAGGAACCCCCCGATCACCAGCAGACCCGCGCGGTCGGCCTGGTCGTAGAAGTCCTGCGGCATGTCGTGGCCCTCGAGCCGGACGCCGGACAGGCCCAGGTTCTTGATCAGCGCGATCTGGTGCGCGGTGTCGGCCTTGTCGTAGCGCAGGAACAGATCCGGCGCGAAGCCGCCGCCGCGGAACACGAAGTCCTTGCCGTTGATGGTGAACTGCCGCGCGCCCTCCGGCAGCGGCGCGGACTTCCCGACCAGGCGCGAGGTCACCGTGCGGATGCCGAAGGTGCTCTTCGACGACGTCGACAGGACGCCGTTCCGCGAGACCGCGGTGGTCAGCGTGTACAGCGGCTGGCCGCCCATCGAGTACGGGTACCAGACCTGCGGCTTCTCGATCTTCACCGGCGCGAACACGACTGTCCGCTTGGTGTTCGCCGGGATCGTGACGCGCTGCTTGACGACGATCGGCGCACCGGAGGGCGCGGTGATCGTCGCGGCGACGTCCCCGCTCTGCGGCGTGGCCGCGTCGTTGGTGACGTCCACCTTGACCGTCAGCTTCGAGCTCGACAGGTCGGGCGCGTTGTCCTGCACGACGTGCGCGTTGTCGCCGGTGAGCGCGTCCCCCACCTGCAGGGTCGGCGGGAACTGGATGCCGGTGTCGTTGTCCGGCGGGATCTGGCCCCAGTCGACCTGGTCGAGGGTGTACATCTTCAGCGGGTCGTTCGGGTAGACCTTGATCGCCAGGGTGTTGCGGCCCGGCTTGACCAGCTTCGAGACGTCGAAGGTGTGCCCGGCGAACGCGCCGCTCACGAGGTCCTTGGTGGCGACGAGCGTGCCGTTCACCCAGACGTCGCCCTCGCCGACGATGCCCGGGATGGTCAGCTTCGCGTGCTGGCCGGACTTGAAGTCCGGGGCGAAGTCGGTGCGGTACCACCACGGGTCGGAAAACGGCTTCGTGACGACCGGGCCGAGCTTGTCGACGTACCCGAAGCACTTGCGCATGTTGTCGGAGTAGAAGACGTCCGGGCACCGGCCGTTCTGGACCAGGGCGTTGATCTCGGTGCCGGGCGCGCCGGCGTCGTCCGGCTTCACCGGCAGCCAGCCGCGGGTGGCGTAGCCGGGGGTGGAAACCTTGTCGCCGCCGTCCTTGACGCTCGCCGTGGTGAGGACCTGCCAGCCCTGCAGGCCGATCGTGGTGAGCCCGTGCGGTTTCGCGGCGGCCTGGGTGTCCTGTGCGGCGGCGGGTCCCGCCACGCTCAGCACGCCGGGCACGAGGAGCAGCGCGGCGAGCACCGCGAGCTTCTTCGTCATGCCTGAACCCCTTCCGGTTCGGTGGCGAAGGCTTCCTTGATGTCCTTGGGCCCGAACGGCCAGGTGCGCTCGGCCTTGGCGTAAATGAGGTAGGCGATCGCGCCGATGGCGATCCAGCCGAGCGACAGCCAGATGGACAGCCATTCGGCCGATTTGTAGATGTAGACCCAGCCGACGAGCGCGATGATCGTCGGCACCGGGTAGAGCCACTGCCGGTACGGCCGCCGCAGGTTCGGCTGCCGGCGGCGGAGCACGACGATCGCGGCGACCTGGGCCAGCGACTGGATGATGACCAGGGTCGCGACCGCCGCGTTGATCACCTCGGTCAGGGTGAACAGCGAGCCGACGATCGTGATGGCGCCCATGGCGAGCACGCCCGCGGTGGGCAGGTGCAGCTTCGGGTGCAGCTTGCCGAACACCGGCAGGAACACCTTGTCGCGCGCGGCTTCGAACGGCACGCGCGAGCCGCCGAGCAGCCCGGCGAACACGGACGCGATCGCCGCGATCACGATCAGGACGGTGATCGACTTGGCGACGCCGGTGCCCCACACCTGTTCCAGCACCGACGACGCGACCGACTTGGCCGTCTTCAGCTGCTCCAGCGGGATCGAGCCGAGCACCCCGACCTGCAGCAGGAAGTACAGGCCCATGATGCCGAGGATCGAGAAGATGATCGAGCGGGGCAGCGTGCGGCCCGGCTCCCGCACTTCGCCGCCGAGGTAGGCGGAGGTGTTGTAGCCGAGGTAGTCGTAGATCGCGATGATCAGGCCGGCGCCGAGGCCGGTCCAGAACGCGCCTTGGCCGCCGAAGCTGAACGCGCCCGGGGTGAAGGCGAACGCCTGCGCCGCGCTGAAGTGCGAGAACGCCGCGACGATCGTGGTCAGCACGGCGACGAGCATGACCACGAACAGCACCGTCGTGAGTTTGGAGATCTGGCCGATCTTCCGGAACAGCGCCAGGATGATCAAGAGCGTGATGCCGACGCCGATGATCTTGCCCAGCGGAGTCGTGCCCGCGTCGTCGGTGACACCGGGGATCAGGTAGCCGAGGTACTGGACGAGCCCGATGATGCCGGTCGACATGATCAGCGGGATGAACAGCACCGCGCTCCACACGAACAGGAACGGCATCAGCCGTCCGGTGCGGTACTGGAACGCTTCGCGCAGGTAGAGGTACGTACCGCCGGCACCCGGCATCGCGGCCCCGAGTTCGGCCCAGATCAGCCCGTCGGCCAGCGCGACGATCGCCCCGATGATCCAGCCGAACATCGCCTGCGGGCCACCCATGGTGGCGACCATGGTGGGGATCGTGACGAACGGGCCGATGCCGCACATCTGGGTCATGTTGATCGCGGTGGCCTGCAGCGGGCCGATCCGGCGTTCAAGGGCGGGCGGTTCCCCGGAACGAGTGGGTGAACTCACGACGTGCCTCCGACTAGTAGTTAGTAAAGTTTCTTAACATAGAACGCCCCGAGCCGGAAGGGTTCGCGGATAAACTTGCGGCAACTCAGGAGGACGCGTGGGACGAAACGGGCCGCAGGTGGGGACTCCGGCGCACATGCGGGCGCTGAACCAGCGCCTGGTGCTGGACCGGCTGCGCGCGCACGGCGAGGCGACGCGGCCCCGGATCGCCGCCGACACCGGCCTGTCGAAACCCACGGTGGGCCAGGCCCTGCTCGATCTCGAGCAGCACGGACTGGTCCGGACCACCGGGCGCAGCCTGGCCGGCCCGGGGCGCGCGGCGGTCGTCTACCAGGCCGCGCCGGACGCGGGGCACGTCGTCGGCGTCGACATCGGGCGGCGGGCGCTCCGGATCGCCGTCGCGGACCTGGAAGGCAGCATCGTCGCGCGGCTCGACGAGCCCAACCGGTGCCGGTCGGCGAGTGCGCTGGTGCGCGCGGTCAGCGAATCCGTCGAACGCGCGGTCGCCTCGGCCGGGCTGAACCCGCACGAAGTCGTCTCGACGGTGGTCGGCACCCCCGGCGTCCCCGACCCGGCGACGGGCACGGTGCACCGCGCGCCCAACCTGCCGGGCTGGGAACGCCGCGGGCTGCTGCACGAGCTCGTCTCGGCGCTGGCCGTCGCGGGCTCGGACGTAGTGGTGGAGAACGACGCGAACCTGTGCGCGGTCGGCGAGCACGCGCTCGGCGCGGCGCTGGGCGTCGACGTGCTGGTCTGCCTGACCGTCGGCACCGGCATCGGGATGGGCCTGCTGGTGGACGGCAAGCTGTTCCGCGGCGCCCACGGCGCGGCGGGCGAGATCGCGGACCTGCCGTTCGGTGTGACGCCGTCGGGCGCGGGCGCCGGGACGCGCCGCCCGGGCCCGGTGGAGACGGCGGCGGCGGGCCAGGCGGTGCTGGCCGCGGCAAGGCTGCGGGGTCTGACGAAGGCGCGTTCGGCGAAGGACGTGTTCCGGCTGGCCCGGGCGGGCGATCCGCGGGCTCTGGCCGTGGTCGAGGAGGAGGCGGAGAAGCTGGCGTACGTGGTCGCGGCAGTGGCGGCGGTCCTGGACCCGCGCTTGATCGTGCTGGGCGGCGGCATCGGCGGCAACACGGACCTGCTGGCCGGACCGATGCGCCACGCCCTCGCCGCGACGACGCCGGTGGTGCCGGACATCGTGGCGGGCCAGCTGGGCGAGGACGCGGTCCTGGCGGGAGCGATCGCGACGGCCCTGGGCACGGCACGCGAGCTGGTGTTCGACCGCCGCGGCCTGCGCCGCGCCGCTGGGGACGGTTGAGCGACCCGAACACCGGAAAGCGGGGCTCCCGCCGGAAAGTCCGCTCGACCACGGCTTTCGCGGCCGGGGCGGAATCCTGCTCCTGTCCGCAGTGGACCAGGGTGAAGGTTCGCGCGGCGTGCGCTCCACCCGCGTCCGCGGTGAGCCAGTCGGACGGCTCCCGCGGCGTGCACACCACCCGCGGCCCCACCGCCGTGAACTAGCCGAACGGTTCGCGCGGCGTGCCCACCACCCGCGACCCCCACCGCCACGGCAGCACCCCACCCGCGTCCGCAGTCGGCTAGTCGGACGGTCCGCGCAGGGTGAGCACCACCCGCAGCACGTACTCCACCGCCGTCGGGAAGGCGGCGCCGCGCAGCTCCCCGCGGTCGGCGAGGTTGCGGGCGGCGAACTCCAGCTCCCGCTCCGGGCCGCCCCGGCGGACGACCAGCGCGGCGATCTCCTCGAAGTCGAGCTCCGGGTGATCCAGGCGCGTCAGGGAGAACTCGATCATCAGGTCCTCGGCTGTCACGTCCACCTCCTTCCGCTGTCTCCAGCCTACGCGTGAGCGGTCTCACCAGGCTTACTGTACCGTCCAGACGGTATAGTAACTGCCATGACCACCACCCTGCCGACCTCCGCCCGGCCGTTGAGCCCCCGGCGCCGCTGGGCCGCGCTGGGGGTGCTCGTCGGCGCCGTGCTCCTGCTCGCGGTCGACGGCACCGTGCTGTACCTGGCCGTGCCGTCGCTCACCCGCGAACTCGCGCCGACCGCCACCGAAATCCTCTGGATCGGTGACGTCTACTCCCTCGCCCTGGCCGGGCTGCTCGTCACGGCCGGGAACCTCGCCGACCGGTTCGGGCGCAAGAAGGTGCTGCTCATCGGGACCGCGGCATTCGGGCTCGCCTCCGCGCTGGCCGCCTTCTCCCCCACCGCGAGCGTGCTCATCGTCGCGCGGCTGCTGCTCGGTGTCGCCGGTGCGACGATCATGCCCTCGACGCTGTCGCTCATCCGGACGCTGTTCGCCGACCCGCGCGAGCGCACCCGCGCCATCGCCATCTGGTCGGCCGGGTCCGGTGGCGGCATCGCGCTGGGCCCGCTGGTCGGCGGAATGCTGCTCGAGCACTACTGGTGGGGCTCGGTGTTCCTGATCAACGTGCCGATCGTCGTCGCCTTCCTGATCGCGGGTGCGTGGCTGCTGCCCGAGTCCCGGGATCCGGACCCGGGCCGGTTCGACCTGCTCTCGGCCGGGCTGTCGCTGGCCGCGATCGTGCCGCTGGTCTACGCGGTCAAGCACGCCGTCAGCACGGGTTTCGACGTCCGGATGGGCGTTGCCGCCGTGCTCGGGCTGGTGTCCGGTGTCCTCTTCGTCCGCCGGCAGCGGCGGGCCGCGGCTCCCTTGATCGACGTCACGCTGTTCCGCAACGGCGCCTTCAGCGGCGCGGTCCTGGCGAACTTCATCGCCGTCTTCGCGCTGATGGGCCTGCTGTTCTTCTTCTCGCAGTACCTGCAGCTCGTCCGCGGCTTCTCGCCGCTGCAGGCGGGGTTCGCGGAGATGCCCGCGACGCTGGCGTCGATCGCCGTCGTGGCCGCCGTCGGCGTGGTCGCCGGGCGGCTCGGGCGGGGCCGGGCCATCGCGGCGGGCCTCGCGATCGCCGCACTGGGCCTCGCGCTGGTCTCGGTCGCCGAACGGGCGCCGCAGTACTGGTGGCTGGGCTTGACGCTGGTGCCGGTCGGGCTCGGCGTGGGGCTGGCGCTGACGCTGACCGTCGACTCGGTGCTCTCCGCGGTCCCGCGGGACAAGGCCGGCTCGGCGTCGGCGATCTCCGAGACGGCCTACGAACTCGGGGCGGCGCTGGGCATCGCGATCCTCGGCTCGGTGGTGAACCTGGTCTACCGCGCGTTCCTGCCGGCGGACCCGGTACCCGGCGAGGTCCGCGACTCGCTCGCCGGAGCCGCGAGCGTCCTGGACCCGGGTTCCGAACTGGCCCGGGCCGCCCGCGAAGCTTTCACCGGCGCCATGCAGGTGACGTCCCTCGCGGCGGCCGCCGTCACCGCCGTCGCCGCGCTGATCGCCTGGCGTACCATTCCGTCCGGAAAGGACTGAGCATGCCTCGCAAAGCCGGGCGCGGCCCGGAGGAAACGCGCCGGGCCCTGCTCGACGCCGCCGCGAAGGTCATTCGCACCCGCGGTGTCTCGGCCTCCCTCGACGACATCGCCCGCGCGGCCGGCGTGTCCAAAGGCGGGCTGCTGTACCACTTCCCGGCCAAGGACGCGCTGGTGCGCACGCTCGCCCAGGACCTGCTGGAGGCGTTCCGCACCGAGGTGCGGGCCGCGCTCGACCCGGCCGACACCGCCCCGGGGCGGCTGACGCGCGCGTACGTCCGGGCGTCGCTGGACACCTCCTACGACGAGGTCGCGATCCGCGAGACCATCGCCCTGATCGCCCAGCTGATCTCGATCCCCGAGATCGCCGAGCTGGCCCGCGCGGACGCGGAGCGGTGGGAGCGCGAACTCCGCGAAGACGGCCTCCCGGCCGACGTCGTCACCCTGGTGGTCGCGGCGGCCGACGGCGCGAGCACGGCACCGTTGTGGGGCGCGGGTATCGACGTGGCCGCCGCGCGGAAGCTGGAGCAGCAGCTCCTCGCCCTGACCCGGACCGCCTGACCGGCCGCTGTCAACAGACTTTGGTGTTGGGAAATCACCACTTTCCGGCCCCTACGTTAGTCGGCTCCGGCGAAGGTGTATTCCGGGTAAATTCTCGACAGCGCGCGCAATTCCGGCAAATCCCCGTCCCCCCACGAGGAGTCTTCCGATGTCGAGGAAGTTCGCCCTGGCCGGCGCTGTTGCGCTCGCCTTGACCGTGACCCCGCTCGCCGCGGGTACCGCGTCGGCCGCCACCGAGCAGCAGGCCGCCGTCACCACGGTCTACTACAGCACCGCCAGCGCACCGACGTTCCGTTCGGTGATCAACGCCGGTGCCGCCAACTGGAACCGCAGCGTCACCAACGTCCGGCTCGTCGAGCGCAACTCCGGCGCCAGCCTGCGCTACACCGAGGGCAACGACCCCCGCGGCTCCTACGCCTCGACCAACGGGCACGGCAGCGGCACCATCTTCATCGACTACACCCAGGCCCGCCAGTACAACCCGACCCGCATCGCGGCGCACGAGACCGGGCACGCCCTCGGGCTGCCCGACCACTACTCGGGTCCGTGCTCCGAGCTGATGTCGGGTGGCGGCCCCGGCCCGTCCTGCACGAACGCGGTGCCCAACAGCGCCGAGCGCAGCCGGGTGAACTCGCTGTGGGCCAACGGGCTCGTCGCGGCCAACGCCGAGCGCGTTCACGAAACGATCTACGGCTTCTGAGCAGGTGAGCTGTGGCCCGGGCCGGTGCCCGGGCCACAGCCCTGTCCGGGTCGATCTCGGTGATCATCCCGATGTGGCGCACCCGGGCGGTCAATACGGTCAACGGATGCGAAACCCACCACTCGTCGCCGGGCTCACCGGCGTCCTGCTCCTGACCGCGCTTCCCGCCTCCGCGGCCGCGGCCACCCCGCTCGCGTTGCCCGCCCCCACCGGGGCGTACGCCGTCGGCAGCACCGATCTGCACCTCGTCGACCACGCGCGACCCGATCCCTGGGTCGCCGGGACGACCCGCGAACTCATGGTGACCGTCCGGTACCCCGCCCGGTCCGGCGGCGGCGCGAAAACGCCCTACCAGGCGCCGGAAGCCGCCAAGCTGATCGCCGAGGACGACGCGCGGACGCTCGGGATCGCCGCCGGCCGGCTCGATTACACCTTCGCCACGCACGCCCGCACCGGCGTTCCCGCGGCCGGTGGGCGGCGGCCGGTCGTGCTCTATTCGCCCAGCGCCAAGTACCCGCGCTCGGTCGGCACGGCGCAGCTGGAGCAGCTCGCGAGCGAGGGCTACGTGACGGTGGCGATCGACCACACGCACGAGCCCGCGGCGGTGGAGTTCCCCGGCGGCCGCGTCGAACGGCGGGTGCTGCCCTCCGGCCCCGACGCCGGCCGGCAGCTGATCGCCACCCGCGTGGCGGACGCCCGGTTCGTCCTCGACGCACTGGAAACCCTGGCCCGCGGCGGGAATCCGGACGCCGAGCACCGCCCGCTCCCGGCCGGGCTCACGCCGGACGTCTCCCGCATCGGCATGTTCGGCCACTCCGCGGGCGGGTTCACCACCGGCGAGACGATGGTGTCGGACGCCCGCCTCGACGCCGGGGCCGACCTCGACGGCAGCATGGCGTACTCCCAGTCGGCCCGCGAGTACGGCCGCGTCGCCGACGAAGGCCTCGATCAGCCCTTCCTGCTGCTGAGCGCGGGCAACCACAGCGCGGCGTCCGATCCTTCGTGGCAGGCGTTCCTCGCCCACCAGCGCGGCCCCGTCCGGACCCGGCACCTGCCGGACGGCGAACACTTCAGCTACACCGACTACCAGACGCTCCTCCCCCGCCTCGGCCTCGACCCGGCGTCGCTCGCGCCGTTCATCGGAACCGTCGACCCGGACCGGAGCACCGCCGGCCAGCGGGCGGCCCTCGGCGCATTCTTCGACCGGTATCTCGAACGCAGATAATCCATTCAATGCAACACCGGATAGCCGATTCCCGAATCCGGGAATCGGCTGTTCTTTCTGTTCATACGACCATTTTCGGCGTAACGTCGCGGGCTCCGGGTTTCTCTCCTTCTGGTCGATGTGAGGGCACAATGCGGCGATCACCCTGGCTGGCGGCGGCCATTCTGCTGACCGGCCTCTTCGTGGCGGCACCCGCGCGGGCGGCGACCACGTTCAGCAGCACGATGGTGCACCAGGGCAGCGGGAACTGCGCCGAGGTGCCCGACGGTTCGAGCGCGGTGCAGCTCGTCCAGCGCGGCTGTTCGTCCGCGGCGAATCAGAGTTTCACCTTCACCCCTTACCAGAACGGCGCCGACGTCTACACCATCGCGACGATGACCGCGGGCAGCTGTGTCGACATCTACGGCGCGTCCACCGCCGACAACGCCACCGTCATCCAGTACGCCTGCCATTCCGGCACGAACCAGCAATTCCGGCTGCGGCCCCAGGGCACGAACACGTTCACCGTCGTTTCGGTCGGCTCCGGGAAGTGCCTTTCCCCGGCGGCGAGCGGAGCCGGGCTCGTGCAGCTGCCGTGCACGACGGCGGCGAGCGGGCTCTGGCGGATCGCCGCCGGGACGAGCGCGGCCACCTTCACGAACCCGTTGAGCCGGCACGGGCCCGACCCGTGGCTGCAGTACTACAACGGCTACTACTACCTGGCCACGACGACGTGGAACTCGACGATCACCATGCGCAAGTCCCGCACGCTGGGCGGGCTGGCCACCGCGCCGGACACGGTCATCTTCACCCTGACCCGGCCCAACGGCGCCGGAACGATGTGGGCGCCCGAGTTCCACCTGCTCACCGGGCCGAACGGGCCGCGCTGGTACCTGTACTACATCGCCGGCCGGGAACCCTACGACCTGGGGACCCAGCGCATCCACGTGCTCGAGAGCGCCGGCACCGATCCGATGGGTCCTTACAGCTTCAAGGCCGACCTGCTCGACCCCACCCAGGACAACACCTGGGAGCTGGATCCGAGCATCCTGCAGCTCGACGGGAAGCTGTACCTGCTGGGCACGTTCTACAACGGCTCCCAGCCGAACTTCATCCGGCCGTTGTCGAACCCGTGGACGGCGAGCGGAACGCGGCACATCCTGTCGTCGCCGACGTACAGCTGGGAGACCGTGGGCGGCGCGGTCAACGAAGGCGCCGAAGTCCTGCAGCGCAACGGCAAGACGTTCATCGTGTTCTCCGCCAGTCACTGCTCCACTCCCGACTACAAGCTCGGCATCCTGACCTACAACGGCGGTGACCCGCTGCAGCAGTCGTCGTGGGTCAAGTCCGCGCAGCCGGTCTTCCAGCGCAGTGACCCGAACTCGGTGTTCGGGCCCGGCCACAACGGGTTCTTCAAGTCACCGGACGGCACCGAGGACTGGATCGTTTACCACGCCAACGACTCCGTGAACGGCGGCTGCGACCTGAACCGCACCACCCGCGCCCAGAAGTTCACCTGGAACGCCGACGGCACGCCGAACTTCGGCACCCCGGCCGCCCTGGGCACCCGGCTCCCGGTTCCGTCCGGCGAACCCGCGCAGTGAGGCGGTGAGGGCCACCTCGGGTTCGCCGAGGTGGCCCTCACCGCACCTCAGCCGACGACGATCCGGTCGATGTCCGGCGCCCAGCCCGAGCTGCTGCCGAGCCGGATGGTGTTCGCGCCCGCGGCGAGCGTCAGCGTCACCTGCACCGACCCGACCGTGTCCCACCCACCGGTGCCCGGCGTGGCAACCGAGACCGCGGCACCACCGTTGACACTCACCGTCAACGACCGTGCCTCACCGGACGCGTAGAAGATCGTCACCGGATGCGCGCCCGCAGTCGAGTTCACGCCGTTGAACTGCAGGTAATTCGCCGAACCACCGCCCACATAGCCGACCAGGGCACCACCCGAAGCACCGGATGAACTCCGCACCGCGGCCTGACCGCCCAGCGTGCCCGCCTCGGCCTCGTACGACGTCCCGGTGGGCGGCGACCCGGTCAGCCGCCAGTACACCGTGTACCGCTGGTGGTGCGTGGCGGAGAACGGCAGCAGGGTGACCGCGCCCGTGCTCGCCGTCCCGGTGAAGCGCAGCGGGTTCGCGGGATCCTGCTTCACCGTCGCCGTCTGCAACGTCGGGAGCGCACCGAGGTCCGTCGAGCCGTACTGGCCCGCGAGGACGATCGGGCCGTACTTCACCGCGCCGACGCCTCCGTCGTCGTTGGCTCGCGGGAACGTCAGCGACGCCGGGACCGACACGTCGACCACGTCCCCGGCCGCCCACGTCCGGTCGATCGTGAAGTACGACCCCGGTGCCGGGCTGCCCTGGGCGACGCCGTTGACCCGCACCACCGCCCCCGAAGTCCAGCGAGGGATCCGGATCTTCAGCGCGATGTGCCCGGACCCGCCGATCGTCAGCTTCGTCCCGGACGACGCCGGGAAGGTCGTGTCCTGCCGGACGGTGATCCCCCGGCCCGGCCAGGTCAGCACGGACGCGATGAACAGGTTGACGTACAGCGTCTCACCGGCGAAGAAGTAGACGCTGTCGGCGAACTTGGTCTGCGACTCCATGCCGGTGCCGTGGTCGCAGGTGAAGTCGTCGTAGTCGTTGGCGTAGGTCTTGATCCCGCCCGCGCGCAACGGCGTGTAGTAGGTGACGAACCCGTGGCTGGAGTTCGGATCCTGCTCGCCGAGGATCTGGTTGAACAGCGCCAGCTCGTAGTAGTCCATGTGCTCGGGCGCCGGATCGGTGAAGAACAGCTGCCGGGTCAGCTTCAGCATGTTGTAGGTGTTGCAGACTTCGCACGTGGTGTCCGACAGCCGGCTCGCGATCGCGTCGGGCGTCTGGAAGTACTCGCCGTCGGAGTTGCCGCCGATCACGTACGAGTGGTGGTCGAGCACGATCCGCCAGAAGTTGACCGCGATGTCGCGGTAGCGGGTCGTGCCGGTGGCGTGGTACTCGCGGATCGCGCCGAGGATCTTGGGGATCTGGGTGTTGGCGTGGGACCCGGCGAGCCGGTCCTGGTTCGCGGCCAGCGGGTCGAGGATCTGGGCGTGGTCGAACCGCTGGGCCGTGGCGAGGTGGTTCGCGTCACCGGTGACCTGGTAGAGGTTCGTCAGGACCTCCGGCATGCCGCCGAACTCCGTGCGCAGCGCGGCTTGCATCTGCGTGGAGGACAGCGGATCGGTGCGGGTCTTCGTCCAGGCCGCCTTGCGCAGCAGGATGTCGAGGGCCTGCTGGTTGCCGGTCAGGAGGTACTGGTCGAGCAGCCCCGCCATGATCTTGTGCAGCGTGTAGTAGGGCGCCCAGACCGACTGGCCGCTCTCCAGGCGGTCGAAGAAGTTCTCCGGGAACGCCGAGAGGTAGCCGGCGTGGAAGCCGCGTCCCGGTGCCGCCGCCTGGCACGCGGCGAGGGCGTTGACCAGGTAGTCGCCCTTGGTCTTGTACGCGGTGTCGCCGGTGTTGGCGTACGCCTGCGCCAGCCCGGACAGCAGGTGGCCGGTCGAATGGCCGCGCAGTTCCGTGCTGGGGCTTTCCCAGCCGCCGCAGGGCTGGGCCGAGCTGGCCAGGCCGGCGTTGGTCCGGAACGTGTGCAGCAGGCGGTCGGCGTCGACGAACCGGAAGTACGCCAGCTGCCGGTTCATGTTGTCGAGGAACGGCCCGGCCTGCAGCCGCACCGCGCCCAGCGGGAACGGGAATACCGAGACACCGATGTCGGGACGGGCGGCGGCCGCGGCGGGTCCGGCGAAGGCCGGGGCCAGTGCGGCGCTCGCGGAGAGGGCGCCCACGGCTTTGAGCAGCAGGCGGCGGTCGAAGGTGGGTTCGCGCATCATCGCGCCTTTCGCTGGGGCGGGGTGCGCCGCGCCCGCGGCGCACCCCGGGGAGATTCAGCTCGCGAGGGTGATGGTCACCGTGTTCGCGTTCGCGGTGACCGTGTGCGTGGCGGCGTCGTAGCTCCCGCCGCTGACCGAGTTCACGCCGGTGGAGAGGAACACCGGCAGCTGGACGGCGACCGCGCCGCCCGGCAGGGTGCCCGACAGCGTCACCGTGACGACGCGGGCGCCGCTCGAGCCGCTCACCGCGAGGGAAACCCCGTAGGTGGACCGGCTGCCCGAAGCGACGTCGTAGGTGTTGGTCAGGTTGCCGACCGAGATCGTCTGGCCGGGGGTGAGCCAGGCGTTCGGCACCCCGCGGCCGATGTAGAGCGGCCGGGTGAACGTGTACGGCCCGGAGCCGCTCGACGCCAGGCCCTCGGCCACCAGCGACTCCAGCAGGCCCTGCTGCTGCCCGGCGATCGGCCACGCGTACGGGCACGCGCCGAACTGCGGGCCGGCGTGGCTGCCGATCCACGGGTTGGTCGCGCTCGGCCCGCTGCCGTTGGCCTCCCACCAGGCGTTCGGGCCGCCGGTGGTGGTCTTGAGCTGCCAGGCGTAGCTGGTGATCGGCAGGTCGCGGTAGTTGTTGGAGTACAGCCCGTCGGAGGAGTACGACGTGTTGTACGCCGTCGAGTACCCGTTGAACGCCCCGAAGGTCGGGAACGGGTAGCCGTTGGCCGACAGCCGGTTGAAGCCCCACTGGTACATCCGGTCGATCTGGCCCGCGTCGCCCATGATGCCGGTCAGGGTGCCGCCGGAGAGCATCGTCGACCACTGGTTCTGCCCGACCCACCCGGGCGAGGCCCAGTTGGCGTCGTTGAAGGTGTTGCAGCGGTTGGCGCTGTTGGGCTTGTCCACCTCACACGGCAGGTAGTTGAAGCCGTTCGCGGACTGGTTGCGGCCGACGACGGTGTTCAACGCGTTCAGCAGCGACGTGTAGGCCGTGTTCGCCCACGTCGCTTCGGAGGTCTGGCCGATCTTGGTCGCGATGTACTTGTAGGACGCCAGCATCTGCAACGCCGAGAAGTTGCTGAACAGCCAGCGCCCGGTGGAGTCGTTGTCGAAGTTGGCCTGCAGAGTGCCGTCCGACGCGAGCTGGGCGGGGTGCTTCACCCGGGCGATGGTGCGGAGGCTGGGCCCCCACGAGCCGGTGTCGTTGAAGTACTGGCTGACGAACGCGGTGTCGTTCGTCTTCGCCAGGTACGTCGCCCAGGAACCCATCGTCTTCCAGACGCCGTCCCAGTACCAGTTGGCGCCGACCTCGTCCCAGTTGTCCTGCTGGGAGATCCGGGCGGTGAGCAGCAGGTTGCGCGCGTCCCGGAAGTCGCCGGTCTGGAACTTCGCGGTCAGCTCGCCGGGGACGTCGTGGTTGAGGATCCAGTTGTAGTTGTTGGCGCCGGAGAACTGCGCCTTGCCCACCTGCATGATCAGGTTGTAGATGGTGCCCGCCTTGTAGGCGTTGGCCATCGCGGTGCCCGGGTTCGCCAGGCCGCCGGTGTTGGGCAGGGTCGTGTTCGGCAGGCTGAAGGTGTTCGTCTCGGCCAGCCGGGAGTTCCAGTACGCCGTCATCTGGCCGTAGGCGGTGTCGAAGTTCGGCGCGTTCGACGACAACGTCGAGCCGGTCGGCAGCGCGACCCCGCTGCCGAAGTTGTCCACCGCCACCACGAAGTCGTGGTTGCTCGTCTGTCCCGCCGCGACGGTGTCCGAACCGGACGAAGTCAGCCGGACGAGACCCGGACCGGAACCACCCGGCGGGACGGTCACCGAGCCGGAGCCGGTGTTCTTGATGGACACCCGCGTGTAGACGAGCATGACCGCGGAGCCGTTGACGGTCACCTTGTCGGCGAAGTTCTTGATGGTGATCCCGACGTTGCCCGAGGTCCGGGACGTGGTCATCGCCGGCAGGTAGCCGTTGTCCTCGGTCCACTGCACCGACTGCGCACCCGGGTTGCCGCCGTAGGTGTAGGCGCTGAACGAGTACATCCCGCCGCACAGGCCGTTGTAGGTCGTGTTCACGCCGCGGGCGAAGAACGATCCGGACAGGTAGCTGAAGACCGGCCAGTGGTTGCCGTCCCAGCCGATCGCCGTCGTGTTCTGGAAGCCCTGGCCGTAGGGGTCGTCGGGCGTCTGGAAGTTCGTGCCGTACGACCGCGGCAGCCCGGAGTTCTTGCACGCGTTCGGCGCGAGGTTCGGGATGCCCTGGTAGGCGTCGGACGTGCCGGGGGTGTAGCCGGGCACGCGCCAGGCGCTCGCGCTCGAACACGGCAGCTGGACGAGCGCGTTGTTCGCCGGGGTGATGCACTTGCCGGAGCTGACGGCGACGACGTTGAACGTGTTCGTGCCGACGGACTGCAGCCGGAACTGCTGGTTGGTCTCCCCGTGGCAGGTGTACTGGATCACCGCGGCGTTGTCCGCGGTGGACGCGCCGTAGATGTCGACGCAGCTGCCCGAGGTGAAGGTGCCGATGGTGTAGGCGTCACCGGACGCCGGGGTGAAGGTGTAGGACTGCCCGGCACCGGAGGTGCAGGCGGTCTGGGTCAGCTGGACGGCGCTGTTGCCGTTGGGGACGGTGGCACACTGGCCGCTCGAGGAGTTGACCACCGTGCTGGTGAACGTGGCCGCGGCGTTCGCCGGGGCCACCACTGCGAAGCCGGCCGCCAAGAGGGCGACGGCGAGCAAGGCCGGACGTCTCATCGGGTTCTCCGATTCAGGGGTTTCAGAAGAGGAAGGAGCCGTACGGGCCGTTGAAGATCGCGGTCTTCTGGCTCTGGCTGAAGTGCGTGTTCGGGTAGTCGTAGAACGACGCCGACATCGGCGTGCCGTCGGTCGAGGTGGAGTCCGGCAGGCCGAAGGCGTGGCCCAGTTCGTGCACCATGCCGCCGTACCAGCGGTTCATCGGGCCGTTGAGCCCGGCCGCGCCGTCGGCGTCGTGCTGGCACAGGATCACCCAGCCGCCGCCTCCGCCACCGCCCGCGCCCGGCCCCTCGGCGATGACTTCGCCGACGTTGATCCACCGGGTGTCCGGCGCGTGCACGTCGAACCGCCGCAGCAGCTCCTGCTGCATGTTGAACACGGCCCACCAGTAGCGTTCGCCACCGTTGGGGGTGTTCTCGTACCAGCTCTTCACGTGCTCGCCGGTGACCACCTGCACCACCGGGTCGGCGAGCCGGAAGGTTTTGCCGAGCTCCTGCCCGTAGTAGCGCTGGGCCTCGCGCAGCACGTTCGCGATGCCGTCCGGGTAGCGCTGGTCGTAGGGCACGTCGGACGGCCGCAGCAGCCACACCCGCACGGTCTTTTCCGCCGGGACCTGCGGATCTCCGCCGCCGGACTGGTAACCGGGCAGCCGCCACGCGGTGGCCGTGCCGCAGGACTGCTGGACGAGCAGGGCGTCCACCGCCGTGACGCACTTTCCCGAGCCGACCGCCACTAGAAAGAAAGCGCTTCCCGAGGCCTGGAGCCGGAACTGCTGGTTCGTTCCCGAGTGGCAGGCGTACTGGATCACCGCGGCGTTGTCCGAAGTGGACGCACCATTGATGTCCGCACAGCTGCCTGAAGTGAACGTGCTGATCGTGTAGCCGTCCCCGGACACCGGGGTGAACCGGAACGACTGCCCCGCCGCGGAAGTGCACCCCGACTGGGTCAGCTGCACCGCGCTGTTCCCGTTGGGCACGGTGGCGCACTGACCGCCGGCCTGGTTGACGATCGTGCTGGTGAACGCGGTCGCGGCTTGCGCACTGCTCACCGAGAGCAGCCCGGCCACCAGGCAGGCCACCGCCGCGGCGGCCAGCCGTGTCATGCCACGCGAATGCCGAAACACAGGACGCATCATCGAGTCCTCGCAATCTTCGGTTTTGTGAGCGTTAACATTTGTCGGCTGGGTGCGCTCCCGGGTGCCGATCAGGGGGTGGCGGCTATTCGGTGGCGACCGGGAGCCAGACCCGCATCGGGCCGGGTTGCCGGTTGCCCCAAAGGAAGTACGGGACGGCAGTCAGCTCGACGGGCTCGCCGGGCGCGGTGTCCCCGGCGCCGTACAGCTCGCCCGACGCGGGCACTTCGACCCGGCCACGCGCGGTGAGAGCCACCGGTACGTCGGGCAGCGACGCCTCGGAGAACGGCGCCGCCGGGTCGATCCGCACGTCCTCGAGGGTGACGTCGTCCGGCAGGTCGGCCTGCTCCACGCAGAAGACGAGCGGCCCGCGCGTGACCGCGACGCAGCCGCGCACGGCGTCGATCCGCGGGTGCGGGCGGACGACGCGGGCGGGCATCGGCAGGTCGAGGGTCACCGTGGTGCCGCCCGTCCAGTCTCGCCGCACCTCCGCGTAGCCGTCGCGGACCTCGGCGGGGACGCCGTCGATCAGGGCACCCTCGGCCCAGCCGGGGACGCGCAGGGACAGCATGAACGGCGCCGGAGCCGTCACGGTCAACTCGACGCGGCCGTCCCACGGGTACCGGGTGCGGGTTTCGACGCGGACGTCGGCACCGTCCACAGTGGTCCGGATCGTCCCGGCCGCATACAGGTGCACCTGCAGGCCACCGGGATCGGTGGTCGCCACGTAACCGGACAGCGAGGCGACCAGCCGGGCCAGGTTGGGCGGGCAGCACGCGCACGAGTACCACGGCAGGCGCTGCGACGGGGCGTCTTCGTGCGAGCCGTCGTGGCCAGTCCGCAGGTGCAGCGGGTTGGCGTAGAAGAAGTGCGTGCCGTCGAGCGCGGTCGACCCGGCGATCGCGTTGTACAGCGCGCGTTCCATCTCGTCGGCGTACTTGCCCTCCCCGGTGGCGAGCAGCAGCCGCCAGTTCCACTGGAAGCTCGCGATCGCGGCGCAGGTCTCGCCGTAGGCCCGGTCGGGCGGCAGCTCGTACGGGTCGCCGAACGCCTCGTCGCGGTGGCGGGAGCCGTGGGCGCCGGTGAGGTAGGTCTTGGCGCCGAACGCGTCGGCCCACAGGCGGCGGGCCGCTTCCAGCAGGGTGTCGTCCCGGGTTTCGACGGCGACGTCCACGACGCCGGCGAGCAGGTAGAGCTGGCGCACGACGTGCCCGGCGACCTCGTCGGCCTCGCGGACCGGGACGTGGTCCTGCAGGTACCGCGAGCCGAACCGCTCGCCGTCGAGCAGGCCGCGGCCCCGCAGGTCGAGGAAACGCAACGCCAGGTCGAGGTACGGCCGGTGCCCGGTCACCCGGTACAGCTCCACCAGCGCCGTCTCGATCTCCGGGTGCCCGTCGACGTCTTCGACGCCGCCGAACCGCTCCACGATGAGGTCCGCGAAACGCCGCGCGACCGTGACGAGCTGGGCCCCGACCCCGGCCCGCGCGGCGGCGACCGCTGCCTGGATCAGGTGGCCCGCGCAGTACAGCTCGTGGCTCCAGTGCAGCTCCCGCCACTTCAGCTCCGGCTTGTCGACGCTGAAGTAGGAGTTCAGGTAGCCGTCCTCCTCCTGGGCCTTGGCGACCAGGGCCGCGGTGGAGTCGAGGAACGCGCGCAGTTCGGCGTCGCCCGGGTCGCGCCCGAGCTGCCAGGCGGCGGCTTCGAGCGTCTTGTAGACGTCGGAGTCGGAGAACCACATGTTGCGGCGGTCGCCGTCGACCTCGCCGGTGACGCGGCGGAGGTTGTCCAGCGCGCCCGCTACGTCGAGCTGCTCGACGCAGTGCGGCAGGGTCCGGGTCGCGTTGCGCGCCTGCCACTCACCGAGCAGGCTGTCCGGCGCGAAGGCGGCGGCGCCGAGGAAGAGCGGCCGCAGCGCCGACTTCGCGGTGGCCGTGGGGTGGACGGGGCCGAGGATGCGTTCGGTCATCGAGTGCTCCTGTCACGCCGTTGAATGACTCAGCCCTTGAGGGCTCCCGAAGTGAAGCCGCGGACGTAGTAGCGCTGCAGGACGAGGAAGACCGCCACGCACGGCAGGGCGGAGACCACCACTCCCGCTTGCAGGGCCCCGAAGTCGACCGAGCCGAGGCTGCCGGACTGGAGGTTGAACAGCGCGACCGGCAGGGTGAACTTCTCGCCGTCGGTGAGGAAGATCAGCGGGGCGACGAACTCGTTCCAGGCCGCCAGGAACGAGAACAGCGCCACGGTGACCACGCCGGGCAGGACGCCACGCAGCAGCACCCTCCGCAGCGCGCCGCCGATCGAACAACCGTCGATCAGCGCCGCCTCTTCCAGTTCCACCGGCAGCGCTTCGAAGGAGTTGCGCATCATGAACAGGCCGAACGGCAGCTGCAGCACGGCCATCACCAGGCCCAGGCCGAGCAGGGAGTTCTGCAGGCCGAGCCAGCCGAGCAGGATGTAGAGCGGGACCAGGATCGTCGTGTAGGGCACCATCAGGATGGCCAGGGTGACCAGGAACAGCAGCGTGCGCCCGGGAAAGGCGAGCCGGGCCATCGCGTAGCCGCCGAGCGTCGTCGCCACCACCGTGACGGTCACCGCGACCAGCGCGACCACGGTCGTGTTGACCAGGTAGGTGCCCAGGCCACTGCCGTAGTCCGCGAGCCGCCGGTAGTTGTCTGTCCCGGAGTCCCCGGCTTCCCGCCCGCTGAGCGACGAATACAACGTCCACAGCAGCGGCAGCAGGAACAGCACGGCCAGGGCGGCGCTCGTGACGCCCACGCCCGCGGCCCGGAGCCGGTTCACTTCCCCTCCCGGCGGATCAGGCGCAGCTGGGCGACGTTGAGGACGATGAGCACGGCGAGCGTGGCCACCGAAACCGCGGCGGCGCGCCCGAGGTCCTGGGACAGGAACGCCTCGCGGTAGATGTCGATGACGACCGTGGCCGTGTCGTGGCGGCCGCCGGTGAGGATGAAGAACTGGTCGAACGCCAGCAGCGAGCCGGTCAGCGACAGCACCATCGCCAGGGCGAGGGTCGGCCGCAGCAGCGGCAGCGTGACCCGCCCCAGGATCTGCCACCGGTTCGCGCCGTCGATGCGCGCGGCCTCGTACAACGCCGGATCGATGCCCTGCAGGCCGGTCATCAGGATCAGCATGTAGAACCCGGCGAACCGCCAGGTGATCATCCCGACCGTCGAGCCGAGCGCGCCGCCGCCGGAGCCGAGCCAGTCCACCCGGCCGAACCCGAGGAAGTCCACGAGGTGGTTCAGCGCCGAGGAGTCGGTGTTGAACAGGCCGTAGAACAGCAGGCTCGTCGACGCCAGGCCCACGGCGCTGGGCAGGAAGAAGACCGTGCGGGCGAAGCCGGTGCCACGCCGGTCGTGCTGCACCAGCAGCGCCAGCCCGAAGGCGACGAGGCTGAGCACCACGGTCGTGACCAGCGTGTACTTCAGCGTGAACCAGACCGCGCGCAGGAAGAGCGGGTCGCTCAGCGCGTCGTAGTTCTTGACGCCGTTCGGGTAGGACGCGCCGACCAGGGGCCAGTGGCTGACCGACATCCACAGCATCAGCCCGAGCGGGATGACGAAGAAGACGGCGACCAGCACGGCCATCGGAGTGGCGTAGGCGATCCCCAGCCGGCGGCGGCCCCGGGCGATCGAGCCGCGGCGGCGGGGTGTCGGCGCCGGGGTCTCCGGCGCCGACACCCGCGGGGGAAGCAGCGACACCATGATCAGCTGCCGCCGGAGAGGGACTCGGTGACGGCCGTGTTGTGCTGCTTGAGGATCGATCCGGCGTCACCGCTGCCGAAGACCGCGTCGATCACCGTCGCCGTCCACGGCCCGTTCGTGTCGTTGAACGTCTTGCCGAAGTTGACCGAGATCGGCGTCTGGCCCTGGCTCGCGAGCCGGTTGAACACCCCCAGCCGCGGATCCTGCTTGGCGTGGGTGTTGTCCGCGAGATCGGACCGGACGGTGATGTTCTTGTTCTTCGCGACGACGTCGACCTGCGCCTGGTCCGACAGCGTCCAGGCGATGAAGTCCCAGGCCGCCGCGGCGTGCGTGCTGTTGCCGCCGATGCCGAGCACGTCCCCGCCGACGAACGACGAGCTGCCCCCGGTCAGCCCGGGGATCGGAGCCACGCCGACCTGCAGGTCCGGCCCCTCCTTCATGCCCTGCAACGCGGTCGCGCCCATCGGCTGGATGCCGATCTTGCCGTCGAGGAAGGACTGCGTCCAGGTGGGCCCGGACTCGTTCTTCGCCGACGCCGGCACGACGCCGTCGGCGTAGAGCTGCCGCAGCCACGAATAGACCTTCGCCGCCTGAGGACTGTCGAGCGTGGCGGCGGTGCCCTGGTCGTTGAGCACGGTCCCGCCGGAGGCCCAGATCATCGGCCAGCTGGTGAACAGCTGGCAGCCCGGGCAGGCACCGCCGAAGAAGTAGCCCTTGGTGTCCCCGCCGAGTGCGGCGATCTTGCGCGCGTCGGCCGAGATTTCGTCTAAAGTGGACGGTGGCTTCTCCGGGTCGAGGCCGGCCCTGATGAAGAGGACTTTGTTGTAGAACACCGCGGACAGGTCGATGTCGTGCGGCACGGCGTAGTGCTTGCCGCCGGCGGTGGCCGCCTTCATGTGGGCCGCGGCGAGGCTGCCGCTGAACGGCAGCTGCGTCACGCGGGCGGTGAGGTCGAGGAACAGGCCCTTGGCCGCGTAGTCGGGCGCGTAGACGACGTCGGCCGCGAGGAGGTCCGGCAGCTGCTTCGCGCCCGCGGCCGTGCCGACCTTCTGCTGGTAGGAGTCGGCCGGGAAGACGGTCAGCTTGACCTTGTTCTTGTGGCTCGCGTTGTAGGCGTCGATCAGCGTCTGGCTGAAGGTCGCCGTCGGCGACCGGGTCCACATGGTGATCGTGGTGCCGTCGTCCACGCTCGCGGTGTCCCCCGCGGCCGCCCCGGACGGGCCGCTCTGGCAGGCCACGAGGACGAGGACGCCGGCGACGGCGGCTGCGGCACGCCCCCACCGTGCCCTGGTTCGGATGTGCGAAGTCATCGACTCTCTCCTAACGGGAGGCCGCCGCCTGCGGTGTCGAAGAAGAAGAACCGGGAAACTTTCAGAAACCGGTTTCCGACTCAAGCTAGAGCCGATCGATCAGCTCGTCAAGGGGCCGTTTGCCGGATATGGCGTGGGTTGTGTTGGGTCGCGGCCGTCGGCGGAGGTACTGTGCCACCATGCCCCCGCGGAAACTTTCGGAAACTCCCGGCGCCGTTGCGAAGCCGGCCACGATCAGCGAGGTCGCCCTGCTGGCGGGTGTCTCGGTCGGCACCGCGTCGAAGGCCCTCAACGGCCGCGGGTCGCTGCGCGCGGAGACCCGGCAGCGGGTGCTGTCGGCGGCCGAGCAGCTGGGGTTCCAGCCGAACCGCGCGGCGGTGTCCCTCAACTCCGGGCGCACCTACACCGTCGGCATGATCACCACCGACACGATCGGCCGGTTCAGCATCCCGCTGATGATGGGCGCCGAGGACGCCCTCGGCGCCGGGGAGATGTCGGTCTTCCTCTGCGACGCCCGCGACGACCCGATCCGCGAGCAGTACTACCTGCGCACGCTGCTGTCCCGCCGGGTCGACGGCATCATCGTCACCGGCCGCCGGACCCACGCCCGCCCGCCGATCGGCGCGGACCTGCCGATCCCGGTCGTGTACGCCTTCATCAGCTCGACCGACCCGAACGACTGTTCCGTCGTGCCGGACGAAGCCGGCGGGGCACGCAAGGCCGTCGAGCACCTCCTGGCCACCGGACGGCGCCGGATCGCCCACATCACCGGCCCCGAGCGGCACCACTCGGCGACCGTGCGCGCGGCGGCCGCGGCCGGGCGGCTCGCCGAAGCCGGGCTCGAGCCGGCCGGGGCCCCGCTGTTCGGCGAGTGGAGCGAGGCCTGGGGCCGCCAGGCGGTCCGGATGCTGCTGGGCGCCGACACCCCGTTCGACGCCGTCTTCTGCGGCAGCGATCAGATCGCCCGCGGTGCCGCGGACGCGCTGCGGGCGGCCGGCCGCCGCGTGCCGGGTGACGTCGCCCTGGTCGGCTTCGACAACTGGGACGTCATGGCGCTGGGCTGCCAGCCGCCGCTGACCAGCGTCGACATGGAACTGGAGGCACTCGGGCGGACCGCCGCCGACCGCCTGCTGGCGGCGATCAACGGCGAGCCCTCCCCCGGCCGGCACACCCGGCCGTGCCGGCTGGTGATCCGGGAGTCGACCGCCTAACGGCGGGTCCACTGCTGGTTGGCGCCGCCGCCGCAGGTCCAGAGGATGATCTTCGTGGCGTTCGCGGTGGCCGCGCCGCTCGCGTCCAGGCACAGTCCGGACACCGCGTTCGTGATGGTCCCGTTCGCGTTGAACGTCCACTGCTGGTTGCGCTGGCCGTTGCAGTCCCAGACGACCACGGCCGTGCCGTTGGCCGTTCCGCTGTCGTAGGCGTCGAGGCACTTGGTGCCGTTGACGACGAGCTGTCCGCGCACCGGCGCCCAGGTCTGGTTCGGCCCGGCGGCGCAGTCCCACAGCTGGGCCTGGATCCCGTTGGTGATGCCGTTGTCGTCGACGTCGACGCACCGTCCGGATTGGCCACCGGCGAGCTGGACGCCGGTGCTGCCCGGCAGCGGCAGGATGGCGACGGCCGCGAGTTGCGGCGGAGTCCCGGAGAGCGTGAGGGTGTTGGTGTTGCCCTTGCCCAGCGACACGACGGCGGAGACGGTCTTCGGCGTTCCGCCGGTGGCCGGGAAGGCGAGGACGGTCGGCTGCTGGCCGTTCACGGCGAGCGTCGCCGTCTGCGCGGCGGTCGCGCTGTAGGAGAAGGTCGCGACGGCGAGCCCGGTCGCGGCGGCGGTGACGCCGGTGAACCGGGAGCCGCTCGCCGGGTAACTCGCCGACGCGGCATCGGTCCCCCGGACGGTCAGCAGCACCGAGTCCCCTGCGGGGACGTTCACGCTGTAGCCGGTGGCGAAATCACCCGCATCGGTGGCGCCCCAGACGTTCCGGACGTGCGCCGTGGCCGGCGTCAGGCCGAGGTCGGCCCAGCGGACGTTCATCGTCGCGGCCGCGGACGTCCGGTTCAGCAGGACCACCGCGCGCTTGCCGGATCCACTGAGGACCTTCGAGTAGACCTGGAGCCCGGCGGCGTCCTCGGCGACCTTGACGCCCTGCAGGCCGCGCGGGTCCTGGTCGACGGCGATGACCTCCCGGTTCGCCAGGATCGCCTTCGTGGCCGCGCTCATCGTCGCGAGGTTGTTGCCCGCCAGCAGCGGCGCACCCGAAACGGACCACAGGCTCATCTCCGTGCGGGCCTGCGCGTCGGTGAGGCCGGGCATGCCGACCGTGAGCATGTCGGGGTCGTTGACGTACCCGGTGTGCTGCGAAACGGGGTGCTGCGCCTGGTCGAAGTTGGTCAGCACCTGGCCGAGGTTCGCCGTCTGGCCGTAGTAGATGATGTCCGTGCTGGTGCGCCACATCGGCGCCGTCCCGGCACCCCAGTTCCACGGGTTCTTCTTGCCCCAGTCGCAGATCGAGAGCGTGAGGGAACGCCCGGTCTGCGCGGTGGCGGCCTTGTTGGCGTCGCTGATCGCCTGATAAGTGCTCTTCGGGTCGAGACCCTCGGCGTCGCCGCCGCACCAGTCGACCTTGACGAAGTCGAAGCCCCACCGCTGGAACTGCAGCATGTCCTGTAGGTAGTGGCCCTCGCTGCCACTCCCGGGCGCCGCGGGCCGGCCGGTCGGGAAGTAGTAGCCGCAGCCGTCGCGGCCGGCGTCGGTGTAGATCCCGGCCTTGAGTCCCTTGCCGTGCAAGTAGTCCGCGATCGCCTTCATCCCGCCGGGCCATTCGGCGGTGTCCACGGTGATGTTCCCGGAACTGTCGCGCGTGCCCTGCCACCAGCCTTCGTCGATGTTGACGTAGCTGTAGCCGGCGTCCTTCAGCCCGGCCGAGACGAGCGCGTCGGCCTGCGCCTTGATGGTGGGGTAGTCGATCTTGGCGGCGAAGGTGTTCCACGACGCCCAGCCCATCGCCGGCGGCGGGACGGCCACCTCCGCGGCGGTCGTGCTCGCCGAAGCGACCCCGAATCCGGGGATGATTCCGGCGATCAGCACGAGCGCGGACAATCCGAGGCGCAGCTTCATGACATGACTCCGACTTCGTCGTCGAAAACTGTTAGCGCTAACATTCCGCGCTGCGTCTGAATTGTTGACGTCTCGCGACGCCACGTCAAGGGTCGGTCGGCGGGACTTGCGTGGGTAGCTTGCTAGCATGCTAGCCTTGGCGAGTGGGCGATGACGACGTCAAGCAGTTCAACGTGTACCTGCCGATCGGCCTGATCCGGCAGGTCAAGCACCGAGCCATCGAGACGGAGCAGTCGCTCTCGGCGCTCGTCGCCGAAGCACTGCGCGCCTACCTCGCGACCGATCCCGAAGAGGAGCACTGACATGACGACCGAGGGCATCGAGGCGATGTACCTGGAGACGCACAACTGGGGCAAGGCGGCCAAGTTCTTCCAGGCGCTGGGCTACGAGATCGACTTCGCGACCGACCACAACTCCGGGCAGCTGCGCAACGGCGACGGCCCCCGGCTGTTCATCGCCGAGGTGCCCGAGAGCCGGGAACCGCGAACGCAGATCGTGTTCAAGGTCCCCGACGCGGACGAGTTCGAAGCCGGCGAGATCGTCGAGGTGGTCTCCCCCTTCGAAGAAACCCATTACGGGACAAGGGAAATGACCGTCCGCGACCCCGACGGGCGGACGTGGACGTTGTCGGCGCCGGGTGCGGCCTGACGTGGCCGCGCCGGACAGCACGGCGGTGCGCACGGCCCTGTGGCGGGCCCTGCACGTCGCCGTCGATCCGCCGCCGCACGTCTTCGCCGACGAACTCGGCCTGCGGCTCGCGGACCCGGGCGAGGGCTGGCGGCACCGCGACGACATGGACCCGGCGACCGCCGGCCGCTACCGGGCCGGCATGGTGGCCCGGGCCCGGTTCGTCGAAGACCTGGTCACCGAGCAGGCCGGCCGGGGTGTCGGCCAGTACGTGATCCTCGGGGCCGGGCTCGACACGTTCGCCCAGCGGCGCCCGGAAATCGCGTCCCGGCTGCGCGTGTTCGAAGTGGACCAGCCGGGCCCGCAGGCCTGGAAGCGCGCCCGGCTGGCCGAACTCGGCCTGGACGCACCGGACTGGCTGCACTTCGTGCCGGTCGACTTCGAGACGGCGTCGTGGTGGGAGCGGCTCACGGCCGCGGGCTTCGCGCCGGACGAACCGGCGGTGGTGGCGTCCACCGGCGTCAGCATGTACCTCACGAAGGAGGTGAACGCGGCCACGCTGCACCGGATCGCCGGGTTCGCCCCGGGCTCCACGCTCGCGATGACGTTCATGCTGCCGGCCGACCTGCTCGAAGAGGGCGAACGCGCCCGCCACCAAGCCACCGCGAGCAGGGCGAAGGCGGCGGGGACGCCGTTCCTCAGCTCGTTCTCCCCCGCCGAAATGCTGGCGATGGCCCGCGCGGCCGGGTTCCGCGACGTCGTCCACGTTTCGGGCGCCGAGCTGGACGCGCGGTACTTCGCGGGCCGCACCGACGGGCTCCAGGTCGTGCGAGGCGAAGAATTCCTGGTGGCCACCACGGGAACTACGGGCGGGGCTGCTGCCCGAGGTACGCCCGCAGCATCGTCTTGACCGGCTCCAGGAGCTCGGGGGAACCGTCGCGGCGGAAGGCCTCCTGGATCACGGCGTCGGCGGCGATGAACGCCGTGCGGCACGCCACCGCCGCCTCGTAGTCGTCGCGCAGCAGGTGCTGCGCGACGAGGATGCGGTGCACGCCGGTGGCCATCACGCGCTTGTGCGCGAGGTCGGCTTCCCGGGTTCCGTCGGTGAGGCCGCGGCCGAACCACAGCGCGCGGAACCCGGGCTCGGCGCGGTAGAGCCCGGCGAAGGCGTCGACGAGCAGGCCGACGGGATCCGCCCAGGTCTCCTCGGCCGCTCGCTCGGCGAACGACGTCATGAGGTCTTCAAGGCGGGCGAGGTACACCTCGCCCAGCGCTTCGGTGATGGCGTCGCGGTCCGGCAGGTACTGGTACAGCGCGCCCACCGAGACACCGGCCTCGGCGGCGACGCGGGTGGTCGTCAGGGCCTCGACGCCGTCCGCGGCGAGCAGCCGGTCGGCGGCCGCGAGCACCTGGGCCAGCTTCTGCCGCGAGCGGGCCTGGCGAGGCACCCGGCGCAGGCGGACACCCGCTTCGATGGGCTCCGGGCCGGTCATACGGCCTCCAACCTGAATCAGACTTTGATTCGGGTTTATTCTAACCCCGCTCCGCGGCTCTCGGCAGTCCGAATCTCGCCCCCGCCCGGGGCGGTCGCCCGGCCGCTCGGAGCCCCCGGAGCCGGTCTGCGGGCCGTACCTGTGCGCCGCGCCGGCCGGAAAAGCCGGGTCGCCCCGAGGCCCGCGGCGGCTCATCGTGGCCGGTGCGGGAAAGCGCATGGAGTGGATCAGCGGCGGATCGCCCGGCTTGGACTCGGCCGGAAACCGTTTCCCACCGCGGTTTCCGGCCGGGAGCGTCGCCCCTTTTCCGCGCCGCGCCGGCAGCCACCCACACCCGGCCGGAAGGGTTGCCTCGCTCGCCCAGCACCGGCAACGCTCAAGCGCGGCCCAGCAACCTCCGCGCGCCATTTCCCTTGCGCCGCGCCGGGAGCCGCCCGGACACTGCGTCCTCCAGCAACGTCCCCACGGTCTCCCGGGCGCAGGCCTTGTTCGCGCCGATCCCGCCCGACGGCCCGCGCTTGATCCACCCCGCCACGTACACCCCCGGCCGCCCGGTGACCCGGCCCGCCTCGTTCGGGACGATCCCCGCCTGCTCGTCGAACGGCAGGCCCGGCACCGCGACCCCGCGGAAGCCCGCCGCCCGGACCACGCGGCCCGCCGGGATCTCGACCTCGCCCTCCGGTCCCGACGTCACCACCGCGCGGACCTCGGTGTCGCCCCCGAAGGCCACCGGTGCCGAGTGGAAGCGCAGCACGATGCGGCGGCCCTCCGGGGGCGGTGTCGACCAGTCGACTTTCTCGCGCGGCACTTCCCGCAGCCACGCCGCCTTCCCGCCCGGCGAGTCGCCTTCGATCGCCGCCGCGACACGCGGGTCGTGCGCGTCCACCACCAAGCCGCCACGAGCCGCCAGGGCCAGCAGCTCCGGGCGCGTGTAGGCCGCCGCCTCCGGGCCGCGGCGGGCCAGCACCACCACCTCGCGGACCTTGGCCGATCGCAGGCGGGCCAGCGCTTCCGGCGCGATCGACGTTGCGGCGAGGGCGTCCGGTTCGGCCGTGAGGATGCGGGCGATGTCCAGGGCGACGTTGCCGGTGCCCACCACGACCACGCGCTCCGCCGAAAGGTCGACGGCGTCCGGCTCGACGTCCGGGTGGCCGTTGTACCAGCCCACGACCGTCGCCGCCGGGAGGCTTCCGGGCAGGTCTTCGCCCGGGACACCGAGGCGCCGGGCCTCGGTCGCGCCGACCGCGTAGATCACCGCGTCGTGGCGATCGGCCAGGCCGGGGCCGGCCGGCGCGCCGAGGCGCAGGCGCAGCCGCGGGTGGTCGTGGAACCGCGCGAACGTCTCGCCGATCTTCTTCGTCGACGGGTGATCGGGCGCGACGCCGTAGCGGATCAGCCCCCCGGCCACCGGCAGGCGGTCGATGAGCGTCACGCGGGCGTTCGTGTGCAGCAGCAGGTCTTCCACCGCGTACATCCCGGCCGGGCCGGTGCCGACGACGGCGACGTCCAAGGGCGCGAAGTCGCTCGGCAGCACCCGCCCGAACGACGGCGGGGACCACCGGTGGAAGTTCGGCGCCACCGAAACGTCCGCCAGGACGTCCCGGCCCGCGTAGTACTCCGCGTTGATCTCCTCGTACGCCCGCAGCGGCCCGGTCAGGTCGCCGGCCGGGAAGATCGCGTCGACCGGGCAGGCGTCGGCGCAGGCGCCGCAGTCGATGCAGGTGTCCGGGTCGATGTAGAGCAGGTCGGTCGTCCCGAAGCCCGGCTCGTCCGGCGTCGGGTGGATGCAGTTGACCGGGCAGACCGACACGCAGGTCGCGTCGGTGCAGCAGGTCTGGGTGATCGCGAACGCCATGTCAGATCAGGTTCGCCCGCTTGTAGAACCACAGCGAGGGCTTGGTCAGCAGCCCGGCCGAGTGCAGGAACTCCATCAGCCCGGAACAGCTGGAGCGCAGCATCGACTTGTGGTGCTCGTTGGCCTTCGCCTCGCGCCGCGCGCGCTTGCCGTCCAGCCCGGCGTTCTCGTAGACCTTGCCGTTCACCATGCTCGTCACGATGAAGTACGACGCGATCGCGACGACCAGGGCGTTGATCTGCCGCCGCAGCCACCCGGCGCTCTTCAGCCGCTCGCGGGTCTCCTCGCGGGCGAACTTCATGTGCCGCGACTCTTCGACGACGTGGATGTTGTTGATGGTGCGCACGAACGGGACCACCCGCTCGTCGCGCATCCAGTCGCGCTGCATGACGTCGAGGACCTCTTCGGCGACGAGGATCGCCGCGTAGGCGGCCTCCCCGCTCGCGGTGGCCTTGAAGACCCGGCCCAGCTCGACGACGAACCGGCGCGGCCGGTAGGCCGGCGCCCGCAGTTTCGCCGCGCCGCGGGCGAACATGATCGAGTGGCGGCACTCGTCGGCGATCTCGGTCAGCGCCCACTGGAACGCCGGATCGGTCGGATCCTTGGCGTAGAAGTCGCGCAACATCATCTGCTGCAGGATCATTTCGAACCAGATCCCGGTGCTGGCCACCGACGCCGCCTCCTGGCGGGTCAGCTCGCGCTGCTGCTCCGGAGTCAGGTCGGCCCAGTAGGAGGTGCCGTAGAGCGTGCTCCACTCCGGACTCGCGCCGTGGTAGCCGGTGTCCAGCGGCGTCTCCCAGTCGACCTCCTTGACGGGGTCGTAGGACAGCTGCTCCGACGAGTCGAGCAGCCGCCGCGCCACGGTCTCCCGGTCCGACACGCCCGATTCGCTGATGCTCGTCACGACCGACCTCCTCGTCAGGTGTTACCGAAGTTCACTGTTACCAACCGTAACACATACTCCCGGCACCCGTCTCCGGTCAGTTCAGTGAACGACCGTACACTCAGATGGTGAACCCAGGACGCGCCCCGGCGGAGCCGTTCGGCTCCGGTCTGCTCGGACCACTGGACCAGCACGCCACGGCCCTGCGCCGGCGTGTCCAAGGCCTGCTCACGGCCGCTTTGATCGCCACCAACGTGATCGGCGCGCTGGTCGTCGTCGGGCTCGCGGCGCTGCTCATGCCGGCGCCCGGGATGTCCGGCGAGCTGGTCCGCGTCACGGCGGTCGCAGTACCCGTGTACGTCGTTTCGGCGGTCGTCGCCGGCACGCTGTGGGGCACCCGCGGCGCCCTCCGGACCCTGCGCTGGGCGGCCGACGGACGACGTCCGACCGACGCCGAGCGCGCCGCGAGCCTGCGTGTCCCGTTGCGGCTGACCTTCGTGCAGGCCGTGCTGTGGGGCATCGCGACGCTGCTCTTCGGCGGGCTCGCCGCGCTCGTGCAGCCGGCGGTCGTGCTCACCGAGTTCCTCGTGGTCGCGTTCGCCGCGGTCGTCGTCTGCGCGATCGCCTACCTCTTCGGCGAATTCGCGTTGCGGCCGTACGTGGCGCTGGCGCTGGCGGGCACCGCGCCGCCGCGGCCGGTCAGCGGCGGCGTCAACCGGCGGATGCTGCTGTTCTGGTGCCTGGGCACCGGGGTGCCGGTGGCCGGGCTGGTCGTCACCGCGGTGCTGGCCTGGGTGCGCGGCGACGTCTCCACCACGAAGCTCGCCGTGTCGGTGATCGCGCTCGGGCTGGTCGTGCTGTGCTTCGGGCTGCTGGTCACCGTGTTCACCGCCCGCTCGGTGGTCAACCCGCTCTCCTCGGTCCGCGACGCGCTCGGGCGCGTCCGGGCCGGGGACTTCAGCGTCGAAATCCCGGTCTACGACGGCACCGAGCTGGGCCTGCTGCAGGCCGGGTTCAACGACATGACGGCCGGGCTGGCCGAACGCGAACGGCTGCGCGACCTGTTCGGCAAGCACGTCGGCCACGAGGTCGCGGTCGAGGCCATGCGCACGTCGACCGGGCTGGGCGGCACGGTCCGCACGGTCTCGGTGCTGTTCGTCGACCTCGTCGGGTCGACGACGCTGGCCGCGAGCCGCCCGCCGGAGGAGGTCGTCGGCCTGCTCAACCGGTTCTTCGCGGTGGTGGTCGACGAGGTCGACCGGCACCACGGCCTGGTCAACAAGTTCGTCGGCGACGCCGCGCTGGCCGTGTTCGGGGCGCCCGCGCCACTCGCCGACCACGCCACCTGCGCGCTGGCCGCCGGCCGCGCCATCGCGGCCCGGCTGGCCGCCGAGGTGCCGGACGGCCCGGCCGGCATCGGCGTGGCGACCGGCGACGCGGTCGCGGGCAACGTCGGCGACCCGCGCCGCTTCGAGTACACGGTGATCGGCGACCCGGTCAACGAAGCCGCCCGGCTGACCGAACTGGCCAAGAACGCGTCCGGCCGCCTGCTCGCCTCGTGGACGGCCGTCGAGTCCGCGGCCGCGGACGAGGCCGCCCGCTGGACGGCGACCGGGGACGTCACCCTGCGCGGCCGCACCCGGCCCACGACGCTCGCCGAACCCCGGCCGCCCGGCTGAGAATCCCGTCACACCAACGGTTCCGCGATCTGCGGAAACGGCTCCGCCGGGCGGCCGCCCGCCGCACCCTGCCGTACCGTCCTGAGTGGACGACGGCGAACAGGGGAAGACGAATGCCCACGCACCGGACCATCGAGGTCGGCGGCCTCCGCATGCAGATCGCCGAGCAGGGCACCGGCCCGCTGGTGCTGCTGCTGCACGGCTGGCCGGAGACGTCGCACTCGTGGCGCCACCAGATGGGGCCACTGGCCGACGCCGGCTACCACGTCGTGGCGCCGGACCAGCGCGGCTACGGCGGCACCGATTGCCCGGCGGACGCGGACCGGTACACGCTCCTGCACCTCGTCGGCGACGTCGTCGGGCTGATCCACGCCCTCGGCGAGCGCGAGGCCATCGTGGTGGGCCACGACTGGGGTGCCCCCGTCGCGTGGCACACCGCGCTGCTGCGCCCGGACGTGGTCCGCGGCGTCGCCGGCCTCAGCGTGCCGCCGACGCTCCGGGCTCCCGCGCCGCCGCTGAGCCTGCTGCGCGAGCGGTTCGGCGACGGCTTCTACCAGATCTACTTCCAGCGGCCCGGCGTCGCCGAGGCCGAATTGGGCGCGGACCTGCGCACGACGTTCCGCAAACTGCTCGGCGGGGCCGCGGACGCACCGGTCGTCCGGGACGGCGAGGGCTTCCTCGATCGCTTCACCGAACCGGCCGCGCTGCCGGCCTGGCTGAGCGACGAGGACGTCGACGCCGCCGTCGAGTCGTTCGGCCGCTCGGGGTTCACCGGCGGGCTCAACTGGTACCGCAACATCGACCGCAACTGGGAGCTCCTGGCCGCGTGGCGGGACACGCCGATCACACCGCCGGCGTTCTACCTGTGCGGCGACGGCGACCTGACCCGCGCGTTCACCGACACCAGCCGGATCGCCGAAGCCGCGCCCGACCTGCGCGGCGCCGTCGACGTCCCGGGTGCCCGGCACTGGGTCCAGATGGAACGCCCGGACGAGGTGAACACCGCGCTGCTGGCGTTTTTCAAACAGCTCTGACTTCAAGCAGCTCTGATCTCCGTATGCTGCCCGGATGGCCGACTGGATAGCCGCGGTCGTTTCGGGCTCGCTGGCGCTGCTGGGCGCGATCGGCGGTCAGCAGCTGGCCTCGCGCCGGGACGACAAGCGCTGGGTGCGGGAGCGCGACCGCGAAGACGCGCGCTACGAGCGCGAGCGGGAACGGGAAGACCTCAGGTTCGAACGCGAACAGCAGAAGTTTCGAGAGCAACGTGACCATGACGCTCGAACGGTGTGGCGCGCAGAGCGCGTGAGCGCCTACGCCGACTTCTTCGCCGCCTACGAAGTCTGGAGCAACGCCGTCCGCCACCTCGCCTCGGCATCACTCGGTGAGCTCAAGACGATGGCGTTCGACGAGGAGGCCTTCGCGTCGCAGTACTCGGTTTGCGCACGCGCGGCGGAAGCCCTGGAGCTGACCGGGTCGAGCGAGGTCACCGAAAAAGTCAACGCGATGCTGTCGAAGATGTTCCGGGCTACCCGGCTGGCGGTCCAGGCCAAGCGGTTCGCCGAGCGGGGCAGCGAAATGAACTGGCGGATCAAGGACGACCTCACCGAACTCGCGGGCTTGCGCGATGCCGCCAAGTCCGCCGCCAGAGCGGATGTCCTGAGCGATCCGTACTGAGCGCCTCAGCGGCGCGGGTCGATGTGCACCTTCGGTCCCGCACCGCCGATCCGCTCCCCCGCCAGCACGGCCCCGACCTCACCCAGGCCCACGGTCGCCGCGACGAGCGGCCGTGGGTCGACGGCGCCGCTCGCGTACGCGGCGATCGTCTCGGCCAGGCCCGGCGACGCGGACAGGACGCCGACCGCCGTGACGTCCTTCAGCACCAGCTCGCGGGTGTCGAGGTGGCTGGGCCGCCCGGACAGTCCGATGTAGACGACCCGGCCCGCGGGCTCCACCAGTTCCACCGCCAGCGCGGGTGCGCCGGCGGCGCCGGTCGCGTCGACGACCGCGTCGAAGGGCAGGTCCGGCAGCGTTTCCCGGGTCCAGGTGTCCGCGAAGCCGAGGCTGCGGGGGAATTCGGGGGAACCGACGCCCAGCACGTGCACTTCGGCACCCGCCGCGCGCAGGAACATCGCCGTGAGCAGCCCGATCGTGCCCGGTCCCAGCACCAGCGCCCGGTCGCCCGTGCCGGCGCCGGCCGCGCGGGCCGCGCGCAGGGCGTTGCCGCCCGGTTCGACGAGGGCACCGAGCACGGCGTCCACCGTGTCGGGCAGGGCGTGCAGCGACCAGGCGGGCACGGCGAGCCGCTCGGCCAGCGCACCGGCCCGGCCGCCGCGGATGCCGACCTCCTGGCGCCGCTCGCAGGTGTGCTGGTGCCCCCGGCGGCAGCGGCGGCACGTCCGGTCGCCGAGCATCGTGTCGCCCATGACGCGGCGGCCGAGCCAGGCCGGGTCCACGCCCGCCCCCACCTCGGTGACCGTGCCCGCCCACTCGTGGCCGAGCCGCATCGGGTACGCCGAATGTCCCTGGTGGAGGTAGGTCATCTCGCCGGTGAAGAACTCGACGTCGGTGCCGCAGACGCCCGCCCGGTCGACGTCGACGACGACCTCGCCCGCCACGGCCCGCGGCGCGGGGACCTCCTGCACCGAGCACTCGCCCGGCCCGGTGAGCACGAAGGCCCGCATGGTCGAAGACATGGCCGCATCCTCGCATCCCCGGCAGAGGCGGAATTACCGAACACTTGCTATTTTCTTGACACCTGTCCATTATCAACGCTGTGCCCGGTGACTGGACGACCGAAGCGCCCGTGAAGGACCGGCGAGTGCGCCGGTCGCGCGCGGCGCTGATGCGGGCCGCGGTCGAGCTCGTGTCCGAACGCGACTCCACGGGCGTCCCGGTGTCCGAGATCGCCGAGGCCGCGGACGTCAGCCGCCAGGTGCTGTACCAGCAGTTCGGCGACCGCGACACGCTGCTGCTGGAGGCCGCGCTCGACCTCGTGCGGCGCGAACTGCTCGGCGACCTCGACGGCCTGGCGTCCGCCACCGACGAGCACGGATCGTTCCTGGCGCTCGGCCGGCACTTCGCCGCCCACCGGCGCTTCTACCGCGCCCTGCTGACCGGGGCGTCGGCGTATGCCCTCAACAAGGCGCTGACCGGCCTGTTCCTCCCGCTCAACCGGGAGCACCTCGGCCACGCACTCGGCGGTCACCTCGACGCCGCGGGTATCGACGACCTGGCCACCTTCCTGACCGGGGGCGCGGGGGCGTTCGTCAACACGTGGGTCGTCGACGGGCCGGACCCGCTCGACCCGGAAGAGTTCGCCGACCGGCTGATGCGCATGCGCACGGTCGTCACCGCGATGATCACGAAGGAGGCCGGCCGATGATCAGCCGTCTTGTCGAACGCCTGCTGAAGCTGCCCGCGCCGGCCACCCGGCGCCTCACCGTCCAGCGGGACCTGCGGGTCCCGATGCCCGACGGCGCCGAGCTGCTGGCGGACCACTGGGCGCCGCGCACCGGGGGTGCGGGCCTGCCGACGGCGGTGCTGCGCAGCCCCTACGGCCGCCGGGGCGTGTTCGGGGCGATCATGGCCCGCCCGCTGGCCGAGCGCGGTTTCCAGGTGCTGATCCAGAGCACCCGCGGCGGCTTCGGTTCCGGCGGTGCCTTCGATCCGCTGCGACAGGAGCGCGAGGACGGCCTCGCGACGCTGGACTGGGTCGTGCAGCAGCCTTGGTTCGGCGACGCGATCGTGCTCACCGGCCCCAGCTACCTGGGTTACGTGCAGTGGGCCGTGGCCGACCGCCTGCCGCCGCAGGTCAAGGCGATGGTCCCGCACGTCACCGAGTCCGGCCTGACGCTGGAATTCCTGCGGGAGGACGGCCTTTCGCTGGAGACACCGTTCGGCTGGGGTGTCCAGGTCGCGACCCAGGAGCGCCGCTTCGCGCTGCTCCGGCAACGCAGGCAGGCGAAGAAAGTGCAGCAGGCGCTGTCCACACTGCCGCTCGCCCAGGCCGACGTCGTCGCCATCGGCCACCGCTCGGACTACATCCAGGACGTCCTCGCCCACCCGGAGACGAGCCCCCGGTGGGCGGCGCTCGACCACCGGGACCGCGTCGCCGGCGTCACCGTGCCGGTCAGCTCGGTCGGCGGCTGGTACGACATCTTCCTGCCCGGCCAGCTCCGCGACTTCCGGACCCTGCAGGACGCCGGCCGGCGGCCGCGGCTCACGGTCGGGCCGTGGACCCACGCCGGCGACCTGCTCACCGGCGCGGGCGTCTCCCTCCGGGAAACGTGTGAGTTCGGGCTCGCGCTCGCGCGCGGCGAGGAACCGCCGGAGCGGGCGCCGGTGCGGCTGTTCGTCATGGGCGAGGAAGCCTGGCGCGACTTCGCTTCGTGGCCGCCGGAAGGCTATGCGCCGCAACGGTTCCACCTGCAGGCCGGGGGCACGTTGGCCACGGACGTTCCCGGCGGGTCGGCCCCGGACCGCTACCGCTACGACCCGGCCGACCCGACCCCCGCGGCCGGTGGCGTGCGCATGGCACCCGACGCCGGCCGGGTGGACAACGCGGCGCTCGAAGCCCGCGCCGACGTCCTCACCTACACCACGGACGTGCTCGGCGAAGACGTCGAAGTGATCGGGGACGTGCACGCGGAGATCTGGTTCCGCTCGAGCCTGCGGTTCGCCGACGTCTTCGTCCGGCTCTGCGACGTCGGCCCGGACGGCCGCTCGGTCAACGTCTGCGACGGCCTCACCAGCTTGCGCGACGCGGCCGAGTTGGCCGCCGTCCCGGTCCGGTTGTGGCCGACGGCGCACCGGTTCCGGCGCGGGCACCGCATCCGGGTCCAGGTCTCCAGTGGTGCTTTCCCGCGCTACGCCCGCAATCCCGGCACCGGTGAACCCCACGCCACGGCGGTCACACTGCGCGCGGCGGACCAGGAGGTCCACCACGACCCCGCGCGCGCGTCGGCGATCGTGCTTCCGGTGCGAGATTTTCGGGAATAGCTTCGATCGCGGGAAAATACCGCGAAGTGGATTGAAAAAGAATTCCCGGCGACTCGCCGGAAATCGTGTAACGCACCCTCCGGTCGCGCGACTAACGCGGTGTTTCCGCCCCGCCAGCCGGGAGGCATCGTGGACGTCAAAACGGACCGGCAGTCCGAACAGGAACAGGCCGCGGCGGCCCGGGCCGCCGAGCGCACCGGGCCACGGCAGGCCAAGATCGCGCTGCTGCGCAAACCCGGCGGGATCGCCGAGGCCGACGAGCCGAGCCGGATCGCCACCCGGATCGACCGGCTCGGCCGCTACTACCCCGACGTCCGGCCGGTGAGCCCGGCGGCGATCGCGGCCGGGGACCCGGAAGCGATGACGGCCGCCGGCGCGATCCTCGAACGCATCGTGCTCACGAACGACCTGCTCGGCGTGGGCTACCTCGAAGGCGGTGTCGCGGCGTCGGCCGCCGTCGGCCGGGTGAACATCCGCACCGCCCAGGGCCGGCTCGTCGGCTACGGCACGGGATCGCTGGTGTCGCCGGAGCTGCTGCTGACCAACCACCACGTGCTGCCGGACGCCGGGGCCGCCGGGTTCAGCGTCATCGAGTTCGACTACCAGGACGGCATCGACGGCCTGCCCCGGCCGGTGCGGGCCTTCACCCTCGACCCGGACCGGTTCTTCGCCGCCGACCGGGAGCTGGATTTCGCGCTGGTCGCGGTGAAGGCGACCGCGGACGAGCTGCGCCCCTTCGGCTTCAACCGGCTGATCGCCAGCGAGGGCAAGGCGATCGTCGGCGACTTCGTCACCATCGTGCAGCACCCCGGTGGCGGCAAGAAACAGGTCGCGCTGCGGGAAAACCGGGTCGTCGACGTCCTCGACGAATTCCTGCACTACGAAACCGACACCGAACCCGGCTCGTCCGGCTCGCCGGTGTTCAACGACCAGTGGGAGATCGTCGCGCTGCACCACGCGAGCGTCCCGGCGGCGGGCCACGCCGAGTACGGCGGTTTCCTCAACGAAGGCATCCGGGTCAGCAAACTGCTGAAGTTCCTGCGGGGCCGGCAGTTCGCGCCGGCGCAGCAGGCGCTGCTCGACCGGCTGGCCACCCGCCCCGAGCGCGCGCGGCCGGCCGCCGGCGGCGCCGCACCGGTCCTGTCGCTCTCGATGCCGTTCGACATCCGGCTGCGCGCCGAAGCGGCCACCGGGCGGATCGATCCCGACTATTCGAACCGCGAAGGGTACGACCCGGCCTTCCTGCCCGGGCACACCGTGCCGCTGCCCGGCCTGTCCGACGCACTCCTCCCGCTGGCCGCGCTCAACCGGCAGGCCACCGGCGAGCCGAAGTACGTGCTGCCGTACCACCACTTCAGCGTCGTCATGCACCGCGAGCGGCGGCTGGCGATGTTCACCGCGGTCAACATCGACGGGCGCACCAGCCGGTCGCTGCGGCGCGAAGCCGACCACTGGTCGCTCGACCCGCGCGTGGCCGTGACCGAGCAGATCGGCGAGGAGATCTACCGGGACAACCCCCTGGACCGCGGGCACCTGGTCCGCCGCCTCGACCCGGCGTGGGGCGCGACGGAGCCGATCGCGCAGCTGGGCAACGACGACACGTTCCACTTCACGAACTGCTCGCCGCAGCACAAGGACTTCAACCAGAACAAGACGACCTGGGCCGGGCTCGAGGACTACGTGCTGACCAACGCGGACAACTTCGACCTCAAGGTCAGCGTGGTGACCGGCCCGGTGCTGGCCGCGGACGACGACCGGTACCGCGGGGTGCAGCTGCCGCGCCAGTTCTGGAAGGTCGTCGCGATGGTCAAGTCCGGCGGCGCCCTCTCGGCGACGGCGTACCTGCTGAGCCAGGAGGAGCTCATCCACGGGCTGGAGGCGGCGGTCGAGTTCGATTACGGCGCTTATCGCACGTACCAGGTGCCGGTCCGCCGGATCGCCGAGCTGACCGGCCTGTCGTTCGGCGACCTCGAGGCCGCCGATCCCCTCGGCGGCCTGGAGTCGACGAGCGAAGCCCAGGAGCTCAGGACGGCGGCGGACCTGGTGCTCTGATGCCCTGGGTCGTCCGTCCATTGAGGATTTCGAAGGCGTGGCGGCGGTGCTCGGCGAACAGCGCGAGCGCCGTTTCGCGGTCGCGGGCGCGCAGGGCCGCCACGAGTTCCCGGTGTTCGGCCGGGATGCCCGCGAGGTAGCCGTCGGTGGCGACGCCGATCCGGGTCAGCAGGAACAGGTGCACCTGCGAGCGGATCGCCTGCCAGGCCTCGCGCAGCCGCCGGTGGCCGGTGGCCGCGTAGACCGCGTCGTGGAACTCCAGGTCGCACCGGACCATTTCGTGCTCGTCGTGCGCTCGTTCCATGCGCCGCACCACGGCTTCGAGCGCGGTCAGGGCATCGTCGGCGGCGCGCTCGACCACCAGCTCGACGGCGAGGTGCTCGAGGGCCGCCCGCAGGCTGTCCAGCTCGGCGACGTCCTCGCCGGAGAGCGTGGTCACCGTGGCGCCGCGGTGCCACTCGCTGCGGACGAGACCTTCCCGCTCCAGCTTGAGTAGCGCCTCCCGCACCGGCCCGCGGCTGACGCCCAGCACTTGGGCCAGCTCCACTTCGCGCAGCTGGCTGCCGGGGGCGTAGACGCCGTCGAAGATCGCGTCGCGGATCCGGTCCGCGACCTCGTCGGCCAGCCCGCGACGCCGGGCGGGAACCAGCGAACCACTCATGTCGTAATGTTAACATTAAGACATGAGTCTCGACGAAGGGAGCCCGATGACCCCCTCCATCCCCCGGTTCCACCTGGCGATGCCGGTGGACGACCTGGCCGCCGCCCGGCGGTTCTACGGCGAAGTCCTCGGCCTCGAGCAGGGGCGCAGCGCGGACACGTGGGTCGACTGGAACCTGCACGGCCACCAGTTCGTCACGCACCTGGCCCCGGCGGGGCCGGAGCGCGTCCACAACCCGGTCGACGGCCACGACGTGCCGGTGCCGCACTTCGGCCTGATCCTCACCGTGCCGCGGTTCCAGGCCCTCGCCGACCGGCTGCGGGCGGCGGGCACGGAGTTCGTGATCGAGCCCTACGTCCGCTTCGCGGGCCAGGCCGGTGAGCAGTGGACGATGTTCCTGCTCGACCCGGCCGGCAACGCCCTGGAGTTCAAAGCCTTCGCCGACGACGCCCAGGTCTTCGCGGTCTGAGGCCCCGGACCCGGCCGGCGAGGTAGTCCGGCACGTCGCCCGGCGCCACGTCGTCGTCGAAGTAGCCGGCCTCGTCCTCGAACGCCATCGTGTCGAGTCCCTCCGCGATCATCGCGTCGACGGTGACGTCGCCGAGCGAGAACGAAACCCACCAGTTCCAGAGGATGCCGGGCCCGGGTTCGGCCGACGGCTCGAACTCGATGGCGAGCGTCTCGGCGGAAATCCCGGCGCGGGTCAGCGCCGCGGTCCACTCGGCACGGAGCCGGGCGAGGACCGGCCGATCCCGCTGCCACCTTCGGTCGTCCACCCGGCCTGCCCTCGTGAAGTGCCGATAATCGCCGGCCGAGCTTAACCACCCGATCGGGCCGACCGGCGATTACGGACATGAATGTCCTCTTCACTTTGGGTACCCGGAGGCACGGAGCGTGCCTGACCCCGGGGAGACCGCCATGGAACCAGCCGACGACGAGCCGGACTCCGTGCTGCTCGCCGCCCTGCGGGCCGGGGATCTCGAGGCCGCCGGGCGGCTCTTCCGCCGGCACGCCGAGCCGCTGTGGCGGACCGCCGGGGCGTGGGCGCGGCAGCCCGCCGAGCGCGACGACCTCGTGGCCGAGACGTTCGCCCGGGTGCTGACCGTGGTGCGCGCCGGGGGCGGGCCGCACGGGGATCTGCGGCCCTACCTCGTCGTGACCCTGCGCAACCTGGTGGCGCGGTGGAGCAAGCAGCGCAGCCGGGTGGAGCTGCGGGCCACGCTCCCCGAAGCCCCCGCCGGGGGCGCCGACGAACTCGCCCTCCGCCGGTCGAACGCCCGCCTCGTGTGGTCGGCCTACTGCACACTGCCCGGCCGGTGGCGGACGGTGCTGTGGCGGACCGAGGCCGAGGGCGGTACGCCGACGGAGGTCGCGCCCTCGCTCGGCCTGTCGCCGAACAGCGTCGCGGCGCTGGCCATGCGGGCGCGGGAAGGGCTGCGGCAGGCCTACCTGCAGGTCCAGGTGCCCGAGCCGGACGAGCCGAGCTGCCGCGAACCCCGCCGCCGGATGGGCGCCTGGGTCCGCGGGGCCCTGCCGCCGCGGAGGGCGAACACGGTCGCCGAGCACGTCGCCGGCTGCCCGGCCTGCCGGCTGGTCGCCCGCGGCCTGGACGAGGCCAACCGCGAACTGCCCGGTTCCGCCGCCCGGCTCACCGGCTGAGCCGGAAGCCCGGGAAGCCCGCGGGGGCCGCCGAAGAGCAAGGCAGTCCCGTGCGCCCGCTGCCGAGCCCGCCGGCCGGTCGCCCGCGGCCCGACCGGAGCCAGCCGCGAAGTGCCCGTCACCCTGACCGGAGCCAACCGCGCACTACCCGGCTCAGCCGCCCGGCTCACCGGCTGAGCCACGAGCCCGGATCACCGAAAAGCAGCGCGGTCCCGTGCGCCCGCTTGAAGTACAGGTGGGCGTCGTGCTCCCAGGTGATCGCAATCCCGCCGTGGAGCTGGATCATCTCCGCCGCGGCGTGCTCGAACGCCTCGCCGCACACCACCTTCGCGGTCGCGACGGCCTCGGCGTCGCCGTCCACCAGGGCCGCGTAGAGCGCCGAGCGTGCTGCTTCGATGTGGACGTGCACGTCGGCCATCCGGTGCTTCAGCGCCTGGAACGATCCGATCGGGCGGCCGAACTGGCGGCGTTGCTTCGTGTACTCGACCGTCAGCTCCAACGCCCGCGCGGCCGCGCCGACCTGCTCCGCGGCGACGGCGACCGTCGCCGTGTCGCGCAGCTGCCGCAGCGGCTCGGCGAACCCGCCGGTGTCGAGGCGGCGGGCGGGTGCCGAAGCGCATTCGACGACCGCGAGGCGCCGGCCCGGGTCCAGGCTGGTGACCCGTTCCCGGCGGACCCCGTCGAGGGGCACCTCGAACAGGCCGGTCCCGTCGTCCGTGCGGGCCACGGCGACCAGGACGTCGGCGATGTCGCCGTCCAGGACGTAGCAGGCGCGGCCGTCGAGGCCGGCGTCCGACGCGCTCAGGGCCGGTGTCCACGGGCCGTCCGCGCCGGACCAGGCCAGCGCCGCCAGTGTGGTGCCCGCGGCGATGCCCGGCAGCAGTTCGCCGCACGCCGCGTCGTTGCCGGTCAGGAGCAGGGCCTGAGCCGACAGCACCGCCGAGCCGAGCATCGGCGCGGGGGTGAGCGTCCGGCCGAGTTCCGCGAGCACGACGCACGCCTCGGCGAGCCCGGCGCCCGCGCCGCCGTACTGCTCGGGAATCGCCAGGGCGGCGACGCCGATCTGTTCGCAGAGCGTCGACCACAGCTTGTCGTCGTAGCCCAGCGGCGACTCCAGCGCGGCCCGCACCGCCGCCGGTCCCGACCGGCGCGTCAGCAGGGCCCGGACGGCGTCCCGCAGCGCCCGGGCTTCCTCGGTCTCCATCGGGTCCGTCATCGGAGGACCCGCGCGCGGTGGAACGACCCGGTCCCCCAGGCCCCGGCGAGGGCCCGGACCTTCGTCAGCCGGAGGCCGAGGTCGTGCTCGGCCGTGTAGCCGATGGCGCCGTGCACCTGCAGGGCGGTCCGCGCCGCGAGGAGCGCCGCGTCGCCGGCCATGACCTTCGCCGCCGAGACGTCGCGGGCGAAGGTCTCCCCGGCCACGGCCGCGCCGTAGAGCAGCGGCCGGGCCAGTTCCAGCCGGGTGACGACGTCGGCGAGAAGGTGCTTGATCGCCTGGTACTCGCCGATGGCCCGGCCGTACTGCCTGCGTTGCCCGGCGTACGCCACCGAGGTGTCGAGGAGCCACTGGGCCGCCCCCAGGAGCTGGGCGGCCACGGCGAGGACACCGCGGTCGAACGCGGTGCCACCCGATCGGCCGGCCGCGGCCGGGACCCGGAACAACCGCCGCGGCGGATCGATCGAGCGCACGGGCCCGGCCCCGGCGCCGGCGCCGGCGAGGTGCGCGCCGGTCAGGTCGAGGACCACGCCCGCGATGTCGGCGTCGAGGGCGAGGGGGACTTCCGGCGGCGCGACGACGGTGGCCACGAGGTCGCCCTCGGCGAGCGAGGTGAGCCGGTGCCCGGTCAGCAACGCCGGCGCGACCGCGGCCGACTCGACGAGCGGGCCCGGGACGGCGTGGTAGCCGAGCGCTTCGCAGGCGACCACCAGGTCGACCGGGCCGGCGCCGAGACCGCCGTGGTCCTCGTCGACCAGCAGCGCGAAGACGCCGACGTCGGCGAGTGCGTGCCAGAGCTTGAGGCCGCGGTCGTGCTCCCCCGCCGCCCACGCCCGGGCGGCGGCCGCGGTGTCCGCCCCGCCCAGCAGCTCGTGCAGCGTCGCGGCGAACTGCCGTTGCTCCGGCGAGAGCAGGAACCTCATCGGCGGGCCTCCCTCGGGAGCTTCAGCAGCCGTTCGGCGATCGTGTTGCGCTGGATCTGGTCGGTACCGCCGTAGATCGGGCCGGCGAGGGAGAACAGGTAGCCGTCGACCCATTCCGCGTTCGTCTCCGCTTCCGGGCCCAGGACGTCGAGCGCGGTTTCGTGGAGTTCGACGTCGAGGTGGGACCAGAACAGCTTGTTCACACTCGACTCCGGCCCCAGCTCGCCGCCCTCGGCCAGGCGGCTCACCGTGCCGAAGGTGTAGAGCTGGTAGGCGCGGGCCCCGATCCACGCGTCCGCCACCCGGTCCTTTGTGGACTCCGCGGCGCCGTGGGACCGCCAGAGGTCCACCAGGCGATCGGCCGCGGCGAGGAACCGGCCCGGGCTGCGCAGCGACAGCCCGCGCTCGTTGTTCGCCGTCGTCATCGCCACCCGCCAGCCCTGCCCGACCTCGCCGATCACGTCCGCGTCGGGCACGAACACGTCGTCGAAGAAGATCTCCGCGAACCCCGGCTCACCGTCCAGCTGCGGAATCGGCCGCACGGTGACCCCCTCGGCCTTCAGATCGGCCATGAAGTACGTCAAGCCGTGGTGGCGCCGGGCTTCGGGGTCGGTCCGGAACAGGCCGAACGCACGGTCGGCGAAAGTGGCTCGGGAACTCCACGTCTTCTGGCCCGACAGCAGCCAGCCGCCGTCGGTGCGGACCGCCGTGCTGCGCAACGCGGCGATGTCGCTGCCCGCCTCGGGCTCCGACCACGCCTGCGCCCACACCTGCTCGCCGGTCGCCATGGCGGGCAGGATGCGATCGCGCTGCTCCTGCGTGCCGTGCGCGAACAACGTCGGGCCCAGCATGAAGATCCCGTTCTGCGACACCCGCCCCGGCGCCCCCGAGGCGTAGTACTCCTCCTCGAACAACAGCCACTGCAGCATCGACGCGTCCCGGCCGTGGTACTCCGCCGGCCACGACACGACCGACCAGCGCGCCTCGGCGAGTTCGGCTTCCCACGCGCGGTGGGCTTCGAAGCCTTCCGCGGTGTCCATCGACGGCAGCGAACGGACGTGCGAGGCGAGCCATGCCCGGGCCTCGTCCCGGAAGGCCGCCGAAGCCTCGTCGATGTCGAGGTCCATCACGCCTCCTTGTTCGCGTCGCGCATCGACCGCGCGGACTGCCCACCGAGGGCGTCTTCGGAGGTTTCCGCGTTGTGGGCGTGCGCGAAGTGGTGCAGTCCGAAGACCGAGTCCATTCCGGACCGCAGCCCCATCAGGTCTTCGGCCTGGTTGACCGCCTTCTTCGCCAGCGCCAACCCGAACGACGGCATCCCGGCGATCTTCTCGGCCAGCTCCAGAGTGCGCTGTTCCAGTTCGGCGCGCGGCACGATCCGGGTGACCATGCCCCAGTCCTTGGCCTGCTGGACGGTGAACCGCTCGCCGGTGAACAGGACCTCCTTCGCCGCGCGAGGCCCGAGGACCCACGGGTGCGCGAAGTACTCGACCCCCGGAATGCCCATCCGCACCACCGGATCGGCGAAGAACGCGTCATCGGAAGCCACGATCAGGTCGCACACCCAGGCCAGCATCAGCCCGCCCGCGATGCAGGCGCCCTGGACGCTGGCGATCATCGGCTTCGGGATCTCCCGCCACCGGCGGCACATCCCGAGGTAGACCTCGGACTCGCGGGCGAACCGCTGATCGCCGCCGGCCCGGTCGGTGTGGTCCCACCACATCACGGCCCGCCGCTCGAACGACTGGTCCGCATCCCGGCCCGGGCTGCCGATGTCGTGCCCCGCCGAGAAGTGCTTCCCTTCCCCGGCCAGGACGATCACCTTGACCTCGGGATCGTTCACCGCCTCGGTGAAGGCGTCGTCGAGGGCGTAGGTCATGGCCGAGTTCTGGGCGTTGCGGTACTCCGGCCGGTTCATCGTCACGACCGCGACCGGCCCCCGCCGCTGCGACCGGACCACCGATTCACTCATGCCTTCTCCTCGGTCAGCAGCCGCTTCAGCACCTTGCCGGAAGCGTTGCGGGGCAGTTCGTCCAGGAACTCGACGAACCGCGGGGTCTTGTAGTTGGCGAGCCGCTCGCGGCAGAAGGCGATGACCGCCTCCCCGGTCAGCCCGGCTCCGACGACGAACGCCTTTCCGACCTCGCCGAGCCGCTCGTCCGGGACGCCGACGACGGCGACGTCGCGGACGCCGGGCAGCTCGGTCAGGGCGTGTTCGACCTCGGCCGGGTAGACGTTGAAGCCGCCGCAGATGTACATGTCCTTGAGCCGGCCGGTGATGGTGAGGTTGCCGTCGGCGTCGAGCTCGCCGACGTCACCGGTGTGCAGCCAGCCCCGCTCGTCGACGGCCTTCGCCGTCGCCTCCGGGTCGTCGAGGTAGCCGAGCATCACGTTCGGCCCGCGCACCACGATCTCCCCCGGCGAACCCTGGATCGCCACTTCGAAGCCCGCCGTCGCCCGGCCCGACGTGCTCGCCACCAGCTCCGCGGAATCGCCCGGGCGGCACATCGTCACCACGACGGCCTCGGTCAGGCCGTAGGCGGTCAGCACGGTCTCGAACCCGAGCTCGGCCCGCATCCGGCGCACGAGCGACGCGGGCACGGTGGCCGCCCCGGTGACCGCGAGCCGCAGCGACGACAGATCGCCCTTGCGCGGCTCGTGCAGCAGCGACTGGAAGACCGTCGGCGCGCCCGGCACCACGGAGATCCGCTCCCGCTCGATCGCCTTCAGCGCCTCGCGGACGTCGAACACCGCCTGCGGGACGATCGTCGCGCCGGTCAGCAGGCCCACCACGATGCCGGCCTTGTAGCCGAAGCTGTGGAAGAACGGGTTGATCACCAGGTACCGGTCGTCCGCGGTGACCTGGCCGCAGTCCGCCCACGCCGCGGCGACCTCGACCGCCTGGCGGTGGGCCGACAGCACGCCCTTGGAGCGGCCGCTGGTGCCGGAGGTGAAGAGGATGTCGCTGACGTCGTCCGGGCCGACGGCGTCCGCCCGTGCCTCGGCTTCGGCCGGCGAGACCCGCTCGGCCCCGCCCAGGAACTCGTCCCAGCCCAGCGTCCCCTCGACCGGCCGGTGCGGCTCCTGCAGCGGCACCCGGACGACCGTGCCGAGGTCCGGCAGCGCGGCACCGGTCTCCCGGATCGCGGCGTGGCGGTCGGTGCCGAGGAAGTCGGCGGCCACGACGAGCGCCGTGGCCCGGCCGCGGACGAGCAGGTCGACCGTTTCGGTGGCGGTGAAGCGGGTGTTGACCGGGATCAGGGCCGCGCCCGCGTAGAGGGCGCCGAGCGCCGCGAAGACCCAGTGGTGGGTGTTGGGCAGGGCGACCGCGACCCGGTCGCCCGCCTGGACGCCGCACGCGGCGAACGCCCGCGCGACCGTTTGAACACGTTCCAGAAGCTGGTCGTAGCCGATCCGCACCGAGCCGTCGACCAGTGCTTCCGCGGATCCGAACTTCGCGGCGGCATCACGGACGACGGCCGGGATCGTGGTCTGTCCCACCACAGCCTCCTCTGGACCGACAAAGTAGAACGTGTTCTCATTACCCTAGGTGCCGGACCGGCCCGGCAGCAAGGAGGCGTGCGTGGAACCGTCGCGATTCCGCCGTGAGGTCGCGGACTGGCTCGCCGGCAACCTGACCGGCGAGTTCGCCCGGCTGCGCGGTCTCGGCGGCCCGGGGCGGGAGCACGAGGAGTTCGACCTGCGCCTCGCCTGGGAACGCCACCTCGCCGCGGCGGGCTGGACCTGCGTGGGCTGGCCGGTCGAGCACGGCGGCCGGGGCTTGTCCCTGGCGGAGCAGGTCGCCTTCCACGAGGAATACGCCGCCTCCGGCGCACCCGCCCGGGTCAACCACATCGGCGAACAACTGCTCGGCCCCACGCTCATCGCGTTCGGCACCCCCGAGCAGCGGGCCCGCTTCCTCCCCAGGATCGTCGCAGTCGAGGAGCTGTGGTGCCAGGGCTACTCCGAACCCGGCGCCGGGTCCGACCTCGCCGCCGTCTCCACCACCGCGGTGCGGCGCGACGGCGAGTGGGTGATCAACGGCCAGAAGATCTGGACCTCCCTGGCCCACGTGGCCGGCTGGTGCTTCGTCGTCGCCCGGACCGAACCCGGTTCCCAGCGCCACCACGGCCTGTCCTACCTGCTGGTTCCCTTGCGCCAGGACGGCGTCACCATCCGCCCGATCCAGCAGCTCACCGGCACCTCCGAGTTCAACGAAGTCTTCTTCGACGACGCCCGCACCCCCGCCGATCACGTCGTGGGCGAACCGGGCGAGGGCTGGAAGATCGCGATGGCCACCCTCGGCTTCGAACGCGGCGTTTCGACGCTGGGCCAGCAGATCGGCTTCCGCCGCGAACTCGAGGACATCACCGCCGAAGCGAAACGGCTCGGCACCTACGACGACCCGCTCCTGCGCGCCGGCCTCGCCCGCGCCCGCATCGGCTTGCGGGTGCTGCGCGCCCACGCCCTGCGCACCCTCGGCGAGGCCGCCGGGCCGGAAGTCGCCGTCGGGAAACTGCTGTGGGCCCAGTGGCACCGCGGCCTCGGCGAACTCGCGATGCGGGCCCGCGGCGCCCGGTCCCTCACCTCCGACGGGGACGAACTCGACGAGTGGCAGCGGCTGTTCCTGTTCACCCGCGCCGACACCATCTACGGCGGCTCCGACGAAATCGAACGCACCATCATCGCCGAGCGCGTCCTCGGCCTACCCCGGGAGGCCCGCCCGTGATCCCCCAGTACCCACCCGGCCACGACCTGCTGCGGGGGAAGGTCGTCGTGGTCACCGCGGCGGCCGGCACCGGGATCGGCTCGGCGGTGGCGAGACGCTGCCTCGAAGAAGGCGCGAGCGTGGTCATCAGCGACTGGCACGAACGCCGACTCGCCGAGAAGGCGGCCGAGCTCGCCGAACTGGGCAAGGTCCACGCCCTCCCCTGCGACGTCACCCGCGAAGAGCACGTCCAAGCCCTCGTCGACGGCGCCGTCGACCACTTCGGACGCATCGACGTCATGGTCAACAACGCGGGCCTCGGCGGCACGAAGTCGGTCCTGGAGATGGCCGACGAGGAGTGGTCGCGCGTCCTCGACATCACCCTCACCGGCACGTTCCGCTGCACCCGCGCGGCCCTGAAGCAGTTCGTCGCCCAAGGCGGTGGCGGCGCGATCGTCAACAACGCCTCGGTGATCGGCTGGCGCGCCCAAGCCGGCCAAGCCCACTACGCCGCCGCCAAAGCCGGCGTCATGGCCCTGACCCGGTGCTCGGCCCTCGACGCCGCCGAACACGGCGTCCGGATCAACGCCGTCGCCCCCAGCCTCGCCATGCACCCCTTCCTCGCCAAGGTCACCAGCGACGAACTCCTCGAAGACCTCACCAAACGCGAAGCGTTCGGCCGCGCGGCCGAACCGTGGGAGGTCGCCAACGTGATGGTCTTCCTCGCCAGTGACTACGCCAGCTACCTCACCGGCGAAGTCGTCTCCGTCTCCAGCCAGCACCCCTAGGAGCCCCCGTGCCCGAAGCCTTCCTCCTCGACGCGGTCCGCACCCCCGTCGGCCGGCGCGGCGGCGCACTGTCCGGGTGGCACCCGGCCGACCTCGGCGCGCACGTCATCAAGGCGGCCGTCGCGCGCGCCGGCGTCGACCCGGACCTGGTCGACGACGTCATCCTCGGCTGCACCGACACCCTCGGCCCGCAGTCGGGCAACATCGCGCGCACCGCCTGGCTCGCCGCCGGGTTCGGCGACCACGTGCCCGGCGTGACGATCGACCGGCAGTGCGGGTCGAGCCAGCAGGCCGTGCACTTCGCCGCGCAGGCCGTCATGTCCGGCACCCAGGACCTGGTGCTGGCCGGGGGCGTGCAGAACATGAGCCGCATCCCGATCAGCGCGGCGATGCTGGCCGGGCGCGAGTACGGCTTCGACGACCCGTTCTCCGGCTCGAAGGGCTGGCAGGAGCGCTACGGCAGTGCCGAGGTGTCGCAGTTCCGCAGCGCCGACATGATCGCCGAGCACTGGGACATCAGCCGCGCGGCCATGGAGGAATACGCGCTGCGCAGCCACCGGCGAGCGCTGGCCGCGATCGACGAAGGCCGGTTCGACGCCGAGATCGCCCCGGTCGACGGCTTCCGGCACGACGAGGGCCCGCGCCGGGACACGTCACTGGAGCGGATGCGCGGCCTGAAGCCGCTGAGCGAGGGTTCGCGGCTGACGGCGGCGGTGGCCAGCCAGATCTCCGACGGCGCGAGCGCGGCCATCCTGGCGTCGGAGACGTTCGTCAAGGAGCACGGCCTGACGCCGCGGGCCCGCATCCACCACCTGTCGGTGCGCGCCGCGGACCCGGTGTGGATGCTGACCGGCCCGATCCCGGCGACGGCGCACGCGCTGCGCAACGCCGGGCTGAAGATCGAGGACATCGACCTGTTCGAGGTCAACGAAGCTTTCGCGAGCGTCGTCCTGGCCTGGCTGGACGAAACCGGCGCGGACCCCGGCCGGGTCAACGTGAACGGGGGCGGGATCGCCCTCGGCCACCCGATCGGGGCCACCGGCACCAAGCTCCTCGCCACGCTCCTGCACGAACTGGAGCGCCGAGGTGGCCGGTACGGGCTGCAGACGATGTGCGAAGGCGGCGGCACCGCCAACGTCACCATCATCGAACGCCTCTGAAGCGATCGCAGTGAATGACTCATTCCTGGCATCAGACGTCAGGAATGAGTCATTCACTGCATCGCGGGCCGGTCAGCCGAGGGCGCGCAGCTTCGGCAGGACGTCCTCGGAGAACTGGGTCAGGAAGCGTTCCTGGTCGTGGCCCGGGCCGTGGAAGACGAGGTGGTTGAGGCCCGCGTCGAGGTACGGCTTGATCTGCGCCACGGCCTCGTCCGGGTCCGACGCCACGATCCACCGCTTGGCGACCTGGTCGATCGGCAGCTCGTCGGCCAGCCGTTCCATCTCCTCGGCCGAGGAGACGCTGTGCTTCTGCTCCGCCGACAGCGAAAGCGGCGCCCAGAACCGCGTGTTCTCCAGCGCCTTCTCGTGGTCGCGGTCATACGACAGCTTGATCTCGATCGTCCGGTCGACGTCCTCGACGGCCTTCCCGGCCGCCTCCGCGCCTTCCTTGACGGCCGGCATCAGCTTGTCGGTGTAGAGCTCCATGCCCTTGCCGGACGTGCAGATGAACCCGTCCCCCGCCCGGCCCGCGTACTTGGCCACCACCGGGCCGCCGGCCGCGACGTACACCGGCACCGGCTGCTCCGGCCGGTCGTAGATCTTGGCGTCCACCAGCTCGTAGTAGTCGCCCTTGAAGTTCACGTTGTCGCTGGTCCACAGCTCACGGATCAGCTTGATCGACTCGCGCAGCCGGGCGAAGCGCTCCTTGAACTCCGGCCACTCCCGCCCCGACACCGCGATCTCGTTCAGCGCCTCGCCGGACCCGACACCGAGGATCACGCGGCCGTTCGACAGCAGCGACATCGTGGCGAACGCCTGGGCGATCACCGCCGGGTTGTACCGGAACGTCGGGGTCAGCACGCTGGTGCCGATCTGCACCCGCTTCGTCCGCTCGGCCACCGCCGGCATCCACGCCAGCGCCCACGGAGCGTGGCCGCCTTCGTGCCGCCACGGCAGGAAGTGATCGGACACCCACACCGAATCAAGACCGACCTCTTCGGCGCGGACGGCGTACTCGACCAAGTCCCTCGGCCCGAACTGCTCCGCCGAAGCCTTGTATCCGACCTTCAACACCGCTCTCTCATCCTCCCGTTTGCCGGCCGAGCCGCCGCAGGATCTCACCCGCCTCGGCCACTGCGCCTTCGACGATCTGCGCCACCGTGGGCAGGTCGTGGATCATGCCCACCACCTGCCCCGACGCTAGCACTCCCGCGTCCGTCCGGCCTTCGACCAGCCCCGCCCGCAGCAGCATCGGGGTGTTGGCCGCCATGACCAGCTGGCTCCACGTCAGATCGTTGCCGTGCTTCATCGCCAGGCCTTCTTTGACCATGGCAACCGGGGACAGTCCGGTGATATTCCGGAACCGCAGCGCGTTGCGGACCGCTTGCGCCAGGCCGCGGATCCGGCCGGTGCGTTCGAGCTGCTCGACGAGGCCGGTGCGCAGCACCCGGTGCGGGAGGCCGTCGACACGCTTGGTGACGACCGTGCCGGTGAGCCCCTGCTCGAGGTAGAGGCGCTTGACTTCGTCGGGAACCGTGCTCTCCTTGCTCAGCAGGAACCGGGTGCCCATCGCGACGCCGGCCGCGCCGTAGGCGAGCGCGGCGGCGAGCCCGCGGCCGTCGAAGAAGCCGCCGGCGGCGACGACCGGGATGTCGACGGTGTCCAGGACCGAAGGCAGCAGCAGGGTGGTGGCCACGCCCCCGGTGTGCCCGCCGCCTTCGCCGCCCTGGACGATGACGGCGTCGGCCCCCCAGGCGGCGACCTTCTCGGCGTGCCGGGCGGCGCCGACCGACGGGATGACGACGATCCCGTGGTCCCGCAGTTTCGCGATCATCTCCTTCCGCGGGGCCAGCGCGAAGGAAGCGACCTTCACGCCTTCGCGGATCAGCAGGTCGACGCGTTCGCCGGCGTCGGCCGCGTCGGCGCGGAGGTTCACGCCGAACGGCTTCTCCGTCCGCTTCTTGACCTCGGCGATCGCCGCTTCCAGCTCGCCGTACGTCATCGTGGCCGACGCCAGGATGCCCAGCGCCCCGGCTTCCGCGGTGGCCGAGACCAGCCGCGGCCCGGCGACCCAGCCCATCCCGGTCTGCACGATCGGGTGCTCGACCCCCACCAGCCGGGTCAGGGCCGTCTTCACGCCGGTACTTCCTTGTCCCGCAGGCTCTTCGGGTCCAGCACTTCCCGGATCAGGCGCAGCTCTTCCGCGGCGGGTGCCCGGCTCGTCTCCACTGTGGACAGATCGACCTCGAAGGCGGACGCGGCGGTGACCTCGTCACGGGTGACGCCCGGGTGCAGCGACACCGCCCGCATCGAGTGATCGGGCGTGGCGAAGTCGAACACACCCAGGTTCGAAACGACCCGGTACACGTCGTGGTACTTCTCGGCCGACGGCCCCGCCTTCGCCGCACTGTCATATCCCACGCCCGACACCACGTCGACCGCGTCCACGAACACGCGGGTGGAGTGGCGGGGCACCCAGTAGCTGGTGCGGTGGTTGACGGTGTTGCCCGGTGCCCCTCGCACGCCCAGCAGTTGCTTGGCGGGGCGGGCGTGGTCACCGATGGCGGAGATGTTCTGGTTGCCGTACCGGTCGATCTGGTTCGCGCCCATCACGACGTGCCGGCGCCCGTGCGGCACGATCGTGTCCAGCATCTTGCGGAAGGGCTGCCAGCCTTCGACGACGCCGTCGGTGGTCATCAGATAGGCCTCGCCGTCGGACATCAGCAGATCCGGCTCGAACGTCAGCCGCGCGAGCTTCGCGCCCAGCTGCGGGATCAAGCCCATCGGGCTGGCCACGATCTCGCCGTCGCCGCGGAACAGCTCGGCCACCGCCACCACGGCGATCTCGGCCCGGGTCGCGTTCATGCCGCCTCCGCCTCGAACTTGTCCACTTCGGACAGATACTGCTCGTCGCCGCCGGAGAGGAACCGGTCCACGAAGCCCGGCCAGGCGTCGAGGTCCTTGGCACAGGCCGCGTAATGACGCTGGAACCGCTCGTCCCGCCCGTAGTCCGGCACCGCCGTGGTGAAGTGCGCTCCGCGCGGCGCCTCCACAACGCCGTCGACGGCGCCGCGGTTGAGCAGCAGCGACTGCACCGGCCCACCCGCGGTCAGCTCGGCCGTCTCCACCACCTTCTCCACCGACACGAAGCACCTGTCCGCGGCCAGGGCGAACAGGTCGTCGAAGTAGGGGTCGGGGCCGAGGTACTGGGCGTTGCCCCGGGCATCGGCGCGGTTGAGGTGCACGAGCGCGACATCGAGCCGCTGCGCGGGCACCGCGACGAGCTCTTCGGCGTCGTCGTAGGGTGAACGCACGGTGCGCAGACCGGGGTTGGCCCGCATCACCTCCGACCCCAGGCCCGCCCGTGTCGGCAGGAACGGCAGCCGCTGCATCGCCGCCGACAGCGCCGTGCCGAACATACCTTCGTCGTACTCGGTGACCTCGATCGCGCCGGTCTCGCGGGCGCGGCCGAACCACGGGTCGTACGGGATCGAATCCAGGGTGACGAACCCGAACACGACCCGCTTCACCTTGCCCGCGGCGCAGAGCAGGCCGACGTCCGGGCCGCCGTAGGAGACGACGGTCAGGTCCTTGACCGGGGTGCGCAGGATCGCCCGCACGAGCGCCATCGGCTTGCGCCGGGAACCCCAGCCGCCGATCCCGATGGTCATGCCGTCCTTCAGCTCGGCCGCCACGTCGTCGGCGGTCGTGCGCTTATCGGCCATTCAAGAACTCCTCGCGGGCTTCGTCGGACGCGCCGAGCAGGTTCAGTTCGAAGGTGAAGCCCTGCTCGAAGCGGTAGCTGCGGTGCACCTGCTGGGTGTCGATGCCGTTCAGGGCCTCCTTCGCCGCCCGGATCACCCGCGGGTCCTTCTTCGCGATGTCCCGGGCGACGTCGAGGGCGGCTTCGTCCAGCTCCGCGCGCGGCACGACCCGGTAGACCGAACCGTGGGCATGCAGTTCGGCCGCGGTGATCTTGCGGGCGGTGAAGTACAGCGTGCGCGTCAGGTGCTGCGGCACCAGCCGCGCGAGGTGCGTCGCCGCGCCGAGGGCGCCGCGCTCGACTTCCGGGACCCCGAAGGTGGCGTCGTCCGAAGCGATGATCACGTCGGCGTTGCCGACCAGGCCGATCCCGCCGCCGAGACAGAAGCCGTGCACCGCCGCGACCACCGGCACCGCGCAGTCGTAGACGGCACCGAAAGCCGCGTAGCACCCTCGATTGGCGCCGACCAGAGCGTCATAACCGGCACTGCGCTGGATCTCCTTGATGTCCACGCCCGCGTTGAACCCCCGGCCCTCCGCACGGAGGATCACGACGTGCACTCCCGCGTCACGACCCGCCTGCGTGATGGCGTCGGCGAGGTCGAACCAGGCCTGCACGGGCAGGGCGTTCACCGGCGGGAAGTCGACCGTGACGACCTCGACGTGGCCGTCGCGCTTGGTCAGGATGCCCATCAGCTCGCTCCGTAGACCGGTTCGGGCTCGGGCGCTCGCTCGAGCAGTTCCTTCACGACCGGGCCGAGCTCCGCCGGATCCCACCGCTCGCCCTTGTCCACGGCCGGGCCGTGCCGCCACGCCTGCGCCAGGGAAACCTTCCCGCCCTCGACCTCGAAGACCCGGCCGGTGACGTGCCCGGACTCCGCACTGCCCAGCCACACGACCAGCGGCGAGACGTTCTCCGGCGCCATCGCATCGAAGCCGGTGTCCGGACGCGCCATCGACGCGAACACCGCTTCGGTCATCCGGGTCCGCGCGGCCGGCGCGATCGCGTTCACCGTCACCCCGTACCGCGCCAGTTCCGCGGCCGCCACCACGGTCAGCCCGGCGATCCCCGCCTTCGCCGCCGAGTAGTTGCCCTGCCCCACGCTGCCCAGCAACCCGGCACCCGAACTCGTGTTGATCACCCGTGCACTCGGCGTCCGCCCGGCCTTCGCCTCGGCCCGCCAATGGTCCGCAGCGTGCCGCAACGGCGCGAAATGCCCCTTCAGGTGCACGCGGACCACCGCGTCCCACTCGTCCTCGGCGAGGTTGACCAGCATCCGGTCCCGGACGAACCCCGCGTTGTTGACCAGCACGTCCAAGCGGCCGAAGTTCGCCAGCGCCGCGCCGATCAGCTCGCGGGCCCCGGCCCAGTCGGCCACGTCCGAGGTGTCGGCCACCGCTTTCCCGCCGAGTGCCCCGATCTCGGCGACGACCCCGGCGGCCGCGTCCCCGTCGACGTCGTTCACCACCACCGGCGCGCCCTCGGCCGCGAACGCCAGCGCGTGCGCCCGTCCGATGCCGCGGCCGGCGCCGGTCACCACGACCACGCGGTCCTGGCACAACCCGCTCACGAATCCTCCCGATGGTTGACGTCGGCCGCGGCGAGGAACGCCGGGACCTCACCTCCGCCGTGCACGCGCAAGGTCGCGCCGGACACGTAGGAAGCCAGGCCGGAGGCGAGGAACGCGGCGCAGTGCCCGATTTCCGCCGGCTCGGCGAGCCGGCCGAGCGGGACGGTCTTCCCGACCGCCTCGACCGCCGCCTCGCTGCCGTAGTGCAGGTGCGCCTGCTCGGTCCGCACCATCCCGACGTCCAGGGCGTTCACGCGCACCTTCGGCGCCCACTCGACCGCCAGGCTCGCGGTCAGGTTGTCCAGCCCGGCCTTCGCGGCGCCGTAGGCGGCTGTTCCGGGCGACGGGCGGGTGCCGCTCACGCTGGAGATCATCACGATGGAACCGCCGGCGTCCTGGCGCTGCATCACCGCGTTGGCGTGCTGCGCGACCAGCAGCGGGGCCAGCAGGTTCAGCTGCACGATCTTCTCGTGCAGCCTCGGCGACGCCGCCGCGGCCGACACGTACGGCGCCCCGCCGGCGTTGTTCACCACCACGTCCAGGCGGCCGTGCCGCTCGACGATCCCCTCGACCAGGGCGGCCACCTGCGTCTCGTCGCGGACGTCGCACGCGGCGAACTCCGCCTCGGTGGGTGCTTCCCGCCGCGCACAGACCACGACCCGGGCACCGTGGGCGAGGAACACGTCGGCGATCCCCCGGCCCACGCCGCGGACGCCCCCGGTGACCAGGACCACCGTCCCGGCCAAGCCCAGCTCCGTCTTCACCGGCACACCACCTTCCGTCCCCAAAACTAGAACATGTTCTCGCTGGGGACAAGGTCGGGAGCCGAGCCGGGAAGCCGGCTACTCGTCGGGAGAGGAGAACTCGTTCCGGGTGACCCGCAGGCCCGACGCCCGCAGCGCGGCCTGCATGGCGAACCGCGCGTCCGGGTCGTCGAGGCGCGCACCGAAGGCCTGCTTGAGCTGACGCACGCGGTAGCGGACGGTCTGCGGGTGCACCGAAAGGTCGACCGCGATCTTCTCGGAGTTGCCGCCGTTCTGCAGCCAGGACAGCAGGGTCTCGCCCAGCCGGCGGCGGGTCCGCTCCGGGAACTGCCCGAGCGGGGTTAGTTCCAGCCGGGCGACCTGCTCGGCCAGGGGCGAGTCCGACAGCAGCCACAGGTCCGTGAGGTGGTCGGTGCACCAGGTCACGGGCGCGTCCGGGAGCGCGCCGTCCGCCACCAGCCGCAGCGCGGTGCGCGCCCAGCGCAGGGAGTGCGCCGCCGCGCCGAGGTCCGTCGGCGGCCCGACCGCGACACGGGTGCCGAGCCGCGTCAGGGTCCGCGCGTCGACCGGGGCGGGCACCAGCAGGTACGGCTGCGCGGAGTCGAGGTCGGCGAGGACGTCGGAGCCCCAGGAAGTGCTCACCGTCGTCTCGGCGGCCACCGCCGCCACCTCACGGGGCACCGGCCAGCCCGCCGCCGACGCGAGCTCGGCGAGGACCGCGTCCGGGATCGTGCCCGGGCCGGTCAGCAGCCGCAGCAACCGCCGCCGCAGGCCCGCCCGGGTGCCCTCGAGCTCCGCCCACGCCTCGCGGTGCCCTCGGCTCGGCATCCGGGCGAGCTCGTCCGCGTAGCCGAACAGCATCTCGGCCAGCTGCGCCATGACCGCGGAGGACAGCCGGTGCCGCCGGCCCAGCCGCATGATCCAGCGCCAGCCGACCCGGGTACCCACGCGATAGGCCGCCTGCAGGTCGTCGAGGGTGCGGCCTTCGCGTGCCTCGCCCGCGCCGAGCCGGCGGCACGTCTCGTACAGCCGGTCGCGCGAGGCCAGTGGATCCTCGACGAGGTCGACGAAGAGCGCGACGGCGCACTCGACGCCGTGCCGGGTCTTGCGGCCGTAGGTCCCGTCGCCCGGCCGGGCGTAGACGGGGACGGCCCGCAGCACCTCCCGGACGATTCCGTCCACCAGCGCCGGGAGCGCCGGACGCATCAGTGCGGCGAGCTCTTTGCGCCGGAGAACCTCGTCGCCGGCGTCCCGGGGAGCGGGGACGGGTTGACGGGCACTGTCGCGGGACACCAGGGTTCCTCCACCGGGGGACGGCGATCGCAACTCTTTCGGGGGTCCGGGTGGCGGAGCCCCCGGCCCGGGGCGAAGCCCCGGATCTCACGGAGCGTGCTTTACCGGACAGTAAAGCAAGGAGCCGTTACAGTACACCTCCATGAGCCGGCAGAGTCCTCCTGATCGATCCAGCGCTCGCCGCAGCCCGGCCGCCCGGCCCACCGACGACGAGCTGCTCGACGCCGCCCGCGCGGTGTTCGCCGAGCGGGGGTACGCCCAGGCCACCATGGGGCTGATCGCGGACCGCGCCGACTCCACCAAGCCCACCCTCTACGCGCATTTCGGCGACAAGGCGGCCCTGTTCCGCACCACCGTCCGGCGCGAGGTCGCCGCGCTGCGGGCCTGGGTGATCAGCGCGTACGAAACGGCGAACAACCGCCCCCTGGAGGAGCGCGTCCGGCTGTCGGTGATGGCCATGTTCGCCTACGCCGGCGCCCACCCGGAGAGTTTCCGGCTGCTGTTCGACTCGGCCGTCGACGAGATGTCGAACGAGCGCCGCGCGCTGGCCGACTCCATCGCCACCCACGTGGTCGGCCAGGTCCGGGACCACCTGCTCGCCCACGGGCGCCCGGTCGGCCCCGGCGCGGACCTGCTGGGGGCGATGATGGTCGGCCTGGTCGGGCGGGCCGCGATGCACGTGTCCCACTCCCCCGGGCTCGACCCGATCGCCGCGGGCGAGCTGGCGGCCGGGTTCGTGATGGCCGCGCTGCGCGGGCTGGACCCCGCGCTGCTGGAGCGCCTCGACCGCCAGCACCCGGCCGGGCAGTGCGCCATCTGAGCGTCCACACCGGACCGTTTGTCACCGGCTGAACAATTCCCGGCGCACCGGGAAATCACCTCTTGCCGGGTTCGGCAACCACTGCGACGCTGCGATCACCGCAAGCGCCGCATGCATTTCCGTCCCCCACGGAAAGCGCTTGCCGACCCCTTTTCCCACAATGAGGTGTGATCAGCCATGATTCGCGTCCCCCAGAAACGCCTGCTTTCCGCCGCCGCCGCGGTGGGCTTCGCCGTCGCCGGGCTCACCGTGGCCGCCGCGCCGGTCGCTTCGGCGGCGCCGTGCACCGACATCGACGTCCCGGTGGCTCGCGGCACGGGCGAACCCGGCACGCTGGGTCTCATCGTCGGCGACCCGGTCTTCTCGGCCGTGCAGAGCCGGCTGCGCCCGCGCTCGGTGAGCAGCTACCGCGTCGACTACCCGGCCGACCTCGGCGAACCGGCGTCGGTGCAGCGCGGCAACACCGACCTGGTCAACCACGTGCGGTCGCAGGCCGCGGCCTGCCCGTCCCAGCGGTTCGTCCTCGTCGGCTACTCCCAGGGCGCCAACGTCGTCGACAACTCGATCGGCATCAGCAGCGACGGCGCCGTCGTCGGCGGCCCGATCGTCGCCACCATCCCCGCGGACCTGGCGCCGCGGATCGCGGCCATCGTGTTGTTCGGCAACCCGATCCGCGCGATCGGCCGTTCGGTCACCGGCACCTACCAGAGCCGCACCAAGGACTACTGCGCCCTCGGCGACCCGATCTGCCAGTTCGGCGGCACCAACATCCTGGCCCACCTCAGCTACGGCAACCAGGCCAACGACGCGGCCGGGTTCGTCGCGGGCAAGGTCTGATCCCGGCCCGCTGCAGTGAATGACTCATTCCTGGCGTCGGACGTCAGGAATGAGTCATTCACTGCGTCCGGATCAGCAGTTCGCAGGCGCGGTTTCGCCGTTGAACCGCTTCACGATCCACTGGTGCGCATCCGCGTTGCCGGCCAGGATTCCGGTGGCGTGTTCGGCGAGATAGGTGGTCCACTGCTCCCGCACCCCGGCCGCGCAGTACGCCCGGTGCAGCGCCTCCGCCTGCGGGGTGTTGACGATCTCGTCGGTGCTCGCGTGGTACTGGAACACCGGCACCCGCGGCGGGTGGGCGCCCAGCTTGTTCTGCGCCAGCCGCGCCTGCCACTGCGGTGTCCCGAGCGGGTTCGACGTCGTGAAGTCGCTGATCTTCTTGAAGGAGTAGTTCAGCAGCAGTTCCGCCGTGCACGCGTTCTTCTTCGCGTCGGCCAGTTGCCGGCGACCGGTGTCGTTGAGGAACGAATCCAGCCTCAGCTCCGGGTACGCGGCATCGAGCCCGACCGCGGCGAAGGCCAGGAACCCGAAGCCGAGGTAGCCGTCGAGGCCCTTCGCGACTTCGGTCAGGTCGGCCGGCACCCCACCCGCGACGACGCCGACGGCGTTCAGTTCGGGAGCGTAGGTGGGCTGTTTCTCCCCGGCCCACATCGATCCACCGCCGCCCTGCGAGTAACCCTGGAAGATCACCTTGGCGCCCTGGGAAAGCCGGGTGGCCGGCAGCTCCTGCGCCGCCCGCACCGAGTCGATCACCGCGGGTCCCATGGACTGCCCGGTGATGTAGGTGGGCACGGTCGCCGGCGAATAGCCCTCGTAGTCGGTCACCGCGACCGCGTAGCCGCTGGAGAGCGAGTCGTTGATGGCGGGCTGGTCGTACAGCGTGCCGCGTTCCATCGCCTTGGACGCCGTGCACTTGAACGCCGGGCCCTGCGTGCCGACCGCGTAGCCGACGATCGGCGCCTTGGCCGGGTCCACGCCCTTCGGCACGAGGATCGTCCCGGTGACCGCGTTCCGGTTCCCCAGCGCGTTGGTCGACAGGTACATGACCTGCCAGGCGTCGGCGTTGAGCGCGTTCAGCAGCGGCACCGCCGGACGCCACCGGATGACGTCACCCGGTTTCCCGGCCGGCAGTGGCGACGGCGGGGTGTAGAAGGAGTCGTCGAACGGTCCGGGCAGCAGGGGTGCCGCGCCGGCGGGCGGGCTCGCGGCCGCGACGCCCAGTGCCACCAGGCAGCAGGTCAGGAGCGCCGAAAGCACGGCGCGACATCGGGCATGCTTCACCACAACCTCCATCGGGGAAAGGGAATGCGCTCAGGCCGGGAGGCCGAGTGCGCCGGCCAGGACCGGCCAGGACTGGTGCAGGGCCCGCTGCCAGTACGGCCAGCTGTGGGTGCCGGCCCCGTAGTAGTCGACGGTCGCCGGGATCCCGGCGGTCCGCAGGCGGTCGGTGAAGCTGCGGGACGACATCTCCGCCGTCGACTCCAGGAAGTCCGCCTGCCCCGGCGGGTCGAGCGGCCCGGTCTGCCCGTTGCCGCAGGAGACGTAGAGCGCGGTGCCGCGCAGCTGGTCGACGTGGTCGTAGGGGTTGTTCGCCGACCAGATCGCCGGCAGGCCGAACGCATCACCCCAGAGGTTGAGGTAGTTGTAGACCCCGGCGCGCGCCAGGATGCCGATGATCCAGACCGGCAGCCCCGGGTAGAGCGTGTTCGGCACCCCGCTGTAGGACGCGGCCGCACCGAACATCCCCGGGTGCTTGAACGCGTACGCCATCGCGCCGTACCCGCCGATCGACAGCCCGGCGACCGCGCGGCGCGTGCCGCCGCGATAGCCGCGCTCGACGATCTGGCGCACTTCGGCGGTGTGGAAGGTGTCCCAGTCGGGGGTGTTCCAGAGGCCGAAGTTCCACCACTTCGTGTACATCCCCGCCGCCCCGTCCGTCGGCATCACGACCAGGGCGTCCTTGGCCGCGGTGAACGCCTTGACGTCGGTGAACTGGTCCCACGAGCGGTAGTCGACCGGCTCGCAGCAGCCGTGCAGCAGGTACAGCACGGGCCAGGTCCGCGTGGGCTGCGCGGCCCAGCCGGAGGGCACGATCAGCCGCACCATCCCGGTGGTGCCCAGGGCCGGCGAGCTGATCTGCAGGTCGACGGTCCGGGCGTCCACCCAGGTCTCCTGGACGACCTTCGCGCCGTCGTCGGCCACGGCCGGGCTCGCCTGGGCGGGCGCCACGCCGGCACCGGCGGTCAGGAGGACGACGGACAGCGCCAGCAAGGCGATCCGCTTCATATGGACTCCTCAGAGGGGGATGTTCCCGTGTTTCCGGGCCGGCAGGCTCTGGCGTTTGGTGCGCAGCATCCGCAGGGCCCGCGCCACCTGGAGGCGGGTCTGCGACGGCGTGACGACTTGGTCGACGTAACCGCGCTCGGCGGCCAGGTACGGGCCGCCGTGGCGTTTGCGGTACTCGTCGGTGAGCCGCCGGCGGGCCGGCTCGCGTTCCTCCGGCGGCAGCCCGGCCAGCTCGCGCCGGTAAAGCACCCGGACCGCGCCTTCGGCACCCATCACCGCGATCTCCGCGGTGGGCCAGGCCAGCACGACGTCGGCGCCGAGGTGCTTCGAGCCCATCACCGCGTAGCCGCCGCCGTAGGCCTTGCGGACCACCACGGTCACCTTCGGCACGGTCGCCTCGGAATAGGCGTAGATCAGCTTGGCCCCGCGGCGGATGATGCCGCCGCGTTCCTGCTCGGTGCCCGGCAGGTAGCCGGGCACGTCGGCCAGGGTGAGCAGCGGGATCGAGAAGGCGTCGCAGAAGCGCACGAACCGCGCGGCCTTCTCCGACGCGTCGATGTCCAGCACGCCGGCCTGGTGCCGCGGCTGGTTGGCCACGACGCCGACCGTGTGACCCTGCACCCGCGCGAAGGCGCAGATCATGTTGGGCGCGAAGGCGCTGTGCACTTCGGTGAACTCGCCGTCGTCGACCAGCCGGCGGATCAGCTCGGCCATGTCGTAGGTCTGGTGCGGCGAGTCGGGCACCAGCCGGTCGAGCTCGAGGTCGGCGGCGGTGAGCCCGGGGCTGGTTTCGTCGGCGTACGCGGGCCTGGGGTCGAGGTTGTTCGCGGGCAGGTACCCGAGCAGCGTCTGCACCCAGTCGACGGCGTCCTGTTCGTCGGCGGCGCGGTGGTGGGCGTTGCCGGCGACCTCGCTCTGCACGGCCGCCCCGCCGAGTTCCTGCGCGGTGACGCGCTCACCGGTGACGGCGTGCACGACGTCCGGGCCGGTGACGAACATGTGCGAGGTGTCGTCGACCATCACGGTGAAGTCGGTGATGGCCGGCGCGTAGACCGCGCCGCCGGCGCACGGGCCCATGATCATCGAGATCTGCGGGACGACGCCGGACGCATGGGCGTTGCGGCGGCCGAGTTCGGCGTAGTACGCCAGCGAGACGACGCCTTCCTGGATCCGGGCGCCGCCGGAGTCGTTGATCCCGACGACCGGGCAGCCGATGGTCATGGCCAGGTCCATCAGCTTGAGGACCTTTTCCCCGGAGACCTCGCCGAGGCTGCCGCCGAAGACGCTGAAATCCTGGGAGAACACGCAGATCTGCCGCCCGTCGACGGTGCCGTGCCCGGTGACGACACCGTCACCCCACGGCCGGTTCGCGTCCATCCCGAACTCCGCGCACCGGTGCCGCGCGAACTGGTCGACCTCCACGAAGGACCCGGGGTCCAGCAGCAGCCCGATCCGTTCGCGCGCGGTCAGCTTCCCCTTGGCGTGCTGCCGGTCGACGGCCCGCTTTTCGGCGATCCGCACGGCTTCGTCCTGCCGGGCGGCGAGATCGGCGATCCGGAAGGCGGTGGTCGGGGTCAGCTCGTCCATCACCGCACCACCGCCCCGAGCCGCTCGGCCAGCACGGCCACGTGCGGTGGATCGATCATCGACACGTGGTCGCCGGGAACGCGCACGACTTCGAGGGCGCCGCAGTGGGCGTCCCAGCCGAGGGCGTCGTCGGTGCGCAGGTACCGCGGGTCCAGCGCGGTGGTGAGTGGATGCGGATCCTGGGCGCGCAGCAGGACCACCCGCCCGTCGTAGCGCTCCGGCGTGTACCGCTCGGCCACCCGCGCGTCCACATAGGACTCGTACTGGTGCTTGAGGACGCCGGCGCCCAGGTCCGGCACCTGCTCGGCGAGCTTGGCCATGACCCAGCGGATCTGCGCGTCCTCGTCCAGCCTCGCCAGTTCTTCGCGGGGCACGTCGAAGGGGACGCCGTAGGTCCGCGAGATGTGGCCGGCGAACCGGTCGAAGCGGTCGAGCAGTGCGTCGGCCGCGGTGCCCGTGGCGGGCAGCGGCAGGATGGTGTCGATGAGGAAGACGAGTTCGGCGTTTTTCAGGTGACGTGCGGTCTCGTAAGCGAGACAGCCGCCGAACGACCAGCCGCCCAGCCGGTAGGGGCCCGCCGGCTGGATGTCCCGGATCAGCTCGGCGTACCGGGCCGCTTTGCCTTCGACGGTGTGCTGCTCGTCGAGGCGTTCGAACGCGTAGACCGGCGGCCCTTCGGGGAGCAGCCGGGCGAGTTCCCGGTAGACGCTCGCGGTGCCGCCGGCCGGGTGGAAGAGGAAGACGGGCGGCCCGGTGACACCATCGCGCAGGAGCCGCACGGGGCCGCCACCGTGCCCTTCGAGCTCGGCCCGCAGGAGATCGGCCATCCCGGCGACGGTCGGGGTGGCGAAGAGCCGGTGTTGCTCCGGGACGGCGGTGAGGTGCGCGGCGAAGATCGCCCGCAGCTGCCGGGCCTGCGCGGGGTCGCCGCCGAAGTGCTCGTGGACGCCGGGTTCGGCGCCGCCGAGGACGGTCCGCCAGTGCCGGGCCACCCAGCGTTCGGCGGGATCCCGCGGCCCGGTGACTGCTGGCGCAGCAGGCGCTGTCCGGCCGAGGAGGTGCCGGGGACCGGCCTCCGCCGGCGCAGCGGGTCCGGCGGAGGCCGCCTGCCCGGCAACCGCCGACACAGCGGGTCCGGCGAGGCCCCGTGGATCACCAGCCGCCAACGCAGCAGGCCCGAAACCCGCCTGCTCGGCCAGGTTCCCGGCAAGCTCCGTCAAGCTGGCCCCCCGCAGCAGCAGGGGAATCGGCAGCGGCAGGCCGAAGTCCCGTTCCACCGCGCCGCGCGCCCGCATCGCCGACAGCGAATCCAGCCCCAGCCGGGTGAGCGGCACCGTCCGGTCGATCTCCGGCAACCCCAGCAGGTCCGCGACCAACCCCGCCAGGTGCGAAGCGATCGCCGCGTGGGCGGCCTCCGGTGAGGCGCCGCGCAGCGCGTCCAGTCCGTCCCATGTGGACGATGCGGCCCGCGGTCCGAACAGCGTGAAGAACGGCCGCTCCCCCAGCCTGGGGAAGAGCTCCAGCACCGTCCCCGGGTCCACCCGCGCCACCCCGGTCGCGGCGCGGTCGCGCGCCAGCACGAAGTCCAATGCCGACAACGCTTCCTCGGTGCCGAGCGGCTCGAGCACCGGGTTGGCCGAACCGGCCACCGCGCCCACCTCGCCCCACGCGCCCCAGCCGATCGTCGCGGCCGGGAGGCCCTGGGCGCGGCGCCACGCGACCAGCGCGTCGGCCCACGCGTTCGCCGTCGCGTACGCGGCCTGGCCCGGCGATCCGAACAGCGCGGCCGCCGACGAGTACACCAGCCACCAGTCGAGGTCGTGGCCGGCCGTCGCTTCGTGCAGCCGCCACGCGCCCAGCGCCTTCGGCCGCCAGACCGCTTCGAGCGCGTCGCCGTCGAGGCTGATCGCGGCGCCGTCGGCCAGGACGCCGGCGGCATGCAGCACCCCGCGAAGCGGCACGCCCCCTTCGACGGCCGCCGCGACCAGGGTCTCGGCCGTGCCCGGAGCGGCGACGTCGCCCGGTACCACCCGGATGTCGACGCCCGGTTCACCGGGCCCGGGGTCGGCGGCGTGCCGGCTGTTCAGCACCAGCCGCGTCGCGCCCCGCGCCGCCAGCCACTTCGCCGCGGCCAGGCCCAGGCCGCCGAGGCCGCCGGTGACGATGTACGCGCCGTCGCGGACCGGCTCGCGGACCGGGTCACCCACGGCGGGCCGGATCAGGCGCCGCGTGTACCGCACGCCGCCACGCCAGGCGATTTCGTCGTCCGGGCCGTCCGCGCGGACCTCGTCCCGCAGCCGGTCCGCTCCGCCGTCGACCTGGCTCACCCGCAGCTCGGGGTGCTCGAAGGCCAGCACGCGCACGAGCCCGCGCAAGGCGGCCACCCCGGGATCGCCCCGCTCGCCGGGCTCGACGGCGTGCGCTCCGGCGCTCGCCAGCCACAACCTGGGCGCCACCGGCAGTTCGGCCAGTTCGGCGACGACGCCGGCCAGGGTCTCGACCAGCCGCGCCCCGCGAGCCGGATCCGGCTCGGTCTCACCGCCGAGCAGGGCGAGGACCGCGGTCGGTTCACCGTCGCGCAGCAGTTTCGCCAGCTCGGGCCGGTCGCCGAGGCGGGCGGTGCGGACGTCCTCACCCGCGAACTGCTCGCCGAGATCGCCGTCGGACAGCACGATCCAGCGATGCGCCCGCCTTGGCCCGCGGGGGCGCCCCCCGTTTTCCACACTACCGGCCGGCACCGACAATTCCGGTGCGGCGGGCAGCGGCGCCGGCTGCCAGGCCGCCTCGAACAGCAGCCGCGTCAGCGCCGCGTCGCGGTAGGGGCGGCAGTAGACGTCGCGGAATTCGACCAGGACGACGTCGCCGGCGTCGACCAGCTGGACGCTGCCGAGCACGCCGTCGCCGGACTCCCGCAGGACGGCGTCCACCCGCACGCCCCGTCGCGGGTCGCCGGCGACCACCACCTCGGCCACGCTGAGCGGCAGGTAGAGGGCATCCGCGTCGCCGACGGCCGCGGCCAGCGCGTGCAGGCAGGCGTCGGCGAGCGCCGGGTGCAGCACGTACGCGAGATGGTCGGCTTCCGGTTGCGCGATCGACGCCGACGCGCGGCCGGGCGAGGCCGTCACCCGGCGCAGGCCGCGGAAGGCCGGGCCGTAGGACTGCCCCAGCTCGGCCAGCGCCCGGTAGACGTCGACCGGCTCCCCGGCGGTTTCCCCGAAGGGCGCCGACGGTGTGCCGCCGGTGCCGATCCGCGCGGTGGCGTGCCGGACCCACCGCCCGGATCTCGTGTGGACACTCAATTCGGTGCCGCGGAGCGTCGTGGTCACCTCGGTGTGGTCGCCGAGCGGCAGGACTTCCCGCAGTTCGAGGTCGTGGACGCGACCACCCGGACCGGCGGCGGCGAGCGCGAGTTCCAGGAAACCGGTGGCCGGGAACACCGGGACGTCCCGGACGGTGTGGCCGGCCAGCCACGGCACCGCGGCGATGCCGATGTCGCCCCGCCACAGGTGGCCGCCGCCGGGGTCTTCGATGTGGACCCCGAGCAGGGGATGGGCGCCGCCGGTGCGGACGGTCCGGCGCGGCCAGAAGCGTTCGTGCCGCCAGACCGGGCCGGGCAGCTCGACCGGCGGCAGCTGCGGCCGGGCGGCCAGCACGCCGGGATGGCCACTCCGGCTCGGAGCGAAGCTCCGGTTGTCACCGCCGAGCACGTGCAGCCGGGCGAGGCTGGTCAGGAACGCCGTCCGCTCGTCGATCCGGCGGCTCGCCGAGGGCAGGCCGAGCCCGCCGGACTGCTCGATCGCGGCCAGCGCGACGGGGTGCGGCGAGATCTCGACGAAGACGGTGTGCCCGTCGTCGGCGGCCGCGGCCAGTGCCTGGCTGAACCGCACGGGCCGGCGCAGGTTCGCCGCCCAGTACTCGACGTCGAAGGCGGGCGGCTCGTCGTGGACGCTGCTGTAGCACCGGATTCCGGGCGTGGCCGGGGTCAGCCCCGCTACCGCGGCGCGGAACGGGCCGAGCAGCGGCTCGACGGCGGCGGAGTGCCCGGCACCCCCGACCGGCAGCCGTTTCGCGAGCCGGCCGAGGTGTTCGGCGTGCGCGACCACGGCCTCGACGCGGTCCGCGGCCCCGCTGATGGTGCACTGGGTCGGCGAGGCGTACACGGCGATGGTGACGTCGGGGAATTCCGCGAGCTCGGCCGGCGAAAGCTCGACGAGCGCCATCGCCCCGCCCCCGCGTTCGTCGAGCTCGGCGAGCAGCCGCGCCCGGGCGGCCATGACCCGCAGGCCACCGGCGACATCGAGCGCCCCGGCCTCGACCGCGGCGGCGACCTCCCCCATCGAATGCCCGAGCACGGCGGCGGGAGTCACCGCGTGCGCGCGCCAGAGAGCGGCCAAAGCGAGTTGCACGCCGAACAGCGCGAGCTGGGTCGCGGCGAGGTCGGGAAGCTCGTGTTCGAGGGCTTCGCGCAGCGAGAACCCGGCTTCGGCCCGGAAGACGGGATCGAGCGCCTCGATTTCGGCCCGGAAGGCCGGTTCGGAGCGCAGCAGCAGGCGGCCCATGCCGGACCACTGCGAGCCATAGCCGGAGAAGACGAAGACGACCCCCCGCTCACCGGCCGCGCCACCGCTCCCGCCCGGGCCACCGGCCGCACCGATCCCACGGGCCACGCCGACCGACCCACCTGCACCACCGCCCGCACCGGCCGCGCCACCAGCCCCGCCGACCCCACCCGGGCCACCGGACAAGCCACCGGCCGTGCCGATTCCCCCGGCCACGTCGACCGGCCCATCCGCACCACCGGCCCCGCCCGCGATACCGCGCCCGTCGGCCAAGCCCCGCAGGGCCTCGACCACCTCACCCCGGCTATCCCCGACCACCGCCCCGCGCACCGGCAGGTGCTCCCGCCGGTGCGCCAACGTCGAGGCGACCGCGTCGAGCGGCACCGCACCGTCCGCCAGCCAGTCCGCCAGCTCACCCGCCCGTGCCCGCAGCACCTCCGCCGACCGGGCCGAAAGCGCGAACACCCGCGGCCCACCGGCACCGGCCCGGGGCGGGAACGACGCCGCCGGCCACTCCTCCAGCACGACGTGCGCGTTCGTCCCGCCGAACCCGAACGCCGAGACCCCGGCCCGCGCCGTTCCCGAATACCGCGGCCAGTCCGTCCCCGACGCCACCACCCGCAACCCGGTGAAGTCGATGTGCGGGTTCGGCTCGCGGAAGTGCAGGCTCGGCGGCAGCCGCCGGTGCGTCATCGCCAGCACCACCTTCACCAGCCCGGTGATGCCGGCCGCGCCTTCGAGGTGGCCCAGGTTGCTCTTCACCGACCCCAGCAGCAGCGGACGTCCCGGCGAACGCCCCGCCCCGAGCACCGTCGCCAGCGCACCCGCCTCCAGCGGATCGCCCAGCGGCGTGCCGGTCCCGTGCGCCTCGACGTAGTCCACAGAGGACGGATCGACGCCGGCCGTGGCGTACGCGTCGCGCAGCAACGCCGCCTGAGCGTCCGGGTTGGGGGCCGTCAGGCCGTTGGACCGGCCGTCGGAGTTCACCGCACTGCCGCGGATCAGCGCCAGCACCCGGTCCCCGGCCCGCCGCGCCGCCCGCAGCGTCTTCAGCACGACCACGCCGCAGCCTTCGCCGCGGGCGATCCCGTCGGCGCCGGCGTCGAACGGCTTGCAGCGGCCGTCCGCGGCCAGCACCCCCGCCCGGTGAAAACCGGCGGTGATGCCCGGCGAGAGCAGGACGTTCACCCCGGCGGCGAGCGCCGTCTCGCTCTCGCCGCGGCGCAGGCTCTGCACCGCCTGGTGCACCGCGACCAGCGACGACGAGCACGCGGTGTCCAGGGTGAGGCTGGGCCCGCGCAGGTCGAGCAGGTACGACAGCCGGTTCGCCGCGATGCTCGCCGCCGCGCCGGTCCCGGACCAGACGTCGACCCCCGCGACGTCGGTCATCGTCAGCGAGCCGTACTCGGTGGCCGACAGCCCGACGAACACCCCGGTCCGGGTACCGCGCAGCGTGGCCGGCGGGATCCCCGCGTGCTCCAGCGCCGCCCAGACGACCTCGAGGAGGATCCGCTGCTGCGGGTCCATCGCCTCGGCTTCGCGCGGGGTGATGCCGAAGAACGCCGCGTCGAACCCGGCGACGTCGTCGAGGAACCCGCCGCGCGACGGCACGCCGGCGAGGTCTTCCACCGGGGCGAAGGTCTCCCAGCGGCCTTCGGGGACGTCGCCGATGCCGTCGCCGCCGGAGTCGAGGAAGCGCCAGAACGCTTCCGGGGATTCGATCCCGCCGGGCAGCCGGCAGCCGAGGCCGACGACCGCGATCGGCTCGCCGTCCTCCGGTAGCGGCACGTACGCCACCTCGGAATCCACAGTGGACAAGTGGCCGGCGAGCGCGGCGATCGTCGGGTACTGCCACACCAGGGTCGGCGACAGCGGGCGCCCGGTGAACTCGCCCAGGTCGGCCGCCAGGCTCGCCGCGTCCCTCGAGGACAGTCCGGTTTCGTGCAGCGGCCGGTCGACGTCCACGTCGCCGAGGCGCGCGAGCAGCCAGGCGCGGATCGCCGCGGCGTCCGGCGCGCTCATCCGAGCCGCCGGGCGGTGAGCACACCGTCCAGATAGGACTCCCGGCACCGGGCCCGGCTGATCTTGCCGCTGGAGGTGCGGGGCACCTCGCCCGGCGCCAGGAAGACGACGTCGTGCAGGCGTAGCCCGTGTCCGGCCGAAACCGCCGCCCGCAGGGCCGCAGCGGCCTCGGTGACGTCGGCTTCGGTGTTCTTCGCCCGTTCCAGGACGACGACCGCGGCTTCCCCGTCGCCGCCGTCGATCGCGAAGGCCGCGGCCGAGTGCGGCCGCACGGCCGGGTGTTCCTCGGCGGTCTGCTCGATGTCCTGCGGGTAGTGGTTGCGGCCGTCGACGACGACCAGGTCCTTCAGCCGGCCCGTCACGAACAGCTCGCCGTCGAACACCACGCCGAGGTCGCCGGTCGCCAGCCAGCCCTCACCGGTGTCCGGATCGAGCGGGGGCAGGCCGAAGGCGGCCACCGACGCTTCGGCCCGGCCCCAGTAGCCGCGGCCGACGTTCGGGCCGCTGACCCGGATTTCGCCGACCTCGCCGGGCTCGGCGGGCTCCCCGGTCACCCGGTCGGCGATCCGCACCCGCTGGCCGACCGGGTGACCGCACGAGACGAGCGTCGTGGCGGCCGCGCCCGCGGCGGCCGGCACGGCGGATCCGGCGGCGAGCCGGGCCCGGTCGAACGTGACCTGCCGGGGCGGTTTTCCCGCGTCCGTCACGGAAACCAGCACGGTGGCCTCGGCCAGGCCGTAGGAGGAGCGGTGCACCTCCGGCCGCAGCCCGCAGCCGGCGAAGGCGGCGTGGAACTTGGCGATCGTGGCCGGCAGCACCGGTTCGCTGCCGTTGATCAGCGAGACGACCCGGCTCAGCTCGAGGTAGAGCTTCTCGTCCTCGGTGACGCGGGAAGCGCAGTAGGCGTAGGCGAAGTTGGGCGCCGCGCTGATCGCGCCGGGACTGGCCGAGAGGGCGCGCAGCCAGCGCGCGGGCCGTTCGAGGAACGCCAGCGGGTCCATCAGGACCGCTTCCAGCCCGCCGGCCATCGGCGCGCCGATGCCGAGGATCAGGCCCATGTCGTGGAAGAGCGGCAGCCAGCTGACCGCCGACGTGGTCCCGCTCTCGGCGCCGTAGGCCGCGCACGCCTGACGGGCGTTGGCGAGCACGTTGCGGTGGGTCAGCACGACCCCGGCGGGCGAGCGCGTCGAGCCGGACGTGTACTGCAGGTAGGCCGGGGCGTCGGGATCGGGCTCGGGCCAGTCGTGCGCCCCGGGCTCGACCGGCGGCACGGCGTCGACGTCGACCACCGCCGGGTCGACCGCGCAACCGGAGAGGAACCTCGTGACCGCCTCGCCTTCCCCGGCCGTGGTCAGCACGACCCGCGGGCCGCAGTCGGCGAGTGCCGCGGCCAGCCGGCCCGCGTGCCCGGGCAGGCCGGGTGCGAACAGGGGCACGGCGACCAGTCCCGCCCGCAGCGCGCCGAGGAACGCGACGACGTAGCCGGCGGACTGCCCGGCCAGCACCGCCGCCCGCTCCCCCGGACCGGCCACTTCGGACAGCCGGGCCGCGACCGCCTCGACCCGCTGGTCGAGCTCGCGCCAGGTGAGCGTGACCGCCCGGCCGTCGCCGCCGTCGCGGTGGTCGAGGTGGGTCACGGCGATCCGATCGCCGAGCCGGCGCGCCCAGTGACCCAGCAGGGTCGCGAAGGACTCGCCGCCGTCGACGGGCGCACCGGTGACGGGAACCGGCCGGGAAATGGTTTCCATGCATCCTCGCAGAGAGCGTTTACCGGCGCAGTGAATAACCGCGCCGGTGCGGTTGTCAACGATTCAATCTCCGATACTCACGGGGAAACGGGTCAGGGCACCGCACGTTTGTCACGCGGCGACGAGGTCTCGGCGGGCCGGGTGCCCGGCACGCGCACGGCCAGCAGCGCGCCGGCGAACGTCAGCCCGGCCGCGACGAGCAGGCCCGCGGTGTACCCGCCGGCCAGTGCCGCTCCGGCGGGGACGCCCGCTTCGAGCCGCGCCGCGCGCACCGACGTCAGCACCGCGCCGATCAGCGCCACGCCGAGCGCGCTCGACAATTCCCGGCCCGCGGTGAGCAATCCCGACGCCGTGCCGGAATACCGCCGCTCCACCACCTCCAGCGCGTGCGACGTCATCGGGACGGTGAAGGCCGAGCCCGCGCCGATCAGGACCAGGCCGGGCACGCGCGGCCACAGCGCGGGGACGTGGTTCACCGCGGCGAGGGCGAGCAGTCCCGCACCGACCACGGCCAGCCCCGCCGCCACCGTCCGAAGTGGACCGTGGCGGGCGACGGCCGCCGGCACCAGCGGCGTCGCGGCCACGACCGCCACCGCGACCAGCACCAGGGGCAGCCCGGCGCCGGCCGGGCCGAGGCCCAGGAACTCCTGGTGCAGCAACGGCGTGAAGAAGAAGATCCCGGAGATCCCCAGTCCCCACAGCAGCTGCAGGCCGAGCGAGCCCAGGAACACCCGGTTGCCGGTCAGCGCCGGCGGGACCAGCCGGTCGGCCGCCCGCCGTTCCCGCACGAGGAACGCCACCCCGACCGCGGTCCCCGCGGCGAGCAGCGGGATCCGGAGCCGGGGTTCGGCCAGCGCGGTGGTGAGCAGCACCAGGCTCGCCGTCACCAGGAACATCGCCGACGCCGGTGGCGCGCGGGTCCCGCCCCCGCGGCCGGGCGGCACGGTCCCCGGCAGCAGGCCCAGCATCACGGCCACGAACGGGAGGTTGACGAAGAAGATCCAGGCCCAGCCGCAGTATTCGCTCAGGACACCGCCCAGCGCGGGGCCGAGGGCCAGCGCGGCCGCCAGGCAGGCGGTCCAGACCGCCGCGCCGAGCGTCCGGCCGCGCGCGTCGAGGTTGGTCCGCAGCAGGCTCAGCAGGCCCGGCACCAGAAACGCGGCGGCCAGCCCCTGGAGCACCCGGGCGGCGACCAGCAGCCACGCCGAACCCGCCAGGCCACCCGCCGTCGCGCCGAGCCCGAACGCGAGGAGGGCACCGGTCAGGGCCGGGCGCCGGCCCCAGCGGTCGATCAGTGCGCCGGCCACCGGCAGGAGCCCGGCGAACGGGAGCATGTACCCCAGCGCGATCCACTGCAACGCCCCGACGTCGAGCGAGAGGTCGCGGGCGATGGACGGCGCGCCCGCGGCGACGATCGTGTTGTCCAGCGTCGTGACGAACGCGCCGAGCGCGAGCACGAACAGGGTGCGCCGCGTCATCGCGTGCTCCCCACCAGCTCGCCGCCGGCCACGGCCTTCCGGCGCGGGAACCACCAGTTCGCCGCCCCGAGCCGGGCCATCACCGCGGGGACGAGCACGCACCGGACCACGACCGCGTCCAGGAGCACGGCGACGGTCAGCCCGACCCCCGCCTCGCGCACCACCCGGGCGTCCACGAAGGCGAACGAGACGAACACCAGCGCCATGATCAGCGCGGCCGCGGTGATGGTCCGGCCGGTCGCCGCGACGCCGTCGACGATGGCGGCCCGCGGATCGCCGTGGCGGCGCCACGCCTCCTGGATCCGGGCGATGAGGAAGACCTCGTAGTCCATCGACAGCCCGAACAGCCCGGCGAACAGGAACACGGGCAGGTAGGGCTCGATCGGGCCGCCGAAGGCGAACACCACCGCGCCGGTCGTGGCGGCCGCGGTCAGCAGGTTCATCACCGCCGCGGTGAGCGGGATCAGCACGCTGCGGAACACCCAGGCCAGCAGCAGGACCGAAATCCCGACGACGGCGGCGAGGAACAACGGCAGCCGCGCGGTGATCGCTTTCGCGAAGTCGGCCCGGGCCGCGACGACCCCGCCGACGTGCGCGTCCGGGCTGCCGATGACCCTGGCCATCACCCGCGTCGACGCGAGCAGATCGCCGGTGGCCGGATCGCTCGGGCCCGTCCGCGGGAGCACCGTCAGCAGCCACGTTCCGCCGGGCAGGGCGGCGGGCGGGCCGACGTCCGCGCTCGCGAGCAGCGCTTCCCGCAGCGCGCCCACCGCATCGCCGCCGCCGGTCCCGACCACCAGCAACGGCGTGTCGGCGCCCGGGCCGAAGCCCTCCTCGAGCAGCTCGGCCGCGGTCCGCGTGACGCTGCCGGGCGGGTCGGACGCGGCGTCCGGCACGCCGAGCCGCAGGCCGGTCATCGGCAGCGCGAGCACGGCCACGACCAGCAGGGCGGCCAGGGTGTACGGGCCGGGCCGCGCGGTCACCGACCCCGCGAGCCGGGCCCACCGGCCCGCGCTGCCGTCCGGGCGCAGGCGCATCCGGCGGCCCAGGAGCCGCAGCAGCGCCGGCAGCAGGGTGAGGGCGGCGAACGCGGTCAGCAGCACCGAAACCGCGGCGGCGACCGCGATCCCGTCCAGGAACGGCAGGCCGACGGTGAGCATCCCGGCGAGCGAGACGCACACGGTGACGCCGGCGAAGACCACGCTGCGGCCGGAGGTCGCGGCCGCGACGGCCAGCGCCGCCGCCGGCCCGGCACCGTCCCGGCGGCCCTGCCGGTAGCGGGTCAGCACGAACAGCGCGTAGTCGACGCCGACACCGAGCCCTAGCAGCGCGGCGATCTCGGTGCTGATCTTCGGCATGGTCATGACGTGCGACACCAGCGTCACCGCGGCCAGGGCGCAGCCGACCGAAACCGCCGCGGTCAGGACCGGGAGCAGGACGCAGGCCAGCGAACCGAAGGCCACCAGCAGCACGACGGCCGCGGCGAGCAGGCCGATCCCGGCGTTGCCCAGGTCGGGCGCGGCGGCCGTCATCGCGGCGAGCTCTCCGGAAACGCCGGCGGTGAGGCCCTCGGCGTCACGGACGGTGGCGGCCAGCGCGTCGGCCGTCCCCTGCCCGAGGTCGGCGGCCGGGGCGTCGAAGCGCACGGTGAGCACCGCGATCCGCCGGTCGGCGGACAGCCGGCCGGGCGGCGGATCGACGGACACGACGTGCGGCACCGCTGCCAGCCGGGCGGCGAGCGCGTCGAGCCGGACGCGGCCCGCGCCGCTGTCGGCCGGGCCGTCCTCCGAGCGGACGACGACACGTTCCCCGGCGTTACCGGCACCGAAAGCGCGCAGCAGGTTCGCCGCCGCCGTGCTGTCCGCGGCGGGCAGGTCCACCGTGTCGCGGAAGGCCGCGCCGGTGTGCGCCGCGGCGGCCACCAGCCCGCCCAGCGCCACCAGCCACAGCGCGATCACGACGCCGGCCCGGCGGAAGCACCAGGAAACGAGCGCCGTCATCGGTGTTCTCCTCCCGCGTGCCGGTTGATCACGCTAACAACGGGAAGGGGCGCGAAGATACCGTCTCGGTTCACAAATCGGATTCCGGAAACCTTTGCCGTGGTTAGTGTTCCCACTTTGTCCGGGAGGTGACAAACTCCGGTGTGGCCGTTGAGCCCGGCGTGACAGAACCCGCTCCGGACGCAGGGGCGGCGGTTGCCAAGTCCGATCCCGTGTGAGTACATGACGTCCGCGCCGAGCACGGCGCGGACTCTCCACGAAGCGCGGCAAGGGGTGTGAGCCATGACCCGGACGATCACGCAGGCGGCGATTCCGCACCCGCGGGGCACCGGCCGCGCGCGGCAGCTGTGGTGTTCGCTGCCGACCGAACTGGGGCGGCGGTTCCGGCCGCACGCCGACCAGCTCGCCCGGCGGATCCTCGAGGAGGTCCAGCGGGCCGTCCCCGAGTACGCCAAGCCCCTCGAGGGCGAGTTCGGCAAGATGATCGTGCTCGCGATCGAGCAGGCGGTGCTCGGCTGCATCGACAGCATCGAGGACCTGGCGTCCACACAGGACATTGGGGCGAAGCTGTTCGTGGAGGTCGGCAAGCGCGTGCACCACGACGGCGGCAGCCTCAATTCCCTGCAGGCCGCCTACCGCGCGGGTGGCCGCGCGGCGTGGCACTACATAGCCGAACTGGGCCAGGCGCACCGGTTCCCGGCGGCCGTGCTGTGCGTCGGCGCGGAAGCCGTTTTCGCTTACGTGGACGAGATTTCCTCGTACTCGGTCGAGGGGTACACCTTGGCGCAGGCGATGGCGAGCGGCACGCTCGAACGACGGCGGCGCCGGCTGTTCGAACTGCTGCTGGCCACCCCGCCCACGTCCCCGGCCACGCTGGCGACCATGGCCAAGGCGGCGCAGTGGACGGTGCCGGAGTGGGTCACGGTTGTCGCGCTCGACCCGCGCACCGAGCGGCACCCGCCGCCGTCGCCGCGGCTGGCCGACGACGTGCTGCTCGATCTGGACGGCCCCGAGCCGTGCCTGCTGACCCCGAACCCGGACCGCGACCTGCGGGGCCTCGAAGGCCGGCTACCGGGCTGGCGCGCCGCGATCGGCCCCCGGGTCCGCCCGGCCGACGCGGCGACGTCGCTGCTGTGGGCCCGCCGCACGCTCGACCTCCTCCGCCGCGGCCTGGCCGGCGACGGCCCGGTCACGCACACGGCCGACCACCTGGCGACGCACTGGCTGCTGCTCGACCGCTTCCTGCTGGACGAGCTGTCGGCGAAAGCGCTCGCCCCCTTCGCGGGCCTGACGGTGAAGCAGCAGACCCGGCTGGCCGAAACGTTGCTGAGCTGGCTGGAGCACAACGGGAACACGCCGGAGATCGCCCAGGCCCTGCGGATCCACCCCCAGACGGTCCGCTACCGCGTGAGCCAGCTGAGCGAGCTGTTCGGCGACCGGCTGGCGGATCCGGCGAAGCGCCTGGAGATCCAGATGGCGCTGTGCGCCCACCGGCTGCTGGGCACCCGCCCGCCGACGGACGGCCGCTGACGGCATGCGAGGTCATGAATGACTCATTCCTTGCGTGGGATGCCATGAATGAGTCATTCATGGCGTGAGCCGAGCCGCCGCCGGCCGGACCACCGCACCCTTGCCAGGCCGCTGCCTTCCCTGGAGGCAGCCTCGGTCCTTGACCGTGCGCGGCCTCGAATCTAAAGTCGTTCCAGGCTGTTAGCGCTAACAGTCGGTTGGAGGACGCACCGATGACCGCACCCGAACTCACCCGGGAGTTGTTCGGCCAGGCCGGCGGCACCGACGTCCACCGGTACACGCTGGGGCGGCCCGGCGGGCCGGTCGTGCGCGTGCTCGACTACGGCGGCGTGCTGCAGTCGCTGGAAGCGCCGGACCGCGACGGTCACCCCGGCAACGTCGTCCTCGGCTTCGCCGATCTCGAAACCTACGTCGCCAACAACCGGCCCGGGGCGGACCGGGTGTTCCTGGGCGCGGTGATCGGCCGATTCGCCAACCGGATCGCCGGCGGCACCTTCACCCTCGACGGCGTCCAGTACCGAGTGCCCCTCAACAACGGCAAGAACAGCCTGCACGGCGGCCCCGCCGGGTTCGACACGCGGGTCTGGGCGGCGGCCGAAATCCGCGACGGCGACGGCGTCGCCCTGCGGCTCACGCTGGTCAGCCCGGACGGCGACCAGGGCTACCCCGGCCGGCTCACCACCGAGGTCACCTACCGCGTCGACGCGCGCGACCGGCTGCGCATCACCTACCGCGCGACCACCGACGCGCCGACGGTGGTCAACCTGACCAACCACACCTACTGGAACCTGGCCGGCGAAGGGGCGGGCGACGTCCACGAGCACCGGCTGGAGATCGCCGCGAGCCGGTTCTGCCCGACCGGGGACGACCTGATCCCGGCCGGCGACCCGGTCCCGGTCGAGGGCACGCCCTTCGACTTCCGCCGCGGGGCGCCGATCGGGGCCCGCGTCGGCGAACCCGACCCCCAGCTGGTGATCGGCCAGGGCTACGACCACAACTGGGTGCTCGACGACGGCGCGCCGTTCGCCGCCCGCGCGTGGGACCCGGCGTCCGGGCGCCTGCTCACCATGTGGACGACCGAGCCGGGCCTGCAGTTCTACTCGGGCAACTACCTGACCTCGGCCCTCACCGGCACCGGCGGCCGCCCGTACCACCGCGGCGCCGGCTTCGCGCTGGAGGCCCAGCACTTCCCGGACTCCCCCAACCGCCCGGACTTCCCCAGCACGGTGCTGCGCCCCGGCGAGGTCTACCACCAGGAGACGGTGTTCGCCCTGACCACCGCGGACGAGCCGCCGGTGGCGTGAGCGACAATCGCGGGGCGCACGCGGAGTCCCGCCGATAGCCTCGCCGGTCATGGGAGATCTGTCCGCCGTCGCCCGGGACCTCGCGCCCACCGGGGCGCTGCGCGCCGCCGTCAACCTCGGCAATCCCGTGCTCGCGCACGGCACGCCAGCGGAACCGGGCGGGGTCACGGTCGACCTCGCGCGCGAGGTGGCGGCGCGGCTGGCCGTCCCGGTGGAGTTCGCCTGCTTCGACGCGGCCCGGAAGTCGTTCGAGGCGCTGACCTCGGGTGCGGCCGACCTGGGCTTCCTGGCGATCGAGCCCGCCCGCGCGGCCGAGGTGGCGTTCACCGCGCCGTACGTCGTCATCGAAGGTGTGTACGTCGTGCCGGACGGCTCGCCCTTCACCACGCCGTCCGACGTCGACCGGCCGGACGTCCGGATCGGCGTCAAGCAAGGGTCCGCGTACGACCTCTACCTGACGCGGCCCCTCCGGCAGGCCACCATCGTGCGCGGCGAGGACGGTGTCACGGCGTTCGAGGACCAAGGCCTCGAGGTCGCCGCCGGGATCCGCCAGCCGATGACCGCCTACGTCGCCGCCCACCCCGGGACCAGCGTGCTTCCGGGACGCTTCATGGAGATCCGGCAGGCGGTCTGCACCACCCCGGACCGCCGCCCGGAGACGATCGCGTTCCTGCACGACCTGGTCGAAGAGCTGAAGGCCACCGGCTTCGTCGCCGACGCGCTGCGCCGCGCGAACCAGGACGCCACGGTCGCGCCGCCCGCCTGACGCGCTATTTGCCGGTCACGCCGTCGATCAGCTCGCGGCCGACGTCCACGTGCCCGGCGTGCCGGGCGAAGCTCTGCACCAGGTGGCACAGGATCCACGCGAACGTGGGGTGCTCTTCGGCACCGCCGCGGCGGGTCGTGCGGACGGCCCGGCCGTCGAGCGGGGTGACCGCGGCGAGCCGGGCACAGTTTTCGCGCTCCGCCAGGAAGAACGCGGTGATGTCCGCCGACGGTTCCGCCGGCGCGACGAACCACTCCTGCTCGGCGGTGCGGGGCCAGGAGAAGTCGACGTCCTCGCCGGCGAACAGGTACCGGATCCAGAAGCGTTCGGTGCAGGCGAGGTGCTTGACCATGCCCAGCGGCGTCCAGCCCGACGGCAGCACGCTCCGGCGCAGGTCACGTTCGGAGAGGCCGTCGAGCTTGCGCAGGATGACGGCGGCACTGTGGTCGAGGTAGCCCACCAGCAGCGCGCGCGGATCGGCCAGCGTGGGAGGCGGTTCGGGCGTCTCGACCATGATCGAAAAGCTACTGTGCGGCAGCCCGCGACGCGGTGATCCCGCGCGCCCACGACGGGGTGACTCGGCGCCCGTCGCCCCCTCGGAGCGGAGCATGGCTCGCCGGTTGCCGTCGTCATCGATACGACATTGCGTCTTCTCGACGGTCGCAACGAGTGCTACGTTCCTGGTGGCGGGCCGGCCGAGACCGAGGAGCGGCGATGAGGCTTTCTCCCAGCGCTCACACGGACTCGTTCTGCCGCGACGGGCTGCCACCCGGCGACCAGTGGCCGCGGCTGGTGTTCGACCTGCCGGAGCTGCACTACCCGGACCGCCTCAACGCCGCGACGGCGTTGCTCGACGAGACCGCCGCCCGCCTCGGCCCGGACCGCCCCTGCCTGCGCACCCCGCACGAGACGTGGACCTACGGCGACGTCCTCGCCCGCGCCAACCGGATCGCGCACGTCCTCACCGCCGAGCTCGGCGTCGTGCCCGGCAACCGCGTGCTGCTGCGCGGCACCAACACGCCGTGGCTCGCGGCGTGCTGGCTCGGCGTCCTGAAGGCCGGAGCCGTCGCCGTGACGACCATGCCGATGCTGCGCCGCGGCGAGCTGGACAAGATCACCGACCGGGCGCAGCCAACGGTGGCCCTGTGCGACGAGCGCCTGCTCGACGAACTGCCGCCCACGCTGCCCGTGGTGCCCTACAGCACCGGGTCCAGCAGCACCGGGTCCGGCGGCACGGGGCGCGCCGGACTGGCCGAACGCTGCGCCCGGCACCCGGCGACCTTCGCCGACGTGCCGACGGCCGCCGACGACGTCGCCCTGCTCGCCTTCACCTCCGGCACGACCGGGACGCCGAAGGCCACCATGCACTTCCACCGCGACCTGCTCGCCATCGCCGACACGTTCTCCCGGCACGTCCTCCGGCCCACCCCGGACGACGTCTTCTGCGGCACCCCGCCCCTGGCCTTCACCTTCGGCCTGGGCGGCCTCCTGGTGTTCCCGCTGCACGCCGGCGCGTCGGTGCTCCTGCTGGAACGCGCGACGCCCAAGGAGCTGGCGTCGATCGTCGCCGAGCAGGCGGTGACGGTGCTGTTCACCGCCCCGACCGCCTACCGCGCGATCCTCGGCGCCGGCGACGGGCCCCTGCTGGCCGGGGTCCGCCGCGCCGTCTCCGCCGGGGAAGCACTGCCCGCCGCCGTGGCCGAGCGGTACCGCGAGGTCGTCGGATCGCCGTTGATCGACGGCATCGGCAGCACGGAGATGCTGCACGTGTTCATCTCCGCCGCCGGCGACGACGCCAGCCCCGGCCGGACCGGCAAGGTCGTCCCCGGCTTCCGCGCCGCCGTCCTGGACGCCGACGGCCGGCCCGTCCCGGACGGCACTCCCGGGCTGCTCGCCGTCCAGGGCCCCACCGGCTGCCGCTACCTCGGCGATCCCCGGCAGGCCGGCTACGTCCGCGACGGCTGGAACATCACGGGCGACACCTACGTCCGCGAGCCGGACGGCTACTTCCGCTTCGTGGCGCGCAGCGACGACATGATCGTCTCTTCCGGTTACAACATCGCGGCCCCCGAGGTCGAAGAGGTGCTCCTGACGCACCCGGACGTCGAGGAGTGCGCGGTCGTCGGCACACCCGACCCGGATCGGGGCGCGGTGGTGACGGCCTTCGTCGTGCTCCGGCCCGGCGCCGCCCCGGGCCCGGACGTCGTGCACGCCCTGCAGGAGCACGCCAAAGCCGTTGCCGCGCCGTACAAGTACCCGCGCCGGGTGCGCTTCCTCGACGCACTGCCGCGCAATGCCAGCGGCAAGCTGCAGCGGTACCTGCTGCGCGAGCGCTGACGGGGGTGACGGGCCCGCTGCCGAGGTGGGGTGGCGGTGGGCCCGTCACGTCTGAGAGGTGTCGAGGACATGCCTCAAGACTAGCCGAAGATTCGAACACATGTTCACGGCCATTCGGGTGGCTTCCGACTACGAAAAGTCACGGCGGGCCCGACTTTCTTGGGCGCGGCAACACTTCCGGGTGACAATCAGTCCTCAATGGACACTACCTGACCACGGAAGACAAAGTCGCCACCACCATGCGGGACGCCGTCACCGGATCCGCCGGCCGCGCCACCCCGGAGGGGCCGTTTCCGGGCCGTCACCGGCAAAACCGCTCACACCGCCCTGACCTGCACCGAGGACAATCACTCCGGCGCGCCGCCGAGGCGGTGACAGGCCCCGCGACCGGACCCCATAAAGTCTTCGCGCAGCCATCGGAGGTGACCACCCGCGTGCCCGACGTCGACTACTACGAGGTGCTCGGCCTCCGCCGCGACGCCACGGCGGCCGACGTCAAGGCGGCCTACCGCCGGCTGGCCAAGACCATGCACCCGGACGGCGGCGGCACGGTCGGCACGTTCCGGCTGCTCCGCGAGGCCTACGACGTCCTGAGCGACCCGAAGGCCCGCGCCCGCTACGACTCCGGCGGCGCGACCGTGGTGCCGGTGCCGGTCCGGCCGCGTCCCCGGCGGCGCTTCGGCGACGAGCCCGGCTTCGTCCCCGACCTGCCCGAGCTGGACGCCGAGGACCTGAGCTGGTGGCACTTCGCCGGCGAGGACACCCGCATGCGGCACGGCCGCCGCCGCGAGCCGGGGCACACGCCGGTGGTCGTCGCGGTGGCCGGGATGGTGCTCGTGCTGCTGCCGCTGGTCACGGGTGTCGGGTTCAGCACGCCGGTGCTCATCGTCTGGCTGCTGCTCACCGCCGGCACGGCGTTGCTGGTCCAGCGGCTGGCGCGCGGGTACCTGCGGGCGGCGAAGGCGCGCGAGGCGTACGCCGAGGAGTTCGGCGGCCGCACGGTGTTCGGCGCGCCCGGCACCGAGCGTGACGAGCTGGCCGAGCGGCTCACCGCCGACCTGCTCGAGGGGTACCTGACCCGGCTGCCGGGCGCCCGCATCTTCCACGGGCTCGCTTGGCCGGGCTCGGTGTTCGCCGACGTCGACCACGCCGTGCTGTGCGGGAAGCGGCTGGTGCTGATCGAGTCGAAGCTGTGGCTGCCGGGCCACTACGAGACGGCGGAGGACGGCCGGCTGCTGCGCAACGGCCGCCCGTTCCGCGGCGGCGGCAGCCGGTTGGCCGAGAGCCTGGCGGCCTACCGCGAGCTGCTCCCGGGGGTGGCGCTGCGGGGCGCGATGATCGTGTACCCGAGCCGCAGCGGCGACCTGACCACGGCGGACCCGGGCGAGCTGGCGGTCGCACCGATGACACCGGAAGAGTTCCTGCACGAGATCGGCGAATGGCTGGCCGCCGAGCCGTCCACAGTGGACCACGAGACGCTGCGGACGATGCGCGACCAGGTGGTCGGCGGCGGTCGGGCGGCATGAGCAGCCCCCGTTTTCCACGCTACCCGAGGGCACCGACAGTTCCGGGGGCTTCGCGTGCTGGCCTTCGGCTTCACCCCGGCGCCCGCGACGGCGGCCCCGCGGCGTGAGTCCCGCCGCGACCCTGGGCACCGTCCTGCTGGCCTACCTCCCGGCCGCGATCACCCCCGGCCCCAACTTCGTCCTCATCGCGCACACGGCCGCCACCGGGACGCGCCGGGCCGCGGTGGCGATCGCGCTCGGGGTGGTCGCCGCGGGCGGGCTGCTGGCCGCGGTCGCCGTCTTCGGGCTCGGTGGCGTGCTCGCCCGCACACCGTGGCTGGCGACGGCTCTGCGCGTGGCGTGCGGCGGCTATCTGGCGTGGCTGGGTGCGCGGCTGTGGTGGCACGCCCGCGGGCCCGGCGGTTCCCACGGTCCCGGCGGTCCCGGCGGTCCTGGCGGTCCTGGCGGTCCTGGCGGTCTTGGCGGTCTTGGCGGTCTTGGCGGTCTTGGCGGTCCTGGCAGTCCTGGCAGTCCTGGCGCGCCCCACGATCCCCGCGGTTCCGGCGCGCCCCACGATCCCGGCGATCCCCGCGCGCTCGGCGGTCCTGGCGCGGCCCACGATCCCGGCGGTCCCGGCACGGCCAGCGCGCCCGGTATTTCCAGCGCGTCCCACGATCCCAGCAGCCCCACCGCGCCCGGCGGTCTCGGCGGTCTCGGCGGTCCCGACATGCCCCACGATCCCCGCAGTACCGGCGATCCCGGTGTTTCCGGCTCGCCCGGCAGCCCCAGCGCGCCCGGCAGTCCCGACATGTCCCGCGATCCCGGCAGCCCCGGCAGTCCCGGCGATCCGGTGGCGCCACCACACCAGAACGAAGTTGCGCCCACCCCGCCGAACCAGGAAAGCGCGCCTGCCCGGGGCGGCAGCGCCTTCCGCCGCGGCGTCGTCAGCAACCTCACCAACCCCAAGGCCGCCGCGTTCTTCGGCAGCGTCCTCACCGCGGCCCTGCCGCCCACCGAACCCGCCGCCGTGCGCGCCGCCGCCGTCGCGCTGATCGTCGCCGCCTCGGCCGGCTGGCACCTGCTCGTGGCCCTGCTGTTCTCCTCCCCCGCCACCCAGCGGTGGTACGCCCGCGCCGAGCCGGCCCTCAACCGCGTCGTGGGCACCGTTCTCGTCGTCCTCGGCCTCGCCCTCGCCCTAACGCCGTGAAGGCCTCCCCGCGCGAGCGAGGAGGCCTTCACGAACGAACCGAAGCGAACTACCGAACCGAACTACCGGACGCCGCCCGAAGCGCGCTGCTTCTGCGCGTGCGCGGAACGGGTGCAGACCTCGCCGACGTCGACCGTCTGGCCGCGGTCGGCGAAGACGTCCGCCACGCCGACGAGCTTGCCGTTCGGGGCCGAGCAGGTCAGCTGGTAGGCCTCCTTCGTCCCGTACGTCGGCGGGATCGGCGACGAGAACGACACGTCGCCGGCCCAGTCGTCGACCGCGGCCGGGTTGGTCTGGTCGTAGTTGACCACCACGGCCTTGTAGTCGCCGGCCGGCGGGTCGAACAGCACGGCGTGCTCGGACGTCGTGCCACCGTTCGCCGACGAGCTGACCAGGTTGCCCGCCGAGTCGTAGATGTACAGGTCCCAGTCGGTCGTGGTGTTCGCCCAGTTGATGTTGACGCTGAACTTCCCGTTGTCGACCTTCGGCAGGCCGTCGACGTGAAAGGTGAACGAGTCACCCGCCGGGTCCACCGGGTAGTTCTGGTTGATCGGCGGCACCCCGGCCGGGTTGGCGACCGCGAAGCCCTGCTGCGCCGGGCCCTGCGGGTCGCGCCCGTACCGGCCGGCCACGTACGGCCGCGTCGACGGGTTGACCGACCACGCGAAGCGCCCGCCGGTGGCGGTGAACTTCGAGTTCAGGTCGTCGGTGATGTAGATCGGCGGCTTGGTGGAGCCGTCGGGCTGGATCACCGGCGACGTCGGCGTCTGGAACGTCTTGTGCAGCTTGAGCTGGTAGTTCTTCGGCGCCGAGCCGATCAGCGTCGAGTGCTGCTGCGGGTCGGCCGCGTTGCCCAGCATGTCCAGGAACGCCTGGCGGTTGCCGCCCTTGCCGGCGCCGGTCGCCGGGGCCAGGCCCTCGTACTCGGCCACGACGCTGTCGGCGTAGGGGCCGTGGAAGCCGTTGCCGCCGACCTCGATGGTGAAGCCCCAGCCGCCGGTGGCCCAGTACGACCAGTCCTCGGTGGTGCCGGTGGTGTCGTAGAGCGCCCAGCTCGGCTCGCTCGTGTAGCCGTTGCGCGACGCCAGCTTGTCGCCGAGGGCCTTGTACTGCGGCTCCTCCAGCGGCGGCCGGACGTCCGCCACGCCCGGCGGGCGCAGCACCAGCGCGGCGACGGTGTGCATCGTGATCAGGTTCGTCACCTGGCGCGAGGACACGATCGAGCGCACGTTCCGGACCTCGGGCTCGCTGAACGGCGCGGACCCGCGGTAGGTGTCGCCGCTCCAGGCCACCTCGGCGCCGTTGCCGCCCCAGAAGCCGCCGTAGTTGCGGTTGGGGTCGGTGCCGCGCAGGCGGCCGCCCGGGTTCGCCTTGCAGACGCCGGTCGCGTACTGCGGCGGCGAGTCGTTGACGTTGCAGTTCTTGCGCTTCATCTCGTAGTCGAACCGGGTGAAGTCGCCCTTGGGCTCGGCCTCGCGGGAGATCTCGAAGCCGTCCGGGTTGATGATCGGCACGACGATGTTGCGCGTCTTGCCCACCATGGACCGGATGGCGGCGTCGTGGGAGTAGCCGTTGACCAGCTCGTACGCCCACTCCATGACGTGCTCGCCGGCCGGCCACTCCCGGGCGTGGTGCACGCCCATGGTGAAGTTCACCGGCTTGCCGTCGGTCAGGTTCTTGACGTCCGTGGCGATTTCGACGCCGACGACGTCCCGGCCTTCCCAGGTCGACTCCGGCATGGTGAACGCCGAAACCAGGTTCGGGTTCTTGCGGGCGAGTTCCTTCATCTCGAAGTTGTACTCGTAGAGGTGCCGGTAGCTCGTGCGCCCGGACGGCAGCGCCGAAGCGGCCGTCTTCGCGGCGTACTGGCGATCGGTCTTCGCGTCCTGGACGGACTTGGCCGACAGGTCCGCCTCGATGACCTTCGACTTGAAGCCGCTGTCCTTCAGCGTCTTGCGGTCGGCGTCGCCGGCGAGGACGACCTCGACCCCGGTCGCGTCACCCTTTTCCGTGACGTCGAGGCCGAGCCCGGTCAGCTTGTTCTTGTCGGCGCGCGTCGGCGTCTCGACGCGGACGAGCTCCGCGCGCTGGGCGGCCGCGGCCGCACCGGTCGGCGTGCCCTGCGGCGTCAGCGCCAGGAAGTCGACACCCAGCTGGGCCTGACCGGCCGAGCCGCCGTAACGGCAGCCCTGGACGACGAGTTCCTGGCCCTTCTTCACGAAGCTCTCGGCGAGTTCGTGGGTGCGCAACGCCGCCGAAGCGGCGACCACCGCGCCGGTGGCCTTGTCGAAGACGGCGACGTCCCAGTCACCCTCCGCGCCCTGCGCCGGCTTGAGCCGCGCCTGGACGAGACCGTCCACGGTGGACGTCAGCTCGCGGCGATCGGTGCCCGAGGTGCCCTTGGGCAGCACTTTCGCGAAGCACGAGCGGGCGACCGGCTTGTCGGCGCGCAGGATGTTCTGCGCCGCGCCCGCGGTGCCGGACGGCAACACGACGAACGTTCCGGCCAGCGCGACGGCCGAAGCCAGCATCACCAGCCGTCTTGGTGAATTCCCCACAGGAAGAGACCTCCTTGACCGAGGCCGGCACGCACGGACGTACCGGTAGCGGAGGACCATAATGGAGGAAATCCGGCCGCGGACACCGCCGTAAGTCGTACAGCGTTCAACGCGGCGGCGCCTTTCACCGGGAGTTCAACCACTGGTCGGCTACTGTGCGTCCATGGTCACCGTCCCTGCGCGACGATTGTCGGTCGCGGTCTCGCTGACGGGCATCGCGGCCATGGTGCTCGGCGCCGGCCTGGTGCTGCTGCTGCAGGTCATCCCGCCCACCGACCGGATCAGCGTCACCCGCCGCACGATCAGCGAATACGGGTTGTCCGATCACAAGTGGGTCTTCGACCTCGCGGTGGTCCTGGTCGCCCTCGGCTCGGCGGCCGGCCTGGCGGTCCTGCGCGGCCAGCGGCGGCTCCCGGTGCCCGCGGCCATCCTGGGGACACTGTGGACAGTCGGGCTGCTGGTCATCGTGGCGTTCCCCAAGCCGGACTGGGCGACGGTCTCCCGCGCGGACTTCGGCGGCACGCTGCACCGGATCGCCAGCGTGGTGGCGTTCGTGGCCCTGCCGCTGGCGGTCCTGGTCGCGGCGCGCACGGCGTTCCCCTCGGCGCCGCTCCGCCGCCGGCTGGCGCGCGTGCTGGCGATCGTGTCACTGGGCTGGTTCGCGGTGATCCTGGGCGCGGTGGTGGTCGCCGCGGCGGAAGACGGCCGCTGGTGGACGCTCATCCCGCTGGGCCTGGTGGAACGCGGGATGGCGCTGACGGAACTGCTCGCGCTGGGAGTGCTCCTGGCGCCGGTCGGGCAGAGGCCCGGACAACCGCGATGAGCCCGCGGGCGGGCGGCAATAACCTACACTGTAGGCACGCCGACCGAAGGGGGAAGCCGTGCTCGAAGGAGCCCTGGCCCGCGCGAAACCCGTCGTCCGCTGGGGCCTCGGCCACGCGCTCCCCCGGACCGTGCTGCGCCGCGAGGCCCGGCGCGGGGACCTCCAGGGGCGGATGGTGGTCGCCGCGGCCGACGGCCGCGACCTGACCGGCCTGTTCGAGGAGATCCGCGACACCGGCCCGCTCGCCCGCACCCGCTTCGGCTGGATGACCACCACGCACGCCGCGGTCCGGGAGGTACTCGCCAGCGAGGACTTCCGCGTCGGCGTCATCGGGTCGGACGGGTCGGCGCTCGGCCGCCTGGTCGAGTGGTCGGCCGGCGAGCACCTGCACCCGGTGCGGCCGCCGTCGCTGCTCGCCGTCAACCCGCCCGAGCACACCCGCTACCGCAAGCTGGTCACCGGCGTGTTCACCGTGCGCGCGGTCGAGCAGCTGCGCGGCCGGGTGCAGGAGATCGCGGACGGCCTGCTCGACGGGCTGGACCCCGGCCGCCCGCTCGACCTCGTCGAGTCCTACTGCGGCCTGCTGCCGGTGACGGTCATCAGCGAGATCCTCGGCGTGCCACCGGCCGACCTCGGCAAGGTGCTGTCCTTGGGCGCCGCGGCGGCGCCCAGCCTCGACCTCGGGCTCGGCTGGCGCACGTTCCGCCACGTCGAAACGGCGCTGGCCGAGTTCGACACCTGGCTCGGCGAGCACCTCCGCCACCTGCGCCGGAATCCCGGGAAAGACCTGTTCAGCAAGCTCGTCGCGGCCCGCGACGGCGGCGTCGGCCTCACCGAGACGGAACTGAAGTCCACCGCGGGCTTGGTGCTGGCGGCCGGCTTCGAGACGACCGTCAACCTGCTCGGCAGCGGCATCGCGCTGCTCGCGGGCGACCCCGGGCAGCTCGCCGTGCTGCGCGAACGGCCGGAGCTGTGGGGCAACGCCGTCGAGGAGGTGCTGCGGTACGACCCGCCGGTCCTGCTGACCGGCCGGCTGGCCACCCGCGCGACCGAGGTCGCCGGGGTGCCGCTGCCCCGCGGGGCGCTGGTCACGACCGTGCTGGCGGGCGCCAACCGTGACCCCGGCGTGTTCACCGATCCGGCCGTCTTCGACGTCACCCGGGCCGGCGCGCGCGACCACGTGTCGTTCGGCGCCGGCCGCCACCACTGCCTGGGCGCGTCGCTGGCGCGCATGGAGGGCGAGATCGGCCTGCGGACGATCTTCGACCGGTTCCCCGGCCTGCGCGTGCTGCCCGGCGGCCGCCGGCGGACGACGCGCATCCTGCGTGGCTACGAGACTCTGCCCGCGGTGCTCGTCCCGTGACCGGCCGGCGTGGCCGGCCACCCAAGGGTGTCTTGACGCGCGAACGGATCCTGCTCGCCGGGCTGGCCCTGGTCGACGAAGCGGGCTTGGCCGAGGTGAGCATGCGCAAGCTGGCGCACCGGCTCGGCGTCGACCCGATGAGCCTGTACAACCACGTCGACGGCAAGGACGCGCTGCTGGACGGGATCGCCGAGATCCTGCTCGCCGCCATCCCCGCGCCGCCACCCGATGCGGACCTGCGGGGGACGATGTCGGCGCTGGCGCACGGGTTCCGGGCCGCGATGCTCGATCACCCGCGGGCGGCGCCGCTCGTGCTGACCCGCCGGCTCGCGTCGATGACGGCGCTGGCCCCGGTGGAGGCGGTGCTCGGCCCGCTGCTCGCGGCGGGCTACCCGCCGGACCGCGCGGTGCACGGGCTGCGGGCCGTGCTGGCGTTCCTCACCGGCACGCTGATGCGCGAGGTCGAGTCCGCACCGACGTTCGGCGGGAGTGTCCAGCGGCTCGCGGACCTTTCGGCGGCCGGGCTGCCCGCGGTGTCCGTGGCCGCGCCCTACCTGGCGGTGTGCGACCACGAAGCGGAGTTCGAATTCGGCCTGCGGATCATGCTCGACGCCCTGGGCGAGCCCTAGCGGATCCGTTCGTGCAGAGCGGCCATCCGGCTGTCGAGGTCGGCCGCTGTCCGGGCCGCCGCCGCGAGCTCGCCCGCGAAGTCCGGCGGGACGCTGTCGCGGTACTTGTAGGAGAGCTTGTGCTCCACGGCCGCCCAGAAGTCCATGGCGATGGTGCGCAGCTGCACCTCGACCTTGACCTTTTCCACCCGGTCGGACAGGAAGACCGGGATGCGGACGATGAGGTGCAGGCTGCGGTAGCCGTTCGCCTTCGGGCTGGTGATGTAGTCCTTGGTGCGCAGCAGTTCGACGTCGTCCTGCGCGGTGAGCATGCGCGCGACCTCGTAGACGTCGGAAACGAACGGGCAGACGACCCGAATGCCGGCGATGTCGTCGAGCGCGGCGGCGGCGGAGACCCAGTCGCCGCCCAGGCCGCGGCGGCGCACTTTTTCCTTGATGGCTTCGGGCCGCTTCACCCGGCTCGTGATGTGCTCGATCGGGTCGTGCTGGTGGACGAAGTCGAACTCCTCGCTGAGGATCCGCAGCTTCGTCATCAGCTCTTCGATGGCGAACTTGTACATCAGCAGAAATCGCGGGAGCTGCCCGGCGACGGCGAGCTCGTCGGCCGCCTCGCGCAGGTCCTCGGCCGCCGGGTCGGTGGTCACTGAAGCCTCGTGCTGTCGTCGGTCGTTTTCCGAGCGCCAGACTACTGCGCTCCGTCCGGTCAACGACCGGCGACGGGCCGGAGTTCCCGCCGGTCACCGGTTCGGGTGTTTCGCCGGAGGGGGTGTTTCGCCAGTGCGGGTGCTCCGCGAGCCTGGGGGGGGTCCGCCGGCACGGGTGCTTCGCGGGTCCGGGCCCGGACCGGGGCGTGGGCCGCCGGTCCGGGTCCGGTGCTGCTCAACGTCCCGCGGGCGCCTTCCCGGCCGCGGCCACCGCGGCGGCGACGCACTTGACCGCGGCCGCGCCGGCGGCATCGGCCTTTTCGTCGGCCTTCTTACCGGCCTTGTCGTTCTTGGCCTTCTGCTTGTCCTGAGCCTTCTGGTCCTGAGCCTTCTGGTCCTGAGCCTTCTGGTTCTGAGCCTTCTGGTTCTCGGCCTTCTGGCTCTCTTCGGCGGCCATCCCCTGCTGCTGCGCAGCGGCAGCGGGATCGGCGGCCTGGCCAACGCAGTTCAGGATGCCCGCGCAGTCCTGCGCGGAGAGCACGATCCGGCCGGCGTTCTGCTGCTCACCGGCCATGCCGTTCTGCTTCGCCGCATCCTTCTGACCGGCGGCTTCCTGCTTGGCGGCCTTGCCGTCGGCGCCGTTTTCCGCCGCCATGCCGTTCTGGTCGGCCGCGCTGTCGTCCGCGGCCATGCCGTTCTGATCGGCCGCGCCCTGCTGAGCGCCCATCCCGTTCTGATCGGCCATGCCCTTCTGGCCGGCCATCCCGTTCTGATCGGCCATGCCCTTCTCGCCGGCCATGCCGTTCTGATCCGCCATGCCGTTCTGGGCGGCGGCACCGTTTTCCTCGGCCTTGCCGTTCTCGTTCGCCATGGCGTTGGCGTCGGCCACGCCGGCGGCCTGGGCCAGGCACTTCTGGACCACCTCACAGGCCTGGACGGCAGCGGCATCCTGCTCGGCGGCCTTCTGACCGGCCATGCCGTTCTCGTCGGCCTTCTTGCCCGCGCCCTTCTTGCCGGCCGCCGCGCCCTTCTGTGCCGCCATGCCGTTCTGGTCGGCCATGCCGTTCCCGGCCGCCATGCCGTTCTCGTCGGCCGCACCGTTCTCCGCGGCCGCGGCTTTCTTTCCGGCCATCCCGTTCTCGTCGGCGGCACCGTTCTCCGCCGCCATCCCGTTCTCGTCAGCAGCACCGTTGCCCGCCGCCATGCCCTTGTGCTGGGCCTTGCCGCTTCCGGCGGCGGCCTTGTCCTGGCCGGCCGCCTTTTTCCCAGCCGCCGCTTCCTTCTCCGCCGCCATGGCGTCCTGGCCGGCCGCCGCGATCGCCGCGCACTGGGCCGCCACTTCGTTCGCCGCCACCTGGTTCGCGCAGCCCGCGGCCTTGCGCTGCTGGCCGAGCCGGTCGGCCGCCGCCTGGCTGTCGGCGATTCGGGCCTTCGACTGGGCGTCCGGGGCCGTGCGCTGGCTCGCGATGTACGTCAGGTTGTTCTGCAACGCCGTGTCCAGGCCGCTGCACTGCTCCGTCGCCGCGTTGCTCGCCGGGCTGGTCAACGCGATCGCCGCCGCCGTTGCGCCGGCTACGCCCACCAGTGCCGCTAGTCCGATCGTCGCGGGTTTGCGGTGTCGTCCTGTCGTGCGCACGTGGGGCATCAGCCCCTCCTCTCGGGTCGCCACCTCACCAGGGCACACGGACAAAACGGCGAGGCGGTTCACCGGGAGTTCGACCGTCCACTATGGACAAAACACCGGCAGCGGAAGTGTGTTACCGTGTCCGCACCATGAAACCTGGGGAGGGTTCATGATCGGCGAGTTCAAGAACGCCCGCAGCGAAGAGCGATATCTGGCCGCCTACGACGAAATCGCCACACGCTGGCCCGTTCCGGTGCGGGATCTGGACATCGGCACGCGGTACGGCCCGACCCGCGTCCGGGCGAGCGGCGCGGCCGGGCCACCGATCGTGCTGCTGCCCGGCCTCATGGGGACGTCGCTGTCCTGGTACCCGCACGTCGCCGAGCTGGCCGAGCGGCACCGCGTCTTCGCCGTCGACACACTCGGCGAACCGGGGCGCTCGCGCCAGACGCGGCCGATGCCCACCGCCGAGGAGTGCGCGGACTGGCTGGCCGACGTCCTCGACGGTCTCGGGCCCGAAAAGTTCCTGCTGGCCGGGGTTTCGCGGGGCGGGTGGCTCGCGCTCGCCCTGGCCGCCCGCACCCCCGGCCGGATCGCCGGGGTGGTCGCCTTCGAGCCACCCGGCTTCGCGCCGATCGGCCGGCGCTTCCTCTTCTGGAGCGTGCGGGAAGTCGCTACCTGGTTCGACCCCCGCCCCCGCGCGGCGGTGCGGCGCACTCTCCGGCCGCTGCTGTTCGGCGGCCTGAAGTACCGCGCGCACCACCCATCGGAGTACCTGTTCACCGATGACCAGCTGCGCGCGGTGACCGTCCCCGTCCGGCTGGTGCTGGGCGAGCGCAGCGTGATCCACTCCGCGCGCGAGGTCGAACAGCGGGTGAAAGCGCTCAACCCGCTGTTCGACGTCGAAATCGTGCCGCGCGCGACGCACGCCCTGCCGCTGCAGCGGCCGGAGCTGGTCACCGCGCGGATCCTGACCGGCTAGCCGAGTTCCGCCAGCTGCGGCACCGCCGGGGCCATGCCCTCGATCCACGCGGCGGGCGAACCCGTCGTCGGGGTGACGATCGCCGTCCGCACACCGAGTTTCGCGTACCCCTCCATCGAGCGGACGAACTCGTCACGGGTTTCCGGCGTGGGGCGCGGGTTGTTGGCCAGGATCGTCTTGCGGATCGTGTCGTAGTCACGCCCGACGTCGTCGCAGTGGCGGCGCAGCACGTCGAGCTTGTGCGCGACGTCTTCGGGCGAGGAGCCGAAGAGGTTGCACGCGTCGCCGTACTGGGCGACCAGCCGCAGCGTCTTGCGTTCCCCGCCGCCGCCGACGAGGACCTTCGGGCGGTTGATCGGCTGCGGCGAGCACAGCGTTTCGGCCAGCTGGTAGTGCTTGCCCTCGAACGGGCCGTTGTCCGCCGGGTCCCACATCTGCGCGCAGATGCGCAGCGTCTCCTCCAGCCGCTCGAACCGTTCGGCGATCGGCGGGAACGGCACGCCCATCCCCCGGTGCTCGCGCTCGAACCAGGCCGCCCCGATGCCGAGGGTGGCCCGGCCGCCCGAGAGGACGTCGAGCGTGGTGACGATCTTCGCCAGCAGCCCGGGGTGCCGGTAGGTCACCCCGGTGACCAGCAGGCCGAGGTCGATCCGGGACGTGTGCGCGGCGAGGTAGCCGAGCGTGGTGTAGCCCTCCAGCATGTTCGACTCGGCGGGCAGGCCGGTCGGCTCGATCTGGAAGTAGTGGTCCATGAAGGACAGCCAGGTCGCCCCCGCTTCCTCCGCCGCGGCGCCCACGCGGGCGAGCTCGCCCGCGATGGCGGACGTTCCGCCGTCGATGTCGAAAATGGGCAGGTGGAAGCCGAGTTCCATGTAACGCGCTCCTGTGGTGGTCGGTGTGGGCCCCACGCTAGGACCTGGAGTGCGCTCCAGCGCAAGCCTCAACCCACGGCCGCGGCGAAGAACTCCGCGACCGCGCGTTCGGAGACCGCACCCTCGGTCACCGGCACCCCCGCCGCGCGCAGGCGGGCCGCGAACTCGGCCGAATTCCGGCCGCCGTTGCCGAGCAGGAACGGCGGTGCGCCCGGACCGGCGTAGGTCAGCGGGCTCGCCGCGCGCAGCGCCGACGGTGCACGGCCCAGCGCCATGAGCACCGACGCGCGGGTGAGCGGATCCAGGCCGGCGAGGTCGAACGCGGCCGGGGCCGACAGCGCCGCCACCGCGCGGACCGTGCTGTCCTGGCCGCGGTACTGGCCGGTGTCCTGACCACGCGCGACGCCGAGCAGCGACGCCAGCGTGCCGCCCGTGCCGGTGCCCGCCACCGCGATCCGGGCCGGGTCGACGGCCAGCGCGGCCGCGTTGGCCTTGAGGAACCGGACCGCGCACCGGGCGTCGGCGAGCGGGGCCGGCCACGGCGCCGCGGGCGCCGGCCGGAAGTCGATCACGGCGACCGCGAACCCGCGGGCCGTCAGCTCGTCCCGCAGCGGCCCGAACCGCGAGCCGGCGAGCAGCGCCCCGGGGCCGGTGGGCTTGCGGTTGCCCAGCACCAGCCCGCCGCCGTGCAGGAGGAGCACCACCGGGACCGGCGGGCCGCCCGCACTCCGCCGGTAGAGGTCCATCGCCAGCGGGACGCCGTCGGGGCGGCAGTATTCGACCGTGCCCGGGCCGGCGTCGAGCAACGTCGAAGCGGCGGGCCCGGTGCTGCTGTCGCCGGCCGCGACGGCGCCCGCCACGCCGGTCGCGAGCACCGCCACGAGCACCGGGAACAGCGCCACCCAGGCCGTGGCCCGCCGCGCCGCGGACGGCCACGGGTGCGCCCGCCGCCGGGCCACGAAGAGGAACCCGAGCACGGCGATGACCTGCAGCCCTGCGGCCACGTAGTCGGTGAAGCCGGCGACCGTGTCGGCCGGCTGCCAGGGGTCGAACCGCGTCAGCAGCCCGAGCGGCCGGCTGACCACCCACAGGACGAGCGCTCCGGCCGCCGCGAGCGCGCCGAAGTGGGCGGTCTTGCGCGTCGGCCACCCGAGCACCGCGACGGCGGCGACGATCCCGACGGCGGCCACCAAGCCGAACAGCATCGCGTACAGCTGCCAGACCCGCCACAGCGCGGGCAGCGCGGCCGCCGGGATCACCGCCCCGCCGAGGGCCGCGAACACGGCCGTGACCAGCAGCGGACCGCGCCGCAGCGCGGCCGGCGAGGTCGTCGGCGGACGGTACCCACCACGCTGCCCGTCGACGACCTTCATGCCGCCAGTGTCACCCTGGTCGCGCGAACGCGCACCTACTTGCGGGCCGCCGTGTAGTTCCGGAACAGCAGGTAGGTGTCGAGGATGTCGGACGACGCGCTCTCCACCGACCGGTAGATCCCCCACTTGGGCCGGACGTAGTCGCCCTGGTCAGGGAGGTTGACGTTGCTCATGCTGCCCTGCGCGGCGATCGCCGCGCCGGACCCGGTGCCGTTGCGGATGACGCAGGCCGCCTTGCCTTTCGAGCCCGGCGTGAACGTCCACTCGATGGTGATCCACTTGTTCCGCAGGGGCGCCAGGTCGGTGGCCGCGATGCTCGGCGAACCCGAGTTGGCGTACGCGCGGGCGTTGAGCACTTCCTTGCCGCCGCTGCGGGTCAGGTCGAGCGTCACCCACGGGCCGCCGTTGGTCGAGGGCGTCTTCGTCTGGAAGATGTGGGTGAACTTGCTGGTGCCGTGCAGGGACGCGGGGATGTACATCTCGTAGGACAGGGTCCACGTCTCGCCGTTGTGCATCTTCAGCGTGGTGCCGTTCTGCACCATGCCCTTCGACTCGGTGCGCTGGCGGTCGCCACCGCCGGTGGTGTCGCGGTCGTCCTTCCAGATGTTGAAGCGGTAGTGGTCACCCTCGACGACGACGTACTTGCGGTCGGGGTGGTGGTTGCCGCGGTCGGCCTCGATGCCTTCGAAGGCCTTCAGGCCGTCGGTGGCGGGATCCGGGTGCCACAGCGGGGCCGCGTGGGCGGGAACGGCCGTACCCAGGATGAGCGGGACGGCGAGAGCCGAGACGGCGAGCGAACGCAGGGCCGTCCGGCGGGGGAATTCGGGCATCGTCGGTGTGTCCTTCCTGACGAGCAGTTCGGCAGGGGTGCACATCGGCCGGCGGACGGGCCCGGAAACCGGGCTGGACATCCGATGTCTTGCGCTATGAAGCTAGAAGAGACAGCGCTTTCTGTCAACGCCGACCCGACTGCCGCGGTGGTTGGCCAAGAATTCATCGGACTGCTGTAGGTTCGCGGTATGGAGTACTTCCGCGCCCGCGACGGCCGGGAACTCGCCTGCCGCACCCTCGGGCACGGACGGCCGCTGGTGCTGTTCCACGGATTCACCGGTTCGGGACGCGACTGGCTCGGCCCGGCGGCGGTGCTCGCCGAGCACGGGCACCGGGTGATCCTCCCGGACCTGCGCGGCCACGGGGCGAGCGCCGCCCCGCACGACCCCACGGCGTACCCGCCGGACGTCCTGGCCGACGACGGGTTCGCGCTGCTCGACCACCTCGGCCTCGACGGCTACGACCTGGGCGGCTATTCGTACGGCGGCCGGATCGTGCTGCGCCTGCTGGCCCGCGGTGCCCGCCCGGGGCGCGCCGTCGTGGCCGGCCAGGGCCTCGACGCCGTACGGAAAGCGACGTCCCGGACCGGCACCTACCACGCCGCCCTGACCGCGTTGATCGACGGCGAGCCCGTCGAGCCCGGGTCACCGGCGTACTGGATGCGACAGGCCGGCGGCGATCCGGTGGCGCTGCGATACGTCCTCGGCACCCACGTGCCGACGACGGACCTGGACCGGATCACCACACCCACCCTGGTCGTCGTCGGTGACGAGGACGACGGCCACACCACGGCCGACGCCCTCGCCGCGGCCCTGCCGAACGGCCGGTTCGCCCGCGTGCCGGGGAACCACTTCACGGCGATGACCGGCCCGGAACTGACGACGGCGATGGTGGAATTCCTGGCTCAGGCGTAGCAATCGGCCAGTGCGCCGAACGCCGCCTTCGGTTCCCAGGGCACGTCCGGGTACGTCTCGCCGGTCCCCTCCTCCAGCACCTTCACGACGCCCCAGCTCGCCATGTCCAGGTCGGTCCGGGGATCGGCGCGGTGCACCAGCCCGTAGCACACGAACGTGCAGGCGAACGCCGCGTCGACGCCCTCCGCCGCGAAGATCTCCACCAGTTGGCGCAGGTAGCGAGCCTGCTCCTGTTCGTCCCGGACGTAGTCGCCCGTCAGCCGGACCGGGACGTCGCCTTCGTACTCGAGGATTTCGCCGCAGCGGGCCCCCAGGTCGGCCGCGCCCCGGTACGGCGTCACGCCGAACTCCGTGATAGCGACCGGTTTGCCCGCCGCGACCAGGCTCCGGACGCCCTCGCGGTAGAGGTGCTCGACCTCCTTCGAGCGGTGCGCGTCCACCGAGACGATGTCGAACGGCGCCCAATCGACGCGCTCCAAGGGAATCGCCGCGTAGGTGACACGGCCGCCGAACCGGGCCCGGACCGCTTCGGCCGCGCGGGCCAGGAACGCGTTGATCCGGTCCGGCAGCCCGACGAGCAGTTCCCGCGAGGCCAGCACGTTTTCCAGGCGCTCGGTAATGCTGTCGCCCGGCAGGAAGCCGTGGCAGAACAGGCTCAGCTCGGCACCGGTGACGAACACGATCGCGGCGCCCGCCTCGCGGAGGCGTTCGGCCCGGGCCGCCCCGTCGGCGAGGAGGGCCAGGATCTCGTCCGGGGTGCGGTCCCACGGGAACGGCGAAAACCACACCTCCAGTCCCAGCGCGGCCGCCTCGCGGGCGGCGAACTCGATCCGGTCCAGGTCGGTGCCGATCAGCCGCACGGCGGTGCAGTGCAGGTCGTCGCGGATGATCGTCAGCTCCCGCCGCACGAGGTCGGGTTCGAACGGCCGGTTGAACCGCCCGGCCCGCTCGAAGCCGGTGTCGTAGCCGATGCCCTTGGCCCGCATGCTCACTCCCATCGTTAGGGTACGGACCGTACCGTACCCTAATAGGCTAGGCTGACGCTCGTGGCCGCACCGAAGTCCCGGCGCCGGGGTACCGAACTGGAAGAGGCGATCCTGCGCGCGGCGGCGGCCGAACTCGCCGAAGCCGGCTACCCCGGCCTGACCATGGAAGGTGTCGCCCAGCGCGCCGGCACCAACAAGAACGCGATCTACCGCCGCTGGCCGAACCGCGCCGCGCTCGGCGTCGCCGCCTACCGCCACCTGGCCGGGGAAACGCTCAAGCCGCCCGACACCGGCAACCTCCGGGAAGACGCGCTGACCCTGTTGCGGGCGATCAACTGCGGCCAGACCTCGCCGGCCGCACGCGCCCTCCGCGGCCTCCTCACCGGCGTCGGCGACGAACCGGAACTGCGCGAACAGCTGCACGAACAGGCCGCCGAAGGGGGCGCCGCCGCCTGGGTCACGCTCGTAGGCCGGGCCGTGGCCCGGGGCGAGGCCCGGCCGGGCGCGCTGCACCCGCGCGTCGCCACCGTGGCCCTCGTCCTGCTGCGCAACGAATACCTCACCCGCGGACTGACCACAGTGGACGATGGCGTGCTCGTCGAGATCGTCGACGAGGTCTACCTGCCGCTGGTGCGCGCGTGACGCCCCGGCTCGCTCGCCACGAGAAGATCGCCGCCGCCCTGGCGGACGCCGGCGACGAGCTCCTGGCCGCGGCCCGCCCGCTCGGCACCGGCATCGGCGGGTCGTCCTGGCTGCTGCGGGCCGGCGGCGAACCCGTGTTCGTCAAGCGGGTCCCGCTCACCGACGTCGAACTGGCGAACCCCCGCTCGACGGCCGACCTCTACGGGCTGCCGCCGTGGTCGCACTACGGGGTCGGCTCCGCGGGCGGCGGGGCGTGGCGCGAACTGGAAGCGCACCTCGTGACGACCGCGTGGGTCCTCGGCGGGGAATGCCCGCACTTCCCGCTCCTGCACCATTGGCGTCTCGTGCCCGGCCTGCCCCGGCCGCACGCCGGCATCGAGGCCGACGTCGCTTTCTGGCACGGCGACGCCGGGGTGCGGCGGCGGCTGGAAGCGCTGGCCGGAGCCACCACCGACCTCGTGCTGTTCCTCGAGTACTTGCCGCACAGCCTGGCGGAATGGCCGGGCGACGACCTGCCGCTCGAGGAAGAGCTGCGGCACATCACCGAATTCCTGGCCTCGCGCGGCGTCCAGCACTTCGACGCGCACTTCGCCAACATCGTCACCGACGGCGAACGGCTCTACCTCACGGACTTCGGCCTGACCGTGTCCCCGGAGTTCGACCTTTCGGACGCCGAAGCGGAGTTCCTCGCCGAGCACGACGGCCACGACCGGGCCTACGTGCTGACCCACCTGGTCAACCGGCACGTCCGCGGGCTGCGCGCGTGGCCGGATGCCCGCAGCCGCAACGACTTCGTCCGCGCGTGCGCCGCCGGGGAAGTGCCGCACCAAGCTTCACTGCTCCGCCGGTACGCCCCGCTGGCCGCGGTCGTCAACGACTTCTACTTCGCGCTCCACACCGAGAGCCGGAAGACGCCGTATCCGCGGAAGGCGATCGCCGAACAGCTGGCGCGCCGGCCGTCCGGCTCTTGACCACCGGACCACACCGACCTAGAGTCAGCGTACCCCGGATCATGTTAACGTTAACATGCGCTGGTCCCGACGTGCCCCGAAGGAACCGACAACGATGAAGTTGTTCTCCCCGCGCCGTTTCGGCGTCGTGCTGGCCGTCGCGGCCGCACTAGTCCCCCTCGGCAGCGCCGGCGCCGGCGCGACGCCGTCCACCGACACCGGCACCGGCGTCCGCGCCGCCGCGAGCACGCTTTCCGTACCCGACCTCGACGACGTCCGCGGCAACCTCACGCTGCCGGCGAGCGGCCCGGACGGGACGAGCGTCGCCTGGACGTCGTCCGCGCCGTCGGTGATCACGCCGACCGGTGAGGTCACCCGGCCGGCGACCGGTGCGGCACCCGCGAAGGTCGTCCTGACCGCGAAGGTCAGCCAGGGCCGCGAGAGCACCACGCGGCGGTTCACCGCCACCGTGGTCCCCAAGCCGGCCCCGCAACCGCTGGCGGGCTACAGCTTCTTCTACTTCACCGGCGAAGGCACCTCCGACGGCGAGCAGATCTACTCCGCCCTCAGCCGGGGCAACGACCCGCTGAACTGGAGCGAGCTCAACAACGGCCAGCCGGTGCTCAAGTCGAGCCTCGGCGAGCTGGGCGTGCGCGACCCGTTCATCCTGCGCTCCCCCGACGGCGACAAGTTCTACCTGCTCGCCACCGACCTGCGGATCTACGCCGGCCGCGGCTGGGACGCCGCCCAGCGCACCGGCAGCCGGTCGATCATGGTCTGGGAGTCGACCGACCTCGCGCACTGGTCGCGCCAGCGCAGCGTCCAGGTGTCCCCGCCGACCGCGGGCAACACGTGGGCCCCGGAAGCCTTCTGGGACGCCAAGCGCGGCACGTACGTCGTCTACTGGGCGTCGAAGCTCTACGCGGAGAACGACCCGAACCACACCGGTGACAGCTACAACCGCATGATGTACGCGACCACGCGCGACTTCCGCACCTTCAGCGCGCCGCAGGTGTGGATCGACCCGGGCTACTCGGTGATCGACTCGACGGTCATCAAGAACCAGGACACCTACTACCGGTTCACCAAGGACGAGCGCAACAACACCTCCTCGACGCCGTGCAGCAAGTTCATCACCGAGGAGAAGGCCACCGACCTGCTCGACCCGCACTACGGCTTCGTCGCCGACTGCATCGGCAAGGCCACGGCGACCAGCCCCGGCCTGTCCGCGGGCGAAGGGCCGACCGGGTTCAAGTCCAACACCGAGAACAAGTGGTACCTGTTCATCGACGAGTTCGGCGGCCGCGGCTACGTCCCGTTCGAGACCACCGACCTGAACTCGGGCAAGTGGACGATGTCGGCCGGCGCGCACCTGCCCGCGTCGCCGCGGCACGGCACCGTCCTGCCGGTCACCCAGGCCGAGATGGACCGGCTGAGCGCTCCCCCGGCACCGGTGAAGGCCGACGCGAAGGGCCTGGTCGCGCACTGGCCGCTCGACGCGAAGTCGGGCACGGTCGCGACCGACACCACCGGGCACGGGTACGACGGCGCCCTCGCCGGTGACGTCTCCTGGGCCGGCGGCGCGCTGGCCTTCGGCGGCAAGAACGGCCACGTGCAGCTGCCGGACAACCTGCTCACCGGCGCCGCCGCGGCCACCGTGTCGGCCGACGTCCTGGTCGATCCGAACCAGCAGACGCCGTACTTCCTCTGGGGCCTGGGCAACACGGCGAAGGACGGCACCGGCAACGGCTACCTCTTCACCACCGGCGGCACCGCGAGCGGCGGCTTCCGCGGCGCCATCGCGACCGGCAACTGGACCACCGAACAGGCGGCGGACTCCGGCGGCGGGCTGCCGCGCGGGGTGTGGAAGAACGTGACGCTCACCGTCGGCAACGGCGTCGAGGTGCTCTACCTGGACGGCGTCGAAGTGGGCCGCAACGCGAACGCCACCATCAAGCCGGCGGACCTCGGCGGCGGCGTCACGGCGGCGAACTACCTCGGCCGCTCGGTGTACGCCGGTGACAAGACCTTCACCGGCAAGATGAAGGACGTGCGGCTCTACAACCGGGCGCTGTCCGGGCTCGACGTCGCCACGCTCCCGTCGAACAGCACCGCGATCCGATCGGTGCAGCTCGACGCGCTCAAGACGCCGGCCGTCATCGACGCCGGCGCCGGGACGGTCGTGCTGCCGGTCAAGCCGGGCACCGACCTGCGCCGGCTCGCGCCGAAGTTCGGCCTGGCGCCGGGCGCGACCGTCAAGCCGGACAACGGGAAGCCGGTGAACCTCAGCTCGCCGAAGCAGTTCACGGTGACCGGCGCCGGGGGTGAGCGTCGCGTGTGGACGGTCGAGGCGCACGAGGTGCGCAGCCCCGTCCTGCCCGGCTTCAACGCCGACCCGAACATCGTCGCGTTCGGCGACACCTACTACCTGTACCCGACCACCGACGGGTTCGACGGCTGGAGCGGGACGAAGTTCTCGGCGTGGTCGTCGAAGAACCTCGTCGACTGGAAGGACGAGGGGGTCATCCTCGACCTGGGCAAGGACGTCAGCTGGGCCGACAAGAACGCCTGGGCGCCGACGATCGCGAAGCACAACGGGAAGTACTACTTCTACTTCTGCGCCGAGGCCAAGATCGGCGTCGCGGTGAGCGACTCGCCGACCGGCCCGTTCGCCGACTCCGGCAGGCCGCTGATCGCGAAGAACCCCGACGGCGGCCAGGCGATCGACCCCGCCGTGTTCCTCGACCACACCGGAAAGCCGTACCTGTACTGGGGCAACGGCAACGCCTACGTCGTCCCGCTGAACGACGACATGGTGTCCTACGACCCGGCGAAGATCACCCGGCTGGACGGCCTGGCCGACTTCCGCGAGGGGCTGTTCATGGTTGAGCGGAAGGGCACCTACTACCTCAGCTGGTCCATCGACGACACCCGCAGCCCGGACTACCGCGTCGGCTACGCCACCGCGCCGAGCCCGGCCGGGCCGTTCACCAACCGCGGCGTGCTCCTGAGCAAGGACGCCCACCTGGGTGTCCTCGGCACCGGGCACAGCTCGATGCTGCAGGTCCCCGGCACCGACGACTGGTACCTCGCGTACCACCGCTTCGGCATCCCGGGCGGCGACGGCACCCACCGCGAGACGACGATCGACAAGCTGACGTTCCGCCGCGACGGCACGATCGCCCCGGTCGTCCCCACGCTGGAAAGCGTGCGGCCGCAGCGGATCCCGTGGCACTGCGGGGCCGTCCGGGCGAGCTGACCGGCGGGTGGGCCACTCGTCGGGGTGGCCCACCCGATGCGGTGAGACGGAGATCACGAGCGTACGCGTTTACCCCGGCATGGCCGGGGTAAACCTCCGCCGTTCGGGTTGCTCCAACTGCTCTCCGCCTCGGGAGTCATTTGATGACCAGCGTCTTGACCGACAACCTCGGGAACACGCGTCCGGTCCCCCGGCCGCGCCCTCGGCCGGTCACGTCCGACACGCTCGCGGAGCTCGCCCGCCTCGCCGCCCTGGCCGAGCTCGCCCGGCGCTCCTCGCCGTCGCTCATGCACCACGCGATCCTCGCCGGCACGTCCCCCCTCACGGTGGCGGCGGCCGCGCAGGTCGACGTCGCCGAAGCACACATCCGCTGGCACGAATGGGCCGACACGGCGGTCGGCCGCGACGAATACCTCCGCGTGCACACCGCGTTCGCCGAAGCCGTCGTCGCCCGCCACGACGCCCTGGAGGAGGACCTGTGCCCGTGACGACGGAGGAAACGACCCTGGCCGACCTGGCCGCGCTCGGCGACGCGGCCACCGAGCTGCTGGCGGAGCTCACCGAGCAGCTGGCGACCGTGGCTTCCCGGCGCTGAAGCGCCCCCTCACCCGGCCAGTTCGGGCAGGGCCAGGGTGTGGTTCGTGTGCCGGACCTTGGCGTCGAGGTACCGCAGGTTGTCCGGGGTGGCGTGCACGCCGGTGGGCACCGTCCCGGCGACCGTGACGCCCCGCTCGCGCAGCTGCCGGACCTTGTCGGGGTTGTTGGTGAGCAGGTCCACCTCGGTGCGGCCCAGCGCGGCGAGCATCTGGGCCGCCGCGGTGTAGTCGCGGGCGTCCTCGGGCAGGCCCAGCGCGGTGTTCGCCTGGTAGGTGTCGAGCCCGGCGTCCTGCAGGGCGTAGCCGTCCAGCTTGGCGTAGAGGCCGATGCCCCGGCCCTCCTGACGCAGGTAGAGCAGGACCCCGCCGGCCGCGTCGATCCGTTCCACCGCCTCGCGCAGCTGCGGCCCGCAGTCGCAGCGGGCGGAACCGAACACGTCGCCGGTCAGGCACTCCGAGTGCAGGCGCACCAGCGGCCGGACGGGGTCGCCGAAGACCAGGGCGAGGTGTTCGGCGCCGTCCGCCAAGCCGTCGAAGGTGACGACGTCGGCCGAAGCGGAGAAGCCGTCGGCGAAGCGCAGCGGGACCCGCACGCGGGTGCGGACGGTGGCGGCGGGGATCATGGTGACTCCAGGTTGCTCGTTCAAATTTGAACTCTGAGCCGACCGTACCCCTTGAGTTCGAATTTGAACAACAGGTACCGTTGTGACATGGGTCGTCCACGGTGGCTGAACGCCGAGGAGAAGCGCGCCTGGAACACGTTCCTCGGCACCTACGAGCTGCTCAACCGGCGGCTGGACCAGCAGCTCAAGCAGGATTCCGGAATTTCCCACCTCCAGTACGTGATCCTCGCGCGGCTCAGCGCGGCGCCGGACCGCGAACTGCGGATGGCCGAGCTCGCCTGCGCGGTCTCGAACTCCAAGAGCGGGCTGACTTACCAGATCGGCCAGCTGGAGCGGGCCGGCCTGGTGCGCCGCCGCGCGTGCGAGAGCGATCCGCGCGCGGTCTACGCGGTGCTCACCGACGACGGCATGACCTTGCTCGAGCAGGCCGCGCCCGGCCACGTCGGGCTGGTCCGCGAACTGCTGATCGACGTCCTCACCCCGGACCAGCTGCACGCGCTGGCCGACGGCTTGAGCGAGGCGAACCGCCGCATGCTCGCGGCCGGAGACGCCGCCGACGGCTGCCCTTGACCTTTCGATCGGAGGACCGCCGTGGGTGCGATCGCTTCGAGTCCCGCCGCCTTGGCGGTCTACCTCGTCCTGCTGGCCGGTCTGGTCGCGTTCCTGGCGTACGCGTGGTTCACGCGGTACCGCGAGAACTGGGACGAGCTGCTGCGCAGGTGGTCGGCCCGGCGCGACGACGAGCGGAACCGGCGCCCACCGCCCGAAGACGAGGACTTGTGACGCGCGTCACTCTCACCGCCGAACCGCGCTGATTCCGGAACCCGCCGCACCCCGCCTGAGAACAGCTCATGACACTGGCTGGATCGAAAGGCGGGCGATGACCCCGGAAGACACCGATGCCGACGACGACGCGAGCGTGATCGCGCGGTCGCGGCACGAGCCGAGCCTGTTCGCGGTCATCTTCGACCGCCACTCGCGGCACATCCACCGCTACGTGGCCCGGCGCCTCGGCCCGGCGACCGCCGACGACGTCCTGGCCGACACGTTCCTGATCGCCTTCGACAAGCGGGCGAAGTTCGATCCGGCCCGGTCCGACGCGCGGCCGTGGCTCTACGGCATCGCCACGAACCTCATTTCCCGGCAGCGGCGGACGGAAGTGCGCGAGCTGAAGCTCCGGCTGGCCGTCGGACCTCCGGCCGCCGACGAAGGGCACGCCGACCGGGTCGCCGACCAGGTCACCGCGCAGGCCCTCGCCACGCGGCTCGACCGGGCCCTGGCCGCCCTGCGTCCCCGCGAGCGGGACGTCCTGCTGCTCGTCGCCGCGGAAGGCCTGGCCTACCAGGAAGTCGCCGAAGCACTCGGCATTCCCGTCGGCACCGTCAAATCCCGCCTCAGCCGGGCTCGCGGCCGCGTCCGCGCCGCGCTCGGCGCCTTCGACCTCGTGAAGGAGACCTCGGGTCATGGATGAACTGGACCTGATCCGCCGCCGCGCGGAAACCGTCGGCTTCGCGCCGGCGGAGCACCTCGCTCCGGCCCGCGAGCGGCTGCTGGCCGCCGCGCGCGGCGAACGGCGGCACCGCCCGCGCCGCTGGTTCTGGCTCGCCGGCGCCTCGGTCGGCCTGGCCGCGGCGATCACCGCCGTGGTCGCACTGACCCCCGCCGACCAGGTCGGCGTCGGGGCGGGCGTGGCGCACGCCGACCCGGTCAAGGTGCTGACCGCAGCGGCGAACACCGCACTGAAGGAGCCGGCCAAGCCGCCCCGGCCCGACCAGTTCCTGTACGTGAAGACCGAATACGCCATTCCCCCCAACCGCGAGGTCTGGCTTTCGGTCGACGGCACCCGCGACAGCCTGATCGGCAGCTTCAAGCAAGGTGGCTGTCGCAACGGCAAGGCGCCGATGTACGGCACGAACGACCCCCGCGCGGAAGGGAAGCTCGAGGACTGCACACCCAAGTCGGTCTACCGGACGGACCTGCCGACGACGGCCGACGCGATGCTGGCCTACCTCTACGCGAAGGAGGCCGACCGCGACGGCCGCGCCACCTACATCGGCAAGGCCGTCTACACCCTCGCCAGCGAGCAGGTCCTCCAGCCGGCGTCCTACGCGGCGCTGTTCGAGGCCGCGGCGAGGGTGCCCGGCCTGACGGCCCTGGACCACGTCACCGACGGCGCCGGCCGCCCCGGCGTCGGGATCAGGTTTCCGGTGTCCCCGGGCTCACCGAAGGCGCAGGCGATCGTGCTGGTCTTCGACGCCACCACGTACCAGTTCCTGGGCACGACCGACAGCGCGGAGACGGTGAAAGCCTACGTCGACGAGGTGGGGCAGCGCCCCTGACCACCCGCCCGCCGGGGCCCGCACCGGGTCCCGGCGGGCGGTCCGTTACGGCCATGCGCCGTAACGGATCGACTAGGCTCTCCCCCATGCCGTCGGCACGCGAGACGAACCCGGAAGCGCCGCGGCCCGGCGGCCGTCCCCGCGACGCCGCGCTCGACGAAGCCATCATCCTGGCCACCCGCGAGCGCCTCGTCCGCGACGGCTACTCCCTCATGACCATCGGCGACATCGCGTCGGACGCCGGGGTCAGCCGTCCGACGCTGTACCGGCGGTGGCGCACCAAGTTCGAGCTCGTCGTCGACGCACTCGACTACGGCTTCCGCAAGCAGCGCGACTCCTACGCCGTCGACCTGACCGAAATGGCCCCGCGCGAGGCGTTCACCGAAGCCGTCCGGCGGCTCGATCCCGCGTACTTCAACCCGGACGCCATGGTGCTCATGGGCAACTTCGCCGGCGAAGCGATCCGCACCCCGGAGCTGCTCGGCATCCTCCGCGAGCACGCCGTCGAACCGCGGGTCACGCTCGTCGAAAACGTGCTGACCCAGCTGCAGGAGAGCGGCGATGTCACCGGCGACATCGACAAGCACACCATCGCGACGCTGTGCTTCGGCAGCTACTTCGCCGCCTTCTACCGCGGCGAGAGCCGGGACGAAATCCCCGAAGCGGTCGTTTCGGTGCTGTGGCCGGCGATCGCGGCGCGGAAGCCGGCCCGCCGCCGACGCGGCTGACCGGCGCGGATGCAAGTACCGCCCGGTTCTCGCAACCATTCCGGGCTCCCACCCGTGCATCAGAGTGTGAGGACCTCTTCGGATCGACGACGGCAGTTCCGGGCACGAGCGGTGGCGGTCTCGGTGCTGACCGGAGCCGGCCTCGCGTTCGCCCACGCCGTGACCGGGGTGACGGCCGTGGGCCCGATCCTGGCCGCGGCGGCCGGCGGGCACAGCCTGCCCGACACCGCGGCCCCGGCCCCGGCCAGGGAACCGGTGACGACGTCCGCCCGGCCGGCCCCGAACCCGACGCTGCCGTTCAACGCGAAGCTGACGTCCGGCGACATCCCCGTCCCGGGCGGCGGGGTGCGCAACGGCGCCTGCAGCGGGGCGCTGGTCGCGCCGCAGTGGATCGTCACCGCCGGGCACTGCTTCCACGACCTGAAGGACGCCCGGATCGGCGGGCGGCCGCCCTACACCATGACCGTCACCGTCGGACGGCTGAAGGACACCGATCCCGGCGGGTACACGACCGAGGTCGTCGACGTCCGGCAGTCGCCGGTGAACGACCTGGCGGTGGCCAAGCTCGGCCGCCCGATCGACGACATCGTCCCGGTGGCGCTGGCCACGAGCCGGCCGTCGGTCGGGAAGCAGCTCGAGTTCGCCGGGTGGGGTTCCCTCTCGGCGACCGTGCTCGGCCCGTCCGACCACCTCAAACGCGGGCGGTTCACGGTGTCGGGCATCGGCCAGGCCACCCTGGAAGCCCAGCCGGTCGGCAAGCGCACGGTCGAAAACGGCCCGTGCCCGGAGGACTCGGGCGGTCCGTTCTTCGTGTCGGACGACGACCGCACCGGGACGCTGGTGGCCATCGTCAACACCGGGCCGCCGTGCCCGCAGCCCGGTGCCGAGACGATCGCCCGGGTGGACGTCGTGGCGGACTGGATCCGCGAACAGACGGGCTGACCCCGGCGGTCAGCGCGCCCGCAGCGCGGCCAGTTCCTCGGTGATCAGCAGGTCCGGGTCGAACTTCATGCCGGCGAAGTGGCCCGCCAGCTCGAGTGACAGCACCCCGTGCAGGCGGATCCAGAAGGACAGCGCGCGGTGCAGGGCCGCGGCCGGCGCGGGGTGGCCGCCCGCCCACTCGCGGTGGGTCTCGAGGTGCGCGTCGAACGGCGTCGGCGGCTCGCCGGCCGGCTCTTCGGCGCAGGCTTCGATCAGCACCGCCATGACCTCGAACGAGATCGCGGTGGTGTCGCCCGGTGCGTGGTAGCCGGGCACGGGCGTGCCGTAGATCAGGAAGTACCGCTGCGGATCGCTGCGCGCCCAGTCGCGGATGGTGTCCGCCAGGCCGGGCAGGCCGGCCCCGCCTTCGCGGGCGGCGCGGACGGTGTCGGCGAGGCTGCGGTACGCGTCCCGGATCAGGGCGGTGATCAGCTCGTCCCGGCTCGCGAAGTACCGGTACAGCGCGGGCCCGCTCATGCCCACCTGCTTCGCGATCGCGTTGAGCGACAGCGCGGGCACCCCGGCCGCGGCGATCTGCTCCCACGCGTGGCGCTTGATCTCCTCGCGCACCTGGGCTCGATAACGCTCTCGCGGGCTCTCGCTCATCACTGTTAGAGGCTATCACTTTTCCTATTGACGCTCACACCACTCTGGTTATAGGTTCTAACTATCCAAACAAGCGCTAACCAACCGGAGGACACCATGCTCGGCACCCGGCTCCGTTCCACCCTGCTCGCCCTTTCGGCCACCGCGGGGCTGGTGGGTACCGCCGCCCCGGCCGGAGCCACCCCGGCGACGGCCCTGAGCTGCCGCGGCGTGGGCATCGATCCGGCGGCGCGGCTCCACTACCGGACCGAATCGCTGATCAAGGCGCCGGCCGCCGCGGTCTGGAAGCTGCACACCGACGTGGCGGGCTGGCCCGCCTGGCAGCCGGCCGTCACCAGCGCACGACGGCTCGACCCCGGGCCGCTACGGCCGGGTTCGCGGTTCCGCTGGACCACGCCGACACCGCCCACCCCCACGACCCCGGCGACCACCCTGGTCATCACCTCGACGGTCGGGCAGCTGCAGCCGGGCCGGTGCGTCCGCTGGACCGGCCCGGCGATCGGCGACGGCCTGCGCATCGACCGCGGCGTGCACGTCTGGACGTTCACGCCGGTGCGGGGCGGCGTGCTCGTCCGCACCGAGGAGAGCTGGACGGGTGAGCAGATCGAGGCCGACCCCGCCACCGCCATCCGCTACCTGGCCGCCGGGCTCGACGCCTGGCTCGCCGACCTCAAGACCACCGCCGAAGCCCGCTGAGCTTCGTTCCCCGGGAGGAGAAGACGATGACCACCACCGCCCCGCCCCGCACCTCGAAGGCCGTTCTCGTCGCGGCCTGGTCCGTCCCGGTCCTGGTGGCCGGCCAGTTCGCGCTGCTGTCGGGCGTGCCCATCGCCGTCGTGCTGATCGGTGCGCTGCGGCGGCGGGCGCGGCGCCGGTGGGCCGCCGCCCTCGCCGTGGTCTACGCCGGTGCGCTGACGGCGTGGCTGGCCGGGCCGAGCAGCGCACCGAGCCTGTCGAAGTTCCTGAGCCCCGTGGCCGCCGCGTTGTTCACCGCGGCGGGCGTCGTGGTCGCGGTCGCCCTCAGCCGGCGTGCCCGATGACGAACGCGGTGAGGAAGCCGATGGTGGCGAGCAGGCCGGTGTAGAGCTCGGTGCGTTCGAACGCCTCGGGGATCATGGTGTCGGCGATCATGGCGAGGATCGCCCCCGCGGCCACCGCCGTGATGGCGGCGACGGTCGCGGGGGACGCGGTCCGCAGCAGCAGGTTGCCGGCGAGGGCCGCGACGCCGCTGGCGATCGCGATGCCGCTCCAGACGCCGAAGACGTACCGGGCCCCCCGGCCGGCGGTCTTCATGCCGGCGGCGCTGGACAGGCCTTCGGGGACGTTCGAAATGAACACGGCGGCGAGCACGGTGACCCCGACTCCCCCGCCGCCGAGCAGCGACACGCCGAGCACGACGGATTCCGGGATCCCGTCGAGCAGGGCACCGACGGCGATGGCGGCCCCGCTGCCCGCGGTGTCCTGTTCGGACGGTTGCTGCCCGCCGGAACGCTTGCGGTGCCGGGCACCCCGCCGGGCGAGGAGCACGTTGATCAGGACGTACACGGCGGCGCCGCCGAGGAAGCCGCCGGCGGTCGGCCAGAGCCCGCCGGCCCGCTGGGCTTCGTCGACGAGGTCGAACGCGAGCGCGGAGATGAGCACACCGGCCCCGAAGGCCATGATGCCGGCGACGACCCGCCGCGACACCCGCACCCACCAGGCCACGGCGGCGCCGAGCACCAGTGCGACCCCGCCGACGAGGCCCCACAGCCCCGCCTCCACCCACTGCGGCACGAGAGCCACCTTCCGCCGAGTCCGTGATCGTCCGGGAAGGGACTACCCACGACGGCCGTCGCGGACACAACCATGGTCCTGAGGTGCGCGGGCATCCGGCCGAGCCGGTTGCCGCGGCCTCGCCGGTGTGGTGCGCGTCACGGAATGCACCGCGATCTTCGGCGCTACACCCAGGAGAACCCGTTCGTCCACAAGGGAGGGCCCATGTCCGCCACCACCACCCCGGAAGAGTCCGTCGCCGTGCCCGAGCTGGAGGACTTCGACTTCCCGCTCACCGACGGCGCCGCCTGCCGCATCGACGACCCGGACTGCGAAGCCTGCCAGTGAGGTCAGGCTCCGGCCACGACGCGCCGCGCGTGGCCGGAGCCGGCCGACCTAGACGTGCATGGCCAGCCACAACGCCATCCAGGCGAGGCACGCCAGCGCACCACCGACCCCGAAAGCGAGCAACACGCGGCGCAGCGCCGCGACGACGCCGGCCCGGCCCGTCATTTCGGTGATTCCCGCATCAGCCATGGCCACCAGGTGCCCGCGGCCGGGGCGGCCAAACATCAGGCCCCCATCACGAGCCCCTCGATCGTGTGCTTCTGGGTGATCGGCCGCAGGACGTCGACGACCGGGCAGTGCAGGTGCGCACGCACGGATTCCGGCAGGGACGCCCAGAACTCGCGGGTGACCGCCGTGTCGTGGCGGGCGTCGTTGCCCGCCCCCGGCGCGTCGAGGCCCAGCACCAGAACCGGACGGGCCTTCGCGGAGTGGTTCGCCGTGCCGCGGTGGACCGTGAGGGCCGACCGGATCGAGATGTCGCCCATCCGCGGGAACTTGCGGGTCGCGAGTTCGCGGTACCGCGGCCAGGCCTCCCGGGGCGGGAACATGCCGTGGTCGAACGCGCTGCCGTCGTCCCGGTGCGTGCCGGGCGCGATCTCGAACGGCCCCATGTCCGGCTCGGTGTCGACGGCGGTCACGTTCACCGCCAGCGACGTCAGCCGCCCTTCGCGCGCGGTTTCGGCGGGCATCGGGAAGTCCCGGTGCCAGGGCTGGTCCACCGCGCCTTCGAGCGGGACGTCGAAGCCCACCTCGACGATCCGGTACGCCGGCCCCAGCACCGCCTCGGCGCCGGCCGTGATCCACGGGTGGCCGGCCAGTTCGGTGAACCCGCGCAGCTGCTCCGGGTGGATCTCGACGTAGAAGCGGTTCGGCCCGCGGCCGACGGCCCCGCCCGGGCGGGCACGGGCCTCGGCGAACGCCGTGTCGAGGTCTTCGCCGAGCCGCCGCACCCAGTCACGGGGGAACGCCCCGGGCAGGCCGATGATGCCGTCCGAGCCGAGGCGCTCGGTCAGCGCCGCGAGTTCGGCGGCGGGCAGCGGAGCGGGGGCGGTCTGGTGCGCGGTCATCCGGGCCTCCTGACGAGCACGACGGCGTGGCAGCTCAGTTTGCAACGTGGCATGCCACGTTGCAAGAGGTACGCTGCGCCGGTGAACCCGAAACTGCGTGACGTGGCCGAGCACGCCGGTGTCTCGGTGCGCACGGTGTCCAACGTGGTCAACGGGTTCCGGTACGTGGCCCCGGCGACCCGGGAACGCGTGCAGGCGAGCATCGACGCGCTCGGCTACCGGCCCAACCTGGCCGCGCGCACCCTGCGGCGCGGCCGCACCGGGCTGGTGGCGCTGGTGATCCCCGAGATCGACTCGCCGTACTTCGCCGAGCTCGCCGCGCGGACGGTCCGGATCGCCGGTGCCCGGGGGCTGACCGTGCTCATCGACCAGACCGACGGGGACGCCGAGCGCGAGAAGGAGCTGCTGCACGGCCGGCGCAGCCAGCTGGTCGACGGGGTCCTGTTCAGCCCGTGGGCGGTGGCCCCCGCGGAACTGGCCGCGCGCACCGACACCGTCCCGCTGGTGCTGCTCGGCGAGCACGACGGCACCGCCGGCGTCGACCACGTCGCCATCGACAACGTCGCGGCCGCGCGCGAGGCCACCCGGCACCTGCTGGCCTCGGGCCGCCGCCGCGTCGCGGCGCTGGGCATCCAGCCGCGCTCGCTGAACGCGACCGCGCGGCAGCGTCTCGCCGGCTACCGGCAGGCCCTGGCCGAGGCGGGCCTGCCCGCCGAGCCGGAGCTCGAGGTCCCGGTGCGGCGCCTGCACCGGGCCGACGGCCACCGGGCGATGCTGGGCCTGCTGGAGCTGTCCCACCCGCCCGACGCGGTCTTCTGCTTCACCGACGAACTGGCACTGGGCGCGGTGCGGGCCGCCGCCGACCGCGGTGTCGCGGTGCCCGGATCCGTGGCCCTGGTGGGGTTCGACGACATCGAAGACGGCCGCTACAGCGTGCCGGCCCTGACGACGGTTTCGCCGGACAAGGACCGCATCGCCGAACTCGCCCTCGACCGGCTGGCCCGGCAGGCGGCCGACCCGGAACCCCCGCGGTCGATCGTCGCTCCGCACCACCTCGAAGTGCGCGAATCGAGCTGAGCGGTGTCAGCAGCCGGCGACCGCCACCCGGTCGCGGCCGGCCTTCTTGCCCGCGTACAGCGCGTCGTCGGCCGCGCGGATCATCTCGTCGAGGCCGGCTCCCGGCGCGGACGGGTCCAGCGCCGCGCCGATGGTCGCCGACAGCGTCACCGCCTCGCCCGTCGGCGCGGTGATGCGCAGCGCCCGGATCCGGACGCGGATCCGCTCGGCGATCGCGCGGACCTCGGCCTCGTCGACGTCGGGCAGCAGGACCGCGAACTCCTCGCCGCCGTACCGGCCGACCGTGTCCCCGCGCCGGACGGTCCGGGTGAGCACGGTGGCCACCTCGGCGAGGACGTCGTCGCCGACCGGGTGGCCGTGGGTGTCGTTGATGCGCTTGAACCAGTCGAGGTCGATCATCAGCACCCCGATCCGGCCGCGGGTGCGCTCGAGCGCGAGCTCGGCCTGCTCGTGCCAGGCGATCGCGTTGAGCAGCCCGGTGCGCTGGTCGGTGCGGGCGGCGAGCTTGAGCTGGTCGAGCTGGACGCACTGGTGCAGCGCGAACGTCGGGATGATCATCAGCAGCGCGGCCGGCGGCCACCAGAGCAGGGCGAGCGCGACGAACACGCCCAGCGCGAGCTGGCTGACCTCCAGCAGGTTGTCCGACGCGCTGCCGATCAGCCGGCGCGGGTGCTCGACGGTGACCGTCCAGGCGATGGCCGTGCCGACGAGCCCGGTGTTGACCGCCCACTGCACCGCCGCCGCGGCGACCACGGCGGCCAGGTCGGCCCAGCCGGGCCGCGCGCCGCCGGCGAGGTGCTCGTGGACGCCGCTCGAGCGCAGCACGGCCGCCGCGGCGGCCGCGGCCAGCGCGAGCGTGGCGGCGGTGTACACGGTGCGGTGCGGCGGCCGGACCGCGTCGAACCGGTTGACCAGCGCCCAGCGGTGGGCGTAGATCACCGCCACCAGCACCAGTTCGAGCACCAGGGGCACCGCGATCGCCCCGGCGAAGATCCAGACGCTGCAGAGGTCGACGTACGGCGTGCCCTCGCGATCGCGCCGCCGCCGTTCGATGAGGTGGGAGGCGTGCAGGTGCGGCAAGGCCGCCGCCGCGAGCCAGCCCGCCGTCACCCACTGCTCCGGTGTCGGCGCCGCGCGGGCCGAGAGCACCAGCACGCCGAACGCCAGCAGGTCCACGCCCAGGACGAGGAACCGCACCCGCCCCGGCAACGACCACAGCTTCCACCCCGATGGCGACCGGCCCCCGCCGGTGGCCACGCTTTCCCCCATCGCAGCTGCCCCCATCGCAGCGCCTCCCCCGCGCCGGTGATGCCCCGATCGCCCAGGGTAGTCGCGTCACGGCCGGATGTCAGGTGTTTCCCGCCATCGCGACCCGACCGGGCGGCTGAGACCATTCCCGGGTATCCGGCACCGGAGGAACCGCACGGAAAGGCGAGCCGATGAGCGACAAGGGCTGGTGAACCGAGTCCCACTCCCCTGCCACCGGGAAGGAGCCCGCGATGAGCGACAAAGGCTGGTGACGAAATCAGGCCTCGGCCGGGAGCGCGGCCGAAACGGCGTCCGGCCGGCGGCGTGCCCAGGCCGCGGCCGCGGCGAGCGCGACGAGCGCTCCCGCGGTTCCCGCCCAGGCGATCGCCGCGGCCGGCCCGACCAGCTGGGCGAGGACGCCGCCGGCCACGATCCCGAGCCCCTGCCCGGCGATCATGCCGGTGCGGGCGAACCCGAGGGTCCGCCCGCGCACCCGCGGCGGCGACAGCTGGACGAACGTCGCGCCCGCGGTGACCTGGTAGGCCGAGCACAACCCGGAGAGGAACAGCAGCGCCAGTGCCGTGCCCAGGGTCGGCCGGCCCCAGAAGGCCACCAGCGGCGCCGCCGTCCCGACCGCCAGCACGCCCAGTGCGCGGACCCGCACCGGCCGGGCGACCCGCCGCAGCAGCAGCGCGCCGACGACCGCGCCCGCCGGCTCCGCGGCGAGCAGCACCCCGATCCATTCGCCGCCCACCCCGGCCTGCTGGGCGAACGGAACGGCGAGCCCCTCGGGGACGACGGTGAACAACGCCAGCCAGCCCAGCCACACCAGCGTCCCCAGGGTGCGATCCCGGCTCACGGCCACCGCGCCGGCGGCGATCCGCCGCCACCAGGTCGCCTCGTGTTCCGCGGCGGCGGGCGGCGGGTGGCGCCCGAGGCCGGCCCGGATCAGCAGGCCGGAGGCGGCGAAGGTGGCGGCGTCGACGGCCAGGGCGGCGTGCGCGCCGACCCCGGTGACCACGAACGCGGCCGCCGCGAACCCGAGTACCAGGCACAGCTGCGTGGTGACCTGCTGAACGGCCTGCCCGGCCTCGTACCGGCCGCCCAGCAGCTCGGGCAGCACCGCCCCTTGGGCGGCCGAGAACGGCGCTTCCGCCAGCTGCACGAGCACGAGCAGCACGGCCATCAGCGGCAACGGCACCGCGGGCACGGCCATCACGGCGACCAGCGCCGCCCGGATCACGTCGCAGGCCACCATCACCCGGCGGCGCGGGTACCGGTCGGCCAGCCACGACAGCAGCGCGCCGGACACGAGGGCGGGCAGCATCGACAGCGCGTAGGTCGCCGCGCTCAGTGCGGCGGAACCGGTGCGCTGGAAGACGAGTATCGACAAGGCGACCCGGGCCAGCTGGTCACCGGCCACGGAGAGCAGGCCCGCCAGCCAGAGCAGCCGGAAGCCGCGTACCGCGAGCGCGGACCGCGTCACACCCATCCCCCACCCCCAGGCCGGCCCACCCTGTGTCACGCAGAGCGTTGCCCGAGACGCTCACGGTAGCGCGTGACGGGGTTTGCCACCATCGGCGGAAGTGGGGTGCGGGCGGTTGGGTCGCCTGGCCGGCCGAACGACGGTCGGTGGGGCGCCGGGCCGGCCGAACCACGGTCGGTGGGAGCCGCTCGGCCGCCTGGCCGGACACCCGGTGCAGGCGAATCGACCATGCCGAGTGGGGACGGTTGGACCACACCCGGCGCAAAGACCAACCACGCCGCCCGGCGGCGGCAAGACCGCCCCGGCAGAGGGATGGCTGACCGCCCGGCCGGACCACACGCGGCGGAGGCGGTTGGACCGCGCCCGGCCGGGTAGCCGGGACGGCATGCAGAGAGCCGACCGTGAGACCCCTGCCCCGCCGCACCGTGCGCTGATGGCCGTCGAGGAAGCCGACGTTCTCGATGTGCCGGCCACCGCCCTTGCGTACCGGTTGCGCCGTGCCGCCACGAGCGTCCCGGGCCGGCTGCTGCGCGGGCGGTGGCTGGGCCACCCGCTGCACCCTCTCGCCGTCACCGTGCCGATCGGCGCGTGGGTGTGCTCGGCGCTGTTCGACCTGCTGCCCGGCCAGGAAGAGGCGGCCCGCCGGCTGGTCGCGACCGGCCTGCTGGCCGCACCGGCGGCGGTGCTCCTCGGCCTGTTCGACTACGCCGATCTCGATGAACGGCAGCGCCGGGTCGGTCTCGCGCACGCCGCGGGCAACGCGGTCGCGATCGCCCTCTTCGGCGCGTCCTACACCGCCCGCACGCGCGGCCGGGTCGCTCGCGGCCGGGTCCTGGGCGCACTCGGCTTGGCGGTGACGAGCGCCGGCGGCGCCCTCGGCGGGCACCTCGCCTACGCGCAGGGCGCCGGGTTCTTCCGCTGGCAAGCGCGCTGAACGCGCTCAGAGCACCGGCGGCGTGCCGGCCGGCTCGGGGGTGAACCGCTCGACGTGGTCCTCAGGACCGGGGGAAAACGGTGCCGTCGAACAGCTTCCGGGCCGTGCGGACCACTGTGGACCGGCGGATCCGGGGCGGGGTGACCGTCGTGTCGAACTCGATGCCGACGGCGAGCTTGCCGCTCGGGTGCTCGATCTCGATCGGCTCGCCTGCCGGCGGCTTCCGGAGGAGCTCGGCGCCGACGGCGCCGTCGAGCAGCAACGCCGTCACGACGCTGACGCCGCCGAGCACCCCGATCGACGGGTGCGGCTTGACCGGGATGAAGGTACGGGTGGCGACAGCGCCGCCGTCGCGAGGCGCGGCGACCAGCGTGGTCTTCGGGACGGACGAGCCGCGGACGTCGCCGAGCCCCATCAGCTTCCCGGCCTCGATGCGCAGCGCGTCGATCCGCTTGCTCAGGTCCGGCCCGTCGCCGAGGTCTTCGGCGCGCGCGACGACGACCGGCATCCCGTTGTCCACGCAGGTGACGGTGATACCGCCGATGTCGTCGCGGACGTGGCCGGTGGGCAGCAGGCTGCCGCACGTCGACCCTTCGGTGCCGGTGAAGTCGAGCTCGACCGGGGCGGCGGTGCCCGGCACACCGGAGATGGCCGTGCCACCGCGGTAGTCGACTTCGCCGCCGGGGGTGGCGAAGCCGGCGATCGCGATGGAGCCGGTGTTGAGCAGCCGCACGCGGACGGTGGTGCGCTCGGGCCCGGCGGGGACGAGCCCGCGCTCGACGGCGAACTGCCCGACGCCGGCGAGGAGGTTGCCGCACGTCTGGCGATCGGAGACGGTGGGCTCCTCCACGCCGAGTTGCAGGAACAGGTAGTCGACGTCGTGGCCGGCGTCGGTGGCCGGCGAGACGACGGCGACCTTGCTGGTGACCGGGTGCGCGCCGCCGAGGCCGTCGATCTGGCGTGGGTCGGGGGTGCCCATGATCCGCAGCAGCAGGTCGTCGCGGGCGGCCGGGTCGGCCGGGAGGTCTTCGGCGAGGAAGTAGGCGCCCTTCGACGTGCCTCCGCGCATGAGCATGCAGCGCACGCCGGTCATGCCTGCTCCTTCGCGTACTCCTCGGCCGTCAGGTACCGGACGCCGAGCGCTTCGAGTTTTTCGCGCAGGCCGTAGCGGTCCAGGCCGAGCTGGCCGTTCTCGAAGGCTTCCCGGGCGACGGCTTCCTTGTCCAGCCTGGCTTGCGCCTTCTCAAGTCCACTTCGGACGTCTTCGCGGCGGACGCGCAGGACGCCGTCGTCGTCGGCCAGGACGGCGTCACCGGGGCGGACGAGCTGCCCGCCGACGACGACGGGGACGTTGACCGCGCCCGCGGTCGCCTTGACCGTGCCCTGCGCGCTCACCGCGGCCGACCAGACGGGAAAGCCGAGTGCGCGCAGCTCGGCGACGTCGCGGACGCCGGTGGTGGTGACCAGCCCGCGGACCCCGCGGCGGCGCAGCGCGGTGGCGAAGAGCTCGCCGAAGAGGCCGTCCCGGCACGGCGAGGTGGTGGTGACGACCAGGAGGTCGCCTTCGCGGCACTGCTCGACGGCGGCGTGGATCATCAGGTTGTCCCCGGGCCAGCACAGGGCGGTGACGGCGGTGCCGCCGACGCGGGCGCCGTCCTGGATCGGCCGGAGCTCGGCGGAAAGCAGGCCGGAACGGCCGAGAGCCTCGTGCACGGTGGCGACGCCGTAGCCGGCCAGCCGCGTCACCTCGTCGAGGTCGGCGCGCGGCGGATCGGTGACGATGACCGGGTTCATGCCACCACCGTACGATTCGGTTGACGAAATTGTCAACAATCTTGGCGCACAGGTTGAGATGGCCGAGATCGCCGCAGGTCAGGGGTGGAGCGGCGAGACCTCGGCCTCGGCCGCCTTCAGCGCCTCGATCACGCTCCCCAGATGGGTCCGGGCGGCCTCGGCCGCCTGTTCCGGCCGGTGGGCGCAGATCGCGTCGATGATCGCCAGGTGCTCCGGGAGCGAGACCTGCGGCCGGCCCGGGCGCATCGCCAGCCGGAACTGGTGCCGGACGCTCTGCCCGCGAAGCCGTTCCAGCACCTGCGCGGCCGTCCGCTGGCCGCTGATCTCGCGGATGCGGCGGTGCAGCCGCTGGTTGAGACCCGAGTACCCGACGACGTCCCCGCCCGCCACGGCCGCCCGCATCCGCTCGCCCAGTTCGCGCAGCTCGCCCACCTCGGCGTCCGAAACGCGCTCCGCCGCCTTCGCCGCGCACAGCGACTCCAGCATCATGCGCACTTCGGAGATCTCGACAGCCTCCTCGAGCGACACCGCGCGCACCCGGGCGCCGCGGTTCTGGACGCGTTCGATGAGCCCCTCGTTGGTCAGCTCGATCAGCGCCGCCCGGACCGTCGCCCGGCTCGCCCCGAACCGGTCCGACAGGTCCGCCTCGACCAGCCGCTGGTTGGGCACGAACTCGCCGCGGACGATCGCGTCGCGGATGGCCGCCACCGCGGACCGCTCCCCCGGCTGCGGGTCCGGCGCAGTCTCCGTCATAGCCTCGGCTCCGTTTGTTGACAATTTTGTCGAGCACATCGTGTACTCGATCGTAGCTGGCGAGGAGGATTTTGCTATGACCGGAACCATCGCCGTACTCGGCCTGGGCGAAGCGGGCGGCGCACTGGCCCGCGACCTGGTGGCCGCCGGCGCCGTCGTGCGCGGCTACGACCCGGCGGTTCCCGCCACCGGAGGGGTCGTGCCCACCGGCTCGGAAGCCGACGCCGCCCGGGGCGCCGACCTCGTCCTGAGCGTCAACAGCGCGTCGGCCGCCCGGCGGGCGTTCGAAGCCGGCCTGGCCGGGCTGGCCGAGAGCGCCGCCTGGGCCGACCTGAACACCGCTTCGCCCGGCACCAAACGCGAACTCGCCGCCCTCGCCACCGAGCGCCGGATTCCCTTCGCCGACGTGGCGATCATGGCCCCGGTTCCCGGCCGGGGGCTGCGGGTGCCGATGCTGGCCACCGGGCCCGCCGCCGACGTGGTCGCCGCGGCGCTCAACCCGCTCGGCGCGGCCGTCGAGACGATGCCCGGCGAGGCCGGGCTCGCCGCCGAACGCAAGCTGCTGCGCAGCGTGTTCTTCAAGGGGATGTCCGCCGCCGTGGTCGAGGCGCTGCACGCCGCCCGGGCCGCCGGCTGCGAAGACTGGCTGCGGAAGATCGTCGCCGCCGAGCTCACCGCCGCGGACGCGTCCACTGTGGACAGGATGGTCGACGGCTCGTACCGGCACGCCGTCCGCCGCACCGCCGAGATGGCGGCCGCCGCCGAGATGCTCGGCGAGCTCGGCGTCCGGGCCGACGTCGCCGCCGCGGCCCGTGACCAGCTGGCGCACCTCGCCGATTCACCGGATCGTTGACGCGCCGGCCGTCGTCGCGGTGACGCGGCCGAGCCGCGCCTGCCGGGTCCGCGGCCCGAACGCCGCCAGCACCAGCGCACCGGCGAGCCACGTGCCGGCGATGAAGAAGAATACGCTCCGGTAGCCGCTGCCGTTGTACAGCCCGGCCACGATGAGCGGGCCCGCCGCGTTCGAGAGCCGGCCCAGGCCGTACGACACGCCGGTGCCCAATGACCGGCCGCGCGTGTCGAACAGCTCCGGCGAATACGCGTACCCCAGCGCCGTGTAGCCGCGCTCGAACATGTTGACCAGGAAGCCGAACACCACGATCAGGACCGGGTCGAACGTCAGCCCGTAGAGCAGCCCGCACAGCGCGATCACCGTGCCGAACGCGACCAGGCACCACTTGCGCTCGAAGCGGTCGGTGACCAGGGCCGCCAGGTACGAGCCCAGCGGTGCGCCGACCGTCGTGAGCGCCACGTAGAACACGGACTTCTCGACGCTGAAGCCCTCCTTGGCCAGCAGCGTCGGCGCCCAGCTCGAATAGCCGAAGAACCCGATCGTCTGCGTCACCCACAGAACGGTGAGCAGCAGCGTCGGCAGCAGGTACTTCTTGCGCAGCAACAGCCGCAGCGGCGCCTTCGCCACCGCGGCCTCCCCGACCGGCGGCGCCGGCTCCGGCAGCGGGCCCTTCTCGGCCGCCACCTGCGCCTCGATCTCCCGCAGCACCGCGTCGGCGCGTCCGTGCTCGCCGCGGCTTTCGTACCAGCGGGGCGACTCCTTGAGCCGCCGGGTGAACAGCACGAGCAGGACCCCGAGCGCGCCCCACAGGTAGACCAGCCGCCACGCCCAGTCGCCGAGCGGGACCACGACACTGGCGATCAGGTTGGTCACCGGCGTGCCGCAGATGCCGATCACGATCGCGTAGGCCTGGTACTTGCCGCGGTTCGCCGCGGGGTACAGCTCGTTGACGTAGATCACCGCGACCACGGTCATCGCGGACAGGCCCGCCGAGGTCAGGACCCGGAACACGCCGAGGGACACGATGTCCCACGAGAACACCGCCGCGAACGAGAAGACGCCGAACCAGACGGTCGTCAGCACGAGCGCGTTCTTCCGGCCCCAGCGGTCGGCGATCGTGCTCGCGATGACCGAGCCGAAGAACATGCCGACGAACGACAGCGAAGTCACGTACGCGACCTGGTTGACCGTGACGCCCCAGAGCTTGATCAGCTTGGGCGCGGTGGTGGCGAAACTGTTGATGTCGGCGAACTCGAAGAAGTAGGCGAACGAGACGGCGAACAGGGTGACCTTGTGGAACCGGGAAACCGGCAGGCGGTTCAGCCGGTTGAGCGCGTTGGCGTGCTGCATTGCATGCCCTTCGGGGGTTCAGGCGGTTTCGCCGGGCCAGTAGAGGCGCATCGGGTTGTCGACGAGCAGCTGCCGCTGCCGTCCGGGGGTGTCCGCGAGGTGGCGGACGTGGTCGACGAGCAGGCCGTCGTCGGGCATGTGGTGCTTCAGGTTCGGGTGCGGCCAGTCGGTGCCCCACAGCACCCGGTCCGGGAACTCCTCGACGACGCGGCGGGCGAACGGCACGACGTCGGTGTAGGCGTGGCGTTCGCCGGCCAGCGCCGGGGGCCCGGTCACGGTGAGCCGCTCGGGGCAGCTCACCTTCACCCAGACGTCGTGGGCCCCGGCGAAGTCGAGGAACCGGCGGAATTCCGGGCCGTCCACCGGCTGGGTCACGTCGGGGCGGCCCAGGTGGTCGATCACCAGCGGCGCGGGCAAGCCGCCGAAGAAGGTTGCCAGCTCGGCCAGGTCGGCGGCCTCGAAGTAGAGCACGATGTGCCAGCCGAGCGGGGCGATCTTCTTCGCGATCGCGCTCAGGTCTTCGCGGGGCGAAGCGTCGACCAGCCGCTTGACGAAGTTGAACCGCACCCCCCGCACTCCCGCCGCGTGCAGCGCCCGCAGTTCGGCGGCACCGACGTCGGGCCGGACGGTCGCGACCCCGCGCGCCCGGCCGCCGGAGGCCCGGACGGCGTCGACCATCGCGGAGTTGTCCGCGCCGTGGCAGGTGGCCTGCACGATGACGTTCCGGGCGACGCCGAGGTGGTCGCGCAGGGCGAACAGGGCGTCCTTGCCCGCGTCGCACGGCGTGTACTTGCGCCCGGGCGCGAAGGGGAAGTCCGCCTGCGGGCCGAACACGTGGCAGTGGGCGTCCACCGCCCCGGGCGGCAGCCGGAAGTCCGGTGTGGACGGTGCCGGGCACCAGTCCAGCCAGCCGGGCGTCTTGGGCGCGGTCACCGGCCCTGCCCCTTCAGGAGCGCGTCCAGCCGCGGGTAGACGGCGCGGGCGTTGTGCTCCCGGATGGCCGCCCAGTCCTCTTCGGACAGAGCGGCGGCTTCGGCGTACCGGCGGGTGTCGTCGAAGTGGTGCCCGGTCCGCGGGTCGACGCTGCGGACCGCGCCGATCATCTCCGACGCGAAGAGGATGTTGCGCGCCGGGATGACGTCGAAGAGCAGGTCCGAACCCGGCTGGTGGTAGACGCAGGTGTCGAAGAAGACGTTGTTCAGCACGTGCTCCTCCAGCTCCGGCTTGCCCAGCGCCATGGCGAGGCCGCGGAACCGGCCCCAGTGGTAGGGCACCGCGCCGCCGCCGTGCGGGATGATCAGCCGCAGCGTGGGGAAGTCGGTGAACAGGTCGCCCTGCACGAGCTGCATGAACGCGGTCGTGTCGGCGTTGAGGTAGTGCGCGCCGGTGGTGTGGAAGGCGGGGTTGACGCTGGTGCTGACGTGCACCATCGCCGGGACGTCGTACTCCACCATCTTCTCGTAGATGGGGTACCACGACCGGTCGGTGAGCGGCGGGGCCGTCCAGTGGCCGCCGCTCGGGTCGGGGTTGAGGTTGAGCGCCACGGCGCCGTACTCCTCGACGCAGCGGGTCAGCTCCGGGAGGCAGGTCGCGGGGTCGACGCCCGGGGACTGCGGCAGCATCGCGGCCGGGACGAACCGCTCCGGGTACAGCGTGCTGACGCGGTGGCAGAGCTCGTTGCAGATCGCCGCCCACGCGGCCGAGGTCTCGAACCCGCCGACGTGGTGGGCCATGAAGGAGGCGCGGGGCGAGAAGATCGTCAGGTCGATGCCGCGTTCGTCCATCAGCCGCAGCTGGTTCGGCTCGATCGTCTCGCGCAGTTTGTCGTCGCTGATCCGCGGGCCGGCCGCGGTGGGCGCGGCACCGGAGCCGTCCAGCGCGGAGACTTGCCGCTCGCGCCACGCCGCGAGCGCGGGCGGGGCGGTGGTGTAGTGGCCGTGGCAGTCGATGATCAAGGTGGGTCCTCGTCGCTTCGGGTCTCGATACCGGCACCCTAATCGTCGATGAGATTGTTAACAATATCTACGACGAAACTCGTCGGTTGAGGCATCTCGCGTGATCAGAGAGGCATCTCGCGTGATTGGAGGGGCATCACGCGTGATCGGAGGGACGACACGGGGGAGCGGACCTAGACTCTGGCGCATGGGTGCCCGTTCCCGCCGAAGCGCCGGCAACCTGCCGGCCGAGCTGACCAGCTTCGTCGGCCGGCGCCACGAGCTCGGGGAAGCGAAACGGCTGCTGGCCACGGCCCGGCTGGTCACGCTGACCGGGGCCGGCGGTGTCGGCAAGACGCGGCTGGCGCTGCGGGTCGCCGCCGACGTGCGGCGGGCGTTCCCGGACGGCGTGTGGCTGGTCGAGCTGGCCGACGTGGGTGATCCGCACCTGGTGCCGAACACCGTGGCGACCGCCTTCGGCCTGCGCGGCACGAGCGACCAGGCCGCCGGGCTCGCCGAGTACCTCGAGGACAAGCAGCTGCTGCTGGTGCTGGACAACTGCGAGCACGTCGCCGACGAGTGCGCGACGCTGGTCGCGAAGCTGCTCGCGGTCTCCGGCGGGCTCCGGGTCGTCGCCACCAGCCGGCACACGCTGCACGTGGAGGGCGAGCACCTGCTGCACGTCGACCCGCTGCCCGTCCCCGGTGACGAGGACTCCGGCGGCGGCCCGGTCGAAGCGGTCACGCTGTTCGCCGATCGGGCGGCCGCCGTCTCGCCCGGCTTCGAGCTCACCCCGGACAACCGCGGGACGGTGAGCCGGATCTGCCGCCGGCTGGAGGGCATCCCGCTGGCCATCGAGCTGGCCGCGGTCCGCGTCCGTGTGCTGGCGGTCGACCAGGTGCTGGAGCGGCTCGACGACCGGCTCGGCCTGCTCACTTCGCGGCCCGCCGCCGTGCAGTCCCGCCGCCGGACCCTGGAAGCGGCGATCGACTGGAGCTTCGAGCTGTGCACCCCCGCGGAACAGCGGCTGTGGGCGCAGGCGTCGGTGTTCCCCGGCGGATTCGACCTCGACGCCGCCGAGCACGTCTGCTCCCCCACCGAGGACGACGGCGGCAGCGCGCTGGACGTCGTGACCGGCCTGGTGGACAAATCGGTCCTCAGCCGGCAGAACGGCACCTTCGGGCGGCACGCCTGGTACCGCATGCTGGAGACCGTCCGCGAATACGGCAGCGCCCGGCTGGCCGAGGGCGACGAGGCCGGCGTGCGGGCCCGGCAGGCCGGGTACTACGCGGACCTCGCACGGCGCTACCGGACCGAGGGGTTCGGCCCGCGGCAGTCGGAGTGGCTCGGCCGGCTCCGCCGCGAGCACGCCAACCTCCGGGCCGTGCTGGAACACTGCCTGTCCGGCTCCGGGCGGGCGAATCAGGCGCTGGACATCGCAGCTTCGCTGTGGAACTTCTGGTTCGGCGGTGGCCTGGTGCCGGAGGGCTGCGGGTACCTGCGCCGCGGTCTCGAGCAGTGCGGCGAGCACACCCTGGTCCGGGCCAGGGCGCTGTACGCGATGGCGTTCCTCGCGATCCAGACCGGCGCGCCGCACGCGGAGCTGCTGGCGGAGCTGGGCGAGCTCGCCGAGGAGTTCGACGACGAACGGCTCCGGGCCGGCCACGCGGAGTGCGCCGGCATGGCCACCTTCTTCACCGGTGACCTGACCGGCGGTGAAGAACTGCTGGAGCGGGCGCTGGCCGGGTACCGCACGGCCGGGGACGCGCTGCTGGTGTTCGACACGCTGATCCTGCTGGCTGCGGCGCGCTTCTTCCTCGGCGATCCGCGAGGTGCGGCCGCCGCGGAGGAGGCGCTCGCCCTGACCGACCGGCACGAGGCGCGCTGGTCCCGCGGCTACGCGTTGTGGGCCGTCGCGATCCACCGCTGGCGCGCCGGCGAGCCCCGGCAGGCCGCCGACCTGCTGCACGAGGCCGTCGCCCTGCGGCTGCCCGACCGGACGCTGCTCGCGTTCCTCGTCGAGGCGCTCGCGTGGTGCCACTCCGCCGAAGGCGAGCACGACCGGGCGGCCCGGCTGCTCGGCGGCGCCGGCGCGGTCTGGCGGCTCAGCGGCGCCCGCGTCGGCGAGATGAGTCCCTACCAGGGCGTCGACGAGCAGTGCGCCGCACTGGCCCGCACGGCGCTCGGGGACGACGCCTTCGCCACGGCGTTCGCCGAAGCGGCCGGCTTCGGCCTCGACGAAGTGGTCCGTTACGCGCTGCGGGAGCGGCCCGCCACGCGGGTGGCGGGCAAGGCGGCCGAGCCCGGCGGGCTGACCCGGCGGCAGCGGGAGATCGCCGAGCTGGTGGCGCGCGGGATGAGCAACAAGGAGATCGCGGCCGCCCTGGTCCTCAGCGGACGGACCGTGGAAGGGCACGTCGAGAACATCCTGGTGAAGCTCGGTCTCACCTCCCGCACCCAGGTGGCTTCGTGGCTGGTGGGGCAGCCCGGGCAACCCGCGTAGCCATCCGGGTAGTTTCCCCGGTCCGCTCGGCGTCCCCTGTGGACGATCCTCTTCCCCGCGACCACTCACCGCCCGGAGGAGGACGAGGTGTCCATCGATTCGGCGCCGCAGACCTGTCCCCGGTGCCGTCGGCCCACGGTCCTGATGTCCCACGCCTGGGGCCGGCAATGGGTGCACGTCGGTACTTGGCGCCCACAATGTGGCAATCCGCCCTGGACGGTCCATTCGGCACCAAGCCGGACACGGACCGCCGGGTAGGCCAGTTCGGACCAGCCGGGCGCGCGGCGCCACCTCGCGTCGCCCGGCAGAGCGTGGTGGGGCCGTGCCTTCCCCTCCCCCCAAGTCGGCACGGCCCCACCACGCTCACTCCGCCCCGGATCAGCCGAGGCGATGGCGCCGGATCAGCTGCCGGGTGATCACCGTGCGCTGGATTTCGTTGGTGCCCTCGCCGACGATCATCAGCGGCGCGTCGCGGAAGTACCGTTCGACGTCGAACTCCGTGGAATAGCCGTAGCCCCCGTGGACGCGGACCGCGTTCAGGGCGATTTCCATCGCCGTCTCGGAGGCGAAGAGCTTCGCCATGCCCGCCTCGAGGTCCGCGCGCTCACCGGAGTCGTAGCGGCGGGCGGCGTGGTGCACCAGCTGGCGGGCCGCCTCCAGCTTCGTGGCCATGTCGGCGAGGAGGTTGCCGACCGACTGGTGCTGCCAGATCGGCTTGCCGAACGTCTCGCGTTCCTGGGCGTACCGCAGCGAATCCGCCAGCGCGGCCCGGCCGACGCCGAGGGCGCGGGCGGCGACCTGGATGCGGCCGATCTCCAGCCCGCGCATCATCTGCGCGAACCCCCGGCCCTCTTCCCCGCCCAGCAGCGCGGTGGCCGGAACCCGTAAGTCCGAAAAGGACAGTTCGCAGCTTTCGACGCCTTTGTACCCCAGCTTCGGAAGATCGCGTGACACGTGGAAGCCCGCGCCCTTCTCGGCCAGGAGGATGCTGATGCCCGCGTGCGCGGGGTCGGCGTGCGGGTCGGTCTTGCACAGCAGGGCGACCAGCTGCGAGCGGCGGGCGTTGGTGATCCAGGTCTTCGCACCGTCGACCACGTAGGACTCCCCGTCGCGGCGGGCGGTGGTGCGCAGGGCCTGCAGGTCGGACCCGCCGCCGGGCTCGGTCAGCGCCATCGTCGCGCGGACCTCGCCGCCGGCCATCCGCGGCAGGTAGTGCTCCTGCTGCTCGCGGGTGCCGTAGGTGGAGATCAGCTTCGCGACGACGGTGTGGCCGCCCATCGCGCCGGCGAGGCTCGTCCACCCGCACGCCAGTTCCTCGGTGACCTCGGCGTAGCACCGGGCCGAGACCGGCGTGCCGCCCCAGGCTTCGGGGACGGCGAGCCCGAAGACGCCGAGCTCCTTCATCCGCTCGATGAGCGCTTCCGGATAGGTGTCGGTGTGCTCCAGGTCCCGCACCACCGGGCGGACGTCGTGGTCGACGAAGTCCTTCACCACCGCGACGATCGCGGCCTCCTCTTCGGTCAGCCCGTCCATCCGCTCCTCCTCTCGCTCGGCTCGCGCCTCCATCATGACGCTCTTTTCCATCAAATCCAGTTGATGTATCGTCCGGGGATGGCCTCGGAGCCGCCCGTGTTCGTCCGCCTCGCCGCCCACCCGCTGCGGTGGTCGCTGCTGACCGCGCTCGCCGGCGGCGACCTGCGGGTCCGGGAGCTGGTGGAGCGCGTCGGCGAGCCGCAGAACCTGGTCTCCTACCACCTGCGGCTGCTGCGGGACGGCGGGCTCGTCACGGCCACCCGCAGCAGCTTCGACGGCCGGGACAGCTACTACCACCTCGATCTCGACCGCTGCGCGGGCGCGCTCGCCGAGACCGGCGCGGCCCTGCATCCCGCGCTGCGCCCGGAGGTCCCGCCGCCGCCGGTGCGGGTCGCGGTGCTGTTCCTCTGCACCGGCAACAGCGCCCGGTCCCCGATCGCCGAAGCCCTGCTGAGACGGCGGTCCGCCGGGGAGGTGACGGTGACCAGCGCGGGCAGCCACCCGAAGGCCGCCCTGCACCCCGGCGCGATCCGGGCGCTCGGGGAGTTCGGCATCGACGTCGGCGGGCAGCGGCCGCGGCACCTGGACGCGGTCGCCGGGCAGCGGTTCGACCACGTCATCACGGTGTGCGACAAGGTCCGCGAGGTCTGCCCCGAGTTCCCGCACCGCCCGCGGCGCCGCCACTGGAGCATCCCCGAGCCGGGCTCCTTTTCCGAGACGGCCGCGGAGCTCGACACGCGCGTCCGGCACCTGCTGCCGGAGCTCGTTACCCCACGGAAGAAGGAGGTCCGGCCATGAGCGAGCAGTACGCCGGCGTCCGGTACGTCGTCGACGACGTCCCGGCGGCCATCGACTTCTACACGACCCATTTGGGCTTCACGGTGCGGATGAGCGCGGCTCCCGCCTTCGCGGACGTCGTCCGCGGTCCGCTGCGGCTGCTGCTCTCCGGCCCGGCGAGCTCGGGCGCCCGCGCCACCCCCGCGGAGTCCGCCGCCGCCGGCCGGAACCGCATCCACCTGGTCGTCGCGGACCTCGACGCGGAGATCGCCCGGCTGACCGGCGCCGGAGTGGCGTTCCGCACCGAAGTGGTGTCCGGCCCCGGCGGACGCCAGGTCCTCCTGGCCGATCCGGCCGGAAACCTCGTGGAGCTGTTCCAGCCCGCGCACTAAGCTGCGCACCGTGCCGGAAACGCGCCTCGACCTCGCCCGGATCCGGGCGGCCCGCGAGGTGATCGATCCGGTCTTCCTGGACACGCCGCTGTACCGCTGCGAGGCGCTGGAACCGGTGCTGGGGTGTGCGGTGAGCATCAAGCTCGAGACGGCGAATCCGGTGCGGAGCTTCAAGGGCCGCGGCACCGAAGTGGTCGCGAGCGGGCTCGCGGGGGCGGTGGTGTGCGCCAGCGCGGGCAACCTCGGTCAAGCCCTCGCGTGGTCGGGGCGCGGCCGGGGGCTTGCCGTCACGGTCGTCGCGTCCCGACATGCGACGGCGGCCAAGCTCGACCGCATCCGCGCGCTGGGCGCCCGGCTCGAACTGGTGGACGGTGACCACGAATTGGCCCGCGAGCGCGCGGCGGCCATCGCTCGCCGCGACCGCATCCGGCTGGTCGAAGACAGCCTGGACCTGGAAACCTGCGAGGGCGCGGCGACCATCGGCCTGGAACTGGTGGACGCCGCAACGTCGTTCGACGCCGTCCTGCTCGCCCTCGGCGGCGGGGCTCTCGCGACCGGCGTGGGGCACGTGGTGCGGTCCCTGGCGCCCGGCACCGAGGTGCTCGGCGTCCAGCCGGCGGGCGCTCCGGCGATGACGCGCTCCTGGCACGCCCGGCGCGTCGTCACCACCGGCCCGACGAACACGATCGCCGACGGCGTCGCCGGGCGGCGGCCGATCCCGGCGGTCCTGGCCGACCTCCTCGTCGTCGCGCACGACGCCGTTCTCGTCACCGAGGCGTCGATCATCGCCGGGATGCGGCTGCTCTTCGAGCACGCCGGCTTGGTGGTGGAACCCTCGGCCGCGCTGGGCATCGCGGCGGTCCTCGAAGACCGGGACCGGTTCGCCGGGCGGCACGTGGTGACCGTCGTGTGCGGCGGCAACGTGGACCTGAGCGCCTACCGCGACTGGGTGCGCTGACGGTCACGGAAATTACCAAAGGTAAGTTTTGCCGCCTCCTTGACTTTACCAATGGTCAGGGAGGAAGGTACTGGCCACCTGATTCGTCTAGACCAATCGGCGCTCCCCGCGGCAGGCCATCCCCAGGAGGAGACCCATGTCCCGCAGCAGCATCCGGACCACCACCGCAGCCTTGACGAGCCTCGCCACCGCGGCCACGGCCGCCCTTGTCCTCTCCGGCGGGGCCGACGCCAGCCCGGCGTCCGCCGCCGCCGGCTGCGGTGTGCTCTTCGACGACTTCCACTACTCCTCGCCCGGTGACGGCGCCTTCGGCGGCGCCGGGTGGACCACGCGCAACGACGTCGGCAGCCCCGGGGTGCCGGGCGCGCGCTGGCTCACGAGCAACATCAGCTTCCCGGCCGTGAACGGCGAGCGCGTCGCCCAGCTCACCGCCACCACCGACGGCAGCGCCGCCGGCACGACCCACGCGGAGCTGTACCAGAACCAGCTGCGGTTCTTCGAAGGCACGTACGCCAGCCGCGTCCGCTTCACCGACGCGCCGGACAGCGGCCCCGACGGCGACCACGTCAACGAAACCTACTTCACGATTTCCCCGCTGCGGTACGACCGCGACCCGCTCTACAGCGAACTGGACTTCTCGGAGTACCTGCCCAACGGCGGCTGGGGCGGCTCGACGGCGAACTACCAGACCAGCTGGTACACCTACTGGAACAACCCCACGTGGGACGGCCTGCGCACGTCCACCGCGCAGAACCGCAGCTTCGCCGGCTGGCACGACGTCGTCACGCAGGTCTCCGGCGGGCACGTGAAGTACTACATCGACGGCGTGCTCACCGCGGACCACACCACCGACGCGCAGGGCAACCCGGTGTACCCGCGCACCCCGATGTCGATCAACTACAACATGTGGTTCATCGACACCGCCGGCCACACCAGCGGCACCAGCGCCTACACCGAACAGGTCGACTGGACCTACTACGCGGGCAACCAGGTCGTCTCCCCGGCCGACGCCGTCGCCCAGGCCGGGCAGTACCGCTCCGCCGGAACGTCCCATGTGGACAGTGTCAATGGCTGCAGCACGCCGACCACCCCGCCGGCGACCACCCAGCCGACCACGCCCACCACGCCGACGACCCCCACCACCCCGACCCAGCCCGCGAACTGCTCGTCGGCAGCGGAATGGGACTGGGGCACCGTGTACCTCGAGGGCCAGCGGGTGAAGCACAGCGCCCACCTCTGGCAGGCGAACTGGTGGACGCAGGGTTCGGAGCCCGGCCTCACCGCCCAGTGGCGCGACCTCGGCCACTGCTGACCACTCAGGAGCTCCCCGTGCGCAGACGCATCCTCGCCGCCGTACTGGCCGTCGCCACCGTGACCGCCACCGCCTGCGGCACCGACACCCCCGCTCCCGCCGCTCGCGGCGGCGGGCTGACCGTCTGGCTGATGAACGGCGATCTCAGCGACAAGGCCGCCGCGGCGATCGGCGCCGCGTTCGAGAAGGCCACCGGCGCGAAGGTCACCGTGCAGATCCAGGAATGGGACAACATCAACACGAAGATCAGCACCGCGCTGGCCCAGGACACCACGCCGGACGTCATCGAAATCGGCAACACCGACGTCCCGCTGTTCGCCGCCAACGGCGCGCTGACCGACCTCACCCCGCACCACGACGAGCTCGCCGCGGGCCAGACCTGGCTGCCCGGCCTGGCCGGACCGGCCACTGTGGACGGACACCTCTACGGCGCGCCGCTGTTCGCCGGCAACCGCGCGGTGATCTACGACAAGCAGGTCTGGGCCGACGCCGGCGTCACCGACCCGCCGAAGACCCTGCCGGAGCTCACCGCCGCCCTGGACAAGATCAAGGCGAAGCACCCGGCGCCGGACTACTCGGCCTTCCACTTCCCCGGCCGGTACTGGTTCGGCGCGCTGCAGTTCGTCTGGGACGCGGGCGGGCAGCTGGCCACCCGGAAGGACGGGAAGTGGACCGGTGCGCTGGAAAGCCCCGAAGCGCTCAAGGGCCTGCAGGCGTGGAAGGACTTCCAGAACGCCTACTCCTCCCCCGCGTCCCGCAACGTCGACACCAAGGCCCCGGACCAGGCCGCGATCTTCTCCGCCGGCGGGGCCGCGGCCATCCTCGACACGAGCGTCAACACCGTGCTCAAGAACAAGCCGGAGCTGAAGGACCGGCTGGGCACGTTCCCCTTCCCGAGCGGCACGCCCGGGAAGACGCAGCCGGTGTTCCTCGGCGGCTCGGACCTCGTCGTCGCCGCCAAGAGCCGCAACCAGGACCTCGCGCTGGCCTACCTGAAGGCGGCCACGGACCCGGCCGTGCAGCGTGACGCCATCGCCGGCATCGACGGCTGGACGCCGATCTCGACCGAGCTGATCGACCGGATCACACCGGCGCTGCCGCCGCTCAACGTCGCGTTCGCCACCGCGGCGAAGACCAGCGTCGCCACTCCGGCCGCCCCCGGCTGGGCGACCATCGAGAGCGACAAGTCCATCAACACGTTCTTCGCCGACATCGCCACCGGACGCCGGCCGATCGCCGACGCGGCCCGGGAGTTCGACGCCCACCTGACCGAGGCGCTGGGCGCCCGCTGACCGGCGGGGTGGCCCGGCCGACCGCCGTCCCCGCCGAGCCACCCCGCCCCTGTTCCGCGAAGGAGTCCCCCGTGCTGCTCGAGAAGGCACCCACCCGGGAAAGAACGGCGGCGCCCCGTCGCCGCTCCCTGCTGCCCTACGGCCTGCTTCTGCCCGCGGCCACGCTGCTCGGGCTCGTGCTCGGCTACCCGCTGGTGCGGCTGGTCGTCATTTCGCTGCAGGACTACGGGCTGCGGTCGCTGTTCACCGGCACGACCCGCTTCGCCGGCTGGGACAACTACGCCGCCGTCCTCGCCGATCCCGAGCTGCTCGGAGTCCTCGGGCGCAGCCTCGGGTTCTGCGCCGCGCTGGTGGCCGGCACGCTGGTGATCGCCTCCGGCGTCGCGCTGCTGCTGCGTGGCCTGGGCCGCCGGATGCGCACGGCGGTCACCCTCTGCCTGATCGCGGCGTGGGCCCTGCCGAACGTGGCGTCCACCCTGGTCTGGCAGTGGCTCTTCCAGCCCGGCTACGGAGTGGTGAACTGGCTGCTGACCCGGCTCGGGTTCGGGGACCTCACCCAGCACGACTGGACCACGACCCCGGCGTCGGCGTTCACCCTCGTCTGGCTGCTGGTCGTGTGGCAGTCGGTCCCGTTCGCCGCGCTCACCCTGCACGCCGGCCTCTCCCAGATCCCGCGCTCCTACTACGAAGCCGCGGCGCTGGACGGCGCCGGGCCGTGGCGGGTGCACCGCACGATCACCGTCCCCTTCCTGCAGCCGATCCTCGGCCTGGTCACCATCCTCTCGGTCATCTGGGACTTCACCGTGTTCAACCAGATCTGGATCCTCACCCAGGGCGGCCCGGGCGGCGGCACCACGACGCTCGGCATCTGGACCTTCACGCGCGCCTTCAGCCGCAACGACTTCGGCCAGGGCGCGGCGATCGCCGTCGTCTCGGTCGTGCTGCTGGTCGGCCTGACCGCCGTGTACGTGCGGCGGCTCGTCCGGTCCGGGGAGGACCTGTGATCCGGCGGTTCGGCCGCAACGCGATCGCGGCGGTGTTCTGCCTCGTGTGGATCTTCCCGGTCTACTGGATGGTGCTCACGGCGTTCAAGCCGGCGGGCAAGATCCTCCAGCCCACGCCCGAGTTCCTGCCCGTCGACGTCACCCTGGGCAACTTCGCCGGCGCGCTCGCCAAACCCGGGTTCGTCCAGGACCTCGCCAACAGCGTCGTGGTCGTCGTCGCGGTCGTCCTGCTGTCCATTGTGGTCGCCTTCCTGGCCGCGACGGCGTTGACGCGCTTCCGGTTCTTCGGGCGCCGCAGCTTCCTCGTCGGCGTGCTCGTGCTGCAGATGGTGCCGGTGCCCGCGCTGGTCATCCCGCTGTTCCTCGGCCTCAAGAGCGCGCACCTGCTCGACACGCTGCCCGGGCTGATCCTGACCTACGTGGCGCTCGTGCTGCCGTTCACGATCTGGACGCTGCGCGGCTTCCTGCACGGCATCCCGGTCGAGCTGGAGGAGGCGGCGATGGTCGACGGCGCGACGCGCGGGCGGGTCATGCGTTCGGTCCTGCTGCCGCTCGTGCTGCCCGGGCTGATCGCGACCAGCGTGTTCGCCTTCATCACCGCGTGGAACGACTTCCTCTTCGCCTACGTGATCATGAAGGACAGCTCGGGCTACACGCTGCCGGTCTGGCTGGTTTCGTTCAGCACCAGCACCGGCACCGACTACGGCGGCCTGATCGCCGCGTCGACGCTGTTCGCACTGCCCGTCGTCATCTTCTTCGCGCTCGTGCAGCGCCACCTGGTCGAAGGCATGACCGCGGGCGCGGTGAAGGGCTGATGCTCATCCCCCGCCCCGCGCGGCTGACCCGCCGCGCCGGTTCCTGCGTGCCCACCGGGATCCTGGCGGGCCCCGGCACCCACGGCCCGGCCCGGCTGCTCGCCGCGTACACGGGGCTCCCGCTGGTCCCCGACGGCCCCGCCGTCCGGCTGGCGCGGAAGCCGGGGCTGGGGCCGGAGGAGTACACCCTGGAAGTCACCCCCGGCCGCGCGCTGCTCACCGCGTCCACGGACGCGGGCCTGCTCGCCGGGGTGCAGACGATCCGCCAACTGCACCCGCGGTTGCCGTGCCTGACGATCCGCGACGCGCCCCGCCTGCCGTGGCGCGGCGTGCTGCTCGACGTCGCCCGGCACTTCATGCCGCTTTCGTTCCTGCGCGAGTTCGTCGACCTCGTGGCGCTGCACAAGTTCAACGTCCTGCACCTGCACCTCACCGACGACCAGGGCTGGCGGATCGAGATCGGCGGATGGCCCCGGCTCACCGAGGTCGGGGCCTGGCGGGCCGAATCGATGGTCGGGCCCGCGGGCAGCGGCGTCTTCGACGGCGTCCCGCACGGCGGCTTCTACACCCAGCGGGAGCTCCGCGACCTGGTCGCCTTCGCCGCCGAACGCGGCGTGCGGATCGTGCCGGAGATCGACCTGCCCGGGCACGTGCGCGCGGCACTGGCCGCCTACCCTTCGCTGGGCAACCGGCCTGAAGTGGCGCTGCCGGTGTGGACGGAGTGGGGCATCAGCCCGGACATCCTCGGCGTCCACGACGAGGCCTTCGCCTTCTGCCGGGACGTCCTCACGCAGGTCGCCGAGGTGTTCCCTTCGCCGTACCTGCACATCGGCGGCGACGAATGCCCGACCACGCAGTGGGAGACCAGCCCGGACGCGCAGGCCACCGCGGCGGGCCTCGGGGTGCGTCCCGCCGAACTCCACCCGTGGTTCCTCGGCCGGCTGCACGACATCGTCGCGGAGCTGGGCCGCCGGGCCGTGTGCTGGGACGAGACCGGCCACGCCGCGGGAGGGCTGCCGGCGGACTTGGTCGTGACCGCGTGGCGCGACCCCGCCCACGGCGCGCTCGCCGTCGCCCGCGGCCACCAGGTCGTCATGGCGCCGCACACGTCGACGTACTTCGACTACCGGCAGAGCGAGGACCCCGGCGAGCCGCCGCGCGAGCCCGTGACAACGCTCGAGGACGTCTACCGCTTCGATCCCCTGGCGGGCGGGCTGCCCGTCAGCGACGGGACGGCGCCCGGGGTGCTCGGCACCCAGGCCCAGCTGTGGACCGAGCACGCGCCGACCCCCGAGCACGTGCGGCACCTGGCATTCCCGCGGCTGTGCGCCCTGGCCGAGCGGGCGTGGTCGCCGCCGAGCCGCGGTTATGCTGATTTCCGCCAGCGCCTGGCCGGCCACCTCGACCGGCTACGCGCGCTGGGTGCCCTGCCGAAGGAGCGCGTCCGGTTCGCCGGCGCGCTCGGAGTATCCGGGAAGACGGTGCCTTGACCGCTGTGCCATCCGGGGATGCGCCCGGGGGATCCGCCACCCGGAGCCCCCGAAAAGAAGCCGTGACATCCGGGGCTCCGCCCCAGGCCGGGGGCTCCGCCACCCGGAACCCCCGCAACGAAGCCGGCGAGCCGGCCGACCGGCCGCCCACCGTGAAGCGCGACCGCGTCCGGCGGCACCTGCTGAAGGTGATCGAGAACGCCGGCCCCGGCACCGGGCTCGCCTCCGAACGGGACCTGGCCGCGGAGCTGGGCGTCTCGCGCCCGACCGTCCGGGCCGCCATCGACGAGCTGACCCGCACCGGGCTGCTGGTGCGCCAGCGCGGCCGGGGCACGTTCACCAGCCCGCACAAGGTCACCCAGGAACTGGCGACCGGGCTCGCGGTGCCGCCGGCGGAAGGCCACTGGACCAGCCGGGTGGTCGCGTTCGCGGTCTCCCCCGCCCCGCGGTCCCTGGCCGGGGAGCTGGAGCTCGAGCCGGGCACGCCGGTGCTGCGCGTCACCCGGGTCCGGTACGTCGACGACGAACCGATCGCGATCGAAGGCCTGGCACTGCCCGCTTCCCTGGTCCCCGGCCTGCGCCCGGCGGACCTGGAGGCGGGCAACTTCTACCGGCTGCTGCGGGAACGCTTCGGCATCGCCGTGCAGGACGCGGTGCAGACGATCGAACCCGCGGTCACCGACCCCGGCCAGGCCGAGCTCCTCGAAATCGCCGTGTACGCCCCGATCCTGCACATCGAGCGGCTCACCCGGGACACCACGGGCCGGATAGTCGAGCTGACCCGCTCGGTCTACCGCGGCGACCGTTACCGCATCACGTCGAACCTCCGCTTCGACGCCGAATCCGGTTAGCGCCCCGGCTTCAGCCGAGGGCGTCGAGCAACTCATGCTCACGCCGCGCGCTCAGACCCGCGCCCCGCTCCCGACCCAGCCCCTGCTCACGCTCCCAACGCAACGTGTCCGCCAGCAACTCCGCCCGGGGCCGGTGCCGCAACCCCGCGGCACGCGCCGCGGACCCGTCCCGGGCCGACCACCCTTCCCAGCCCGGCTCGACCAGCCACATCGCCAGCGATTCGGGCCCCATGTACTCGGCCACGCCGTGGGCGCGCAGCCACTCGGACCCGGCGGTGACCACCGGGCCGGTGTGCCCGCCGGCCGCGCGGGACAGCTCGATCCACTCCCCGAACGGAACGACCGGGCCCACCGCGTTGTAGGTGCCGGTGGTGCCGGTCTCCGCGGAGTCCAGCAGCCAGGCGGTGAGGTCCCGCACGTCGACCACCTGGGTGGGCACGGCCGGGGTGCCGGGGACCAGCATCGGCCCCCGCGGATCGCGGGCCGCGCGGGCGACCCAGTAGCCGGAGCGCCCGGTGTGATCACCCGGGCCGCCGATGAGCCCGGCCCGGGCGATGAGGAGGCGCTCGCCCACCGCGGCCGCCGACGCCTGCTCGCAGGCGACCTTCGCTTCGCCGTACAGCGCGCGGTCGACCTCGTTCCGGTCCGTCGGGGCGAGCAAGGCCGCGGACTCGTCGGCTCCCGGGGTGGCGTGGGAGGCGTAGACGTTGCCGGACGAGACGTACACCCAGTGCCCGGCCTTGCCGCCCAGTGCGTCGAGCGCTCCGCGAACGAAACCCGGCTGCCACGAGACCTCGACGACCGCGTCCCACACCCGGTCGAGCAGGGGCTCGTACGCCGATCGGTCGCGCCGGTCGGCGGCGACCAGGGTCGCGCCGTCCGCGGCTTTTCCGCTCTCGCCGCGCGCGAGGCAGGTCACCCGGTGGCCGCGTTCGATCGCCTGCCGCGACAGCTCGCGAGCCACCCACGCCGTTCCGCCCAGCACCAAGATCTCCATACCGACACCCAAGCACCGAGATCACCACCGGGCCAGCGAATTCGCTCACAGCTGATGATGGGCCGCAGGATCGGGCTTCCGGTGAATAAATCATCGGCCACTTCGGAAAACGTCGTTTCTTAGCCCACCCTCGTTACTCGAACGAGTGAACGCCGGACGGCGTTCGGGTGACGACCACAGCGAAACCCCTCGTCACGGCAGATGCCCACCACGGCAGACGGCCCAGCAATTGCGCTGTTCGCATCGCCTTTTCGGCGCCCGGGTGAGAGTGCTTCAACCACACTGCCGGAGCGGCATAGGATTTTCCTTCGGCCAGGAAAACGTTTCCTGACGCATTTCACCCCTTTCCGGAATCGAGGACCAACCATGCGAAGACGCATGCTGGGGGCGGTCCTGCCCCTGGCGCTCGCGACGGCCACCGTCGTCCCGCTGCCCGCGGCCGCCGACCCCGCCCCGGCGGTCTCGGCGCTGACGAAGTCCGTGCAGGGCACCGGTTCCCCGGCCGCCCACGGCGCGACCGCGAACTGGGTCGTCGGCTACGAAGACCACGCGACCACGACCGGCGCCGCCGCCATCACCGACGCCGTCGGCGCCGGCCTGGCCTACCAGTCCGGGTCGCTGCACGTCCCGCCCGGCTGGACGCCGGAGTGGTCCACCGACGGCAGCACGTTCACCGGTGCCGAACCGGCGTCCGGCGTCACCGCCGTCCGCGCGACGAACCCCGCCGTCGGTCCCGACGCGACCCAGCTGACCGGCGCCCTCACCCCGCCCGTGCAGGCGGTCACCACCGCGACCGGCGGCGACGGCTTCTCGCCGATCCTGTACCGCACGCCGAGCGGCTCGCTGCAGGCCTGGAACATCTACCACCACCTGGGGGCCACGTCGCCGAAGGTGGTCTGCACCGAGCTCGCCACCGGCACGCGGTGCCCGGGCGGCCCGTGGCCGAAGGTGCTCAACACCGCGCCCGGCCCGCTCGGCACGCTGGGGGGCGGGGACATCGCCACCACCATGGTCGAGCAGTACGTCCGCGATCCCGCGTCGCCGGCAAAGGTCTACTACCCCGCCGTCACGGCGGCTTCCGTCGGCGTCGCCTGCCTCGACATGGCCGCCTCCGCCAACTGCGGGTACTGGGCGCTGGCCCCCACCGGTGGGTCGCCCGCGGTCAGCGGCATCACCGGGCTCGTGGAGACCGGCGGCAACCTGTACGGCCTGATCAGCAGCGGCGCGGTGGTCTGCTGGACCATCGCCACCCAGAGCGCCTGCGGCGGCCAGCCGTACGCGCCGATCGCGCCGCCCATCGGGGTGAACTCGTACGTCTACGGCGCGCTGGACGTCGTGGCGGGCAAGGTGTTCGCGTCGTCGTCGGACCCCAACACCGGTCAGCAGCCCTCACTCGGCTGTTTCGACCCGGCGACGACCGCGGCGTGCGCCGGCTGGGCTTCCTGGCGGCCGACCGGACCGGCGGGGAACTTCACCTACAACGCCTACACGGCGTTCGGCGCGACCGGTGCCCCGGTGGGGGTGTGCTCGTCGACGACCGGCGGCAGCAACGTCACGACGTGCTACGCGCTCGACGGGTCGGCGCTGCCCGCGCCACCGGGCGCGGCCGCGCTGCCGAACGGGACGTACGTCTTCAACCCGGAGGTCGTCACCGACCCGAGCGGCCACGTGCGCAGCTACCTCCCGGTCTGGAACGGCGGTATCGCGGGTGCGGCGGTGTGCCACGACTGGACGACGGGGGCGGCGTGCGCGGGACTGCCCGCCCGGATCACCCACCCGTCGGTGAACGGGGGCGCGACGCGGGACTACGGCTACGCGTACGACCCGCCGTCGGGCTGCCTGATCGGCCTCGGCGACGCGGGTGTGCTGTTCTCGATGGACCCGATCACCGGTGCCACGCCGTGTGTCCGCTCCGGCGGGCAGGTGACCCTGCGGCCGGGTGATTTCTACTGTGACGGCGGAAGTCACGTCCAGGGCTACACGTCCGCGCGGCTGACGGGCGTCGACCCGGCGAACGTCGACTTCGCGGCGTCGCGGGTGACGGTCGTCGACCAGGACAACGCGGTGGTGCCGACCCCGGGCTTCGCCCCGGACGGCTCGGTCGACCTCAGCGGCGTCTCGGTGGCGGCACACCCGTCGATCACCGTGACGACGACCCTGGTGCTCCACAGCGCGGCGGGCTTCAGCGGTTCGCTGGTGGTGGACTTCGCCGGCGACGCACCCCAGGTGTGCTTCCGCACGACGATCTCGGCGGACTGCACGGTGACGTCGGTGGCGAACACGGCGACGGGCACGGATTCGACGGGTTCGTTCAGTTCCAACACGGTGACGCTCCCGGTCGCCCCGGGCGCGTCGTGCACCCCGAAGGTGACCGTGGAGAAGGAGATCTGCACGGCGATCCACCCGGCCCAGTGCGGCCCGGGCGGCGCCGGGCCGTGGGCGAAACAGGCCCCGGTGGGCCTGCTCGGGGTGCTCGCGGCGTCGGCGTACTGGCGGATCACGGTGACCAACCAGGGTCCGGTGGGGATCACGTCCGCGCAGGTCGTGGACACCGTCGAGCCGACGTGCCAGACGGGGCCGTTCGCACTGGCGGCGGGCCAGACGAAGCAGGTGTACTGCGCCACGTACGCGCTGCTGAACCTGTTCCCGATCACCAACAAGGCGAAGGTGACCTACGTACCGGTGAACGTCCCGCCGGGGACACCTCCGTCCACGACGGACTGGTCGTCGGCCAAGGCCTGCTCGCTGCTGTGCAGCCTGTGAGGAGGTGAGATCGCCGGCCCGCGGACGTGCTCCGCGGGCCGGCTCACACCGTGACGGCGTCTTCCACGACGGTCTCGGCGGTTTCCGCCGGGACCGCCGGCGCCATCAGGACCGCGCACAGCGGCACGGCCATCGCGATCGCCGCCAGCACGAAGACCGGGAACAGGAAGGAGAACACCTCCGCGCCCGCCGGGTCCGGGGCGTTCGGGTCCATCGTCATCCGGACCGCCGCCATGCCCGTGTAGTGCATGCCCGTCACCGCCGCGCCCATCACGAAGCCGGCCAGCAGCCGCAGCGGAAGGCGGTCGAGGAAGACCGCGAACCACAGCGCGGCGGTCGCCGCCACCACCGCGATCACCACCGAGAGGGCCACCAGGCCGCCGTCGTAGCCGAAGTCGCCCTTCACCCGCAGCGCCGACATCCCCGTGTAGTGCATGACATTCACCGCCAGGCCGGTGATGACGCCGCCGAGGGCCAGGCGCCACCAGCCGAACTTCGCGCGGCCGCCCACCACCACGAGCCCCGCGAACACCGCCGCCACCGACAGGATCGCCGACAGGACCGTGCGGAAGATGTCGTAGCGGACCGGCATGCCCGGGGTGCTGAAGCCGAGCATGGCCACGAAGTGCATCAGCCAGATGCCGACGCCGCCGATCGAAACGGCGGCCAGCACCAGCCACCGCACGCGGTGGCGGGGATCGGCCGCGTGGCGGGCTTGGACCGCGCACGCCAGCCCGAGCGCGCAGCCGACCACCGACGTCAGGTACGCGAGCACGAGCAGCCAGTGCCCCAGCGCGAAATGCTCCATGGCGAAGTCCTCTCTACAGGTCGCGCAGCCCGTGCAGCACGCGTTCCATCAGGTCGTGGCGCTCGTCCCAGGTGGCCGTGTCCGACAGCGTGTCGCGAACGATCACCAGGTAGTCCTGCATCAGGTCCGACACGAGCACGCGGACCACGCCGAGCGGCAGGCCCAGCAGCGCGGCGATCTCCATCAGCGACCGCGGCCGGACGCACAGCTCGAGCACTTCCGACAGCGCGCTCGACGTCTGGTAGACGGCCTCGGCCCGGCCGTCGGCGGTGGTCTCGACCAGCGCTTCGACGGCGATTTCGACGGCCGGGGCCGTCCGGCCTTCGGTCCACGCGTAGGGGCGGGCCAGCGCCGGGCTGCGGCGCGGCTCGTCCCCGGGCGGATCGTCGGTCACCGGTGGTCCTGGGCCACCGGTATCTCGCGCGCGGGCACGTCGACCTTCTGCCCCACCCGCTCGACCAGCATCGTCATCTCGTAGCCGACCAGCCCGATGTCGCAGCCGGTCGAGGCGAGCACGACGAGGTTCGAGCCGTCGCCGACGCTCATCAGCAGCAGGAACCCCTGCTCCATCTCGATCACCGACTGCACGACGCGGCCGGCGGTGAACAGCTCGGCGGTGCCGAGGGACAGGCTGGACAGGCCGGCCGCGATGGCCGCGAGCTGGTCGCCGCGTTCCCGGGGCAGGGTGTCGTCGGCCGCCACGAGCAGGCCGTCGGCGGAGACCAGCACGGCGTGCGCGACTCCCGAGACGTCCTGGACGAACCCGTTGACGAGCCAGTTCAGCGTCGTGGACCGTTCGGGCGGCGCGGGGAGCGTCCCGCTGAGGGAGCGGGCCGCCTGCTGGGTGGCGGAGCGCCGGGGGTGCAGTTCCGTCATCGCGGATCCACTTCGTCCTTTCCGGATTGTTCGGCACGCGCGGCGCTTTCCATCCGGGCGGCGCGCATGCCTTGGTAGTGCCGCGAAAGACTGCTGCGCACGGCGGCGGCGTCGCGGAAAGTCCCACCGGCCTCCTCGCGCGCGCGAGGAACGACGGCACCGGGAGCGAGCTGCGCCCCGGGCCGCCGGGTGGGCAGGCCGGCATCGGTGAGGTTCCGCGCGGCGGGAGGCTTGAGAGCGCTTTCGGCGGCTTGCCGCGTGCGATCGGCCGGGGTGTCCCAGTCGCCGACGGGGGCCGGCGCGGGACGGGTGGCGGGATCGGCGGCATGGGTTTCGGCTCGGCTGGGCCGGCTTGCCGCTTCGGCGAAAGAGGTCTGCTCGGCCGGAGCGGCCCGGTGCGCCGCGGTCGTTTCGGCACGGGCCGCCCACCCTGCCTCGGCTGGGGCGATCCGGTCCGCCGGCTCCGCCGAAACCGCTCCCTGCGCCGCGGGAGTCTCGGCGCGGCCCACCTCGGCTGAAGCGATCCGATCCCCCGGCTCCGCCGAAGTCGCTCCCTGCGCCGCAGAAGCTCCAGCATGGCCCGCCCACCCAGGCTCGACCGGCGCCATCCGATCCGCCGGATCGGCTCGGTGCGCCGCGGCAGCCTCGGCACGGCCCGCCCGTCCAGCCTCAACCGAAGCCACCCGGTCCACCGACTCGGCTCCACGTGCGGTGGAAGCCTCGGCACGGGGCGTCTCGACCGAAGCCATCCCGTCCACCGAGCCCACCGGCTCCGCCGAAACGGCGCCATGCGCTGCGGCAGTCTCCGCACGGGCCGCCCACCCCGCCTCGGCACGGCCCGCCTCGAGCGAGGCGATCCGGTCCGCCGCGGATTCCGCCGTGGCCACCGAGTCCGCCGAGTCCGCCGGTGCCCGGTGGGCGGCGGGACGCTCGGAGCCTTCCTCGGGCTCTGCGTCCGCCGTCCGCTCCCCCGCCGCCGGCCACTGGATCGGACCCTTTGCTCCGTTGCGGCGGACCACCGGCTTGGCCGGCGGCTCGGTGAACCAGCTCGTCACCACCTGCTCGAAGATCGGCGTCGAAGCCTGGGCCGGCACCACCGGGGCCACCGGCGGCCGCGGGTGGCCGTTGCGGCCCGCCGGGGCTCGGCGGCCCGCGCCGATCGGGCGGGCCAGGTCCGCCAGCACCAGTGCGCCCGGGACGTGGACGCTCGCCGTCACCCCGGCGTGGCGGGCCGCCGCTCCTGTAGCCCGCAAGCGCACCGTCACCCCGTGCAACGCCGCCAGCCTGCCGACCACGAACAGGCCCATCCGGCGCGTCGTCTCCGGGCCGACCGTGCCGGCCGCCGCCAGCCGGGCGTTCACCGTCGCCAGCTCCTCCGGGGTCATGCCCAGCCCCTGGTCGACCACCTCGATGAGCAGCCCGCCGTCGGCGCCGCGGTCGGCCGTCAGCGCCACCTTGTGCTCCGGCGGCGAAAAGCGCGTCGCGTTCTCCAGCAGCTCGGCGAGGATGTGCACCACGTCCGCCGCCGCCTCGGGCTGGACCGAACTGCGCGGCGCGTTGCCCAGCGCCACCCGGCGGTAGTCCTTGACCTCCGACGTCGCCGCGCGCAGAAGATCACGCGTCGGCACCGGTTCGCGGCCGTGGCGGACCGGGCGGCCGCCCGCCAGGACGTGCAGGTTCTCCCCGTTGCGGCGCAGCCGGGTCGCGATGTGGTCGATGCGGAACAGCTCGTCGAGCCGGCGCGGGTTGTCCTCGCCCGCCTCGAGGTCTTCGATGATCGACAGCTGCTGCTCGACCAGCGACTGGCTCCGCCGCGACAGCGTCATGAACATCTCGCTGACCTGCTTGCGCAGCTCGGCCTGTTCGACGGCGAGCCGGACCGCCTGGCGGTGCATGTCGTCGAACGCGCGCGCCAGCTGCCCGATCTCCTCGTCGGTCCGGGCCCCGCTGCCGGGCACCGCGCGCCAGTCGACCTCGTGCCCCTCGCGGATCTGCCGGACGGTCTCCGGGAGCTGCTCGTTCGCCGCGCGCAGGGCGGCCGCGCGCAGCCGGCGCACCGGCGTGACCAGCGAGCGCACCACCAGCAGCGCGATCGCGAGCGCGCCGAGCAGCGAACCGAGCACCAAGGCCGCGTCGCGCAGCGAATCCGCGCGGGCCCGGTCGGCCGCGGCCGAGACGTCGCCCGCCAGCTTCGCCGCGACGTCGTTCAGCACGGCCGTCACGCCGGTCGTCTCCGCGGCGATCGAGGGCGTGAACGACGCGAGCGGCGCATTGCTCCCGCTCTCCTGCAGGGCGTCGAGGCGGGCCTCGGCGGAACTCGCCGCCGCCTTGAACCGGGCCAGGAGATCCCCCGAGAGCTGGTGTTCGGCCTGCTCGCCGAGCACCTCCTGCTCGGCCGCGGTCTGCACGACGGCCGGGCGCAGCGAAGCGTCGTCCGGGCTGTTCCGGGCCGCCCGCGCGTAGGTCTCCTCGGTGGCCAGCTCGGCCCGCAGGTGCACCAGCAGCCGGGCGGTTTCGGCGCCGGCCGCGGTTTCGGCACCGGCGTCGGCCGGGACGAAGGCGGGCACGAGGTCGCCGAGGGTGGCGATGATGTCGTTGTAGCCGCCGGCTTTCGTGCGGACGTCACCCCCGCCGGCGCCGGCCGCGCGGATCCCGGCGAGCTTGCCCAGCGCGGTGTTCAGCGCCCGGCCGGTGTCGCCCGGCAGCGGCGCGAAACCGGCGTCGCGCTGGACCGCGGCCACCTTCGCGTCGACAGCCGCGGTCAACGTGTCCGGCGCGCCCGCCGGAACCGCGACCGCGGCCACCATTTCCTCGCCCAGCGAGGCGGTCAGGTCGATCGTGTCGTGCAGCACCGGCAGCCGGTCGCGGGCCGCGCTGAGCGCCGTCGCCCGGTCGAGTTCGCCCTGGATCCGGACTTCCGCGAGCGCCACCGCCACCAGGACCGGCAGCAGCAGGACGACGCTGATCTTGGTGCGGACGCTCCAGTGCGCCGGCCACCACGCGGCGTCCGCCGGGCGGCGGAGCGTGGATCTGCTTTCGTGCATGGCGGAATCGCTCGATTCCCAGCCGCGGGTACGGCCGATGTCGAACTCGGACAGGACGAGGAACCCCAGGGGAAGACGTGGCGTTGATCGAGCCGATCAGCAGAAGACATCACCCGCTGCGTGCTTGTCAACCCTGCCCGGCGGCGTTTCGGAACGCCGAGATCCAATTATTTCCCCGTCTCACGGATTGTGTTCCGACGGTCGCTGCTTGCACACTGTTCAAGCGTGTTCGCGCAGCTCCGGGCCCACCGAGGCGGCAAAACGAGATGCGGCTTCGCGCTGGCGGCAGAATTACCCACAGGAACGGGTGGGGCGAATTCCGGCATTGTTCGGACGGTGTGTTATTAATTCCCCGTGACCGATGTGGACGAAGGCGGCAAGCGGGTCGGCTGGGTCGAGCTGTACTTCGACCTGGTCTTCGTGTTCGCGGTGGGACAGGTGGCGCACGGCATCGTCGCGGACCCGCACTGGGCGCGCGCGGCCGCGGCGCTCGGCCTGTTCGCGACGCTCTGGTGGACGTGGATCGGCTTCGCCGTGCTGTACAACCGCCGCGGCGACGACAGCCGCGTCGCCGACCGGCTGTTCGTCCTCGCCGGCACGATCCCCTGCGGGATCGCCGCGACGCAGGCGCACCACGTCTTCGAAGGGCACCCGGCGATCTTCGCCGCGGCGATGGCCGGGGTCCGGCTGATCCTGGCGGCCGCGCACCGGTGGCCGCGCGACGGGATCGACCAGCGGCGGATCAGCGTGGGCTACACGGTTTCGGCCGTCTTGTTCGGCGTCTCGGCCGTCATCCCGCACTCGTGGGTGCTGTGGGCGGTCGCGCTCCTGCAGGAAGCCGGATTCCTGCTGCTCGGCGACCGGCACGAACGGCGTCGCGGCGAGCGGCCCACGCGCGAAGCCCGGTGGCGGATCATGCTGGCGCCGCCGCGCGACCCCAACCTGGCGATCGACTCGGCGCACCTCGCGGAGCGGTTCGGGCTGTTCATGATCCTGCTGCTCGGCGAGCTGGTGATCACGGTGGGCACGGCGGCGCTGGAGCGGCCGGCCGACGACCTCGGGTACTGGCTGGCCCTGGCCGGCGGGCTCGTCCTGGCGGGGGCGCTCTGGTGGGTGTACTTCTCCTCGGCGGTGGAGATCTACGAGCGCATGCTGGGCTTCTCGGGCGGCAACCCGGCGCTGGCGTATTCGCTGTACGCGGGCGGGCACCTGATGCCGGCCTTCGCGCTGGTGCTGATGGCGGCGGGGGTGAACCTGTCCCTGCACGAGTCCCCGCCGCAGGCGGCGGTGTGGTTCACGACGGCGGGCCTGGCGATGTACCTGGCCGGCACGAGGGTCTTCGCGGCAGGGTCGCACCGCTGGTACTTCGCGCTGGCCCGGGTGGCGGCCCTGGCGGTGACGGTGAACCTGGCGTTCCTGGACCGCGTGCTGCCGGCCCCGGCGGTGGTGCTGGTGATCGCGGTGTGGGCGGTGGGAACAGCCGCGGTGACGGCGGTGATCCGCCACCGGAGCCTCACCAGCCTCGACGAAGACCCGGTGGCGTTCTTGCGGCAAATCGCCGACCAGCACCGGCCCGGCGGCGACGACAAGAACAGCGAGTCCGGCGGCTGACGCAAGCGGCGGCAAGCCGGCAGCTCGATCCTTCACCGCACCTTCCGGCCGGCGGCACCCGAGCCTTGGTCCGGCCGTGCCTCAGCGGTGCTTCCCGCCGATCCGCCGGCCCCGCTAGCTGGTCAGGATCTGCGGCGACAGCACCTTGAGCATCGCGTTCGTCCACTTCAGCTGCCGCAGCGTCTGCGGGTGGCAGCGGGTCGCCAGCTCGAGCAGCCCGCCGTCCTTCGCCGCCTGGGCGCCCTGGGCGAGCAGTTCCCAGTCGAGCGACACGCCCGCCGCCCGGCGGTGAAGGCGGCGCAGGTCCGCGAGCAGGAGGAGGCCCGGCTCCGGGCGGCGGCCGCCCAGTTCCGCCAGTGCCGTCCGCAACGGCTCCAGCGGGCCGGGACCGGGAACGTCCTCGCCGAGGTCCAGGTCGTGGGCCCGGCCGGCGCGGGCGATGTCGCGGACGTGCGCCGCCGACCAGGCCGCCAGGTCGCGGGCGACGTGGTGGACCTCGTGCTCCGCGTGGTGCCGGTCGGCCGTCTTCACCAGGTCCTTGGCCAGGTGGGTCTCCGCTCGGTGCAGTTCGCGCAGCACCAGTCCGAGCTTCATCGGACGACCTCCTCGTCGACGGCCGCGGGCACCGGCTCCGGCCGCGGGGCCGCCACGGCGGCGACCTTGCGCAGCGCGGCCGCGGCCGTCTTGAACAGAGGCTGCTTGGACACCGGGTCCCAGTCGGTGAACGTCAGCTCGTTGGCCGCGCGGTCGCCGTCCTTGTCCGCCGGGTGCTCGACGTCCCAGTAACCGTAGTGGAACGGCAGGAACAGCACGCCGTCGCGGATGCCACCGACGCGGACCCGGGCGCGGACCGCCCCGCGGGGTGTCGAGACCTCCGCGAGGTCGCCTTCGGCGAGCCCGGCGGCGGCCGCGTCGCGTTCGGACACCTCGAGCCACACCTCCGGCGCGGCCGCGCGCAGCTCCGGTGCCCGGCCGGTCTTCGTGCGGGTGTGGAAGTGGTGGATCGTCCGGCCGTTGATCAGGAAGAACGGGTGGTCCTCGCTCGGCGCTTCGTGCGGCGGAACGTACTCGGCCGCCTTCAGCATGGCCTTGCCGTCCGGGTTCATCGCCCGGTACTCGGCGGGTTCCACGGGCGCCCCGGTGACGAGGTCGCGGCCGTAGCTCTCGCAATAGCCGGGCTGGGCGAAGAACTTCCCGTCGGCGTACAGCCGCTCTGTCCCGTCCGGACTGTCCGAAGTGCACGGCCACTGGACACCGCTGACCTCACGCAGCTTCGCGTAACTCAAGCCGCTGTAGTCGCACGGCCGCCCCGCCGACGCGCGCTTCCACGCCTCGAACGCCGTTTCGGCGTCGTGCCACTGCGGGAACGGTTCGCCGTCGTTGCCCCGGAAGTCCATCCGCCGCGCGTAGTCGAGGAAGATGTCGAGGTCGGGACGCGCCCGCCCGGGCGGGTCGACCGCCTTCTCCGACAGGTGCACCGTACGGTCGGCGTTGGTGAACGTGCCGGTCTTCTCGCCCCAGATCGCCGCGGGCAGCACGACGTCGGCGAATTCGGCCGTCTCGGTGCGGAAGGCGTCCTGCACGACCAGGAACAGCCGCGACGAGTCCAGGATGGACCGGATGCGGTGCAGCTCGGGCAAGGAGACCGCCGGATTGGTGGCCGACACCCACAAGAACCGCAAGGTGCCGGTTTCGGCGTAGCGCAGCATCTGCATGAGGTGCGTCGGCGGCCCGTAGTGCGGGATCTTGCCGACGTCGACGTTCCACAGCGAGGCCAGCTCGGCGACGTGCGCGTCGTTGGCCCAGTTCCGGAACCCGGTCAGGTCGCCGTCGGCGCCACATTCGCGGGTGTTCTCCGCGGTGGGCTGGCCGTTCATCTGCAGCACGCCGGCGCCGGGACGGCCCAGCATGCCGCGCAGCAGTACGAGGTTGTTGACCTGCACCGCGGCCGCGGACGCCTGGTGCGACTGGTAGAAACCCTGCAGCACCGTGCACAGCAGCCGCTCCGCCGAGCCGAGCAGCCGGGCCGCCTCGCGGAGCTGCCCGGCGTCGACGCCGCAGATCCGCGCGGCGCGCTCGGGCGGGTAGTCGGCGACCACCGCCGCGAGGTCGTCGTAGCCCACCGTGCAGCGGCCGACGTACTCGCGATCGACCCACCCGTGCTCGATGATCTCGTGCAGCAGCCCGTTCATCAGGGCGAGGTTGGTCCCGGGCAGCGGCGCCAGGTGCAGCGTCGCCGCCCGGGCGACCGGGGTGTCCCGCGGGTCGGCGCACAGCACCGCGGGCGGGTTCGGCCCGGCGAGCCGGTCGAGCACGCGCGACCACAGGACGGCCTGCGTTTCGGCCATGTTGTGCCCGAAGAGGGCGATGACGTCGGCGTGGTCGACGTCGGTGTAGGACGCCGGCTGGCCGTCGCAGCCGAAGGATTCCTTCAGCGCCGCGGCCGCGGTCGCCGTGCAGAGCCGGGTGTTGCCGTCGAGGTGGTGGGTGCCCAGCCCGCCGCGGGCGATCGCGGCGAGCGTGTAGTACTCCTCGGCGAACAGCTGGCCGCTGGTGTAGAACCCGAGCGCGCCGGGACCCTGTTCGTCCAGGAGTTCCTTGCTGCGCCGGACGACCAGGTCCATCGCCTCGTCCCAGCTCGCCTCGACGAGCTCGCCGTCCTTGCGCACCAGCGGCGTCGTCAGGCGGTCCGGCGAAGAGTTCGCCTGCCAGCCGAAGAGGTCCTTCGGATCGAGCCGGCCGTGGTTGACGCGGTCGTCGGCCCGGCCGCGGACGCCGGCGATCCGGCCGTCCTTCACCGCGATGTCGAGCCCGTCGCCGTTGGAGTGCAGCACCGCGGCGCTGCGGACCCAGCGGTCGACGTCGTCCGGCCGCAGGCCGTCGGCGAGGCGGCTGTCCACCCGCACCGGCCACGGTTCCCCCGGCCCGTACGGCGTTCTGGTCCCCCAGGGCTCGGTGATTCCGTCGCGCTTACGCATCGCAAGGACCTCCGATCACGACCCGGCCGGCGCGGGGGGTACCCGCGATCCCCGTGGCCAAACTTCGTTCTGTCCGGTTTAGTTTGCGCGACGCAAAAGTGAGCGCGAATCCGATTCGTCCGCTTCGACCGCTCCGGCGAACCGCTCGAACGCGACGATCGCGGCCGCCCGCGTCGTGGGGTCGAGCCGGCTCAGGACACCCGTCAGCACCCGGCGGCGATCGCGGTCGACGCGGTCCACGAGCTGACGCCCCGGCCCGGTCGGCGCGAGCAGCGTTTCGCGCCGGTTCAGCGGGTTGGGGGCCTTTTCCAGCAGGTTCAGCGCGACCAGCCGATCACACGCCCGGGTGACCGACGACGGGTTCATCGCCAGCTCGCGCGCCACCCGGCCCATCGTGACCGGCGTCCGGTCGACCACCACCCGCAGCGCGCGGAACTGGGTCAGCGTCAGCTGCTCGGTGTTCCGCTCGACGGTCGAGTCGGCGATCAGCACCATCGCCCGCAACGCCGCCAAAGCCGCGTCGGCGCCGTCGTGCTCCTGCCACGTTTGCGTCACGCAAGTATGATAGCGGGCGAAAGCGGGTACAGCGATTCCGTGAGCGCCGACGGGACCACGAAAGGAGGCGTCCGCGCCGTGAAACCGGATCCCGGGCACGTCGAGGCCGCCGCCCTGCGCAACTACGTCGAGACCGTCGCCGAGCTGCTGCGCGTCGAACCGGCCGCGTCGTGGAGCGAACACGGCAGCCCGTCCACCGCCTACATCGCGCTGGCCGGCCGGCACGCGGACCGGTTCCTGATGTTGTCGTGGACCGACGGCGGCGGGTGGTGCCTGGCCGTGGAACCGGACGGCGCCGAAGAGCCCGCGGTCCTGGTCCGGTGGCCCGAACCGGTGCGGCCGCGGCCCGCGGTGGTCGCCCGCCGGGTCCACGAGGCGCTCACCGAAGCGGCACCGCACGCCAAAGGGAGTACTCATGAGCCAGACAGTCGGTGACTACCTGCTCCAGCGCCTGCGCGAGTGGGGCGTGGACCAGGTCTTCGCCTATCCGGGCGACGGCATCAACGGGCTCGTCGCCTCGTTCGGCAAAGCGGACAACCAGCCCCGGTTCGTGCAGGCCCGGCACGAGGAGATGGCCGCCTTCTCGGCCGTCGGCTACGCGAAGTTCAGCGGCAAGGTCGGCGTCTGCATGGCCACCTCCGGCCCGGGCGCGATCCACCTGCTCAACGGGCTCTACGACGCGAAGCTCGACCACGTGCCGGTGGTCGCGATCGTCGGGCAGACCGCGCGCAGCGCGATGGGCGGCAGCTACCAGCAGGAGGTCGACCTGCAGGCGCTCTTCAAGGACGTCGCGAGCGAGTACCTCGTCGAGGTCAACGTCCCCGAGCAGCTGCCGAACGCGCTCGACCGGGCGATCCGGACGGCCGAGTCGTCCCGCTGTCCGACCGCCCTGATCATCCCCGCGGACCTGCAGGAGGAGGCGTACTCGCCGCCGCAGCACGCGTTCAAGCAGGTTCCGTCCAGCCCGCCGAGCACGTCGTGGTCGCGGCCGGTGCCGGCCGAGGCCGACATCGACGCGGCGGCCGAGGTGCTCAACGCCGGCGAGAAGGTCGCCATCCTGGTCGGGCAGGGCGCGCGCGGCGCGGCCGAGGAGGTCCGCGAGGTCGCCGGGATCACCGGCGCGGGCGTGGCGAAGGCGTTGCTGGGCAAGGACGTCCTGCCCGACGACCTGCCGTGGGTGACCGGCTCGATCGGGCTGCTCGGCACCCGCCCGAGCTACGAGCTGATGCGCGACTGCGACACGCTGCTGATCGTCGGCTCGAACTTCCCGTACAGCCAGTTCCTGCCGGACTTCGGCCAGGCGCGGGCCGTGCAGATCGACCTGGACGGCCGGCTGATCGGGATGCGCTACCCGACCGAGGTCAACCTCGTCGGCGACAGCGCGGCCACGCTGCGCGCGCTCCTGCCGAAGCTGACCAGCAAGCCGGACCGGGCGTGGCGCGAGACGATCGAAAAGAACGTCGCCTCCTGGTGGGAGACCGTCGAGAGGGAAGCCGCCGTCGACGCCGACCCGGTGAACCCGATGGCGATCGTGTCCGAGCTGTCGAAGCGGATCCCGGAGAACGCCATCGTCACCGCGGACTCCGGCTCCTCCACCAACTGGTACGCCCGCAACCTCCGGATCCGCGGCGACATCCGCGGGTCGCTGTCGGGCACCCTGGCCACGATGGGCCCGGCCGTGCCGTACGCCATCGGCGCCAAGTTCGCCCACCCCGACCGGCCGGTGATCGCCCTCGTCGGCGACGGCGCCATGCAGATGAACGGCCTCGCCGAGCTGATCACCATCGCCCGCTACCACACCCTGTGGAACGACCCGACCTGCGTGATCTGCGTCTTCCACAACAACGACCTCAACCAGGTGACCTGGGAGCTGCGCGCGATGGGCGGCGCGCCCAAGTTCGAGGAGTCCCAGAGCCTGCCGGACGTCGACTACGCCGGGTTCGCGCTGTCCCTCGGCCTCGCCGCCGTCACGGTCGACAAGCCCGACCAGCTCGCTTCGGCCTGGGACACGGTGCTCACCGCGGGCAAGCCGGCGGTGCTGGACGTCCGCTGCGACCCGGACGTGCCGCCGATCCCGCCGCACGCCACCTTCGAGCAGGTGAAGTCGGCCGCTCAGGCGGTGCTGAAGGGCGACCCCGACGCCTTCCACCTCGTGGCGCAGGGCGTCAAGACGAAGCTGCAGGAGTTCCTGCCCGGCAAGAACCGGTGACCACGATCGAGCGGGTCGGTGCCCGGGCGGCGGCGCGGAGGATCCGGTGACGCGTGGGGTCGCGGCGGCGCGGGCGGTGTGGGGCGGCGGGATCCTGGCCGCTTCACGCTCCCTGCCGATTCCGCGGAAAGTGGCGCTGGCGTTGGGGATCCGTCACCTGGCGCAGGCCACGGCCGAGTTGCGGCGGCCGGACGGGGTGGTCGCCCGCTGGGGCTGGACGCTCGACGTGGCGCACAGCGCCAGCATGCTCGGCTTGGCCGCGGTGTCCCGCCGGTGGCGGACCGCGGCGCTGGCGAACGCGGTGGTCGCGGCCGCCTGGGCCCGCGCGGCCCGTACCGGAGAACGGAGGCAAGCATGAACCAGGTCGTCGTCGTGACCGGAGCCAGTGGCGGTATCGGCCGCGCCGTCGCGCGGGCGTTCGGGGCCCGGCAGGCCCGGGTCGCCCTGCTGGCCCGCGGGAAGGAAGGCCTCGAAGCCGCCGCGGAAGACGTCACCCGAAGCGGGGGGACGGCGCTCGCCATCCCCACCGACGTCGCCGATTTCGACCAGGTCGACGCCGCCGCCACCCGGGTCGAGCGGGAACTCGGCCCGATCGACGTGTGGGTGAACGTGGCGTTCACGTCGGTGTTCGCACCGTTCGCGGAGATCGAGCCGGACGAGTTCCGCCGCGTCACCGACGTGAGCTACCTCGGCTACGTCCACGGCACGATGGCCGCCCTGCGCCGGATGAAGCCGCGCGACCGCGGCACGATCGTGCAGGTCGGCTCGGCGCTGGCGTACCGCGGAATCCCGTTGCAGAGCGCGTATTGCGGTGCGAAGCACGCGATCCAGGGGTTCAACGAGGCCCTGCGCTGCGAACTGCTGCACGACGGCAGCCACGTCCGCACGACGATGGTGCAGATGCCGGCGGTCAACACGCCGCAGTTCTCCTGGGTGCGGTCCAAGCTGCCGCACCAGGCCCAGCCGGTGCCCCCGATCTACCAGCCGGAGGTGGCGGCCCGCGCGGTGTTGCACGCGGCCGATCACCCGCGTCGCCGGGAGTACTGGGTCGGCGGCAGCACCGCCGGAACGTTGATCGCGAACGCCGTCGCGCCGGGTGTCCTCGATCGCTACCTCGCCCGGACCGGGTACCGGTCCCAGCAGACGGGGGCGAAGAAGCCCGCCGACCAGCCGGAGAACCTGTGGTCGCCCGCGGATCGCGCGCGGGATTTCGGTGCGCACGGCCAGTTCGACGACAAGGCGACGCCGAGGAGCGTGCAGCTGTGGGCGAGCCGGCACCACGGTGCCCTCGCCGCAGCGGGGAGTGCCTTGGCCGCGACGGCGCTGGCGGTGTGGCGGCGAGCGCGGGCGTGACCGGGCTCAGCCCGGCCGGGCACCACCGCGGGCGCGCCGGAGCTTGACGGGCTGGAAGCCCTTCCACTCGTCGGCAGCCCGCATCGAGAACAGCCCGGCGGAGCTTCTCGAGCACGCCAGGAGGGGCGCGATCAGGAACGCCCAGAACCCGCTCCGCCAGTCTCCGGTCGCGAGGTGCCGCCGGACATCGGCCGAAAGGACGAGCCCGCGGCGGTCGAACCGCCCCTTCGGCCGAGGTGACCTGCCCGTTCCCTCCCCTAGCTTGATCGTCAGGCGGGGAGGAGGGGACCATGAAGTTCACCGCCAAGCGAGTCGTCGTCACCGCGGCCGTGGCCGGGGCCGCCGTGGTCGCCGTCGGGGCCACCGTCATCGCCACCGCCGCCGATCCCGTCGCGCCCGAAATCAGCAGCACGACCCCCGCCGATGCCGGGCACGAGAACGAAGGCAAGTACACCACCGGCGACTACGTGCTCAACGTGCACGAACTCGACGACGACGGCGACGGCATGACCACCGCCATCGGGCCGCACACCACCTACTACTCGAAGACCCTGCACGGCAGCGGAAACCGGAAGGCCACGGTCGTCAAGTTCTCGGCCGGGCCGGACTCCGACGGGCCGATCGTCTTCAGCTACCCCGTTCCCGCACCCGGCCGGGTCGTCGACTGCGTGGCCTCCGGGACCGAGGCGGCACCGCAGGTGCGGTGCGAAACCAAACCCGCGAGGTGATGGTCAGCCGCCGTGTCCCGGGCCGGTGTTCGCCTCCGCGGCCTTGGTGAACCCGGCCGGGACCTGCGGGGTGTTGACCGTTCTCACCAGGTCGGGCGTCCGCGGCAGGAACGCGAGGTCGCTCGTGCGGCGGCAGCGCCCCGGCACGTACCCGTCGCGCCGGATCACGTCGCCGGACGGTCGGCCACGGCCTGGTCGCCGGTGAACTCCGCGATGTGCTCCCGGGGCGGAAAGTTGTCAGCCGGCCGGAGATCACAGCCCGAGGGCGCTCACGAGCAGGGCGGCCACCGCGGCCCGGTGCTCGGGACTGTCCGCCCACCGCAGCCGGCGGCCGGCCTCGACGACCACGCCGAAGCCCGCGTGCACCAGCACCCGGGCCTGGCGGGCATCGAGTTCCGGGCGGGCTTCGCGCAGGTGCTGTTCCCACACGGCGATGTGCTCGCGCTGCGCGGCGACCAGCGGGCGGCGCAGGGCGTCGGGCAAGCCGGCGATTTCCGCGTTGGCCACGCTGTTGAGGGCACTGTGCTCGAAGCTGTAGGCCACGTACGTCGCCGTCAGGGCGCTCAAGGCGCCGTGCGGATCGGTCGTCCCGCGCAGGTTGTGCTCGACGGCCTGGGCCAGCAGCCCCGCGGCTTGCAGGCAGGCCGCCGCCAGGATGTCGGCCTTGCCCGGGAAGTACCGGTAGAGCGCGGACGGCACCAGGCCCACCGCCTCGGCGATCCGGCCGTTCGTCACGGTGGCGAACCCGTCCCGTTCGAACAGCGGGACGGCGGCCGCGAGGATCTCCGAACGCCGGGTCCGGGGCACCGGCGGGGCGGGGATCTCGACGAAGGGCGCGTGCGCCGCGGCGGGGCCGGTGGCGGCCACCCGCCGGGCCGCGGCCTGCAGCAGTTCCCCGACCCGGCGCCGGCCGATCGAGTTGTGGTGGGTCGTGACCGACCCGATGGCCCCGAGCGCCGCCACGGCCCGCAGGTGCTCGCCGGGCCACGGGTGCTCGCGCCGCACTGCCTCCGCCACGCGCTCGACGACCCGCGCGAACTTCCCCGCGAGCAGCCGGCGGTCTTCGCGCTCGAGGTACCGGGCCTCCCACCGGTACACGCCCCCGGTTTCCCGGTGGGCGACGGTCACCCGGGTGACGGCGGCGAAGACCTCCGCGAGGGCCGCGTCCGGAGCCACCTCGGCGAGGGCGGCGACGAGCCGGTCCGCCATGACGTTCGCGCACTCGGCGAAGAGCGCGTACTTGTTCGGGAAGTGCCGGTACAGGGCGGCCGCGGTGATGCCCACGCGCGCCGCGATCTCCTCCATGGACGCCGCGTGGTAGCCGCGCTCGCTGAACACCGCGGCGCCCGCCTCGACGATGAGCTGCCGCCGGTTGCGGGGCCGGACGGCCGCGGCCGGCTCGGCGGTCACCGCGGCCACCGAGCCGGGGTACGCGGGCATCGGGCCATGCGTGTCAGTCAACCACAGGGCCGCCGGGTCTTGCCGAGGCGCAAATCAGCTCCTATGTTAATGAGGAATCTCCTCTCAAGCACCGCTCATACCCAGTCTGACCGGCTACTGCCTACCAAGGAAGCTAGGTAAGTAAATGAGCAATCTCAGCAGGAGGAATGCCCTTTCGCTCGGCGTGGCGCTGGGCCTGGTGGGCGCGGCGAGCGTCGTCCCGGCCTGGGCCTCGGCGGCCGGGGCCGACCCGTGGTGGGTCTGGGACGACGAGGTGGACAGCCTGATGGCGGGGCTCGTCGACGGCGGCCGAGTCCCCGCGGTCAACACCGCCCTGCGGTCGTGGGTGGACAACGCCGACCCGCTGCCCGCCGGCCTGCCCGCCGACGTCGCCGCCTGGCTCCAGGGTGTCAACCGGCTGCCGTCCTGGGCCGACCCCGCCAAATTGCGCCGCGCCGCCGACTTCAACCGGCGCAAGGACACCTACCTGTTCGTGCTCTACGGCCTCGGCAGCGGCATCATGAGCACGGTGATCCCGCGGGAGGCCCGGTCGGTCTACTGGTCCGCGGGCGGCGCCGCCATGCAGGACCGCGCGGCCAAGACGTTCACCTTCGGCTACGACCTGAGCGAGGCGCACGCGTTCGAGCCCTCGGGCCAGTTCGTGGTCACGGCCAACAAGACGCGCCTGGTGCACGCCGCCGTGCGCCACCTGCTGCCGCAGTCACCGCACTGGCGGGCGGTCGCCGACGAGCGGGTGCCGATCAGCAACGGCGACATCCTGGTCACCTTCCACAGCCTCGGCACCTTCGTGCACCGGAAGCTCAAGGAGTGGCACGTCCCGATGTCCGCCGCGGACGAGGACGCCTTCCTGCACCAGTGGCAGGTCGCCATCCACCTGCTCGGTGTCCGGGACGAGTTCATCCCGAAGACGTGGGCCGAGGCGGACACGCAGTCGGCCCAGGTGCTCACGCCGCTGCTCGCCCCGACGCCCGAAGGCAAGGAACTGGCCGCGGACCTGCTCGGGCTGACCGCCCAGATCGACCTGGGCGTCACCCGCGGCTTCCTGAACGAGTTCGTGCGGTACGTGCTCAGCAACGAAGTCGGCGACTGGCTCGGCCTGCCGCGCGACTACGCGGCGGCCACCCTGATCCGCACCGGGTGGCCCGCGTACATCGCCTTCCGGGAAGGCTTGCTGCCCATCGCCCCGGCGGGCTTCTACCTCTTCGACCAGTTCATCCGCGCGCTCGCCATGCTGTTCCTCAACAAGGGCACGTCTTCGACGAGCACGCCCATCACGATCCCCACCGGCAACCGGCCCGGCGCCTGAGAAGCGCCGGCCCGGTGCCGGAGGTCAGGCCGGTCCCCGGCCCCACAGCCGCCAGGTCTGGTTGAGCGGGCTGTTCTGGGTGACCGGCTTGCACGTCCACTGGATCACCTGGGCGCGCGCGGCGGTGGAAACACCGTTGACGTCGACGCACTTGCCGCTGTGCCGGGCGACGAGCTGGTAGTCGTGGGAGTCGTTGCCGCCGTAGGTGACCCGCCGCGGCGAGAACTGCTGGTTCGTCGCCCCGTCGGTGCAGGTGCGCTGCTGGACGGCGGCACCGTCGGCGGCCGAGGCACCGGCGACTTCGAGGCACTTGCCGCTCTGCTGGTTGACGACGGTGTAGGTGCCCGCGGCGCCGGCCACCGGCCGGAAGTTCCACTGCTGCTGGGCTCCGCCGTCGCAGACGTCCTGCTGCTGCCGGTTGCCGTCGGCGGTGCCCAGGTCGGTGTTGTCCAGGCACTGCTGGGAATGCTGGGCGACCGCGACGGACTGGAAGCCGCTGTCCGACGGGGGCAGCAGGGTGATGCTCAACGCGTCGTCGACCGTGGTGTGCGGCAGGTTCACGGTCAGGGCGTTGCCGGAAACCGTGGCCACGGAGTCCTGGATGGTGACGGGGCTCTGGACCGCGGCCCCGCCGTTGTAGGGGATCCGCTGGACGATCACCCGCACCTGGTTGTTCTGGACGACGCCGGCGGTGGTGTCCAGCCGCTGCAGGGCGACCGCGACGTTCCCGGTCGTGCCCCCGCCGCCGACCAGGATCTTCGCCACCCCGGCCGCCTTCGTGGCGAAGGGATCGTAGCCCGGGCTGGGTTTGGTGGCCACGAGCTGACCGGTCTGCGAGGCGTAGAAGCGGTAGGCCCACCACTCGCCCTTGGGCTGGTACCGGCCCGCTGAGTTGCGGACGAGCAGGTTGCCGAGGTCGTTGTGCAGGTTGCCGCCGCTCGCCCAGTTGGCGCGCAGCCCGTCGGCGCCGGCGCGTTCGAGCCGGGCGATGTACCAGGCGCCGTCCCCGGGGTTCTGCTCGTTCGACGCCCCGTATTCGTTGATCTGGTAGGGCTTCGGGTGCGGGATGCCGCGCGAGCCGAGTGACGCGTCGGCCGCGGCGACGTTCGCCACCGGGTCACCCGGCAGCGAGTGCCAGCTGACGATGTCCGGCACCGTGTTCGAACCGCGCACGAAGTCGAGGTACTGCGTCCACCAGCTGCCCGAAGTGGACGGGACCCCGGCCAGGCTGGGGCCGACGATCGCCTGCGCCGGGAAGGCCGCCCGGATCCGCTGGTAGGCGCGCTGCCACATGGCGAAGTACTGGCTCTGCGGCCGGTTCCAGAACAGCGAGATGTTGGGCTCGTTCCAGATGTCCCACTCCACCGGGGCACCCGTCGCCCGCACGTCGCCGATCAGGCGGGTGAGGAAGTTGTCGTAGTCGGTCCAGTCGCCGTTGTCGCCGGGGAACCGGGAAATCGGGTAGCCGTCGGCGCCCCAGAGGTCGTGCACGAGCAGGACGAACTGCCCGCCGAGCGAGCGGGTGCGCAGCAGCTGGGCGCGGGTGGCGTTCCACCGCCGGTCGTACTTGCCCGACACCCAGCCGCCCGGGCTGTCGAGCTGCGCACCCCCGGCCCGCATCGCCTGGAAGTTCACGTCCCGGTAGAAGTGGTCGGGCGGACCCGCCGCGTTCTCGGTCATGCCGTAGATCCACCCGGAGGCCCGGTACGTGGGCGAGCCGCCGACGGCGGAGAAGTCGACCGAGACCGACTCGTCCGCGGCCTGGGCCGGCGCGGGGAGGGCCACGGCGGAAGCACCGGTCAGCGCACCGGTGATCAGGAGGGCGGCCAGGCCACGGCGAACGCGGGGCCGCTGACGCGAGAGGTCCACAGACGACTCCTTTGGCGGTGGACGTGCGGAGGACGACCCCGGTCATCGAACCGGTTCGACCACCAAGGAACGTACGCCGCAGGCAATTCACCGACAATCGGCCAAATGGAGGCGAACCGGTTCGGCGACGGTCCGCGAGGTCGCGAATGACTCATTCGCGACCTCGGGGGTCCCGAATGAGTCATTCGCGACGTTCGCTCCCTGCCGCAGCCGGCTCAGCGGCGCCCGGCGGCCACCACGTTCGCCTGCACCGCGCTCTCGGTCGCGTCCGACGGGTAGCCCACGACCCACCCAGACCTCCCCCGCCACCGCCGTCCGTAGTCACAATCCAGCTTCGGGGTGGCGGTTCACCGGAAGGGGCTTTCCCCGCGTCGCCAAGCCGCGGGGAAAGCCCCTTCCGTCCGCTCCAGCGGCTTACCGGTACCCGGCGGCCACGACGTTCGCCTGCACCGCGTTCTCGGTCGCGTCCGATGGGTAGCCCGCGACCATCGCACCTTCGTAGAACGTCCCCGCGCTCAGGTTCGCCCCGCCGCCGGGCTTGCAGCAGTCGCCGCCGCTGCCCAGGATGATCGCGCCCTGCTTCTTCATCGGGCTGTAGCCGCCGGGGAGGCCGCCGTCCCACATCGTCGTGAGGCTGCCCGACTGGGCGTTGCTGCCCTTGAGCGCGAAGCGGGACGTGCCGTTGTTCTTCAGCATCGCGGTGACGAACTTGCTCGGCAGCGCCCGCTGGTTCGGGTTCCACTGCTGGCTGCCGCCGGGGTACAGCCCCCACTCGAGGTCGGCCTGTACCCACGGGCCCGAACCCTGGCAGCCGCCGAACCAGCACTCCGTGCCGAAGTTGATCGCGTCCATCGCGCCGGCCGCGTCGGCCTTCCGGGTCGTTTCGCTGTTGCCGTAGTCGAAGCAGCAGCCGCTGTTGACGTGCGTCCCGCTGGTCACCATGTACATGCCCTCGGGAGCGCTGCCGGTCGGCACCCCGGTCGCGTGGCCGTCGCGCCAGTAGCTGTTGCCGGGGTTGATGTACAGCGAGTACGCCTTCGCGCCGCCGACCGTGAGCGACTCCGACGTGGCCTTCGCCGGACTGCTCTGGTTGGACCCCGGGACCACGGTCGATCCCTGGTACCACAGGTCGTTCCCGCGCCCGGACTGGTCGTAGACCACGGTGATCACGCAGGATGTGCCGGTGCAGAAGGAATCCTGGGCGGCCGCGTCGGCGGTGCCGCCCGCCGCCCGGACACCGATGTTCCGGGTCGTGTTGTCGGACGAGCGCCGGACCTGGTACAGGTTGCCGGCGTAGGTGCCGTAGAGCGCCCGGGCCGTGCTGTGCGCGGCGACGCACGGCGTGCCGCCGGAAGCGTAGATGTCGCACGGCGCCGTGCCGGACGGGTCCGGCGGGGTCGTCCCGCCGGTCCACTGCTGGTTGCTGCGGCCGTGGCAGGTCCACAGGACGACCGCGGTGCCGTTGGCCGTGCCGGCGCCGGTCACGTCCAGGCACAGCCCCGACTGGACGCCGCTGACCGTGCCGTCGGCGTTCTGCCGCCACTGCTGGTTCGCCCCGCCGTGGCACGACCAGATGATGGCGGCCGTGCCGGGCGACGTCCCACCACCGGAGGCGTCCACGCACCGCGTGCCGTTCATCGTCCGCAGCTCGCCCGCCGCGGTGAACTCGTAGGCCTGCCCGGCCGCGCCGGTGCAGTCCTGGATCTCCAGCGTCGCTCCCTGGGTGTCGGCGCCGCCCTTGACGTTCAGGCACCGTCCCGACGCCGCGCTCACCAGGGGCGCCGGCGCGGCCGAAGCGGGTATCGCCCCGGCCAGCGCCGTCACCACCATCGCGGCCACCACCACGAACACGCGCACGATTCCTCCTCGTCTTGTACAGACAGCAGCGGCGTCACGCCGACTTGCGCGGCACCAGCTCGGTGTCGAGCACCGTGCTCCGGCGCGGGGCCGCGCCGTCGATCATCGCCAGCAGTTCGGCGGTCATCCGGGCGCCCATCTCCTCGACCGGCTGGCGCACGGTGGTGAGCGGCGGGTCCGTCCAGCAGCTGATCGGCAGGTCGTCGAACCCGACGAGGGCGACGTCCTCGGGCACCTTCCGGCCCGCGCGGCGGAGCGCGCGCAACGCCCCGACCGCCATCATGTCCGAGGCCGCGAAGATCCCGTCGACGTCCGGACGGCGGCTGAGCAGCCGGGCCGCCGCGTACTCGCCGGAGGCCTGCCCGAAGTCGCCGCACACCACGAGGCTCTCGTCGTACCGGCCGGCCCGGGTCATCGCCTGCCGGTACCCGAGCAGCCGGTCGGCGCCCGCGGTCATGTCCTGCGGCCCGGCGACGGTCGCCACGACCTGGCGGCCGCCGTCGAGCAGCCGCTGGGTCGCCAGCCGCGCCCCGCCCTGGTTGTCGGCGTCGACGTACGGCAGCCGGCCCGTGCGGCCGGCCTGGACCGGCCGGCCGCCGAACACCACCGGGATGCCGAGCCAGTCCAGGTCGAGCGGGCGGCGGCCGTGCATGCCGACGACGAGGGCGCCGTCGACGTGCCCGCCGTCGAGGTACCGCACCACCGGCGACTGGTAGTCGTCGGCGGCCGGCACGGTGAGCAGCACGAGCTGCACGCCCACCGCGGTCAGCTCCCGCCCGACCCCCGCGGCGATCCGCGGGAAGTACGGGTCGGTGAACAACCGCGGCACTTCCTCGCAGACCACCAGGGCGATCGAGCCGGTGTGCCGCGCACTGCTCGCCTTCGCCGCCCGCTGCCGCGCGTAACCGAGCGCCTGCATCGCGGATTCCACCTGTTTGCGGCGTTCCGGGCTCACCCTCGGGAAGCCGTTGAGCACGCGGGAGGCCGTGGCGATGGACACCCCGGCCGCCCGCGCGACGTCGGCCAGGGTGGGCCGGAACCCCGACGGTTCGACGATGGACACGGGCTCAGGCGCGCTGGAGCTGGAACCGCTGGTTGGGGTTCCCGGTGAACGTCCACTGCGAGATCCGCGCGCCGTCGGCGGTCGAAACTCCCCAGACGTCCATCGCGAGGCCGCTCAACCGGTTCACCAGGCTCACCGCGCCGCTGCCCTGGTCGACCACCCGCCACTGCTGGGCGGTGGAGTTGGTGTCGGCCTGCTGGCTGATGTCCGCGCCGCTGTTGGCGTTCGCCGCCTGCAGCACGAGTCCGCTGTTGCGCGCCCGGACCCGGTAGTAGCCGTCACCGGAATCGACGAAGTCGAACTGCTGGCCGAGCCCGCCGTTGGCCGACTCCTGCTCGATGAGCGCGCCGGCCGCCGTCGAGGCGCCGGTGATCCCGACGAGCTTGCTGCTGTGCTGGGCCACCAGCTTGTAGTTCACGCCGGTCTGGACCGGCGGGTTCGGCGGCTGGGTGGAGGAGTCGAACTGCGTGATGAACTTCCACACCTCACCGGAGGTCCAGGTCTGCCAGCCGCTGCCGCCACCGTCGCGCGGGCCCGGGTCGTGCCCGCCGTCGAAGGCGGCCCAGACGACCGGGTACCCGGCCCGGCAGCCGGAGTAGGCGGTGACGATGTGGGTGCGGCTGCCACTGGCGGGCTCCGGCGGGTTCTGCGGGGTGCAGCCGTTGTTCCGGACGAACTGGTCGCGCAGCTGGCGACCGGAGGAGATGGGCAGGACGTTGTCGCCGATGCCGTGCATGCCGATGTAGGCGACCGGCTGGGTGCCGCCGCTGCACCCGCTGAGGTTCGCGCCGGAGTAGACGGCGACCGCGCGGAACACCGTCGGCCGGGCGCAGGCGAGGGCGTAGCTCATGGCGGCGCCGTAGCTGAAGCCACCGGCGAAGACCTGCGAAGTGTCGACGCACAGGGCGCTTTCGAGCTGCTTCAGCAGGTCGTCGATGAAGGTGACGTCCTGGCCGCCGGGGTTGGCCCAGCCGTTGCCGTTGCCCTGCGGGGCCACGAAGATCGTGTTGTTGCCCGAGCTGTCGGCCAGCCGCCGGAGCCCGTAGTAGGACCAGTTGTAGCCGTCGGTCCCGCCCGAGTCGACGTCGTTCATCGTCCCGCCCCGCCAGTGCAGGCCGACGAACAACCGGTAGGAGTGGTTGTTGTCGTAGTTGGCCGGGACCCGCAGGATGTAGCTGCGGTTCTGGCCGCCGCTGGAGATCGTGTGGTTGCCGCTCGCCAGCCCGGGCGCCTTCCCGCACCCCGCGGTGCCGGCGGCCGCGGTGGCCGGGGCCGCCGCGGCGGGCGGGGCGGCCTGCGCTGTCCCGCCTGCCAGCAAGGCGAGCACGGCTCCGATCACGGCGGAGGCGAACAGGGATCTCTTCACCATCACAGGGGCTCCCTCTGTCTACGGACGTCGTCGTCGTCCTCCCGGGCCGGGGAAGATCCCGGGAGCGTATAAGTCCACAATGGAATGTCTAGCGAGTGCGTTCACCGGCCGAAGAGCCGGCGCTGGATCTCCCGGCGGTAGTCCTCCAGGGTGTTGTCCAGGTGGACGCCGGCGGCGTGGGCCGCCGCGTCCGGGTCGCCGTCCCGGATCGCCCGGTAGATCGCGGTGTGCTCGTCGATCGCGCCCGCCGCGTGCCCGCCGATCGCGCCGGACATCCCGATGATGTTCGACTGGCGTTGCAGGCGGCGGGCTTCGCGCACGGACGCGACGAGGAACTGGTTGTGCGACGCGGCGGCGATCCCGGCGTGGAAGTCGTCGTCGCCCCGGTCGAACAGCGAGTACTGACCGGTCAGGTGGCCGTGCCGGCAGGTTTCGGCGGCGGCCTCGATCGCGCGCAGCTCCGCGGGAGTGGCGTTGGCCGCCGCCAGGCGGCTCGCCGCGGTCTCCTGGATCCGGCGGAACTCGAAGAGCATGTAGACGTGGTCGAGATCGGCGGGCATGAAGAACGCGCCCCACCGGGATCCGCCGAGCATGCCCTCGTCATCGGAGACATACAGCCCACGTCCTTTGTGCGCTCGCACCCGGCCGATGGCCGAGAGGATCTTGACGGCCTCCCGCACCATGGTCCGGCTGGTTCCCATCCGCGCCGCCAGCTCGTTCTCGGTCGGCATCCGGTCGCCGGGCCGCAGTTCCAGTTCGGCGATCAGCCGGAGGATCTGCTCCGCCACGACTTCGTAGCCGGGGCGGTACGGGACAGGCGGTGCTACTTCCTCGTCACGGGTCACGCAATGAGTATGACTCAGTAACTCCGGGCAGCACCTTACCTCGCCAACCCACCACCCGGTCAATCTTTGTCAGAGCGGATTGAAAGTTACATCCACAGCGCCGGGCGCAGGGGCGATACGGAGCAATGGGCCGCCTCCTCGCTTGACGCCGGGCAGGCGCACTGTTCTCATGGATCACCGACACACCAACGGAAACTCCCTGAGTCACGTCGAAACTTTCGATCGCGGTCCGAGCCTTGCCGCGTCGAATGAGTCGGACACATCCTGCCCGGTCCGCCACCGGACGGAGGCCGGCCCCGGCACCGCGCCGCGGGCGGCTGACCGCCGGGTGCCGGGTGCCGGTGCCGGTGATCAGTACACAGTGGACGGTTGGGCGCCCCCGACCGCCGCCTCGTTCCGGAGAGGTCCCCGCCCATGCCGTCGCGCATCGCCGCCGCGCTCGTCACCGCTCTCGTGGTGACCGCCATCGCCACCCCGTCCGCCCAGGCCGCGACCGTCACCATCGCCGTCGCCCCGAACGGCAACGACGCCAACCCCGGGACCCCCGACCAGCCGGTCGCCACCCCGGCGAAGGCCCAGGAGCTGGCCCGCGCCCAGTCGGCCGGCAACGACGTCGTCGTGCAGCTGGCCGGCGGGACCTACCGGCTGTCCGCCCCGCTGCGCTTCACCAGCGCCGACTCGGGGCAGAACGGACACACCGTCACCTGGCAGGCCGCCGCCGGCCAGACGCCGGTCCTCTCCGGCGGCAGCCAGGTCGGCGGCTGGTCGGTGCAGGACGCGGGCCAGAACATCTGGGTGGCGTCCGTGCCGCAGGGTGCCGACTCCCGGCAGCTGTTCGTCGACGGCGCGCTCGCCCCGCGCGCGGGGATCACGATCTCCCGCAACGACGTGCAGTTCACGACGTCCGGGATGACCATCACCAACTCCGCGCTGAACTACCTGGCCACGCTGCCGCAGCAGAACCGGATCGAGGTGGAGAGCCAGAACTCCTTCACCGACCGGTACTCCCCCGTCGACCACATCAGCGGGACCTCGATCGTCATGCAGCAACCCGCGTGGAACAACAACAACTGGGGCTACGACACCCTCGCCAAGCCGTTCGGCGGCGGCCAGCTGTTCCTCGAGAACTCGTACTCGTTCCTGAAGAACACCGGCCAGTGGTACCTCGACCCGCAGGCCGGGAAGCTCTACTACAAGGCGCCCGGCGGCTGGGTCCCCGGCAGCCACGACGTCGAGCTCCCGCGGCTGCAGTCGCTGCTGCAGATCGGCGGCACCCTCGACAACCCGGTGCGCGGCCTGGCCTTCAAGGGCCTGAACTTCGAGCACACCACCTGGCTGACGCCCAGCACGTCGGTCGGGTACGCGAACCAGCAGACGGGCACGTTCCTCCCGGCCGCGGTCCCGATGCCGGGCGACTTCCTGACGTCCTGCCAGTCCGGCTGCCGCCAGTTCGAGGGCGCCCGCAGCACCTGGGCCCAGGCACCGGCCGCCGTCCAGGTCTCGGCCGCCACCGGGATCACCTTCAGCGGCAACACCTTCACCCACCTCGGCCAGGTGGCCCTGGGCATCGGCAACGACGCGAACGCCCACGCCTCCGGCGTCGGCCTGGGCGCGTCGTCGATCACCGTGGACCACAACACCTTCACCGAGAACTCCGGCGGCGGCATCATCGTCGGCGGGGTGCGCGCCGACGCCCACCACCCGTCGAACTCCGCGATGACGATCCGGGACGTCACCATCTCGTACAACACGGTGAGCCGGGTCGCCCTCGACTACCGGGAGATGGCCGGCATCCTCTCGACCTACGCGACGCACACCGTCATCACCCACAACGACGTCTCGAACCTGACCTACGACGGCATCGACGTCGGCTGGGGCTGGGGCGCCAACGACCAGGGCGGCAGCCAGGACTACCGCAACCGCGGCCTGTACGACTACCAGCCCGTCTACTCGACGCCGACCACGCTGCGGGACACCGTCATCAGCTACAACCGGGTGCACGGCACGAAGAAGCTGATGCACGACGGCGGCAGCATCTACAACCTCTCCGCCAACCCGGGCAGCTCCTTCGACCACAACCACATCTTCGACAACAACCGCACGGTCGGGCTGTACCTGGACGAGGGTTCCCGCTACGTGACGTTGTCGGCCAACGTGATCCAGGATTCCGGGGTCTGGGCCTTCACCAACGCCAACGGGTCCAACAACACCAACGACAACACCTTCAGCGGCAACTGGTACAACGGCGGCGCGACCCAGGTGGCCACCGGCTCGCCGCACAACAACGTCCTGAGCGGAAACGTCCAGGTCAGCGGCACCAACTGGCCCTCGGGCGCCCAGCAGGTCATCGCGGCCGCGGGAACCGGCGGCGGGAGCGTGCCGGCCGCGGGCCCGGTCCGGGCGGTGGGCGCGAACAAGTGCCTGGACGTCAGCGGCGTCTCCACCACGCCCGGCGCGCAGGTGCAGATCTGGGACTGCAACGGCGGCACCAACCAGGCCTGGGCCCGGACCGCGGCCGGCGAGCTGACCGTCTACAGCGGCGACAGCACCCGGTGCCTCGACGCCACCGGCCAGGGCACCACCCCGGGCACCAAGGTCGTGATCTGGAACTGCAACGGGCAGGGCAACCAGCGGTGGCAGGTCACCGCGAACGGCACCATCACCGGTGTCCAGTCCGGGCTGTGCCTCGACGTCACCGGCTCCGGGACCGCGAACGGCACCGCGATCCAGCTGGCCACCTGCACCGGCGCGAACAACCAGAAGTGGACTCTCGGCTGACGAACAGAGGAGTTCGGCCATGGTCTTCCGCAAGCGTTCCTTGAGAAGAGCACTGCAGGCGACGGCGGCGGCGCTGCTGCTGACCGCCGGGGCCGTGGCCGCCACGGCGCCGGTGGCCCAGGCGGCCACGCCGCAGGCGTGCGATCTCTACGCCACCGGCGGCACCCCGTGCGTCACGGCGCACAGCACCACCCGCGCCCTCTTCGGGGCGTACAACGGCCCGCTCTACCAGATCCAGCGGGCGTCGGACCAGAAGTACCTCGACATCGGGCTGCTGGAGGCGGGCGGCTACGCGGACTCGGCCCCGCAGGTCTCCTTCTGCGCGGGGACGCGGTGCACGGTCACGAAGATCTACGACCAGACCGCGAACCACAACGACCTGCCGATCTCGTGGGGCGGGTTCTGGAAGGGCCCCGGCCCGAACGGGTCGGACGTCGGCGCGGACGCCATGGCGCTGCCGGTGACCGTCGGCGGGCACCCGGTGTACGGGATCAAGGTCACCCAGGGCGTCGGCTACCGGATCGACAACGCCAAGGGCGCGCCGGTCGGGGCCCAGCCGGAGGGGATCTACATGATCACCTCGTCGAACTACGTCAACCAGTGGTGCTGCTTCGACTACGGCAGCGGCGAGATCTCCCACAACGACACCGGCAACGCCACCATGAACGCCATCTACTGGGGCACCGCCTGCTGGTTCAACGGCTGCACCGGGACCGGCCCGTGGGTCGAGGCCGACCTCGAGAACGGCATGTACCACACCGGAACCGGGTCCAACAAGGACCCGAACAACCCGGGGGTGCACCACCCGTTCGTCAGTGCGTGGCTGAAGAACAACGGGACGAGCAACTTCACCCTGAAGTACGGTGACGCCACCACCGGCGGCCTCACCACGCCGTACTCGGGCGGGCTGCCGCGCGGCTACTCGCCCATGAAGCTGGAGCCGTCGATCCTGCTGGGCACCGGCGGGGACAACAGCGTCTCCGGCGTCGGCGAGTTCTTCGAAGGCGCCGTGACCAGCGGCTTCCCGACCGACGCCACCGAGAACGCGGTGCAGGCCAGCGTCATTGCGGCCGGTTACAGCACCGGCGGCGGCCCGACCAGCACCGGCGCGGTGCACGCGGTGGGCGCGAACAAGTGCCTCGACGTCAACGGCGTCTCCACCACGCCCGGCACCGCGGTCCAGATCTGGGACTGCAACGGCGGCACCAACCAGACCTGGACCCGCAGCGGCTCGAGTGAGCTCACGGTCTACGACGGCGGCAACACCCGGTGCCTCGACGCGAACGCCCGGGGTACCACGCCCGGCACCAAGATCATCATCTGGAACTGCAACGGGCAGAACAACCAGCAGTGGACGTTCAACGCCAACGGAACCGTGACCGGTGCCCAATCCGGACTGTGTCTCGAAGTCACCGGCTCCGGGACCGCGAACGGCACCGCGATCCAGCTGGCCACCTGCACCGGCGCGAACAACCAGAAGTGGTCCCTGGGCTGACCGAACTTCCGAAAGGGTTCCCCGCGATGTCTTCGTTCGAGCTGTCCAGGCGCAAGCTGATCGTGGTGGCCGGGGCCGCCGCGGCGGCCGGCGTGTTCCGCGTCCGCACCGCGTGGGCCACCGAAGGCCCCGGCAGCTACACGCCGAGCTGGTCCTCGGTGGACCAGCACCCGCCGGCCCCGGAGTGGTTCCAGGACGCCAAGTTCGGCATCTACTACCACTGGGGCGTGTTCAGCGTCCCGGCGTTCGGCAACGAGTGGTACCCGCGGAACATGTACATCGGCGGCTCCAACGAGAACAACCACCACAAGCAGGTGTTCGGCGATCCGTCGGCCTGGCCGTACCAGAACTTCATCAACGGCGCCCGGGACAAGGCGGGGAACTGGGTGCAGTTCGCGCCGAAGCTGAAGTCCGCGGGCGGGAACTTCGACCCCGCCGAGTGGGCCCAGCTCTTCGCCGACGCCGGGGCGAAGTTCGCCGGCCCGGTCGCCGAGCACCACGACGGCTACTCGATGTGGAACAGCGCCGCCAACGAGTGGAACTCGGTCAAGACCGGGCCCAAGCTGGACCTGCTGCGGCTGCACGCGGACGCCATCCGCGGGAAGGGCCTCAAGCTGCTGACGGCGCTGCACCACGCGTACCACTTCACCGGGTACTACGACCACGTGCCGAACCAGCCGACCGAGTCGCTGCGGCGGCTGTTCGGCCAGAACGGCCGGCCCGCGGAGAACCAGCTCTGGTACGACAAGCTCCGGGAGGTCGTCGACGGCTACCAGCCCGACCTCGTCTACCAGGACTTCAACCTGACCCAGGTCGACGAGGCGCAGCGGCTGAACTTCCTTTCGCACTACTACAACCAGGCCGTCGCGTGGAACAAGGACGTCGTCGCCACCTACAAGGACGGGTTCGACAACCGCGGGGAGGTCTTCGACTTCGAACGCGGCGGGCCGGGCGACCTGATGAGCCCCTACTGGATGACCGACGACAGCATCTCGAGCTCCAGCTGGTGCTACACCAACGGCATCGGCTACTACTCGATGAAGGCCATCCTGCACTCGCTGCTCGACCGGGTCAGCAAGAACGGCACCATGCTGCTGAACATCGCCCCGATGGCCGACGGCACCATCCCGGCCGGGCAGCGCACGATCCTGCTCGGCATCGGGAACTACCTCAAGCGGTTCGGCGAGTCCTTCTACGGGACCCGCGCGTGGGCCGTGTACGGCGAGGGACCGACGAAGATGGGCGGCGGCTCGTTCACCACCCCGGTGGAAGGCACGCGGACCGACGTGCGGTTCACCCGCAGCAAGGACAACACCGTGCTGTACGCGACCGTGCTGGGCTGGCCCGGGAGCACCTTCCCGATCACGACGCTCGGCTCGAACCGGGTCAACCTGGGCAACCTGGTCTCGGCCCAGCTGCTCGGCCCGGACGCCGGCGCGGCCACCGCCCTGCCCATGCCGGTCCAGGACGCTTCCGCGTTGCGCGTCCAGCTGCCTTCGGCCAACCCGCCGTTCGACGCGCCGGCGTACGTGGTGAAGCTGACCTTCTCCGGCCAGGTTCCCACCCCCGGCTCCGGTCCCCTGCCGACCGGCTGGTCGCGGATCGCGAACGTCGCCACCGGCCTGGTGCTGGACGGCGGCGGCAGCGTCGCGGCCGGCTCCCCGCTCAAGCAGTGGAACTGGGACGGCAGCACCAACCTGCAGTGGCAGCCGACCGACGCGGGCGGCGGCTACGTCCGGATCGTCAACCGCACCAACGGGCTGGTCGCCGACAGCCGGGGCAACACCGCCAACGGCGCCACCTGCGCGCAGACGGCGTGGACCGGCGCCACCAGCCAGCAGTGGCGGCTGGCCGGCCTGGGCAACGGCCGGTACCAGATCGTCAACCGGGCCACCGGCACGGCGCTCGACGGCATGGGCAGCACCGCCGCCGGCTCGAGTGTGGGCCTCTGGACACCGAACAGCAGCACGAACAACCAGTGGACCATCACCGCCGTGTGACGGCGGCCGGCGAGGAGACAGCATGCGTACACGATTCGGGTGGCTCGCCGCGGCCGCGGCGGTCTTGGCCGCTCTCCTGCCGGGCACCCCGGCCGCCGCCGAATCGAACGGCGGGGTCCGGGTCATGCCCTTGGGCGACTCCATCACCGAGGGGACCCAGGTGCCCGGCGGGTACCGGATCGGGCTCTGGCAGCGGGTCACCACGGGTAGCTATCAGGTGGACTTCGTCGGCTCGCAGTTCAACGGCCCGGCCACGCTCGGCGACCACGACCACGAGGGACACCCGGGGTGGCGCATCGACCAGATCGACGCGAACATCGCCGGCTGGCTGCGCACCAGCACCCCGCACACGGTCCTGCTGCACATCGGCACCAACGACATCCTGCAGAACTACAACGTCTCGGGCGCGCCGGCCCGCCTGTCCGCGCTGGTCGACCACATCACCGGGGCGGTGCCGGACGCGGAGGTCTTCGTCGCGACGATCATCCCGATCGCCAACAGCGGCCAGGAAGCCGCCGGGCGCACCTTCAACGCCACGATCCCCGGCATGGTGCAGAGCAAGCAGGACGCCGGCAAGCACGTGCACCTGGTGGACATGCACGCCGCGCTGACGGCCGCCGACCTGATCGACGGCGTCCACCCCACGGCCGGGGGCTACGACAAGATGGCCGCGGTGTGGTACTCGGCGCTGCAGTCGGTCCCGGGCAGCATCGGGACGTCCGGTCCGTCCACGGCGAGGCAGCTCTTCGGCGCGCAGTCGGGCCGGTGCGCGGAGGTCGCGGCCACCACCGACGGCACCCCCGTGCAACTGCGGGACTGCGGCGCACCGGCGTGGACGGCGACCGGCAAGCAGCTGACGACCGCCGGGTCCAAGTGCCTCGACGCGTCCGGACAGGGCACCGCCGACGGCACCCCAGTGATCATCTGGACCTGCTCCGGCCAGGCCAACCAGCAGTGGACCGTCAACGCCGACGGGACGATCACCGGCGCGCAGTCCGGCCGGTGCCTCGACGCGACCGGGCAGGGCACCGCCGCCGGTACCCAGCTGATCCTGTGGACCTGCAACGGGCAGGCGAACCAGAAGTGGGCGCTGCGCGCGGCCTCGTGACCGGCTCGTTCCCATTGCGTCCGGGACGCCGGGAACGCATTCGGAAAATCGATCACCGCCATCCTCTTTTATCCGGACGCCCGCTGTGGTTACATCAATGGCGATTCGAATGAGAGCGCTCCCAGAAAATGCCACGACGACGTGGAGGAGATCATGAAACTGAGGAACGCCCTGTCCGCGGCTTTGCTCGCCGCGGCCAGCGTCGCGGCGCCCGTCGCCGTCGCCCCGGCCGCGCACGCGGACACCCTGATCTGCGACCAGTACGGCTCGACCACCATCGGCGGCCGGTACGTCGTGATGAACAACCGCTGGGGCAGCAGCGCACAGCAGTGCATCAACGTCACCGGCAGCGGGTTCCGGATCCAGACCCAGCAGGGGTCCACCAGCGGCGGCGCGCCGTTGTCCTACCCGGCCGTCTACCTCGGCTGCCACTACTCGAACTGCTCCCCCGGCTCTCCCCTGCCCCGGCAGCTCAGCCGGATCGGCAGCGCGCCGTCGTCGATCTCGTACAACTACGTCGGCAACTCGGTTTTCGACGCCTCCTACGACATCTGGATGGACCCGACGGCGAAGACCAACGGGGTCAACCAGATGGAGCTGATGATCTGGTTCAACCGCGTCGGCGGGGTCCAGCCGGTCGGCGGCCGGGTCGGCACCACCAGCATCGGCGGGCGCGGCTGGGAAGTGTGGCAGGGCAACAACGGTGGCAACGACGTGGTGTCCTACGTGGCCCAGTCCACCATCTCGGGCTGGTCGTTCAACGTGATGGACTTCGTCAACGACGTCGACAACCGCACCCGCGTCGACCGCTCCTGGTACCTCACCAGCATCCAGGCCGGCTTCGAGCCGTGGCGCGGCGGCGTCGGGCTCGCGGTCAACTCGTTCTCCGCGAGCGTGAACTAGGCCGGAAAACGGCGGCCGGGCGCCACGAAGGCGCCCGGCCATCGTCCCCGGCCACTGTTAGCGCTAACGTTCCACCGGGCAATTCCGAAACTGCCGGCGGTGAAAGTTTCGGAAACCAGCCGAAATGTAATTTACACCGGATCCGCGGTACACGAAGGATTCACCGATGAAACTCGCCAAAGTCTTCGCCGGTGTGCTGGCGGCCTGCGTCGCGCTCGGTGTCGTGCCGGCGGTCGCGGAAGCCGCCGCCGCGGTGCCGGTCATGCCGCTGGGCGACTCGATCACCCAGGGCGGCTCGATCGGTGGCTACCGGCTCGACCTCGGCGCGAAGCTGCGGGCCGACGGGCGCTCGATCGACTTCGTCGGCTCGCTGGCCGACGGACCCGCGAGCATGCCCGACCGCAACCACGAAGGGCACCCGGGCTGGACCATCGCGCAGATCGACGGATCCGTCACCGGCTGGCTGAACACGTACCACCCGCACACGATCCTGCTCCACATCGGCACCAACGACATGTACGGCAGCGATCCGGCCGGCGCGCCGCGGCGGCTGTCGGCCCTGGTCGACCGGATCACGAACCTGGCGCCCGGCACCGAGCTCTTCGTCGCCACGATCATCCCGATCCGGTTCGCCGATCCGGCGGTCCGCACCTTCAACGCGGCGATCGCCCCCGACATGCGGGCCAAGGCCGCCGCCGGCAAGCGCGTGCACCTGGTCGACATGTACCCCTCGGTCGCCATCGCCGACCTGCCCGACGGCATCCACCCCGACGCGGCCGGCTACAGCAAGATGGCCACCACCTGGTACAACGCGCTCAAGGCGGTGCCGGGCAGCATCGGCGGGGACCCGCAGCCGCCGACCGGGGGCGGCCCGTGCACCGCGACGCCGCGGATCGTCGGCACCTGGAACAACGGCTTCCAGGGCGAAGTGACCGTCGCGAACACCGGTGCCGCGGCGCTCACCGGCTGGACCGTCGAGTTCACCCTGCCCGGCGCCCAGAGCCTCGGCCAGGTCTGGGGCGGCACGGCGAGCGGCACCAGCGTGGTGACCGTCAAGAACGCGAACTACAACGGCGCGCTCGGCGCCGGCGCCTCGACGACCTTCGGCTTCCTCGTGTCCGGCCCCGGCACGGCGAGCCTCGACGCGGCCACGTGCACCAGCCCGTGACCGCGAACCCGTACCCACGAATGAAGGTGTGAACATGAAGATGACATCGCGGGCACTCTCCCGCGCCGCGCTGGCTTCGACGTTCCTGGCGACGTCACTCGGGGTTTCCCTGGTGCTCGCCACGTCCGCCGGCGGCGCGGCCTCGACGCTCGGCGCGGCCGCCGCCCAGTCCGGCCGGTACTTCGGCGCCGCCGTCGCGGCCGGGAAGCTCGGCGACTCGACCTACGTGAGCATCCTGAACCGGGAGTTCAACATGGTCACCGCCGAGAACGAGATGAAGTGGGACGCCACCGAGCCCAACCAGGGGCAGTTCAACTACAGCGGTGGTGACCGCATCCTGAACCACGCGGTGAGCAACGGAAAGCGGGTGCGCGGGCACGCGTTGCTGTGGTACCAGCAGGAACCGGGCTGGGCGAAGGGCATGGAAGGCTCCGGCCTGCGCCAGGCCATGATGAACCACGTCACCCAGGTCGCCACCCACTACAAGGGCAAGATCTACGCCTGGGACGTCGTCAACGAGGCGTTCGCCGACGGCGGCGGCGGCGGCCGCCGCGATTCCAACCTGCAGCGCACCGGCAACGACTGGATCGAAGCCGCCTTCCGCGCCGCACGGGCCGCCGACCCGGGCGCGAAGCTCTGCTACAACGACTACAACACCGACGGCGTCAACGCCAAGAGCACCGGCATCTACAACATGGTGCGCGACTTCAAGTCCCGCGGCGTCCCGATCGACTGCGTCGGCTTCCAGTCCCACCTCAGCGGCAACCCGCCGGGTGACTACCAGGCCAACCTCCAGCGGTTCGCCGACCTCGGCGTCGAAGTCCAGATCACCGAGCTCGACATCTCCGGCAGCAACCAGGCCAACGCCTACGGCGCGGTGACCCGCGCCTGCGTGGCCGTCGCCCGCTGCGCCGGCATCACCACGTGGGGCATCCGCGACACCGACTCCTGGCGCGGTGGCGAAAACCCGCTTCTGTTCGACGGCAACGGGAACAAGAAGGCCGCGTACAACAGCGTCCTCGACGCCCTGAACGCCGCCACGCCGACCAACCCGACGACCCCCACGACGCCGACCACCCCGACCACGCCCACGACACCCACCACGCCGACGACCCCGACCACGCCGAACCCCAGCGGCTGCAGCGCCTCGGTCTCGTTGAACTCGTGGAACGGCGGCTTCGTGGCCAACGTGAAGGTCACCGCGGGAAGCTCCGCCCTCAACGGCTGGCGGGTGACGACGAACCTGCCCTCCGGCGCGGCCGTGACCAGCTCGTGGAGCGCGAGCAACAGCGGCACCACCGGCAGCGTCACCTGGTCCAACGTGTCCTACAACGCCAATGTGGCGGCCGGGCAGACGACCGAGTTCGGCTTCCAGGGCACCGGCAGCGCCGAGGGCATCACGTCGACCTGCTCAGCGAGCTGACCCCGCTCCCCGACGAAGGAGAAACCATCGTGCACCACCGAAAGCGCGTACTCGCCTGGATGACCGCGGCCCTGTGCGCGATGGCACTCCTGCCCGGCACCGCGCACGCCGACAACCCGATCGTGCAGCACATCTACACCGCCGACCCGGCACCGCTGGTGTACAACGGCCGCGTCTACCTCTACACCGGGCACGACGAGGACGGCTCGACCTACTTCACCATGAAGGACTGGCGGGTCTGGTCGTCGGCGGACATGGTCAACTGGACCGACCACGGCTCGCCGATGAGCCTGGCGACGTTCAGCTGGGCCAAACAGGACGCGTGGGCCGGGCAGGCCGTCGAGCGCAACGGCAAGTTCTACTGGTACGTCCCGGTGGTCAACCGGGCGACCGGCCGGATGGCCATCGGCGTCGGCGTCGCGGACAGCCCCACCGGGCCGTTCCGCGACGCCATCGGCCACCCGCTCGTCGAGAACGGCGAGATCGATCCCACGGTCTTCATCGACGACAACGGCCAGGCGTACCTGTACTGGGGCAACCCCAACCTGTCGTACGTGCGGCTCAACACCGACATGACGTCGTACTCGGGCGGGATCAACCAGATCCCGCTCACCACGGCCGGGTTCGGCACGCGACCCAACGGCGGCAGCCGCCCGACGCTGTACGAGGAAGGCCCCTGGGTCTACAAGCGCAACGGCACGTACTACAACGTGTTCGCGGCGAAGTGCTGCTCGGAGTTCATCGGCTACTCCACCTCGCCCGGCCCGACCGGCCCGTGGACCTACCGCGGCACGGTCATGCCCACGCAGGGCAGCAGTTTCACCAACCACCCGGGAATCGTGGACTACAAGGGCGGCTCGTACTTCTTCTACCACAACGGCGCCCTGCCCGGCGGGGGCGGCTACACCCGCTCGGTGTCGGTGGAGAAGTTCGCCTACAACGCCGACGGCAGCATCCCCACCATCACCATGACCAACAGCGGGCCGCCGCCGGCCGACACGCTGAACCCCTTCGTCCGGCAGGAAGCCGAGACGATCAACTGGGAAACGGGGATCGAGACCGAACCGGCGTCCGAAGGCGGCATGAACATCGGGTGGATCGAGAACGGTGACACCGTCAAGGTCCGCAACGTCGCGTTCGGCGCGGGCGCGAAGACGTTCACCGCCCGCGTCGCCTCCGCGAACGCCGGCGGCACGATCGAGGTGCGCCTGGGCAGTGCCACCGGCACGGTGGTGGGCCGCTGCACCGTCGCGGGCACCGGCGGCTGGCAGACCTGGACCTCGGTGTCCTGCCCGGTCAGCGGCGCAACCGGGACCCAGGACCTGGTCCTGCGGTTCACCGGTGGCAGTGGCTACCTGTTCAACGTGAACTGGTGGCAGTTCTCCGCCTGACCTTCCCCCTTCGACCCCCTGCTGACCGGAAAGGACATACGTGGTGTCACGCCGACGATCCCGGGCGGCCGCCTCGGCCCTGCTCGCCGCGACCGGCCTCGCCGGCGCGGTCCTGGTGGCGACCCCGGCCGCGCACGCCGCGGCCGGGTGCTCGGTCACCTACACGAAGACGTCCGAATGGCAAGGCGGCTTCGGCGCGTCCGTGTCGATCACCAACCTCGGTGACGCGATCGACGGGTGGACGCTCGAGTGGTCGTTCGCCTCCGGCCAGCAGGTGGGCCAGCACTGGAACGCGACCATCACCCAGGCCGGCACCCAGGTGAGCGCGAAGAACGTCACCTACAACGCCGCCATCCCCACCGGGGGCAAGGCCGAGTTCGGCTTCAACGGCTCGTTCACGTCGGCCAACCCCGTCCCGGACGGGTTCCGGCTCAACGGCACCCTGTGCACCGGCGGCGTGGACCCCACGACCACGGCCACCACCACACCGACCACACCGACCACTCCGACGACCCCCACCACGCCGACGACCCCGACCACCACGACCACCCCGAACCAGCCCTCGACGTTCACGAACCCGGTGCTGTGGCAGGACTTCGCCGACGACGACATCATCCGCGTCGGCAACACCTACTACTACTCCGCCTCGACCATGCACTACTCCCCCGGCGCGCCGATCCTGCGCTCCTACGACCTGGTGAACTGGGAGTTCGCCGGCCACTCCGTGCCCAAACTGGACTTCGGCGCGAAGTACGACCTCAACGGCGGCCGCGGGTACGTGCGCGGCATCTGGGCGTCGTTCTTCAACCACCGCGCCAGCAACGACACCTTCTACTGGGGCGGCTGCGTCGACTTCGCCAAGACCTACATCTACACCGCCACCGCGGTGGACGGGCAGTGGTCGAAGCACACCACGATCGACAAGTGCTACTACGACGCGGGCATGCTCGTCGACGACGACGACACGATGTACGTCGCCTACGGCAACACCACCCTCAGCGTCGCCCAGCTCTCCAAGGACGGGAAGACCGAAGTCCGCTCGCAGCAGGTCTTCCAGACGCCGTCGAACATCGGCACGCTCGAAGGCTCCCGGTTCTACAAGCGGGGCGGGAACTACTACATCTTCACGACCCGGCCGGCCAACGGCCAGTACATCCTCAAGGCGAGCAGCCCGTTCGGGCCCTACACCATCCAGCAGGTGCTGCTGGACCTGCCGGGCCCGATCTCCGGCGGCGGCGTCCCCCACCAGGGCGGGCTGGTGCAGACGCAGAACGGCGACTGGTACTACATGGCCTTCGTCGACGCCTACCCCGGCGGCCGGGTCCCGGTGCTCGCCCCGGTCACCTGGACGGCCGACGGCTGGCCGAAGCTCCAGACGGTCAACGGCCGCTGGGGCACGACCTACCCGAAGCCGAACCTGCCACCACCACCCCGCCAGGTCGAGCCGATGACGGGCACCGACACCTTCCCGGGGCCGGCGCTGAGTCCGCAGTGGGAGTGGAACCACAACCCCGACACGACGAAGTTCTCGGTCGGCAACGGGCTCAAGCTGTCCACGGCGACGGTCACCAACGACCTGTACTCCGCCCGCAACACCGTGACCCACCGCATCCAGGGGCCGTCCTCCACGGCCACCGCCACGCTCGACCTGACGTCGATGCGCGACGGCGATCGCACCGGCCTGGCGATGCTGCGCGACTCCTCGGCGTACATCGGCGTCAAACGCGACGGCGGCCGCAACCGGGTGGTCATGGTCAACGGCCTCACCATGGACGGCAACTGGAACACCACCGGCACCGGCACGGAGGTCGCGAGCGCCGACCTGCCCGGCAGCCGGATCTGGTTGCGCGCCAACGCCGACATCCGCCCCGGCACCGGCCGCCAGGCCCGGTTCTCCTACAGCACCGACGGGGTGAACTTCACTCCGCTGGGCTCGCCGTTCACCCTGAACAACGCCTGGCAGTTCTTCATGGGGTACCGGTTCGCCGTCTTCAACCACGCCACCCAGGCGCTCGGCGGCTCGGTCACCCTCCAACGGTTCGACCTGACGGCGCCGTAGCGGGGAACTTCGCCGGCCCGGCTGCTCGCCGGGCACGGCGAAGGTCCGGTCGAGCCGGACGGTGTAGCGCGTCGGCGTGGTCGTGAACTCGCCGTCGAGGTGAACAGCAGGGCACCTGCCGGTCCGGCCTGGTTGGTGACCAGCCGGTATTCGCCCTGGCTGTGGGCGACGGCCGCGCACCGCGCCTCACCGCCGCGAAGCTCTCGGTGTCCTCTCAACGACCGGCTGCGACCGATCCGGCTGAACCGGTCGCCGGGTGCGAGCCGTGCACCACTACAGGAAGTGGATCAACGGCTACGGAGGTCATCGCCCATGCGCTCCCGACACAGGAAGATCAGCCGGGGCAAGATCCTGGCCGCGGCCGCCGCCCTCCTGGCGGCCGGCACCGCGGCCATCGCCCTCCCGCAGGCGAACGCCGCCGGCAACGCCGGCACCGAAGCGGCGGCGCAGGCGATCACCGGCACGGCCTGGGCGGTCGACGCGCGGACCGGCGAAACGGTGGTCACCGCCGACAGCACCGTGCAGGGCGCCCAGTGGGACAGCCTGCTGGCGGCGACCCGCGGGAAGGCGGTCCGCGTCGAACGGACGCCCGGCGTCCTCAGCTTGTTCGCCGAAGGCGGCGACGCGATCTTCGCCGGCGGGGCCCGGTGCTCCCTCGGGTTCAACGTGACGACGAACAGCGGTCCCGGCATCCTCACCGCCGGCCACTGCGCCGCCGCCGGCCGCCAGTGGTCGCTGACCCAGGGCGGGCGGCCGGTGGCCACGCTCAAGCAGTCGACGTTCCCCGGCACCGGCGATTTCGCCCTGCTGACGTACGACAACGCCGCGACCACCGCACCCAGCGTCGTCGACACCGGCGGCGGCCGGACGGTGGCCATCACCCGCGCGGCCGCGGCCCAGGTCGGCCGGCAGGTGTCCCGGATGGGCAGCACCACGGGCCTGCACAGCGGCCGGGTCACGGCCCTGAACGCGACGGTCAACTACCCCGAAGGCCGGGTCACCGGCCTGATCCAGACGACGGTGTGCGCGGAGCCCGGCGACAGCGGCGGATCGCTGTTCACCAGCGACGGCAGCGCGATCGGCGTCACCTCGGGAGGCAGCGGCAACTGCCGCACCGGCGGCGTGACGTTCTTCCAGCCGGTGACCACGGCCTTGGCGGCGGTGGGCGCCCGGATCGGCGGCTGACCGCGGCGCTCCGGAAACGGCGGCCGGTCGCGCCTCTCGCGCGGCCGGCGGCCTGGTCCTCGGGCCAGACTGTGGTGACCACGGAACCCCCGACGGTGCGGCATACTCCGGGCCATGCCGCCGACGATCCCGCCGCGCGAGTCCTGGCCGGCCGTGGCCGCCCCGAAGCAGTCCGCCGGGCCCGGCGCGGCCTTCGAAGCGGCAGCGCCATGACGGGCGGCCGTCTCCTCGAGGTCCTTCGAACGCTCCGAGCGACGTACACGGCCGCGACGGACGCCTGGCAGCTGAGCGGATCGACCTGGCAGGCGACCGTGATCGTCGCCCCGGGCCGCTGGCTCGGCCTGGAGTTCGCGGCCCACGACCCGGTGACGGGCCGGCGCGCCACGTACGACATCGACACCGACCTGTACGACATTTCCCAGGACGAGCAGCGCTGGTTCGCCGAGGAAATCGAACGGGACATCATCGAGTTCCTCGGCAACCTGCGCCGGGGCGCGGTGCTGCGCGGAACCGACGGGGCGAAGTTCGTGCTGGTGTTCCCGCTGGACGGGGCGTACGTCCGCGTGACACAGGGCCGCTTCATGACGACGGCGTCGACCCACGCCGACCTCGCCACCGCGCAAGCCGGCGACGGTGCCTACGTCCCGGTGGACTGACGAGCCTCAGATCAGCACGATCTGCTCCAGCACATCCGGCGCCGACACCAGCAGGAACCCGGCCAACGCCATCGGCACCGTCCACCCCACCACCCGGACCGCCTGCTTGCGTGAGCGGATCCCGCGCCCCAGCACCAGCGCGAGTGCCAGCAGCGTCGCCACCGTGAACCCCAGTCCGTCGGCCCGGCCGGACCGCCGGACCACCTCGCCGATCAGCAGCCCCGCCGCCAGCGCCGTGCTCACCGTGCCGCGGACGTCCTCGCGGCCGACGGGTGCGAACACCAGGCCCGCCGCCACGCCCGCGACCGCCGCCAGGACGCACCACAACCCCAGCTGCTCGAGGTCCACCTCGTACGGCATGCCCGGATACTTGACGCCGTACATGACGTCCTTGCCGTAGTAGAACGCCACCACCGCCGCCACCAGCGCGACGATCGCGCGGGCGATCGCCCGGCCGTCGCGGGCGCCCGGCACCACCGCGGCCAGCAGGGCTGTCCACAGCGTGAACGCGTGCGCCAGCGGCCGCAGCGCCGGGCTGTAGTAGGCGTACGCCCCGATGGCCCCGGACACCAAGCCGCCCAGCAGTGCGGCGCCGTCGGACGCCGTGCCGCGGCGCGTCTCCAGCAAGCTGACCCCCAGGTCGAAGCGATGCCGTCTTTTTGCACTGTAGCGGTCAGTGACCAGGGGTCGCCCGATCCGGGGGTGGCTTCGCGCATACTGGTGACGTCCCCGGCGGAAGGAGAGGCGGCTTGAGCGCAACCGCGGAGACGGGCACCGGCGCGTTCGGGCACCCCGCGTTGTTCTACCGGGGTGCCGCCGAATACCTGGCGGGCACCGTGCCGTTCGTCCTGGGCGCCCTCGCCGCCGGCGAGCCGGTGGCGGTCGCGGTCCCCGGCGACAACCTCGAGCTGCTGCGGCGGGAACTCGGTGCCGACGCCGCGCGGGTGCGGCTGCTGGACATGACCGAGGCCGGGCGCAACCCCGGGCGGATCATCCCCGGCGTGCTGCGCGCCTTCGCCGACAGCCACCCCGGCCGGCCGGTGCGGATCATCGGCGAGCCCATCTGGGCGGCCCGCTCGGCCGTCGAGTACCCGGCGTGCGCCCAGCACGAAGCCCTCATCAACCTCGCCTTCACCGGCCGGGACGCGACCATCCTCTGTCCCTACGACGCCGGCGCGCTCGCCCCGGACGTCCTCGCCGACGCCGAGCTCACGCACCCGGTCCTGATCGACGGCACCGGGCAGCGCACCAGCCCCGCCTACGCCCCGGACGACCTGGTCGCCCGGTACAACCAGCCCCTGCCCGTGCCGGAAGGGGCCTTCGAACTGGCGGACACCACCGACCTCGCGGCGGCCCGCGCGCTGACCCACGTCCGCGCGGCCGCCTGCGGGCTGGACGAGGCCCGGGTCGCCGACGTCGAGGTGGTCGTCACCGAACTGCTGTCCAACAGCATCGAACACGGCAGCGGGTCGGGCACCGTCCGGTTCTGGGGCGGCGACGGGGAGTTCGTCTGCGAGGTCCACGACCTCGGCCGGCTCACCGATCCCCTCGCCGGGCGCCACCCCGCGACCCCGTACCAGCCGCGCGGCCGCGGGCTGCTGCTCGTCAACCACCTCGCCGACCTCGTCCGCCTGCACACCGGCGACGACGGCACTACCTTCCGGGCGTACTTCCGCGCTTGAACCGGCGGTGCACCAGGCCACCCACGACGGCGCCGATCGCGACGCCGCCGTACACGTCGGTCGGCCAGTGCGCCCGCGTCCGGAGCCTGCTGTAGCAGACCGCGGCCGCCAGCGGCGCGAGCGCGGCCCCCGTCGCGGGCGCGGTGAGCGCGACGGCGACCGTGAACGCGGCCGCCGTCGTCGCGTGCGTGGACGGGAACGCCGAAGACTTCGGCTGTTCGAGCAGCGCGCGGTGGGCCGGGAGGTTCTGCGCCGCCGGCCGCGGCCGGCGCACCACGGCCTTCACACCGTGCCCGAACGCCATCCCGGCCGCGCCCGCCACGAGCCCGCGCCCCGCCGCCCGGCGCCGGGGCCCCGGCCGCCACGCCAGCACGCCGGCCACGAGGACCCACAGCAGGCCGCCCTGCGCCGCCGCGCTGAGCGCCGTGACCGGCCACGCCGGCCGGGTGACCGGAAGGTCGTTTTCGTCCGGTCCATCGTCGGCCCGAAAGGACATTTCGCTCGGCATGGCCCCCAACTTCCCGCACCGGCGCCGGTTCAATCACCCATCTGTCCACGATGGAGCATCTCGCCGTTTGTGCGCGGCGCGACCGGGTACACCCATCGCGTGATTGCGCTGCGGCGAACCCGGCTCCGCGCGATGGCCGCCGTCGTCGCGGTCGCGGCGCTGTCGGCCTGCGGCGCCGATCCCCAGGCCGAGACCGTGCACGCCGGGCGGGAAATCCGCGGCCAGCTCGAACTCCTGCGGCTCGTGGTGACCGCCGACCGCGATCGCGTCCCGCCGGTGCCGAGCCTGTCGGTCACCGTCCGCGACGCCGCCGACGAACTCGGCGCCGCCGGCCAGGACGTCGGCAAACTGACCGACGACCGCGCCCGCGCGGCGCTGGCGTCGATCACCGACCGCGCGGTCGCGGTGGCCCACCGGCTCGACGACGGCCTCGGCGACGGTACCGACGAAGGCCTCGACCGGATCGACGCCGAACTGCAGGGACTCATCGGCGAACTCGCCCGCTGGGGCGTGACCTCGTGAGCAAGAAGCTGCTCGCCGTCACCCTCGGCATCCTCACCGCGGTCGGCGGCTTCGTCGACATCGGCGACCTCGTCGAAAGCGGCGTCGTCGGCGCCCGCTACGGGATGGCGATGGTCTGGGTGACCGTCCTCGGCGTGCTCGGGATCTGCGTCTACGCCGACATGTCCGGGCGGATCGTGGCGGTGTCGGGGCGCCCGGTGTTCGACCTGATCCGCGAACGCCTCGGCCCGCGGATGGCCCTGCTCAACCTCGCCGGGTCGTTCCTCATCACGCTGCTGACGGTGTGCGCGGAGATCGGCGGCGTCGCGATCGTCATCGAGCTGGCTTCCGGGGTCGACCGGCTGGTCTGGGTGCTGCCGATCGGCGTGCTCGTCTGGCTGGTGGTCTGGCGGGTCGGCTTCGAGAAGATGGAAACCGGGTTCGGCCTCGCCGGGCTGGCGATCGGGGTGTTCGCCGTCGCCGTCTTCTTCCTGCACCCCGACTGGTCGTCGCTGGGGTCGCAGATCGCCGGGTTCGCCCCGCCGCCCGACCAGGCGCTGCCGACCTACGCCTACCACGCGGTCGCGCTGTTCGCGTCCGCGATGACGCCGTACGAGGTCTTCTTCTTCACCTCCGGCGGCGTCGAAGAGGGCTGGACGGTCAAGGACCTGCCGATCCAGCGCGCCAACGTGCTGCTCGGGTTCCCGCTGGGCGGCCTGCTCGCCCTGGCCGTGATGGCGTGCTCCGCGGTCGTGCTGTTCCCGGCCGGGGTCGACGTCGGCCAGGTCAGCCAGATCGTCCTGCCGGTGACGCTCGCGCTGGGGACGGCGGGCCTGGTGATCGTGCTGATCGGCATCTTCGCCGCCACCTTCGGCGCGGCGCTGGAGACGGGGCTGTCGTCGGGCTACATGCTGGCGCAGTACTTCGGCTGGGACTGGGGCAAGCGCCGCGCGCCGCGCAACGCCGCCCGGTTCCACCTGACCGTCGGCGCCGGCCTGCTGCTCGCGGTGCTGGTGGTGCAGACCGGCCTCGATCCGGTCGGCCTGACCGAGATCTCGCTGATCTTCTCGGCGGTGGCGCTGCCGCTGACCTACCTGCCGGTGCTCATCGTCGCCAACGACCGCGAGTACCTCGGCAAGCACGCCAACGGCCGCTTCAGCAACACCGTCGGCGGCGTCATGCTCGTCGTCATCGCCGTCGCGGCCCTGGTGGCCATCCCCCTGATGATCTTCACCGGAGCTGGCCAATGAACCCGTGGACCGACCTCGGCCTCGTCGACCTGGGCGACACCCTGCTCGACCGGCAGATCATCGGCGAAGACGGCACGGTGGTCGGCAAGGTCGACGACCTCGAGCTGCGCGCCGAGGGCGGGACGTACGTCGTCGACGCGCTGCTGGTCGGCCCGGAGGCGCTCGCCGACCGGCTCGGCGGCCCGATCGGCAAGCTCCTGCACCACCTCGGCCGTGGCTTCCGCGCCCAAGCGCCGCAACGCATCCCGCTGAACGCCATCCGCCGCATCGAGCCGACGATCGTGGTGACGACGGCCGTCGCCCACGCGACGGACAGCCCGTCGGAGGACTGGCTGCGCCGCCGCGTCATCGGCCGGATCCCGGGAGCGGGCCGTGCGAGCCGGTGACCTGATCGGCCGCCCGGTCCGCGACGCCGCGGGCCGGGACGTCGGCGCGATCCGCGAGATCCGCGCGGAAGCGACGCCGGGGGCCGACGGGCTGCCGGAACTGGTGGTGCGCGGGGTGATCGTGGGCCGCACGCGCGTGCGGTTGTTCGGTTACCAGCGCCACGACCAGCGGGGACCCAAGCCGCTGGTGGCGTTGATCCGCCGGCTGCACCGGCACACCCGGTACGTGGCCTGGGAAGACGTCGACCTCTCCGGCCCGGAGGTGCGCGTGCGGCGGCCGTTCGATGAGCTGCCCCCGCTCGACCGGCCCTGAGCGCGGGTCAGTGACATCCGGGGCTGCGCCCCGAGCCGGGGACTCCACCACCCGGACCCCCGCAAGAGTCAGTGACATCCGGGGCCACGCCCCGGGCCAGGGACTCCACCACCCGGACCCCCGCAAGAAGTCAGGGCAGGCCGGCGAGGTCGGCCAGCAGCGCCATGTGGTGCTCGAAGTATTCGGTGCGCGCCGCGATCATGATGTCCAGCCGGTGGAAGACCTCGAAGTTGAGCTGGCCGAACAGGTGCGTCCACGCGAGCAGCACCCGGTCCAGGCATTCCTCCGGCACGTCCGTGGCCTGCTGGTCGATCAGCCGCCGCAGGTCGGTGCGGACCGGCCCGGGCAGGGGGCGGGGTGCGGCCGGCTCCCCCGGGACGTCGCCGACGACGGCGGTGAGCAGGAGGATCACCTTCGACGCGAGCGCCACGGTTTCCGGCGGGGCGGCGTAGCCGGGCACCGGGGTTCCGTAGAGCAAGCCGTATTCGGCCGGGTGCGCGAGCGCCCAGGCCCGCACCGCGCGGCACACGGCCAGCCACCGGCCGCGCGGGTCGTCGCGCGGGACCGCCGCTTCGGCGGCTTCCGCGGCCGCGCCCAGCCCCTCGTACGCGTCGATGATCAACGCGGTCAGCAGGGCGTCGCGGCTCGGGAAGTACCGGTACAGCGCCGAAGGGACGATGTCCATGTCCCGCGCCACGGCCCGCAGGGACAGGTTCGCCCCCTCCTCGGTGAGCCGGCGCCGGGCGGCTTCCTTGATTTCCTGGTGCATCTCCGAGCGGACCCGGGCACGCAACGACGAGGCGGACACCACCCCAGTCTCGCACACTTCCGAGAACACCCGATTTCGGCGAGAACAGTGTTCTTGACGGCGGCCGCCCGGCGCCAGTACGGTGTTCTTATTCGAGAACAGTGTTCTCGCCTGGGCGGAAAAGGTGGTCCCCATGTCCCTGCACGTCATCGTCGGAGCCGGTCCGGTCGGCTCGGCCACGGCTCGTCTGCTCGCCTCCCGCGGCGAAGAGGTCCGCCTGCTCAGCCGCGGCGGCGGAGGCCCGGCGATCGAAGGCGTCCGGCTGGTCGCCGCCGACGCCACCGACGCCGCCACCCTCGCGCGGCACGCCGAAGGCGCGGTCGCGCTGTACAGCTGCGGCGGACCCGCCTACCACCGCTGGGCCACCGATTGGCCCCCGCTCGGGGCGGCGCTCCTGCGGGCCGCCGAGCTGAGCGGAGTTCCGCTCGTCACGACCGGCAACCTCTACGCCTACGGCGCCGTCGACGGCCCGATCACCGAGCAGCAGCCGATGCGGCCCAACTCGGTGAAGGGCGCGGTGCGGGCGAAGCTGTGGGCCGACGCGCTGGCCGCGCACGAAGCCGGCCGCATCCGCACGGCCGACGTGCGGGGGTCCGACTACCTCGGTGCGGGCGCGCTTTCGTCGTTCACCGCCCTGGTCCTGCCGAAGGTGCTGGCCGGCAAGCGAGCCTCGGCGCCGGCCGACCTGGACGCCCCGCACAGCTGGACCCACGTCGGCGACGTCGCCCGCACCCTGGTCGCGGTCGCGGCCGACGAGCGGGCCTGGGGCCGGCCGTGGCACGTGCCGACGGCACCGGCGATGTCCGTGCGCCGGCTCGCCGAGCGCGCCGCGGAACTGGCGGGCGCACCGGCGGCCCGCGTCACCACGATGCCCGGCCTCGTGTTGCGCCTCGGCGGGCTCTTCAACCCGATCGCGCGGGAGATGGTGGAGATGGACTACCAGCTGCGGCGACCGTTCGTCCTCGACTCGTCGGCCGCGACGGCGGCGTTCGGCATCGAGCCGACCCCGACCGACGAAGCACTGCGGGAGACGATCGACGGGCTGCGTGAACCCGCCACGCCCCGGTGAAAGGACGCGGCGCGGGCCGTCAGCCCTGGCTGGGGATCTCCGTGGCGCGTTCCCACCCGGACGGCAGGCGGCTGACGTTCAGCGCGTGGTCGAGCCCGCTGTCCGACAACGCCCGGCGCACCACCCGGTTGTCACCGGTGACGACGCGCAGGGTCGCGTTTTCGCGGACCACGCGCGCCTGGATGCCGCCGAGGGCCGCGAGGCCCGCTCCGTCGAGGAAGTCGACCTCGGACAGGTCGAGCACCAGGACCGGGAACCGGCGGTGCGCCCACGTGCTCAACGCGGACCGCACCTGAGGTGCGCTGTCCGCATCGAGCGCTCCACGAATGCGGACCATGACCGCGCCGAAGTACGGGCGGATGACCTGGATGTCGAACGCAGTGCGCTGTTCGCGCTTCGACGGCGCTACGGGGAGCGCCGTCGCTGGGGGCTGGACGACTAACATTCCACGCCTCATTCGCAGATGACGTGACGAGCGGGTTCGTTCTCGACCGACCCGCTCGGTCGCTGGCAAGTTCGGGGGACGGATGCTGCTGAACCGCACTTTGCAGCGTAGTCCTTGATCCGAACGGCGCAACCCCGCCAACGGCCGAACCCCCTACCCCCGCACGCGGCCCGCACGCGCGCCATCCAAACCACCCATCCGAGTGAACGATGATCGGGAGGCAGTGCCGAGTCACTGCCTCCCGATCACCCCCGGCTCACCTACCCGGCGTGGTTGGCGAAGACGTCCGACGCCCCGCTGACGGCCACCGGCCGCGCGACGCCGAAGTACGCGGTCAGCGCCGGACCCGTGGCCGCGAGCCCGGAGTAGTCGCCGAGGAAGTAGCCGCCGGCGTCCGGGGCGGTGGTGAAGTCGAACGGCGTGGCCGTCAGCCTCGTCTGCCCGTTGACGGTCCAGTTCGCCGGGTTGCCGCAGTCGCTCGTGGCGGCGTGGCAGTGGGCGAGGTAGGCGTCGGTGAGCCCGGGCTGCGCCGGCGTCGCGTTCTGCAGGTCGTAGTAGCTCAAGCCGATCGTGCCGTCGGCGGTCACCTTGACCTGCGGCACGAACGCGGGGGTGTCCCCCGGCGACTGGTCGACGCGGATCGTGTCACCCCACGTCAGTCCGCCGTCGGCCGACTGCGCGAAGGCGATCTTGGCCGCGCCGGTGGCGCTGAACCGGGCGTCCTGCCAGACCGCGTACACGAAGCCGTTGACCGGGTTGACGGCGAACTCGGGCAGCTCGTCGCTGGAGCGGACCGGGTGGCCGGCGATCGTCACCGAAGCCACCTGCTGGGTGTCGATGCCGATCGCGCCGGACCACGTCGTCCCGCCGTCGGTGGAGCGGATGACCGCCGCGGTCGAGGTCGACGAGCCGTGGCAGTGCGCACCGCCGTGGGTGACCAGGCAGGCGCCGCCCTTGTTGGTGATCAGGTCGAAGCCGTCGATCAGCACGCCCCGCCCCGGGCCGGTCACCGGCACCACGATCTGGTTGCCGATCGTCTGGTCGTTCTGCCCGGGGTCGAAGACGATCCGGCCGGTGCTCCAGGTCCGGCCCTGGTCGGTGGTGCGGGAGAAGTAGCTCGGGCCGCGGTAGGTGAACGCGTGCGTGTACGCGCTGGGGTTGGCGTGGCTCTGCGGCGAGACCAGCTGGTCCCACACCGCGTAGGCGCGGTCGGCGAGCAGCGGGTCCGCGGTCACCGTCTCCTTGTCGTTGAGCACCTGCGTCGAAGTGTCCAGGCGCGCGGTGACCGGGGTTTCCCAGTGGTCGCCGCCGTCGAGCGAGCGGCTGATCAGGATCGCGCTCGCCCCGCCGAACGCCGGGCCGTCGGCGTTGAAGGAGTCCGCGATCGAGTACACGACCCGGCCGTCGGCGGAGAAGCTGACCCACGGGTCGGTGGTGCGCTGGAAGTACCCGGGCGAGCCGGCCGGCGCGCCGGCGCAGATGCTGAACCGCGGCTGCGCGGCGGCCGGCGTCCAGGTCGCCCCGCCGTCACGGGACATGACGTTGGTCAGGCCGTTCGACCCGCCGTCGTTCCAGCGGTCCTGCTGCGCCGAGCCCACGAGGTGGCGCGGGTCGGCCGGGTCGGCGGCGACGTACGGCTCGACTTCGGACGCGGGGTAGTTGACGCTGCCGCGTGCCTGCTGCCGGGCGACGAGCGCGGCGCAGGCCGCCCCGCCGCCGAGCGGGTGGTCGGGCACCGCGACCGGCACCCCGGCGGCGAAGGTGGTGGCGACGGCGACACCGGCGCCGGCCAGCAGGGCGGCCACCGCGGCGCCGGGCGGCAGGGATCGGCGGGCGAACCGCCGGGAGTTCTTCGGGTTCACGGGTGACCTCTTTTCCGACACGCCCCGCGGGCCGGACGGAACGGACACGGCCCTGCACCGGGCACGCTGGAGTCGCCTTTCCCCGCACGGTCGTTACGGGTCCCGGCCACCACGGGTGAAACATCCGGTTCCCCGCTGAAAAAGTCGTCCGTCCACACGGGAATCGGTTAACGGATGGCCAAAAGATCTGCCCCGGAAATCCCGCCGCGGCCGGCCCGGAGCGCGGCCCTTGACACGGGCGGGGTCCCCGCCGCATCCTGATGCATCTCAGGGTTCCTGATATACCCGTCGCTCAGTGAGGAGTCGGACGATGACCGCAGTGGAGGAGAAGCCGGGCACCCGGCCCCGCCCGGACGTCGAACCGGGCCGGCTGTTCATCGGCGGCCGGTGGACGGAGACCGAGGCCCGCTTCGACGCCGTGGACCCGGCCACCGGCCGGACCCTCACCTCCCTCGCCCGCGGGACGGCCGCCGACATCGACGCGGCCGTGGCCGCGGCCCGGCAGGCCGCCCCGGGCTGGGCCGCGACGCCGGCCCGGGAGCGCGCCCGCGTGCTGCACCGGGCCGCGGACCTGGTGCGGTCCCGCGCCGACGAGATCGCCGCCCTGGAGAGCGCCGACGTCGGCAAGCCGATCTCGCTGTGCCGGGCCGTCGACGTCGAGACCGTCGCCGAGCAGTACGAGTACTACTCGGCCCTGGCGCAGGGCCTGGACGGCGCCACGCGGCAGGTCCCGATCCCCGCGCACGCCTACACGCGCCGCGAACCGCTCGGCGTGGTCGCCGCGATCACCCCGTTCAACTTCCCGCTGGTCCTGTCCGCCTCGAAGATCGCGCCCGCGCTGGCCGCGGGCAACACCGTGGTGCACAAGCCGGCCGAGGACACCTCCCTCAGCGCGCTGCTGATGGCCGGGCTGCTCGCCGAGGCCGGCGTGCCCGACGGCGTGCTCAACGTGGTCACCGGCTTCGGCTCGGAGATCGGGGACACCCTGCTGAGCCACCCCGGGGTGGACAAGATCGCGTTCACCGGCTCCACCGCGGTCGGCCGGCACGCGGCGGCACTGGCCGGGCAGCACCTGAAGCCGGTCACGCTGGAGCTCGGCGGCAACGCGGCGCACATCGTGTTCGAGGACGCCGACGTCGAGCAGGCGGTCGGCGCGGCGATCAAGGCGTTCGTGTTCAACACCGGCCAGTTCTGCATGGGCGGGCCCCGGCTGCTCGTCGCCGACGCGCTGTACGACACGATCCTGGGCGCGCTCGCCGAAGCCGTACCGCACGTGCCGGTCGGCGACCCGTTCGACCCCGCGACGGTGGTCGGCCCGATGGCGGGCGAGCGCCACCGGGCGAAGGTCGAGCAGTACGTCGAGCAGGCCCGCGCCGACGGTGGCCGGATCGTCGCCGGCGGCGGCCGGCCGGACATCGAGGGCGGGTTCTTCTTCCAGCCCACGGTGATCGCGGACCTGCCGGACGACTCCCGGGTGATCCGGGAGGAGATCTTCGGTCCCGTGCTGACCGTCCAGCGCTTCACCTCCGAAGACGAAGCGGTCGCGCTGGCCAACAGCACGCCCTACGGCCTCGCGGCCGGGCTGCAGACGACGAACCTCGCCCGCGCGCACCGCGTCGCCGCACGGCTGCAGGCCGGCATCGTCTGGGTCAACGACTGGGCGATGCTCGATCCCGCGATCCCCTTCGGCGGCGTGAAGGACTCCGGTCACGGCCGCGAGTACGGCCCCGAATCCCTCGACGCGTACACGCGCACGAAGTCCGTCGTCATCTCCCTCGCCTGAGCCCAGGAGCACCCGCATGACCACCACCACCGCGGCCGTCGTGGAGTCCGCCGGCGCCGGCTTCACCCTCGGCGAAGTGGCCCTCGACGACCTCCGCCCGGACGAGGTCCGGGTCCGGATCGTCGCCACCGGCGTCTGCCACACCGACCTCGGCGTCGCCGCGGGCGCGCTGCCCTTCCCGCTGCCCGGCGTGCTCGGCCACGAAGGCGCCGGGATCGTCGAGGAGGTCGGCGCCGCCGTCACGCGCGTGCGGGCCGGCGACCGGGTCCTGCTCAGCTACACCTCGTGCGGCGGCTGCGCGAACTGCCGCGACGGCCACCCCGCCTACTGCGAAACCTGGCTGCCCGCCAACCTGCTCGGCGGCCGGCGCCCGGACGGCACGACCCCGATCTCCCGCAACGGCACCCCGCTCGGCGGGCACTTCTTCGGCCAGTCCAGCTTCGCCGGGCACGCCGTCGCCGACGAACGCAGCGTCGTCAAGGTCGCCGCCGACGCGCCGCTGGACCTGCTGGCCCCGCTCGGCTGCGGCATCATGACCGGCGCCGGCGCCGTGTGGAACGTCCTCGCCCCGCGCCCGGGCGCCACGCTGCTGGTCACCGGCGCCGGCGCGGTCGGCCTGTCGGCGGTGATGGCCGCCCACCTGACGCCGGCGACGCGGATCATCGCCGTCGACCGCGTCGCGGCACGGCTCACGCTGGCCCGCGAGCTCGGCGCCACCGACACGATCGACACCAGCGGCGAGGACCTCGCCGAGACGGTCGGGAAGCTGACCGGCGGCCGCGGGGTCGACGGCGTCGTCGAGACCACCGGCAACGCCGGCGTCCTGGGGACGGCGATCGGCGCGCTGGCCGCGCGCGGCACCGTGGTCGTCGTCGGCGCGCCCGCGTTCGGCACCGAGGTGCCCGTGGACGTCAACTTCCTGCTCCCCGGCCGGCACGTCGTGGGCCTGACCATGGGCGACGCGGAGACCCAGGCGCTGGTGCCGACCCTGGCCGGGCTGGTCGCCGCGGGCCGCTTCCCGGTCGAAAAGCTGGTCACGCACTACGAGTTCGGGCAGATTCAACAGGCAGTGGACGACATGCTCGCCGGCACGACGATCAAACCGGTGCTCCGCCTGTGAAGGAGAAGACCGTGCACCTCCCCGACTTCGGCCTCGGCAGCTGGCCCGCCCGCCGGGCGCGGATCAACCCGGACCGCACCGCGCTCGTGCAGGCGGACCGGACGCTGACCCACGCCGGGCTCGCCGACCGGGTCGCCCGCCTCGCCGGCGCGCTGACCCGGCTCGGTGTGCGCCCGGGCGACCGCGTGGCCTACCTCGGCGTCAACGACATCACCGTGTTCGAGACGCTGTTCGCCACGGCTCGCTGCGGCGCGATCTTCGTCCCGCTCAACTACCGGCTCGCCCCCACGGAGATCCGGTACATGCTCGACGACAGCGGCGCGTCGGCCCTCGTGCACAGCGCGGACACCACCGGCCTCGTCGCGGCGGCCGGTGGACTGCCGGGCGGCGTCGTCATCGCCACGGACCCGGCCGAGGGGAACTTCGAGGCGGCGATCGCCGAGGCCGGTCCCCCGCCGGAAACGCGGGTGGGGCTGGAAGATCCGTGCCTGCTGCTCTACACCTCCGGCACCACCGGACGGCCGAAGGCGGCGGTCCTCACCCACGGCAACCTGACCTGGAACACCGTCAACCAGCTGGCCCACCTCGACGTCCTGGGCACCGACAAGGCGCTGTGCATCGCGCCGCTGTTCCACTGCGTCGGGCTCGGCCAGATCACGCTGCCGACGCTGTTCAAGGGCGGCAGCGTGGAACCGGTGGCCAAGTTCGACCCGGGCGCCATCCTCGCCCGGATCGGCGCGGCCGGGATCACCAGCTTCTCCGCGGTGCCCACGATGCTGGAGATGATGTGCCGCCACGAGGACTGGGACCGCACCGACCTGAGCTCGCTGACCTGCGTGCTCTACGGCGGGTCGCCGGTGGCCGAGCGCGTCGCCCGCGCGTGGCTCGACCGCGGCGTGAAGCTCCTGCAGGGCTACGGCATGACCGAAGCCGCCCCGGGCGTCTCGATGGCCACCCACGAGGGCACGCTCGACCACCCGGTCGCCGCCGGCGTGCCGCACTTCTTCACCGACGTCGCGGCCCTCGGTCCCGACCTCACGCCCCAAGCCTTGAACGGGACACCGGCGGAGCTGCTGGTGCGCGGCCCGCACGTCTTCGGCGGCTACTGGAACCGGCCCGAAGAATCGCAAGCGAGCTTCGTCGAGGACGACTGGTTCCGCACCGGTGACGTCGTCCGCGTCGACGACGACGGCTGGGCCCACGTCGTCGACCGGGTGAAGGACATGATCATCTCCGGCGGGGAAAACGTGTACCCGGCCGAGATCGAAGCGGTCGCCGTCCGGCTCGACGCGGTCGACGCCTGCGCCGTGGTCGGCGTGCCCGACGAGCGCTGGGGTGAGGCCGGCGCGGCCTTCGTCGTGGTCCGGCCCGGTGCCGAGCTGGACGAACCGCAGTTCCGCGCCCACCTCGAACGGCACCTGGCACGCTACAAGGTGCCGAGACACGTGCGGTTCACCGACGCCTTGCCGCGCAACGCCACCGGCAAGATCCGCCGCGTCGAACTGCGCGCCCTCGCCGCCGAAACCTTCACCACGAACGGACCCGCATGACCACGCCTCTGCTGCCCCCTTCACTGCGCCTGGAGCTGCGGGACGACATCGCCGTGCTGTGGCTGGCCCGCCCCGAGAAGCGCAACGCCCTCGACGACGCCACCGTGCTCGGCCTCGAAACGTTCTTCGGCGCCCCGCCGCCGGGGATCAAGGCCGTCGTGCTCGACGCCGTCGGCGACCACTTCTCCGCCGGGCTGGACCTGTCCGAGCTCACCGAGCGCGACGCGTTCGAGGGCCTGGAGCACTCGATGATGTGGCACCGCGCCTTCGAGCGGCTCGAACGCGGGCGCGTCCCGGTGGTCGCCGTGCTCAAGGGCGCGGTCGTCGGCGGCGGCCTGGAACTGGCCGCGGCCGCGCACATCCGCGTCGCCGAACCCTCGGCGTTCTACGCCCTGCCGGAGGGCCAGCGCGGACTGTTCGTCGGCGGCGGCGGGTCGGTGCGGGTGCCGCGGCTGATCGGCGCGCACCGGATGGCCGACATGATGCTCACCGGCCGCGTGCTCGACGCCGACGAGGGCCACGCCGCCGGGTTGTCGCACTACCGCGTCGAAAACGGCCTGGAACACGCGCTCGGCCTGGCCCGCAAGATCGCCTCGAACTCCTCGATCACGAACTTCGCCGTCCTGCAGGCCCTCCCCCGCATCGCCGAGGCCAACCCGGCCGAGGGGTACCTCATGGAGGCGCTGATGGCCGCCGTCGCCAGTGGCAGCGCCGAGGCGAAGGAACGGATGCAGGCGTTCCTCGAAAAGCGGGCCGGGAAGGTCGGCCGATGATCCTGCGCCCGGTCGCCCCCGACGTCCGCGAAACCACCGAGATCGGCCGGTACCTGCGGTGGCTGGCAGCCCGCGGGCACTTCTTCGACGACTACGCGGGCCTGCACCGGTGGTCGGTGACCGACCTCGGCGGCTTCTGGTCCTCGATCAAGGACTTCTTCGGCGTCCGCCTGCACACCCCGGCCACCGCGGTGGTGCCCGACCGGGCCATGCCCGGCACGGAATGGTTCCCCGGAGCGACCCTCAACTACGCCGAGCACGCCCTCGGCCACGGGCCCGGCGGCGCCACCGCGGTCATCGCCTACTCCCAGACGCGCGAGCGCACCGAGCTCACCTGGGACCAGCTGCGCGACCAGGTCGCGCGCGCCCGCGCGGGGCTGGCCCGGCTCGGGGTGGGGCGCGGCGACCGGGTCGTGGCGTACCTGCCGAACATCCCGGAAGCCGTCGTCGCCTACCTCGCGGTCGCGAGCCTGGGCGCGATCTGGGCCTCCTGCGCCCCCGAGTTCGGCGCCCGGTCGGTGGTCGACCGGTTCGGCCAGATCGAGCCGCGGGTGCTGCTGACGGTGTCCGGCTACCGCTACGGCGCCAAGGACGTCGACCGCCGCGCCGAAGTCGCCGAAATCCGCGCGGGCCTGCCCACCGCCGAACACCTCGTGCACGTCCCCTACGGCGGCCACGACCTGCCCGGCACGCTCTCCTGGGCCGACCTGCTCACCGAAAGTGCGCCCGGGTTCGAACCGGTCGGCTTCGCGCACCCGCTGTGCGTGCTGTTCTCGTCCGGCACCACGGGCAAGCCGAAGGCGATCGTGCACGGCCACGGCGGAATCCTCCTGGAGCACCTGAAGAACCACGGCCTCAGCTGGGACCTGCGCCCCGGCGACCGGATCCTGTGGTTCTCCACCACGGCCTGGATGATGTGGAACGCGCTGGTCTCGGGGCTGCTCACCGGCGCGTCGATCGTCCTGGTCGACGGCAACCCGCTGCACCCGGACCTGGCCTGGCAGTGGCGCCTGGCCGAACAGACGCGGGCGACGCTGATGGGCGCGAGCCCGGGATTCCTGATGGCGTGCCGGAAAGCGGGCCTCGACCCGGCCGCCGAGCACGACCTGTCCGCGCTGCGGCAGCTCGGCGCGGCCGGCAGCCCGCTGCCCGCCGAAGGCTTCCACTGGGTGCACGAGCGGTTCCCGGGCGTCCTGCTCAACGTCGGCAGTGGCGGCACCGACGTGTGCAGCGGCATCGTCCAGGGCAGCCCGCTGCAGCCGGTCCGGGCGGGCGAGATCTCCGGCCCGTGCCTCGGCGTCGACGCGAAGGCGTTCGACGAGCACGGCGGCGAAGTCGTCGGGGAGCTGGGCGAGCTGGTGATCACCGCCCCGATGCCGTCGATGCCGGTGGGGTTCTGGGGCGACGGCTCGGGTGCGCGCTACCGCGACACGTACTTCTCGACCTATCCCGGCATCTGGCGGCACGGCGACTGGATCCGGTTCACCCCCGAGGGGAGCTGTGTCATCGCCGGCCGCTCCGACGCCACCCTCAACCGCGGCGGCGTCCGGCTGGGCACCGCCGAGTTCTACGCCGTCGTCGAGGAACTCCCCGAGATCGAGGACTCCCTCGTCGTGCACCTCGAAGACCCGGCGGGCGGCAACGGCGACCTCCGGCTGTTCGTGGCGCTGCGGTCCGGTGCCGAACTCGACGATGCCTTGCGCGGCAAGATCGCGTCGGCGTTGCGGACCGCGCTCTCGCCGCGGCACGTGCCGGACGCGATCACCGCCGTGCCGTCGATCCCCCGCAACCGCACCGGGAAGAAACTGGAGCTGCCGGTGAAGAAACTGCTCCGCGGCGCGCGGCCGGACGACGTCGCCGCGCGTGACGTCCTGGCCGATCCGGCGTCGCTGGACCCGTTCGTCGCGCTCGCCGGAGGGCCGGCATGACCGTCCGGATCACCTCCTCCCGCGCCGGCCGCGCGGCGAAGCCCGGCCGGATCGCCACCATCGCGGTCGTCGGGACCGGCGTGATCGGGGCCGGCTGGGCCGCGCACTTCCTCGCCCGCGGCTTCGACGTCGTCGCCACCGATCCGGCGCCCGGCGCCGAAGACCGCCTGCGCGCCGACGTCGCCGCGCACTGGCCCACCTTGATCCGGCTGGGCCTCGCCGAAGACGCCTCGCGGGATCGGCTGAGCTTCGCCACCGACGCCGGCGCCGCGGTGGCGGAGGCGGATTTCGTGCAGGAGAACGGGCCCGAACGCGAAGACGTCAAGCACCGCCTGTTCGCCGTGCTCGACGAGGCCGCGCGGCCGGACGTGATCCTGGCGAGCAGCTCCTCCGGGCTGCTGCCGAGCGTCATCGCGCGGGGGTGCCCGAGGCATCCCGAGCGCGTGGTCGTCGGGCACCCGTTCAACCCGCCGCACGTGATCCCGCTCGTGGAAGTCGTCCCGGGCGCCGAGACCACGCCCGAGGTCGTCGACCGCGCGGTCGAGTTCTACACCGCGGCCGGCAAGCGGCCGATCCGGCTGACGCGGGAGGTGCCCGGCCACGTCGCGAACCGGCTGCAGGCCGCGCTGTGGCAGGAGGCGTACTCCCTCGTCGAACGCGGGGTCGCGACGGTCGCCGACATCGACGCCGCCATCGCCCACGGGCCCGGCCTGCGCTGGGCGGTGCTCGGCCCGTTCGCCAACCAGCACCTTTCGGGTGGCGCGGGCGGGCTCGCGCACGTCCTGCGCCACCTCGGGCCGCCCACCGAACAGTGGTGGCGCGACCTCGGCCGCGTCCACCTGACGCCGGAACTCGCCGGGTCCCTCGTCGCCGGCGTCGACGCCGAACTGGCCGGCACCGACCACGACCGGCTCGTCGCCGCCCGCGACGCCGTCCTCGACCAGCTGCTGGCCGCCAAGGCCGCGCAGCCCGACCTGCCCTGACCCTGGAGCTCTTCGTGGACCTTTCCTCCCTGACCGCCATCGACGTCCACACCCACGTCGAGCAGGACGGCCACGGCTGTTTCGCCCTCGACCAGGAACTGCTGGACGCGTCCGAGAAGTACTTCCGCGCGGGGCAGGACCGCACGCCGACGGTGACCGCGATCGCCGAGCACTACCGGGCCCGGAAGATGGCCGCCGTCGTCTTCACGGTCGACGCGCCGGCCGCGACCGGGCACCCCGCGCTGTCGAGCGAGGAGATCGCCGACGCCGCCGCCGAGCACGCCGACGTGCTCATCCCGTTCGGCTCGGTCGACCCGCACGCCGGCAAGGCGGCCGTGCTGCGCGCGCGGCGGCTCGTCACCGAGCACGGGGTGCGCGGGTTCAAGTTCCACCCGAGCCTGCAGGCGTTCGAGCCCGACGACGTCCGCTACTACCCGCTCTACGAGGCGATCGCCGAGCTGGGCGTCCCGGCCCTGTTCCACACCGGGCAGACCGGCATCGGCGCCGGGCTGCCGGGCGGGCACGGCATCAAGCTGCGCTATTCGAACCCGATGCTGCTCGACGACGTCGCCGCCGATTTCCCGGACCTGACGGTGATCCTGGCGCACCCGTCGGTGCCGTGGCAGGACGAAGCGATCTCGGTCGCGACGCACAAGGCGAACGTGTACATCGACCTGTCGGGCTGGTCGCCGAAGTACTTCCCGCCGCAGCTGGTCCGCGCGGCCAACACCCTGCTGAAGCGGAAGGTCCTGTTCGGGTCCGACTTCCCGGTGATCACCCCGGACCGCTGGCTCGCCGATTTCGCCGAGCTGGAGATCAAGGACGAGGTGCGGCCGCTGATCCTCAAGGACAACGCCATCCAGGTACTCCGGCTGGCTTGAACACCGCACAACGTTTGTCCGCTACGTCCCCGGGCATCCGCAGCCTTCCAGCACTCACGATGGGAGGCGGCGTCGTGGCGGACGGTGACGTGCACACCTACTACGAAGACGGACTGTGGAAGAACCGCGTCGAAGGCGGCCGCCGGGCGTCCAACACCTCTCCCCGCCGCGTCGATGCCGTTTTGGCGGGGCGGCAGATCGCGCGGAAACGCCGGGTCGGGCACTTCGTCCACACGCCGGAAGGCGACGTCGAAACCGAACGCGACTTCCGCCCCGCCGCCCGGCGCACCGAGCGCGGCGACGGCACTCCGTCACGGTCGCTGTAACACAACACCCGTTCGGACGATAGCCCGTTCGTGTCCGGGGACGCCCCGGCCTTCATGAACGGATCACCCATGCCTCGCCTTCGCCTGGCCGCGCTCCTCACGGCCGGTTCCTTCGCCCTCGCCGGCTGCGCCGGCACTCCGAGCACGCCGGCCCCGGCCGCGGCCGGCTCGACCACGCCGGCGTCGTCCACGGCTCCGGCGGCCCCGGCCCTCGACGCCGCCAAGGTGGGCGCCGCGATCTCCGACGCCGCCAAGCAGGCTTCGGCGGTGCACGTCAAGGGCACGATGGCCCAGGAGGGCAGCGCGATCAACCTCGACCTGCAGCTCAACCCGGACGGCGCGAGCGGCACGGTGGTGAAGGACGGCCTCGAGATCCCCGTCCTGCGGATCGGCGAGAAGTACTACTTCAAGTTCAGCGACTCGCTGGTGAAGCAGGCCGGCGTCCCGGCTGCCGCGGCCAAGCAGCTCACCGGCAAGTGGGTGTCGTCGAAGGCCAAGATCGGCGAGGGCATCGCGGACGCGTTCAAGGTGTTCCTCGACTACAAGTCGTTCACCGAGGGCACGCTGGGCGAGCTGCAGAAGACGACCTTCAAGCCGGGCGAGCCGACGACGCTCGCGGGCGCACCGGCGCTGAGCTTCTCGAGCCCGGACGGCACGGCCACGGTGGCCGCGACCGAGCCCCACTACCTGCTGCGCATGGCGGACCCGAAGAACGGCGCCATCGAGTTCAGCGACTGGAACAAGCCGACGACGGTCTCGGAGCCCCCGGCGGCCGAGATCTACTCCGGCCCGGGTTCCTGACCACATCGGACGAGCAAGGAGGCCGCCGCCGGGAACCGAACTCCCCGGCGGCGGCCGTCCGGCCCGGTGAACCGGCTCACCCTTCGCGTTTCCTTCCGCGGCCAAGGCCGATGCGGGCGGCGCACCCCGAGTCGTCAGCGGCTCACCGGCGGGCCAGCAGGGCCCACACCGTCTTCCCGCCCGAACGGGACCCGCTGCTCCCCCACCGCTTCGCGACCTTGGTGATCATCCGCAAGCCCAGCCCCGCCCGGACCGGATCGAGGCCCTCCCGCAGCACCGCCGGCCGCCGGCTCTCGTCGGAGACCGCCACGAACAGCGTGCCGCGGCGCAGCTCCAAGCGCAGCCGGGGCGCGGAATCCGTGTGGCGGAGCGTGTTCTCGACCAGCTCGGTCGCGATCAGCTCGGCGTCCTCGGCCAGGTCCGGCACCATCCACTCGGCACACATCCCGCGGACGAACCCGCGGGCACGCGCCGACGTGCGCGGCGAGCGGTCGAGCAGCCGGCCCACCCTCCGCCGGGCCGGGCGGGTCAGTGCCGCCTCCGCGGTGGCGGTGTCCGCGTACACCGGCACGCCGCTCGCCGCCAGCGCCGCACGCTGTTCCGGGCGGCCCGTCACCAACGCGAACGGGATCGCCGGCCACTCAGCGACGCGCAGGGCGACCAGGGCGAACACCCGGATCAGCGCGCGATCGCGCAGTTCGAGACGCTCGACGTCGATCAGGACGCCGTCCTCGGAGTCGGCCGCGAACTCGAGCAACCGGTCGCGCAGCTCCGGGTACGTCGTCCGGTCCAGCACGCCGACGACCGAAGCCTTCGCCGGTGCGCCGTGCCGGGGCACCAGCCACACCGAGTTGTGCCGGGCGAGCACCGGTGACCACCTCCTCCACGACGTTCACCCGATCGGATAGCCGTTCCCGAACCCGTCAAACACGGCGTTTCCCCGATTGACGCGGCCGATCGGGGGAACTCCGCGGGCTCGGAAGGGAGACGATGTGTTCCGTCACACGAAGCTGCTGCAGTTCGAAGCCAAGCCCGAAAAGCCCGACGCTGTCTACGCCCGCAAACTCCAGGAGCTCATCGGCGGCGCCTACGGCGAAATGAGCGTCACCATGCAATACCTGTTCCAGGGCTGGAACTGCCGCATCGAAGGCAAGTACAAAGACCTGATCATGGACACCGCGACCGAAGAAATCGGCCACGTCGAAATGCTCGCCACCATGGTCGCACGACTGCTCGAAGGCGCTCCCGCCACCGTCACCGCCGAAGCCGTCAAGGACCCGGTGATGGCCGCGACGATCGGCGGCATGGACATCCAGCAGGCCATCGTCGCCGGTGGTGGGGCGTTGCCCGCCGACAGCAACGGCTACCCCTGGAACGGCCGGTACATCATCGCCTCCGGCAACCTGCTCGCCGACTTCCGCGCCAACGCCGCCGCCGAAGCCCAGGGCCGGCTGCAAACCGCGCGGCTCTACAACATGACCGACGACCCCGGCGTCAAGGCGATGCTCCAGTTCAACCTCGCCCGCGACACCGTCCACCAGAAGCAGTGGCTCGCCGCCATCGAGGAACTCAAGGCCGACGGGCTCGAAGGCGACATCGTCCCCGACGCCCTCCTCGACGAAGAAGACCAAACCCACAACCACACGATCTGGCACCTGTCCGACGGCCCCGACGGCGCCAAGGGCGCCAGCTGGACCACCGACGCCGGCATCGAATACCTCATGGACCCCGAACCCCTCGGCGGCCCCGGCACCGCACCGAAACCCGACCCCGCTCTTTTCGGCACTCACGAAGCCGACGGCGGCCCCGCGCTCGAACCGGCCGACGGCGACATCGAAACCTTCCACGACGGCTCGGCCTGGAAGAACAAGGTCGTCGGCAACACGCGGGCGTCCGGCAGCGCCGAGACGAAGTCCGACGCCGTGGCGGAAGGCCGCAAGCTCGCGATCAAGCGCGGCACGGCCCACTTCATCCACACGAAGGACGGCCGGATCGGCGAGCGCCGGACCTACCCGCGGGCCCGGCCCTGACCTCACGCCGAGGGCATGCCCCCGCGGTCGGCGTCCTCTTCGTCGCTGTCGCCCGCGCGGGGCTCCTGGTCGCGGAACGTCGGCTCGGTGTGCTCGCCGGCGATGTCTGCGTCGGCTTCCATGCTCTCGGCGGTCACCGGGTCGATTTCGGGAGTGCTCATCGCTTCCTCCGATCGGGCGAAACCCGGGCATACCCGGCGACAGGCGGGGTGAAACGCGTTTGCCCGCCGCGCATCCGGGCACGCCGCCCGGCGGGCCCCCGGCCGAGGGCCCGCTCACCGAATCGGGAGGAAACGACCATGTCATCGATGGAGACCGAGGTCCGGCGAACCCCGCGCCAGCTCCTCGCCGCGATCGTGGGAGTGGTTTTCCTGCTGGTCGGCGTGCTGGGGTTCATTCCCGGCGTGACGACCCACTACGACATGCTCACCTGGGCCGGCCACCATTCCGGCGCCCTGCTCCTGGGCATCTTCACCGTTTCGATCCTGCACAACATCGTGCACCTCGCGTTCGGCGTCGCCGGGCTCGCCCTGGCGAGGACCCCGGGCGGCGCCCGGGCCTTCCTGGTCGGCGGCGGGGTGATCTACCTCGTCCTGTGGCTCTACGGCCTGGTGATCGACCCGGGCAGCGCGGCCAACTTCGTTCCGGTCAACACCGCCGACAACTGGCTGCACTTCGGCCTGGGCGTCGGGATGATCGCGCTCGGCCTGATCCCGCTGGGCGCCACGCGCAGCCCCGTCGCCGACTCGCGGTGACCGGCACCGGGCCGGGCGGCCGGGTCACGACGGCCGCCCGGCCCGGCTCCCCGCGTAAGCCCGCTCCCGCAGCCGCCCCAGCCAGTCCGGGGCGAACTCCAGCCCGTCCGGGTGGTTCAGCATCGGGTCGAACGCCGGTGCCTCGCCGCCGGAGTCCGTCAGCGTCAGCACGGCGCTGTCGCACCAGCGCCCGTCCTCACGGCCGGTCCGGAGCACGAACTCCCACGTTCCCGTCGCCCGTGCCGCGTCCAGGGACGCTTCGATCCGCGGCGACGACGTCTCCGCCCACGCCCCCAGCCAGACGAGCCGGTCGGCCCGGCGGTACGGCACGAGGCTGCTGTAGGCGCCGCGCGTCCACGCGGCCGCCGGCCGGGGCACCATCCGCCCGACGTGCCCGCTGCCCGCCGTCGTCAGCAGGATGTCCCACGGCCCGCCGTCGCGGCCGGCGCCGGGAATCCGCACCGCCAGCCCGAGCGCGTCCGGCAGCCGCCCGGGGGTGCCGGCGCCCTTGGACAGCCGGGCGACGACGGGCGCCGGCCCGGACGGCCACGGCAGGTCGTCGGCGACGGGCCGGAGTTCGCCGTGCCGGACCACGCCCACCGGGTGGAAGGCCGGGGCGCGCCGCAGCGCCGCCAGCCCGCGGAAACCCGCCGAGACGAGGCCGGTCATGTGTACTTCCCTCCGGGCCGGGGTATTCGGATCACCCCTCCCGGTACCCGCGCGGAGCACCGGGAAACCGCACCGACCCCAAGGAGCCAGCCATCGCCACCGCGGTCCTGTTCGACGTCGACGGCACCCTCGTCGACTCCAACTACCTCCACGTCCACGCCTGGCGCCGGGCGTTCCACGCGCTGGACCGGGACGTCGACTCCTGGCGCGTGCACCGCGCGATCGGCAAGGGGTCCGGCAAGCTGCTGAGCACCCTGCTGGGCGACGAAGACGCCGGCCGCATCGGCGACGAGGCGAAGGAGCTGCACAGCCGCTTCTACCTGGAGACGGCCGATCTGCTGCGGCCGTTCGACCGCGCCCCCGACCTCATCCGCGCCCTGGCGGACCGCGGGATCCGCGTCGTGCTGGCGACGTCGGCGGCGCCGGACGAGCTCAAGGAGCTGCGCCGCGTCCTCGACGTCGACGACGTGGTCGCGGGCATCGTTTCCGGTGACGACGTCGAAGCGACGAAACCCGATCCGGAGCCGGTGTTCGCCGCGCTCGACAAGGCCGGGACCGCGCCGGAGGAGACGATCTTCGTCGGCGACGCGGTCTGGGACGTCCACGCCGCCACCAAGGCCGGCGTGCGCACGGTTTCGGTGCTCTCCGGCGGCGTCGGCGCGGGAGAGCTGACCGACGCCGGTGCCGTCGCTGTCTACGACGACGCCGCGGCGATCCTGGCCGGGCTGGACGAGAGCGTGCTGATCAGCTGACCTTGCCGGCCACCAGCCGTTCCACCAGCCCGAGCTTGAACCGCTCCCGCCGCTGCACCGGCAGGCCGAGTGCCTCGACGAGCTCCAGCGGCCGCCGCCGGAAGTGCTCGCCGGCCAGCGGGACGCTCGCCAGCTCGACCAGCCGCTGCAGGCCCCGCACGATCCGCGACGACGAGGCGACGTGGTCGACCAGGATCAGCCGGCCGCCCGGGCGCAGCACCCGCACCATCTCGCCCACCGCGGCGGCGGGATCGGGGATGGCGCAGAGGCCGAACGTGCACAGCACGGTGTCGAAGGAGGCGTCGGCGAACGGCAGTGCCTCGGCGTCGCCCTCGCGCAAGGTCACCGGGTGGCCGAGCCGGCGGGCGCGGTCGCGGGCGATGGCGAGCATCCCTTCACTGAGGTCGACGCCGGTGAGCGTCACCTCCGCGGGGTAGCAGGGGAGGTTCAGCCCGGTCCCGACCGCGACCTCGAGGACCTCGCCCGTGGCCTGGCCGCAAGCCCACGCCCGCGAATCGCCGAAGAGACGGCGGTCCCAGCAGCCCATCTCCGCGTCGTAGGTCGTGGACTTGCGGTCCCAGTACCGACGCCACCGCTCCGCCTTCGTCATGTCCCCCAGCGAAGCACGGACCGGCGGCTCAGCCGAACATGCCCGGCTCGTACCCGCCGCCCTTCTGGTGGACGATCACCGCGAGCCGGTTGGCCGAGTTCATCTGCGCGATCAAGGCGATCAGCGCGGCGGTCCGGTCGTCGTCGTAGTGCTTGCGCACCCGGGCCCAGGTGTCGTCGGAGACGCCGGGTGCGGCGTCGGCGATCCGGGTGCCCTCCTCGGCCAGCGCGAGCGCCGCCTGCTCGGCCTCGGTGTAGACCGTGGCCTCGCGCCAGGCCGCGACCAGGTTGATCCGCACGCCCGCCTCTCCGGCGGCCGCCAGTTCCTTGGTGTGGATGTCGACGCACCAGCCGCAGCCGTTGATCTGGCTGACGCGCAGCGACACCAGCTCCTGCGTGATCTTGTCCAGCGGTGACTGGACGATGGCCAGGCTCGCGGTGCCGAACCGCTTGGCGAACTTGGCGCCGATTGCGTTGTCGGTCAAGGTGAAACGGGGTTCCATGACGTCGTCCTCACTCGTGGTGCGCTATCTGCGAACGACCACGAGATGCCGGCGGCCCCGCACCCCGTGACACCCTGGCCGGGTGACGACGATCACTGTCACACGGCGGCGGCGTCCGGCATCTGGAGGGGAAACCCGCGAACGAAAGGGGCGCGACCCCATGGCCGATCCCGCCACCGAGGCCTTCCTCGCCCACCGGAACCTGCTGTTCACCGTCGCCTACCAGCTGCTCGGCTCGGCCGCCGACGCCGAAGACGTCCTCCAGGAGACGTGGCTGCGGTGGGTGGGGGTGGACCTCGCCGCGGTGCGGGACCGGCGCGCGTACCTGGTCCGGATCACCACCCGGCAGGCGCTGATGCGGCTGCGGGCGCTCGGCAGGCGCAAGGAGTCCTACGTCGGGCCGTGGCTGCCCGAGCCGCTGCTGACCACGCCCGACGTCGCCGAGGACGTCGAGCTGGCCGACAGCGTCTCGATGGCGATGCTGCTGGTGCTGGAGACGCTCGGGCCGGCCGAGCGGGCGGTGTTCGTGCTGCGCGAGGTGTTCGACCTGGGCTACGACGAGATCGCCGAAGCCGTCGGCAAGAACCCGGCCGCGGTGCGCCAGATCGCGCACCGGGCCCGCTCCCACGTCGCGGCGCGCCGGCCGCGCGGGGCCGTCTCGCCGGCGGCCACCCGGGACGCCCTCGAAGCCTTCCGGCGCGCCGCCGAAACGGGCGACCTGCGGGAGCTGCTCGACGTCCTCGCTCCGGACGTCGTGTTCCTCGGCGACGGCGGCGGGGTCGTGCAGGCGGTGCTCTCACCCGTTTCCGGGGCCGAGGACGTGGCCCGCCTGCTCGCCGCCGGCCTGGGCAACCTCGCCGCCGGCACCCTGGAAGCGGCCCAGGTCAACGGCTTCCCGGCGCTGATCCTGCGGCGCGGCGGCGAGGTCGACACCGTGGTGGCGGTCCGCGTCGACGACGGGCTCGTCACGGGCCTCTACGCCGTGCGCAACCCGGAGAAGCTGTCGCGCCTGGACGAGGCGACCGCCCTGTGCCGCTGACTCACTCGACGTTCGCCGCGGCGGCGAGGATCACCTCGGCGACGACGTCCGGCTGGGACACCGCGACCGCGTGCGAGGCGTCGATCCGGCGGACCGTCGACGACGCGCGCTCGGCCATGAACTCCTGCGCCTGGGCCGGGATCGCGTTGTCCTGGTTCGCGACCAGCGTCCACGACGGCAGCTTCGTCCACGCCGGGGTGCCCTCGAACGGCGCGGCGAGCGCCTGCTGCGCGACCGGCCGCTGGGTCACCGCCATGATGGCCGCGGTGGCGGCGGGGACGTCGGCGGCGAAGACCTCGGCGAAGTCCGCCGGCTTGATCGACAGCTCGGGCTCGCCGTCGTGCTCGAGGACGTTCGTGGTCTCCGGGCCGAGCTTGGCGCCCGGGTAGCGGCCGGACAGCTCGAACACGCTCTCGCCCGCGTCCGGCTGGAACGCGGCGATGTAGACCAGGGCGCGGACGTTGGGGGCGTCGATGGCCGCGCGGGTGATCAGGGCGCCGCCGTAGGAGTGACCGGCCAGGACGACCGGGCCTTCGACGCTGTCGACGACGTCCTTCACGTAGGCCGCGTCGGACTCGACACCCCGCAGCGGGTTCGCCACCGCCCGGACCGGATAGCCCTGCTCCTGCAGCTTCGCGACGACCCCGGTCCAGCTGGACGAGTCGGCGAAAGCGCCGTGGACCAGGACGATGGTGGGCTTGCTCATGGCTGGCTCCTTCAGAGAGAACGATCGGTCTTTCTGCTAGCTACTCTGGACCTTCCGGGCCGCCGTGGCAATGTGACGAACCCGATCTCGCAGAACGACCAGTCTTTCTCTATGCTGCGGAGATGAGGACTGCCGAGCCGCACCCGAAGGACCGGCTGCTCGCGACCGCCGCCCGCCTCTTCTACGCCGAGGGCATCCACGCCGTCGGGGTGGAACGCCTGGTTTCCGAGGCGGCCGTGACCCGGGCGACCTTCTACCGCCACTACCCCACGAAGGACGACCTGGTCGCGGCCTACCTCGCCGAGACCAGCCGGCAGATCCGCGCGGCCGTCGACGCGGCGCGGGCGGGCAAACCGCCGCGCGAGGCGCTGGCCGAGACCATGGCGGTGGTCGGCGACGCGACGTGCGGGGAAGACTTCCGCGGCTGCCAGTTCCTCAACGCCGCCGCCGAGTACCCCGATCCGGAGAACCGGGTCCGCCGGGTCATCGACGACCACCGGGAGTGGTTCTTCGGCGTCCTGCGCGACCAGGCGGCGGACCTCGGCCACCCGGAACCGGACCACGCGGCCCGCGTGCTCGTCCTGCTGCGCGACGGCGCCCTGCACGGCGGCGAACTCGACGACGCCGGCAAGGTGCGCGCCACCTTGCGCCGGGCCGTCGACGACTTCCTGCCCGCCTGAGCGGCGCGCCGAACAAGCGTTCAAGCCGCTTTCACCTGCAGAAACTCGGCACATCTAGGCCGAACGGGTTACCTTGGGCACGTAAGGTGACGGGAGTCCGAAATGGCGGCAGACGACGCGTCGCACGTCCCGGCCTGGATGGAGCCGATGCTCGCCAAGGCCGACGGCGGACGGCTGCGCAGCGGCCCGGAGTGGGCCTACGAGTACAAACTGGACGGTTACCGGGCGGCCATGCGGATCGCCCCGGACGGCACGACCGTGCTCACCAGCCGCAACAACATCGACTTCACCGCGGAATTCCGCGACCTCGAGGGCGTGCTCACCCCCGCGCTGGACGGCCGCGCCGCCTACCTGGACGGCGAAGTCGTCGTCTACGGCGAAGACGGCCGGATCGACTTCGAGCGGATGCAGGAGCGCCGCGGCCGCTACGTCCGGCACCAGAGCGGGCCGAAGGGGCGGGAGTTCACCGACGTCCCGGTCCGGTTCCTGGCCTTCGACCTGCTCCGGCTCGGGGACCGGAGTCTGCTGGCCACGCCGTACGACGAGCGCCGCCGCCTCCTGGCCGAGCTGCCGATGCCCGATCCGTACCGGGTTTCGGTGGTCCGCGCGGTCACCTTCGACGAGCTCGCCGCCGACCGCCGCACGCCCGCGGACTTCCTCGCCCACGCCGCGTCCGCCGGGTACGAGGGGGTCGTCGCGAAACTGCGTTCGTCGGCTTACCTGCCCGGGCAGCGGCCGGACTCGTGGCTCAAGCACCCGCTGGTCCGGACCCAGGAGGTGATCGTCTGCGGCTGGCGGCCCGGCCAGCGCAGCTTCACCGGCACCCTCGGCGGCCTGTTGCTCGGCGCGCACGACCCCGTCACCGGCGACCTGGTCTACATCGGCGACGTCGGCACCGGCTTCAGCCAGGCCACCCGGGACGATCTGCAGGCGCAGCTGCGGGCGATGGAGCGGCGCACGCACCCGTTCGTGACGACGCCGCCGCGGGAGGACACCGTCCGCGCCCGCTGGGTGGAGCCGCGGCTGGTCGGCGAGATCGTCTACCGCCAGTTCACCCGCGGCGGCCGCGTCCGCCACACCGCCTGGCGGGGCCTGCGCCACGACAAGGATCCGGCCGAGGTCCTGGCGCCGCGCGCGGTTCCGCACGAGCCGGCTTCTCCGTCTCCGCCTTCGTCACCTTCTCCTTCGTCGCCCGCGCCGTCGCCGTCGCCTTCGCCCGAGCCGGCGGGCCAGCGGATCACCGTGCAGGCCGGCGACCGGCGGCTCACCCTGTCCAATCTGGACAAGGTGCTGTACCCGGCGGCCGGGTTCACCAAGGGCGAGGTGATCAACTACTACTCCCGCGTCGCGGCGGTGCTGCTGCCGCACCTGGCCGGCCGGCCGGTCACGTTCATCCGGTATCCCAACGGCGTCGACGGCCAGAAGTGGTTCGAGAAGAACGTCCCGAAGGGTGCCCCGGCCTGGCTGCGCACGGTGCGCCTGGCGGGCACGGGTGGCACGATCGACTACCCGCTCCTGGACGACCTCCCCGGCCTGGTGTGGGCGGCGAACATGGCGGCGCTCGAGCTGCACGTTCCCCAGTGGACGGTGGACTCGGGCACCCGCCGGCCCCCGGACCGGCTGGTGTTCGACCTGGACCCGGGCCCGGGCACGACGATCGTCGACTGCTGCCGGGTGGCGGAGCGCCTCCACGACGCCCTGGTGGCCGACGGGCTGACGCCGTACGCGAAAACGTCGGGCTCCAAAGGGATGCAGCTCTACTGCGGAATCCGGACGGACGACCCGGTGGCCCCGTCGGCGTACGCCAAGCGGCTCGCCCAGCGCCTGGCGAAGGAGACCCCGGAGTCGGTGACGGCGGTGATGGCGAAGGCCCAGCGCACGGGCCGGGTGTTCATCGACTGGAGCCAGAACAACCCGGCGAAGACCACGGTGGCCCCGTATTCCCTGCGCGGCCGCGACCACCCGACGGCGTCGACCCCGGTGACGTGGGACGAGGTCCGCGCCTGCCGCCACGTGAACCACTTGACGTTCACGGCGGACGACGTCCTGGACCGCATCGAAGACCACGGCGACCTGCTGGCCGGGCTGGCCGGGGACGGCGTGCCGCTGGGGTGAGGTCAGGCGCGCCGCAGAAGCCGCTTGACGCTGCCGACGAGCCCGCCGGAGTCCGCCTGCGGCGGCGGTTGCACGTACTGGCGCGGCTGCTGTTGCGGCGCCTCGGCTTCCGGTTCACGAGTTCGGGGAACACCGCCGGTTTCCGGCGCGGACGCCTCGGCCCGAAGTGCATGCTTCGGCTGCTGCGGGACACCGGAGGTTCGCGGCTCAGCCGACAGCTCGGTCGGCATTGCCGGAGACTCCGCGGAAACCGGCCCCGACCCGACCGCCTGTTGTGCTGCTTCCGGTGGCACCTCGGAAACCGCACCCGCCGGGACAGGCACCGATCCGACCGCCGGCTGGACCCCACCCGACGAAGCCGGTGCACCACCGGCCCCCGGCACAGGCACAGATTCACTCGTCTGCCCCGCCGAAGCCGCAACCGGCGCGCCCTCCGGCACACCCGGCCGCTCCCGTGCCCCACCGGGCTGCGGCCGCGGCGCCGGAATTTCCCCCGCGATACTCCCCGAATCCGGCACCATCGCCTCCGGCCGCGACCCGGCCGACACGGCCTGCCCCAACGACCCGGCCTGCCCAGCCTGCCCGGCTTGCCCAGCCGCCCCGGCCGGCCCCGCCACCCCCGGCAGACCGGCCGACCCCGCCGACCCGGCCTGCCCCACCGACCCGGCCGACTCCGCCGACCCGGCTGCCCCAGCCCCGCCGGCCTGCCCCACCGGTCCCGGCTGCGCCGCGAGCATCTCCGGCGTGATCGCCGGCGTCATCAGCGGTGTGTGCGCCGCGTCGGCGTTCGGGGTCGCCGGTTCGCGGGCCACCGGGTAGCGCGCCAGCGGGTCTTCCTCCACCACCGTTCCGTCGGCGCGATGGCTCCGGAGGAGGCCGCAGCACCCCAGCAGCCCGAGCAGGCCCACCAATCCCCACCACACCGTCATGGCACTCCTCCATTCCCTCGTTCCCCGGATATCCGGGCCCCGGCCGGCCCAACCGAGCGCTACCCGGGTGGGTGACACGGTCAGCCCAGTTGCGGCACGTCACCCGGGAAGGTGATCGGCAGCTCGTACAGGCCCCTCGCCGTGCGGCCGCCGCCGAGCCAGCCGTGGAAGAAGATGTGGCCGTCCACCACGTCGGCGCCGCCCGGGGCGTCCACCTTGCCGCCGAGCAGGTCCGTCGACAGGAACTGGGCGTCCGCCTTCACGAACGCGCCGCCCAGGGTCGGCGCGGACGCGTAACACGTGTGGTAGCCCGTGCTTTCGAACGTGTCCGCGGAGTAGAACAGCAGGTACCGGGACGCCGTCTTCACCACCGAAGGCGCCTCGACGACCGACTTCTCCGGCGTCAGATCGGACCGCAGCAGCTCGGTGCGCGGACCGGCCAAGGTGCGCCCGTCGGCCTGCAGCTTCTGCGCCCAGATCGCCGACGGCGGCCCGGTCGCCGCGCCGTCGCTCTTGTAGAGCAGGTACCGGGCCCCGTCCGCGTCGACGAACGTCTGCGGGTCGATGTCCCCGTGGTCGCCGGGCTCGCACACCAGCGGGCGGTCGCCGGCCGGTGTGTACGGTCCTTCCGCCTTCTTCGCCGTCGCCGCGCCGAGGCACATCTCGCCGCCCGCCGTCTGCGCCGCCGCGAAGTACAGCACGAACGTGCCGTCCCCCAGCTGGGTGACGTCGGGGGCCCAGAACCCGCCGTCCGGCTTCGCCCACGCGGGGACCGCTCCGAGCGCGTCCCCGGCGACGCGCCACGGCCCTTCCGGCGCGGCGGCGCCGGCCATCGGAATCCGCGTTGCCTTCGTACCCGTCGAAAACGCGAAGTAGCCCCAAGCCGTCTTGACGACGTCCGGATCGGGGAAATCCTGGTTGATCAGCAGCTGCGGCGCGCTGATGGCCGCCGCTTCCGGGGCCACCGCGAACGCGGCAGCGACGACGACGACCGGAACGAGCAGAAGACCTTTGAAGCGCATAGGCGATTTTGCTGGCACCCCAACGGTTCCGGCAACGGCAGGCGGAGGCCGTCACCGGGAAGCGTGGACTTGCCCGCGTACCCGGATCGGGTGGATTCGGCCGTGCCACGCGGGGTAGTCCCCGACTCATGCACGCAACGAGCGGTCGTGGGGCGTACCGGGCCGGGCACCCCGTCGGCGAGGCCGAAGGAGCGGCGGCCCGGCAGGGAAGACCCTTGGGCCGTCCGGGAAAACCGCTCGACCGCCGCTCGCCGTTCTTCACCGGGATGCTCGCCGCGGCCGGGGTGGCCGTCACGGTTGCGGTCGTCGAGCTCCTCCTCACGGCCTCCGACGTGCTGCTGCTCATCGGCATCGCGTTCTTCCTCGCGGTGGGGCTCGAGCCACTGACCGCCCGGCTCGCGCGCCGGGTCCCCCGCGCACTCGCCGCCGCGGTGGTCGTCGTGACGGGGCTGGCCGTCCTCGGTGGCACCATCGCCGCGGCCGCCGTGCCCCTGGCCGATCAGGCGACGCAGCTGCGGAACGGCGCCCCGCGGTACCTGACCCTGCTGCGCGACCACGGCACGCTGCTGGGCCGAGCCAACGAAACCTTCGGCCTCGAAGCCGCCGTCCGGTCGGTGCAGCTGTCCGATGTGGCCAAATCGCTCGCCGGGCTGCTCGGCGACGCCCTGATCGTCGTGGTGCTCGCCACCTACTTCGTCGCCGACTTCCCGCGGATCCGCACCGCGCTCTACCGGCTGGCCCCGCGGTCGCGGCGGCCGCGGGTGATCCTGATCGGCGACGCGGTGTTCCGGAAGGTCGGCGCGTACCTCGTCGGCAACGTCGCGGTGTCGTTGATCGCGGGAGCGGCGACCTTCGCCTGGCTGACGGCGTTCGGCGTCCCCTACCCGCTGGTGCTCGCCGTGCTCGTCGCCGTGCTGGACCTGGTGCCGGTGGCGGGCTCGGTGGCGGCCGGGGCCGGCACCACCCTCGTCGCGCTCGCGGTGTCGGTGCCGGTCGGGCTCGCGACGCTCGGGTTCTTCGTCGGCTACCGGGTGGTGGAGGACTACGTGCTGCTTCCGAAGATCGTCGGCCGGGCCGTCCGGATCCCGGCGCTCGTCACCGTCGTCGCGGTGCTGCTCGGGTTCGCACTGCTCGGCGTCGTCGGCGCCTTCGTCGCGGTGCCGGTCGCGGCTGCAGTGCTGCTCGTCGTGCGGGAAGTGGCGGTGCACCGGCTGGACCGGACGTGACGAACCGCCGCGCGGGACGAAGCCCGCGCGGCGGCCGGACCCGCTGGGGGTCAGTTGCCCTGGGCGGTCCCGCCGTCGGCGATCTCACCGGCGGCGCAGTTGTCCGGGTTCTGGCCCTCGGCCTCGTGCTCGCCCGGGGAGAGCACCGGCACGCCGATGCCGTTGGCGGTGTCGTGGATCGGCACCTGGACCCCGAGGACGTTGATGTCGTCGTCGCACACGCCGCCGACCACGTTCAGGTTGTGCACCACGTCGAGGTTCTGCACGTTGCCGACGAGGCCGAACTGGTCGGTGGTGTCGACCGGGTGGCCCGCAACGCTGACACTGGTCGCGGACGCGGACCCGCCGAGCACCGCCATCCCGGCGGCGAGGGCGGTGGCGACGAAGCCGAGCTGCTTGATCACGGGAAAAATACTCCTTCTGGGTACCCGCCGGACGGTCCGGCGGGGGAACGGGGAAAGAAACGGGCCCGGCTTCGGTTCGCCGGACCCGGGAAAGTTCGTTATGGTGCCGTCAGGCCGGGCGGGACCGGCGCACTTCTCCAGCGTCGCGGCCGGTCCCACCCGGGTCGGCGCCGTCCGGCGTCGCGAAGGGCTCGGAACGCGGAACCGGAGTGTGCAGCTCGCTCCGTGTTCCGGGCGCGCGGTGCGGCGTCGGCGCTGGCGGCCGATTTCCCGTGCCCGGAGCCGGCTTCCGCACGCCGGGGCGGCTCCGGGCACGGAAAACTCAGTGACCCTGGCTGGTGCCGCCGTCGGACAGCCCGCCCGAGGCGCAGTTGTACGGGTTCTCGCCGCTGGCCTCGTGGCTGCCCGGCGACAGGATCGGCACGCCGATGCCGTTGAGCGAGTCGTGGATCGGCACCTGGACGCCGAGGACGTTGACGTCGTTGCCGCACAGGCCGAGCGTGGCGTTGACGTTGTGGAGCACGTCGGTGTTGTTCAGGTTCACCAAGCCGACCTGGCCGGTGTAGTCGTAGCCGCCGTAGTGGTGACCGTGGTGGTGCTCGTGGTGGTGACCGTCCGGGGTGTCGGCCGCGGCGATGCCGCCGGCCAGGAACGCACCGGCCGCCGCGGTGGCCGTGACGAACCCGATCTTCTTCAGCATGGATTGCTCCTCGGTGAACGCTATTCGGAGAACGGAACGGCAGTGAAGGTGTGTTCTCCGTCCCGTGTGAGGGAAACGTACTGATGCCGGGACGGGGTTTCCACTTCGTGCCACCATCGTGTGGGTACCGCGAGCCGCTGACCGCGCCGCATGTGGTCCGATCGGGTTATTCACCTGTTCGGTTGCCTGCCAAAGCCCATACCGGTCTCCTCCTCCGATATCGCTTGCGGGGCAAGGAATGTTTCGGGCACGCGAAAGAGCCCTGCGCCAGGGTGACGCAGAGCTCTTCGCGGGGAGTTTCCTATTCGGGCCAGGCCTCGGCTTCGGCCGTGAGCGCGGTGGTCACGTCGATCTCGCCCGACCGCACCCGCCACGCGAGCGAGTCCGGCCGAGGCTGCAGAAGGTGCCACCCGATGACGTCTTCGTCGTGGTAGCAAGGGTTTTCGTCGTCACCGATGCCCAGCGCGGCGAAGTACTGGCGGGCGGGCCAGGTTTCGGGAACCCAGGCGCGGGCCCAGCGCACGACGATCCTGGCGAGGTCGTTGCGGCCGTCCGCCGGGTGGATCAGGCGATCGCCGGTGGTGCAGATCAGGCGTGGCGTGTACGTCGCGCCGAGCGGCGCGACGGCGAGTTCAGTGTTCATTCCTCCCCCGGTCCACGGCAGTGGACGGTGTTGCCCGGCTCGGATGCGCTGCTGCGCTTGAGAAGGGAGGGACGGCCGGAGGCGGACGAGCGCACGCGGCACATCCCTGCACGGCTCCGTCTTGAACCGGCGACCATCTTACAAAGGCCGGAAACGCACCGGAAACCGGGGCCCGGCGGCGAAGTCTTCGCCCGTTCCCGTGACGCCGGGAATGAATGCCGCCGGCGGGGGTACGCCCGGGAAGACCGATTTCCGCAATCTTCACAACGGGAGGAAGAACCGAGATGAACCACAAGGCAGGCAGGCTTTGCTGCGCCGCCATCGCGGCGGGCGCCTTCGCGCTGACGGGGGCGGTGCCGGCATCGGCGGCACCGGACATCGTCGCACCGGCGTGGCACCAGCAGACCGACGACGACGGAACGAACCGCGACACCACCCGCGACGACAACGACGACAACGGTTTGTGGGGCCTGCTCGGCTTGGTCGGGTTGCTGGGATTGGCGGGCTTGGTGCGCCGCGGCCCGAAGCCGGGCGCGATGGCGGGGTACCCGGCCGCGGGGGCCACCCCGCCGCCGGCGAACACGTACCCGCCGGCCGAGCCGCGGCGGAACCCGCCGGGCGCCTGAGGGTTGATCACGTCGTAGGACCGGTCCCCACCGGGCGTTTCGGCGCCACCCGTACGGCGCAGCGGGTCTTGGCGCGGCGCGCGAGTGCCGCTGACAACGCCAACCAGGTCCCCGCTCGGAGTTCGAGTGTCACTGTCGTGGCGCAGCAGGCTCACACCCGGCTCCTGAGTGCCACTGACATCGCGTACCGGTGCCCCATTCGAAGCTCGAGTGTCACCCTTGTGGCGCAACAGGCCCGCACCCGGCGCGCGAGTGCCGCCGACAACGCGTACCGGGTCCCCACTCGAAGCTTGAGCGCAGCCGTTGTGGCACAGCAGGCCTGCACCCAGCGCACGAGTGTCGCCGATACCACAGACCAGGTCCCCACTCGAAGCTCGAGCACCACCCTCGCGGCGCAACAGGCCCGCGCCCGGCACAGCACCGCCCACGCATCCTCGAAGCCCGCCGAGCACCCGCACTCCGCCGATACCGCGCGCCCGGTTCCCGCCCTGTGCCTCGGCAATACCTATACCGCACGCCCGGCCCCCACCGGGCGCCGGGGCACTTCCGGCGCCGCGCACCCGATCCCCACCGGGCGCCTGACCTCGGCCGATGCCGCGTACCCGGCCCTCCGGCGTCCGGGTGTCACCGGTACCGCAGATCCGGCTTCCGCCGGCTGCCCGCGTGACCCTGGTGCCGCGCACCGCCATTCCTCTCTTCTTCGCGCAGAACGTCCCGGCGCCGTCGGCGTCGGGACGTTCTGCGTTTCCTTCTCTCCGAATGGCGCCCAGTTGTCAGGTCTCGGCACCGAGGAGGCCACAGTAACGGCCGGAAAAACCGGCCCCGCGACCGCCACCCAGATTAGCCAGGCGCTCGCCGCGCAAGAAGTGTTTTCGCACCGTACCCTACTTAAGAGTGGCTTTCCTGCCCTCGGCCAAATGCGCATGATTACCCATCATTTCTTTCATTAAACCTCACGATCGGGTGAAAGTCGCGCCTCACTCGAAACTGGCACCGATCGCACCTTCGGTAAAGAAAACCCGACCGATTCAGCCGTTCATCGCAATCGACGGACACGGACGAGTGGCGACGTCACGATCAGTAGCAGAAGCGCAAAACCGCTGAACAGCCACTTCACGCGATGTCGATGTTTGTTCCGAGGAACTCGCCAACCCGCACACCGTGTGAAATCAACCGGTTCCGCCGGCACCCGGACATCCGCTCGCGTTATCGCCGGACGGCGCTCACCATGATCGCAGTCGGCATCGCACAATCCGGAGGAGTACGACATGAAAAGTGCACTGACCCGAGCGCTCACGGTGTTCGTCACCGCCGCCGCGGTGACCTTGGCGGGGGTGGGCGTGGCGACGGCGGGCGGGCCCGGTGGCAGCGGATCGTCGAGCACCACCAGCGCCGCGGCGGAGGTCCAGGGCCTGCGCGACCAGCTGGCGTCGCGAGCGGACAACGGGGACGTGCCCGGCACGCAGGCCACCCTCGCCCGCCTCGACCCGTTGCTGTCGGATCTGGCCCAGGGCAAGCGGTACACGATCCAGGCCGCGGCCAAGGACAGCGCGGCCACGGCGCAGAAGGACAACGCCGAAGCGCGCAAGGGCGTCGACGAGCTCGCCGCCAAGCTGGCGGAGCGCCAGGCGCTGCCGCCGGTGTCGGCCCTGCTCAACGCGCTGCTGCAGCGGGTGCTGATCAGCCTTTCCGCGTTGGTGAACGACCTTCTCGGCGGGCTGCCCGTCCCGGTCGGCTAAGCCGGCCGGTACCCCGGACGGACAAGCCGGCGACGGCCCGGCGCGGTTCCCCTCCCGCGCCGGGCTTTCGTCGTCCGCGCGGGCCGATGCCGGCACGCGAAAGCCCGGTGCGGCGGACCGCACCGGGCTTTCGCTGTCGCTTTCGGCTATTCGTAGACGACGTAGGCGGGGGTGGGGCTCAGCGCCAGGACGTCGGCCGGGGTCATCAGGCCCGCGCCGCGGCGGGTGTCCTCATCGAAGAACAGCTTGAAGCCCGGCCGCACGTGGGCGGGCATGGTCGTCATCAGCGTCTTCCACGTCGCCTTCTTGGCGGCGGCCGAACCGATGCCGTCGACGACCTTGACGACCGAGACCCCCTTGTGCGGCTTCAGAAGCTCTTCGTCACGCACGACGGACGCGGCGACCTGGTGGTAGATCATCACCTTCGCGGGCAGGCGGTGCGTCTCGGCCAGGGCCCCGAGGTACTGCGCGACCCCGTCGAGCTCGGCGCCGGTCGTGCGGCCGAACTTCTTGCCCGGGACGACACCCGGTTCCACGGCCCACTCGGGGTCGAGCGCGACGCCGACATCGGGCTCGGTCAACCAGCGCTCGTAGGCCTGGACCTCGGGCAGGAAATCGGCGCGGCCGGGCTGGATGTTCAGCAGCAGCAAACCGTTCAGCGCCCGCGCGGCGTCGAGGTAGTCGCGCACGGTCTCGTCCTCGCAGCGGCTGCGGAACATGCCGTCCTCGCCCGGCGAGCGGTGCACGGTGGTGGCGATCAGCTCGACGACCGGGGTGAACGGACGTCCCGGCGGGAACGCCTCGATCTGGCGGCGGAGCGCCCGGCTCGCTTCCGTGAGGTCACCCGTCATGCGGCCGAGGGCCTTCGCGCCCGGAGCTCCGCAAAAGCCGACGAGCAGGCCCTTTTCGAGCGGGTTCGGAGGTGGCGGTGGCGGCGCCGCGACGGCCGCGGGAGCTGTCGCCGCGGCGGCCGGGGCCGGCCCGGCCAGCGCCTTTCCCCGTTGCAGCGCACCACACGCACTCGTGGCCAAGCCCGCGAGGGCGGCGGTGAGGACCAGGCGTCGATCGAAGGTTCGTTCGGCGGCGACCGCCTTTTTCGGGACCATCGCGGGGAAATACCCGTCGACGATCTTCGCCAAACCGGTTTTCCGGCGATCACCGAATCGTGCCGAAGCCGTTTGCGGGCTCATGGCGCCGGCCTGGGGAAACCCGGTTTTCCGGGCGGTGGCACGCCATTGCGGAATCACCCGACCCGGTGGCCCGGCCCGCGCCCGCGGCGGGCCGGACGCACACTTCCCGGCATGCGTTGCCTTTTCCGGTCCGGTGCCGGGTTCACCGCCGTCCTCGCGCTGGCGGCCTGTGGCGGCCCCGCGCCCGTCGCCCCGGCGCCCGCACCGCCGCACCCGGCGCCCGCCGCCGCGCCGGTCCGCATCACGCCCGCCGCCGCCCGGCAGGTGGGCGCCGACGAGCTCGGCCAGGTGCCGGTTTTGATGTACCACCGCCTCGTCGCGCAGCCGAAGTCGGTCTACGAGCGCACCCCCGCCGACTTCGCGGCCGAGCTCCAGCGGCTCGCGGCCGAGGACTACGTCCCGGTCACGACGGCGGAACTGGTCTCCCGCCGGCTCGACCTCCCGGCCGGCGCGCACCCGGTGGTCCTGACGTTCGACGACGGCGACCCGAGCACGTTCCGCCTGACGCCCCAGGGCCAACCGGAACCGGGCACGGCGGTCCGCATCCTCCTCGACGTCGCGGCGGCACACCCACGGTTCCGCCCGGTCGCGAGCCTGTACGTCAACGAGCACCCGTTCGGCGGCGACGCGGACGGGCGCGCGCTGCGCTGGCTGGCCGAGCACCACTTCGAGATCGGCAACCACACCCGGCACCACACGAACCTGCGCACGGCGGCGGAACCGGCGGTGACGGCGGCCATCGCGGAGGAGGACGCGCTGATCCGCCAGGCGGTCCCGGGCTACCGGCCGACGACGCTGGCCCTGCCGTACGGAAGCCGCCCGCACCGCACGGGCCTGGCGTTGCAGGGGCCGGGCTATGAGTATGGCGGCGCGCTGCTGGTGGGGGCCGGACCGGCGCCGTCACCGTGCTCGGCCAAGTTCGATCCCGCCGCGATCCCGCGGATCCGGTCGCAGTCGGCGGGTTCGGAGGCGGAGTACGGATCGGCCCACTGGCTCGACGAGCTGGCCGCGCCGACGAGCCACCGCTACACCTCCGACGGCGACCCGTCGACGGTGTCGTACCCGCGAACCGAGGGCCCGGTGGCGCCGGAGTGTGCGAGCGTGGGCCTTGCCTACTGAACGACACCCCCTGGCCCGCGTGGACTGGCTCCCCCAGCCCCGACGGCGGCCGGCGCCGCCGCAGGGGGTTCAGGCACCGAGGGCGCCTCGGATCCCGCCGCCGGCGGGTCGACCGGTGCCGGAGGTTCCGGAACCGGCTCCGGCAGCTTCGGCACCGGCGGTTCCGACTCCGGGAGCACCGGCACCGGCACCTCCGGCTCCGGCTCCGGCTCCGGTTCCGGCGACCGAAACCGCCCCAGGCCACCCCGCACCACCGGCCGCGCCGGGCCCGGTGGCTCAGGCAGCTTGGGCGGCTCCGGCCGACCCGGTAGCGCCCGCGCCGACGCCCTCGGCCACGCCGATTCCCGAGGCGCGCCTGGCTTCCCCGGCAACACGCGCCCCGGTGTGGCCGCCCGAGCAGCGGACCTCGGCCGAAGAAGGGACCTCGGCCGCACCGACCGCCGCGGCTCGAATGGCCCCGGCGCCGACCGCACCCGAACCCGCGCCCGCATCCGAACCGGCGCCTGCACCCGCGCGCACCTCCCTACCGGCGCCCGCATCCGCGCTGGCACCCGCGCCCCAACCAGCACCCACACTCGAATCCGAACCCGCGCCCACACTCGAACCGGCGTCCGCAACCGCGCTGGCACCCGCACCCCAACCGGCACCCACACCCGAACTGGCGCCCACACCCGCACCGGAACCCGGCTCCACACCAGAACCCGCGCCCAAGACCGAACCCGAGGCACGGCGACCCCGCACCATCTCCGTCGCTCCCGCCATCTCGGTCGGCCCGCCCGCGCCCCGGGTTCCGCGCCCACCCGCCACCCCGGCCGAACCGCCTGCTCCGCCGCCTCCGGCGGCCGCGCTCGAGCCCGCCCCCGTCGCTTGGTGGCCGCCTGCTGTGCTTGTGTTCGCCGTTGTGCTCGCCCTTGCCCTTCTGCTCACCCCGGAAGCCGCTCAGCCCCGGCGGATCTCCGGGGTCGCTGCCGCCCTGCCCACCTTGCCGACCACCACCGCCCCGAAAGCCGCTCCCGAACCGGCCGCCCTGCCCGATGGGGTGGCGGTCACCGAAGCCGGTGACGGGACCTGGCACGTCCTCCCCGGGACCGGCCAGTCCTTCGGCAGCGGCGAGAAACTCCTCACCTACACCGTCGAGATCGAAGACGGCGTCGACCTTCCGTCCTTCGGCCACGACGTCGACGCGATCCTCGCCGACCCCCGCGGCTGGATCGGGCTCGGGGCCGTGAGCTTCCGCCGGCTCGACAAAGCCGACACCGACGCCGAGCCCGCCGTCCGGATCAGCCTGACCACTCCCGGCACCGCCCGGCGCCCGGACCTCTGCGGCTTCAGCATCCCCTTCGACTCCTCGTGCCGGCTGTCGCGGGACCACCGGATCGTCGTCAACCTCGCCCGGTGGCTCCGCGGCGCCCACTCCTACGACGGCGACCTGGCCGGCTACCGCGCCTACGCCATCGACCACGAGATGGGCCACGCCCTCGGCCTCGGCCACGTCGGCTGCCCCGCCCCCGGCGCGCCCGCGCCGGTGATGATGCAGCAGACCTTCGGGCTCTCCAACACCTACCTCGCGAACCTCAACCGCGACCAACCCGGTGCCGCCACGAAGGTCCGTCCCGACGGTGCCGTGTGCCGCCCCAACCCGTGGGTCGCCGCGCCGCACTGACCACTGGTTTGGACCCTCGCCCAGCGGGTACCCACGCCGCCTCTGGGAGGGGTGTGCGATGGCGCGGAAACTTCTGGCCGGTGCGGCGGCGGTCCTGGTGCTCTCCGGGTGCGGCGGGGTCGGGAGTGGCGGCGACACCGGCGCCGCGGCCACCTTGACGACCATGGGTTTCGGTCTCGGCGACGAAATCGCCACCACCCGGGCCGACCTGGCGGGCAAGGCGATCGCACCGGCCACCGTGAAGATCGGCGGCAGCGCCTTCGACGCCCAGCAGTTCCTCGCATCCGTCGCCTCGCACACCCCGCCCGACCTCGTCTACCTCGACCGGCAGCTGCTCGGCACCTACGCCGCGCGCGGCACCCTCGAGCCGCTCACCGACTGCATCGCCCAGCAGCACGTCGACGTCGGCCAGTACCGGCCCGCCGCGCTCGCCGAAGTCACCCTCGACGGCAAGGTCTACGGCCTGCCCGAGTTCTACGACAACCGGGTCATGCTCGTGAACGACGCCGCCGTCGAAGCGAGCGGGATGACGCCCCAGGACGTCTCCCCCGCCGACCGCGCCAAGCTGACCACGGCCGCGCAGAAGCTCACCGTCCGCGCGGGCGGCGGGCTGTCGCGGATCGGGTTCGACCCGAAGATCCCCGAGTTCCTCCCGTTGTGGGCCAAGGCCAACGGCGTGCGGATGCTCAGCGACGACGGCCGCACCGCGCACCTCGACGACCCACGGCTGGCCGAGGCCCTGACGTACACCAAGTCGCTGATCGACGCCCAGGGCGGCTGGAGCACGGTGAAGGCCTTCCGCGACTCGTTCGACTTCTTCGGCGAGAAGAACCCGTTCAAGCAGGGCCAGCTGGCGGCCAGCCTGATGGACGACTGGTACCTCAACGTCCTCGCCAACTACTCCCCCGACGTGCGGGTCTCCGCGGCGCCGTTCACCGACACCGCCGGCACCCCGATCGACTGGGTCACCGGCAGCGCCTGGGTGATCCCGGCCGGGAGCACCCACAAGGAGCAGGCCTGCGCCTGGATCAAGACGATGACCGACGCGCCCACCTGGGTCGCCGCCGCCAAGGCCCGCGCGGAGAAGCGCAAGGCCGCCGGCAAGGCGTTCACCGGCGTTTACACCGGCAACCGCGTCGCCGACCAGGAGATCTTCGGTGGTCTCGTGCAGCTGAAAGACCGGCCGGCGTTCGACGCCGCCGTGCGGACCGTGCTGCGGGCGCAGGAAAGTGCCTTCACCATGCCCGCCTCCCCGGCCGGCTCCGAGTTCAAGACGGCCTGGCAGAACGCCGTCAACCGGGTGCTCTCGGGCGAACAGCAGCCCGCCGACGCCCTGCGACAAGGCCAGCAGGAGGCCCAGCGGGCGCTGGACGCCGCCCGGTGAAGCGGCGCACGAAGGAAGCTTGGGCCGCGTACGCCTTCCTGTCGCCGTGGATGATCGGGTTCGTGATCTTCATGGCGATCCCGATGATCGCCAGCCTGGTGCTCTCCTTCACCGACTACGACGCGCTGCGGTCGCCCGACGCCGTCGGCTGGGCCAACTACCGGCGGCTGCTCGAAGACCCCGCCGTGCGCAAGAGCCTGGTCAACACCTTGGTCTACACCGTCATGTCGGTGCCGGCCACGATGGCCGTCTCGCTGGCGCTGGCCTCCCTGCTCACCCGGGCGGGCCACCGGTCGGCCGGGTTCTTCCGCACGGTGTTCTACCTGCCCGAGATCACCCCGAAGGTCGCCGTCGGCGTGCTGTTCCTCATCCTGTTCAACGGCCAGGCCGGCCTGGTCAACGCCGTGCTGGGGCTGGTCGGCATCGACGGTCCACAGTGGAGCACCGACGGGCCGTGGGTGAAGCCGGGGCTGGTGCTCATGCACCTGTGGTCGGTGGGCAGCACGGTGGTGATCTACCTGGCCGCGCTGCGCGGAGTGCCCCGGGAGCTCTACGAGGCCGCCGAGCTCGACGGCGCGTCGGCGTGGCAGCGGTTCCGGCGGATCACCGTCCCGATGATCAGCGGAGCGCTGTTCTTCACCCTCATCGTCCAGACGATCGCGGCGCTGCAGTCGTTCGACGAGGCCTACACCGCCTTCTACGGCTCCGCGGCCTCGGCGACCTACAGCAACGACGCGGCGCTGTTCTACCTCATCTACCTCTTCCAGCAGGCCTTCGAATTCCTCCACCTCGGCTACGCCTCGGCGATGGCGTGGCTGCTGTTCGTCGTCATCCTGGCGATCACGCTCGTGCAGGTCCGGCTGAGCCGCCGGTTCGTCTACTACGAAGGCGGTGACCGGTGACGGCGCGCCGCGTGGTCCGCTGGACGGCGCTGGCCGCGGCGACCGTGCTGTTCCTCTACCCGTTCGTCTGGCTGCTGAGCGCGTCGGTGAAGCCGCGCGCGCAGGTCTTCGACAACGTGCTGATCCCCCGGACCTGGGCGTGGGACAACTACGTCGAGATCTGGCGGGCCGCACCGGTCGCGGCCTGGCTGCTCAACAGCGTCGTGGTGTCGCTGGCGGCGGCCGTGGCCGTGACGCTGACCAGTTCGCTGGTGGCGTTCGGCTTCGCGTACTTCCGCTTCCCCGGCCGCAGCGCGCTCTTCGGCCTGGTGCTGGCCACCATGATGCTGCCGGCCGCGGTGACGATGATCCCGGTGTACCTGATCTGGAACAGCGCCGGCCTGGCGCACACGCAGGTGCCGCTGTGGGCGGGGAACCTGTTCGGCAGCGCGTTCTACATCTTCCTGCTGCGCCAGTTCTTCCTCGGCCTGCCCCGCGAGGTGTTCGAAGCCGCGCGCGTCGACGGCGCGAGCCACTGGACGCTGTTCTGGCGCATCGCGGTGCCGCTGTGCCGCCCGGCGCTGATCGTCAGTTTCGTGTTCGAGCTCAAGGCCAGCTGGTCGGACCTGCTCAAGCCGCTGATCTACCTGCGCGACCCGGCGTTGTACACGCTGCCCCGCGGGCTCAAGGCGCTGTCCGACCAGTTCGGCCAGGCGGGCGAGCAGCGGTGGGAGATCGTGCTGGCCGGCAGCGTGATCACCACCGTGCCGCTGCTCATCGTGTTCTTCGTGGCACAGCGCCACTTCCTCACCGGGATCACGACGGAGGGTCCCACGCCCAATCGGTGAGTGCGGTGCGCATCAGGCGGGCCGCGGAGGGCAGGCGGTCGCCCGCGGCCCAGAACAGGGTGATCGTGCGCCGGCAGTCCGGGTCGTCCACCGGGAGCCAGACGACCGGCACCTGCGCGGCGACGCGGCGGGCCATCGCCGGGTTGAGCCCGATGCCGAGCCCGGCGCTGATGAGTTCCTGGATGGCACCGGGTTCGTCGCCTTCGAAGACGATCTTCGGTGTCAGGTCCCGGGCGGCGAAGAGCCGGTCGAGCAGCCGCCGGTGCCAGTGCCCGGGCCGGGCGGTGACGAACGGCTCGCCCGCGAGGTCTTCGACGGTGACCGAGGCGCGCTCCGCCAGCCGGTGGCCGAGGGGGGTGGCCACCAGCACCGGCTCGTCGAGCAGGCGCACCCCGGCCAGGCCGTCGTCGGGGATCGGCTGCGACGCCACGCAAAGGTCGATCTCGTGGGCCCGCAGCGCCCGCGCCATCGCGTCGGCGGGCAGCTGGTGCAGGGCGACCTCGACGTCCGGGTGGGCCCGCTTGAACGCGGCGAGCGGCCGGGTGAGGGTGAGGAAGGTTTCCGACGCCAGCCGCACGGTGCCGAAGCCCTCGCCCGTCGCGTCGGCGACCGCGCGCCGCCCCGCGTCGAGCTCGCCGAGCGAACGCTCGACGTAGCCGCGGAAGAGCTGCCCGGCGTCATTGAGCCGCAACCGCCCGGCCCGGTCGAACAGCGGGGTGCCGAGCTCGTTCTCCAGCCGCGCGATGGTGCGGCTGAGCGACGGCTGGGCGACGCGCAGCTCTTCGGCCGCGCGGCTGAGGTGCTCCAGCCGGGCCACGACGAGGAACTGCCGCAGCGCCCCCAGGTCCACGTCATGCCTCCCACGTCATAACGGCATAGCGATATTGATCTTAGACACGATGACCGCACAGTCATAGCTTCGGAGCGTGGAAAGCACAGCGAAAACGAGACCCGCCGGCTGGGTGCTGCGGGCCGTGGCGGGCGCGCACCTGGTGGCGATCGCCGGCCAGCCGGTGTTCGCCGGCGTGTACCTGAGCGGCGATTACGACGGCTTGCGCCTGCACGCGGCCGGGGCCGACGTCGTCACGTCCGTCGGCTACCTGCAGGCGATCGCCGCGATCCTGGTCTGGGTCCGGGTGCGGCGGGCGTGGCCGTTCCTCGCCACGACGGCGGTGGCGGCCGCGGAGACGATCCAGTACTTCGCCGGGCTGGCCGGCGCGTTGTGGCTGCACCTGCCGCTGGGCGTGCTGACCGTCGCGGGGCTCGTCGTGCTGGTCGCCGCCCTGTGGCGCCGTCCCCTGGAGGCCGTCGATGCGTGAGAGGCTGTCGCGACGCCAGGCGTTGCGCCTCGGCGGTGCCTTCGGCCTGCTGACCGCCGCGGGGCTGTCCACGGCGGCCGCGCTGTCCCGGCGTCCCGCGCTCACCGGCGCCGAACTGCGCAGTGCCGTGCCGCTGCCCCCGCCGTTCCAGGTGCCGCTGCCGCTGCCCGGGGTGCTGTCACCGGTGGCCCCCGGCCGCTACGAGATCACCCAGCGGGTCGCGGAAATCGAGGTCCTGCCCGGGATCCGGACGCCGATGTGGACCTACGACGGCACGTTCCCGGGGCCGACGATCGAGTCGCGCCGGGGCCGGCCGATCACCGTGACCCACCGCAACGAACTGCCCGTGCCGACCGTGGTGCACCTGCACGGCGGGCGGACGCCGGCGGACTCCGACGGCTACCCGACCGACCTGGTGCTGCCCGCGAAATGGCCGGCGGACCACCACACGATGCCCGACCCGCGGGCCGTGCGGACGCGGCTGACCCGCACCCACGCGTTCCCGCTCGACCAGCGGGCGGCGATGCTCTGGTACCACGACCACCGGATGGACTTCACGGCTCCGGCGCTTTGGCGCGGCCTCGCCGGGCTGCACATCGTGCGCGACGACGCCGAAGAAGCGCTCGGCCTGCCGTCGGGGCCACGGGAACTGCCGCTGCTGATCACCGACCGCGCGTTCGCCGCGGACGGCAGCCTCGACTACCCGTCGGTGGACGGCACGCTGCGGGAACGGCCGGGCGTGCGGGAAAGCTTCCTGGGCGGGGTGCTCGGGGACGTGCTCCTGGTCAACGGCGCGCCGTGGCCGGTGCACGAGGTCGACGCGGCCCGGTACCGGCTGCGGATCCTCAACGCCTCGAACGCCCGGCACTACGAACTCGAGGCGGTCGCCGGCGACGGGCGGCGGCTCCCGCTCGTCCAGATCGGCGCCGATCAAGGGCTGCTCGCCGCGCCGGTCACCCACACCGCCCTGCCCATCGGGCCGGCCGAGCGCTACGACGTCGTCGTCGACTTCGCCGGCGTCCCGGTCGGCGGCCGCGTCCGCCTGCTCAACCGGCTGGGGTCCGGGCGCACCGCCGAGGTGATGGCCTTCCGGGTCGCGCGCCGAGCCCGGGACGACAGCCGTGTTCCCGCGGTGCTGTCGACGGATCTGCCGTCGTGGGACGCGCCCACCCGGGTCCGCGACTTCTCCTTCCGCACCGGGCAACTGGACCACGGGCGCGGCTGGCTGATCGACGGGCAGCCGTTCGACCCGGCCCGCACGGACGTCACCGTCTCCCTCGGCGACGTCGAGGTGTGGCGGCTCGTCGCCGACGTCCACCACCCGATCCACCTGCACCTGGCGGGTTTCCGGGTGCTTTCGCGCGGCGGCCGGCCACCGCTGCCGCAGGACGCCGGGCTCAAGGACACCGTGTCGCTTCGCCCGGGCGAAGCGGTGGAGATCGTCACCCGGTTCGACGGTTACCGCGGTCGTTACCTCTTCCACTGCCACAACGCCGAACACGAGGACATGGGCATGATGGCGAACCTCGAAATCACCTGACACGCGCTGTCGCGTTTCGTCACCCGGTCGAGGCGATACCGATCTCGAACGAGGGTCGGCACCCCGGCCCCGGCCACTTCCGGCACGAGTCCCACTGGTCCGGACGGGCCACGACGGCAAAACCCAGGTGAAGCTTCTTGTCCCTGCGAAACTCCCGCCACTAGCGTCTTTTCCCAAGGGGTGCCGGATCCCTTTGCTGCCAAGGAAACGACCGAGGAGTTCAATCGATGACCGCTCTCGAGAAACCCGTGACCCGGACCGCGTACCAGCAGTCGGTCGCCGACTACTGGAACGCGGAAAAGGACCCGGTGAACCTTCGGCTGGGCGACGTCGACGGCCTCTACCACCACCACTACGGCCTCGGCGACTACGACCCGGCCGTGCTGGAAACCCCGGCCGCCCAGCGCGACGAGGCGATCATCGCGGAGATGCACCGCCTCGAGACCGCGCAGGCGGACGTCCTGCTCGACCACCTGGGCCCGATCACGCGGGAGGACCGGCTGCTCGACGCCGGCTGCGGCCGCGGCGGCACGAGCGTCATGGCCCACCTGCGGTTCGGCTGCCAGGTCGACGGGATTTCCATTTCGGAGCAGCAGGTCGGGTTCGCCAACGCGCACGTGCGGCAGCGCGGGATCGACGGCTCGGTGCGCTACCACCTGCGGAACATGCTCGACACCGGGTTCGAGTCCGGAGCGTTCCAGGGCATCTGGAACAACGAGAGCACGATGTACGTGGACCTCAACGACCTGTTCGCCGAGCACGCGCGGCAGCTCAAGCCCGGCGGCCGGTACGTGACGATCACCGGGTGCTATAACGACGTCACGGGCGGCCGGTCGCGCGCGGTGAGCCAGATCGACCAGCACTACATCTGCAACATCCACGCCCGCGGCGACTACTTCAAGGCCATGGCCGCCAACGGGTTCGTGCCGATCAACGTCGTCGACCTGACCGCGGCGACGATCCCGTACTGGGAGCTGCGGGAGAAGTCGTCGGTCGCCACCGGCGTCGAGAAGCCGTTCCTGACCGCTTACCGCGAGGGCAGTTTCCACTACCTGCTGATCGCCGCCGACCGCGTCTGAGGCGGGCGGGGTGACCGGGGAGAGCACCAGAACCATTTGTCCACAGTGGAGCGCCGGCGAGGCCGCCGGGCTCCTGGCGGGACCGTCCGGGCTCGGGACGTCGGCGGCGCGGATCGCGAGCAGGTTCGCGCCGTCGCCCGGGCAGGATCCGGCGTACGCCTACCTGCCGTGGGGTGACGGCAGCGCGGCGCCGTTGTACTGCCCGGTCCAGGGCCGTGTCGACGACGGCCTCGCCGCGGAGGTCGACCGTCGGCTGGTCGCCTGGGCGGACGGCTGCGGGTTCACCGGCAAGGGCCTGGAGCAGATCGCCGGGGCCGGGTTCGGCCGGCTGGCGATGCTGGCCCACACCGACTGCGACGACCCGGACCGGCTGCTCGTCGCGGCGCAGCTCAACGCGGTCTGGTGGGCGGCCGACGACTACTACGCCGACGACAGCACGCTCGGGGCGGCGCCCACCGAGCTCCCGCCGCGGCTGGCGCTGGTCATGGCGGCCATGGACCCGATCGCCCCGGCCGGGGAGTTTTCGGACCCCCTCGAAGAAGCGTTGCGCAGCGACCCGATCCTCGTCGGGCTGCACTCGGCGATCGGCCACCTGGGCCGCCACGGTTCGCCGGTGCTCGTGCAGCGGGTCTGCTACGCGACGTTCTCGATGTTCGTCAGCTGGGACGCCTACGCGGCGTGGCGCCACACCGGGCGTTATCCCCCGGCGTGGGAGTACCTGGCGGCCCGCCAGCACGACAGCTTCTACACGTCGATGACCCTCGTCGACGCCGTCGGCGGCTACGAGCTGGCCGCGCCGTTCTACTACGACCCGCGGGTGCGCGAGGCGATGATGCGGGCCGGGACGGCGTCGGTGCTGGTCAACGACCTCCACTCGGTGGCCAAGGACGCCGCCGACGAGAAACCGGTCTGCAACATGGTGCTGCAGATCGCCGCCGACCGGGACTGCCCGGTCGAGGAGGCGGTGGCGGCCACCGTCGAGCTGCACAACAAGATCGTCCACGAGTTCGAGGCCGGCCACCGGGAGCTGATGGCCGTGCCGTCACCGGAGCTGCAGCGGTTCCTCGTGGGTGTCCGTTCCTGGATGGGCGGCGGCTTCACCTGGCACGCCACCAATCCCCGTTATCAGTGATTGGGGTTTCGTTGTGACTGTCACCGACCCGGTGGAATCCGAGCAGGCACCGTCGAGCCTGGGACGGGCGGCGGCCCGGACACTGGCCACCACGACCAAGTCC
>NZ_JBEZYY010000007.1:0-184573 GCF_040638975.1 Amycolatopsis sp. NPDC024027
AGACAAGAAGAAGGATCAACCAAGGGCTGCCTGCATGATCAACCAGGGTCGCCCCAACCGCCCCCGACGTTAAAACCCAAGGAGTCATTCACTGCGGCACCGCGGCCGGAAATCCCCACTGACCGGGCCGGTTTCGGGGAGCGAGCCGTTCCAGCCACCCCGAAGGTCAAAAGACTTGCGACGCGACTCCAGTTGGTGAAGCTGCCCGGAGCACCGGCTCACCGATCGGCGAGCCGCGAGGCCTCGCCCACCAGCCAGGTCCTGGCACCCGCGCATCGCGAGGGGGGCCGCACGCCGGGGAAGCCGCCTCGCTGCCCGCGCAGCGCCCGCGGCCGTCGGTGGCCGCGCCAGGGGAGCCGCCGCTCCGGCGTTGCGCAGCGCCGGCACCCGCGCGCCCCGTCGGCGACTGCACGCCGCGGAAGCCGGCACCCGCCCAGCCGCCACCCGACCAGCCGCCACCCGCCCACCGCCAGCACCGGCGCCGGGGTCAGCCACCCGCTTAACCCCAGCACGTGCCACCGAGCCGGCCGCCCCGTGCCGAGTAATCTGCTCCGGCGCCGCCCAGCCCTGGCACCCGCGCACCCCTGTCGACAGCCGCACGCTCGCCGAACCGCCCGTCGCGCCGCGAGCCTGAGCGCCCCGCGACCCGAGGCGTGGAATGTCCCGCAGCCCAGGGGCGTTGAGAGGTACGCTGGAGGTTCGCCGACCTACAGACCCCCCGCCGCGTTCCTCCCGGACCCGGGCGGGTATCTTTGGAGACCGTGCCCGGCATGCGTCGGGCCGCTCCGCGTGCCGTGCGCATGGACGGGGTGCTCAGGCACCCGGTCACCGGCTTCGGCAGGTCGGGGTTCCGACGGAAATCCCTCCGGGAAGTTACCGGTCGCGAGACCGTGACGCGGGCCGACACGCCCGACCGCGGGGGCCGGTGAAGACACGAAGAAGCAGATCACGACAGGAAGCTGGTCCATTGCCCACGATCCAGCAGCTGGTCCGCAAGGGCCGCCAGGACAAGGCTGCCAAGCAGAAGACCGCGGCCCTCAAGGGGAGCCCGCAGCGGCGTGGCGTGTGCACTCGCGTGTACACCACGACCCCCAAGAAGCCGAACTCGGCGCTTCGCAAGGTCGCGCGTGTGAAGCTGACCAGCGGCATCGAGGTCACCGCCTACATCCCCGGTGAGGGCCACAACCTGCAGGAGCACTCGATGGTGCTCGTGCGTGGTGGTCGTGTGAAGGACCTTCCGGGTGTCCGTTACAAGATCATCCGCGGTTCGCTCGACACGCAGGGTGTCAAGAACCGCAAGCAGGCGCGCAGCCGGTACGGCGCGAAGAAGGAGAAGAGCTAATGCCCCGCAAGGGTCCGGCCCCCAAGCGGCCGCTGATCTCCGACCCCGTCTACGCCTCCCCGCTGGTCACCCAGCTGGTGAACAAGGTGCTGAAGGACGGGAAGCGGTCCCTGGCCGAGCGCATCGTGTACGGCGCGCTCGAAGGCGCTCGCGAGAAGACCGGCACCGACCCGGTCGTCACGCTGAAGCGCGCCCTCGACAACGTGAAGCCCACCATCGAGGTGAAGAGCCGCCGCGTCGGTGGTGCCACCTACCAGGTGCCGATCGAGGTCAAGCCGGGCCGCTCCACGACGCTGGCGCTGCGCTGGCTGGTCTCCTTCTCGCAGGCCCGCCGCGAGAAGACGATGATCGAGCGCCTGCAGAACGAGCTCCTGGACGCTTCCAACGGCCTCGGTGCCTCGGTGAAGCGTCGCGAGGACACGCACAAGATGGCCGAGTCCAACCGGGCCTTCGCGCACTACCGCTGGTGATGACCGCCCGGCTGTCGACCAAGCCATGCCGGGCCCCAAGCTTGAGAACAGGGGAACACTCTCGTGGCACGTGAAGTGCTGACCGACCTGAACAAGGTCCGCAACATCGGCATCATGGCCCACATCGACGCCGGCAAGACGACCACCACCGAGCGGATCCTGTTCTACACCGGGGTCAACTACAAGATCGGTGAAGTCCACGACGGCGCCGCCACCATGGACTGGATGGAGGAGGAGCAGAAGCGGGGTATCACCATCACCTCGGCTGCCACCACCACCTTCTGGGACGACCACCAGATCAACATCATCGACACCCCGGGCCACGTCGACTTCACCGTCGAGGTGGAGCGCAACCTCCGGGTGCTCGACGGTGCGGTCGCCGTCTTCGACGGCAAGGAAGGCGTCGAGCCGCAGTCCGAGCAGGTCTGGCGGCAGGCGGACAAGTACGACGTCCCGCGCATCTGCTTCGTCAACAAGATGGACAAGCTGGGTGCGGACTTCTACTACACCGTGAAGACCATCGTGGACCGCCTCGGCGTGCGCCCGCTGGTCATCCAGCTGCCGATCGGCGCCGAGAACGACTTCGAAGGCGTCGTCGACCTGGTCCGCATGAAGGCGCTGACCTGGCGCGGCGAGGTCCAGAAGGGCGAGGACTACTCGGTCGAGGACATCCCGGCCGACCTGGCCGAGAAGGCCGCGGAGTACCGCGAGAAGCTCGTCGAGACCGTCGCCGAGGCGGACGACGCGCTGATGGAGAAGTTCCTCGAGGGTGAGGAGCTGACGGAGGCCGAGATCAAGGCCGGCATCCGGAAGCTCACCATCACCAGCCAGGTCTTCCCGGTGCTGGCCGGTTCCGCGTTCAAGAACAAGGGCGTGCAGCCCATGCTCGACGCGGTCATCGACTACCTGCCGACCCCGCTGGACGTCCCGGCCGTCGAGGGCCTGCTGCCCGACGGCGAGACCGTGGCCTCCCGCAAGGCGTCGGTCGACGAGCCGTTCGCCGCGCTCGCGTTCAAGATCGCCGCGCACCCGTTCTTCGGCAAGCTGACCTACATCCGGGTGTACTCGGGCAAGGTCGCCGCCGGCGCGCAGGTCATCAACGCGACCAAGGAGCGCAAGGAGCGCATCGGGAAGATCTTCCAGATGCACTCCAACAAGGAGAACCCGGTCGACGACGCCCAGGTCGGCCACATCTACGCGGTCATCGGGCTGAAGGACACCACCACGGGTGACACCCTGGCGGACCCGCAGAACCCGATCGTGCTGGAGTCGATGACGTTCCCCGAGCCGGTCATCCGGGTCGCGATCGAACCGAAGACGAAGGCCGACCAGGAGAAGCTGTCCCTGGCGATCCAGAAGCTGGCCGAAGAGGACCCGACGTTCCAGGTCAAGCTGGACGAGGACACCGGCCAGACGATCATCGCGGGCATGGGCGAGCTGCACCTCGAGGTGCTGGTGAACCGGATGAAGTCCGACTACAAGGTCGAGGCGAACATCGGTAAGCCGCAGGTCGCCTACCGTGAGACGATCAAGAAGACGGTCGACAAGCTCGACTACGTCCACAAGAAGCAGACCGGTGGTTCCGGCCAGTTCGCGAAGGTCATCGTGAAGCTGGAGCCGCTCGAGCGCACCGACGGCGCGCTCTACGAGTTCGACAACAAGGTGACCGGTGGTCGCGTGCCGCGGGAGTACATCCCGTCGGTGGACGCGGGCGCGCAGGACGCGATGCAGTACGGCGTCCTGGCCGGCTACCCGCTCGTCGGGTTGAAGTTCACCCTGTTGGATGGTGCCTACCACGAGGTCGACTCTTCGGAGATGGCGTTCAAGATCGCCGGTTCCATGGCGATGAAGGAAGCCGCGAAGAAGGCCGGCCCGGTGATCCTGGAGCCGATGATGGCGGTCGAGGTGACCACGCCCGAGGACTACATGGGTGACGTCATCGGTGACCTCAACTCCCGTCGTGGTCAGATCCAGGCCATGGAGGAGCGGGCGGGCATCCGCGTCGTGAAGGCGCTGGTCCCGCTGTCGGAGATGTTCGGCTACGTCGGCGACCTGCGGTCCCGCACCCAGGGCCGGGCGAACTACTCCATGTTGTTCGACTCCTACGCCGAGGTTCCCGCGAACGTCGCGAAGGAAATCATCGCGAAGGCGACGGGGGAGTAATCCCCCCAGCGCTCGCGGGCATTAAGGGACTCTCCTGAACGTCCGCAGCACCGACGAAGGAACAATCGTGGGGCGGCAGCCACGCCGCCCCACGAGCACAAAGCGAAATCAGTCCAGGAGGACATTCCAGTGGCGAAGGCGAAATTCGAGCGGACCAAGCCGCACGTCAACATCGGCACCATCGGTCACGTTGACCACGGCAAGACGACTCTGACCGCGGCCATCACCAAGGTGCTGCACGACAAGTACCCGGAGCTGAACGAGTCGCGGGCGTTCGACCAGATCGACAACGCGCCGGAAGAGAAGCAGCGCGGCATCACGATCAACATCTCGCACGTCGAGTACCAGACCGAGAAGCGTCACTACGCGCACGTGGACGCCCCCGGTCACGCGGACTACATCAAGAACATGATCACCGGTGCCGCCCAGATGGACGGTGCGATCCTGGTCGTGGCCGCCACCGACGGCCCGATGCCGCAGACCCGTGAGCACGTGCTGCTCGCCCGCCAGGTCGGCGTGCCCTACATCGTGGTCGCGCTGAACAAGGCCGACATGGTCGACGACGAGGAGATCCTCGAGCTCGTCGAGCTGGAGGTCCGCGAGCTGCTGTCCTCGCAGGAGTTCCCGGGCGACGACGCGCCGGTCGTGCGCGTTTCCGGCCTGAAGGCCCTCGAGGGTGACGAGAAGTGGTCCGAGGCCGTTCTCGAGCTGATGAGCGCCGTCGACAACAACGTGCCGGACCCGGTGCGTGAGCTCGACAAGCCGTTCCTGATGCCGATCGAGGACGTCTTCACCATCACCGGTCGTGGCACCGTGGTGACCGGTCGCGTCGAGCGCGGCCAGATCAACGTCAACGAAGAGGTCGAGATCGTCGGCATCAAGGAGAAGTCGACCAAGACGACTGTCACCGGTGTCGAGATGTTCCGCAAGCTGCTCGACTCGGGCCAGGCGGGCGACAACGTCGGCCTGCTGGTCCGCGGCATCAAGCGCGAGGACGTCGAGCGCGGCCAGGTCGTCGTGAAGCCGGGCACCACCACCCCGCACACCGACTTCGAGGGCCGGGTCTACATCCTGTCGAAGGACGAGGGTGGCCGTCACACCCCGTTCTTCAACAACTACCGCCCGCAGTTCTACTTCCGCACCACCGACGTGACCGGCGTCGTGACCCTCCCCGAGGGCACCGAGATGGTCATGCCGGGCGACAACACCGACATCACGGTCGCGCTGATCCAGCCGGTCGCGATGGACGAGGGTCTGCGCTTCGCCATCCGCGAGGGTGGCCGCACCGTCGGCGCGGGCCAGGTCACCAAGATCAACAAGTGATTTAGGCGCCCCACCCGGGGCTGATACACCCCCGGGTTCGGGGCGTCAAATCACGTGTGCGACACTATTCAGGTTGCTCGTCCTGGGGCGGCCGATCCCTTTGGGGATCCGGCCGCTCCGGTGCGAGTGGCCACGGTCCGCGGAGCTCTTTCCTTCGGGTGAGGCGAGCGGGCAAAGGCAGTGAGACGGGCAGTGCTTGCAAAAGCGGTGCCGGCTCAGCGCCTCCTCACGTTGAGGAAGACCAGGCAAGACGACGATCCCGCGGGATCCGTCTGTGCGTCGGGCGCGACACGCCCGACCGCGTGGACCGGGGACAGGGCCGTTGAACTGCGGAAACCCAGGCTCAGGGTGGCAACACCCAGCGGGGTTTGTGAGATAGCGGCACGAGACGACAAGGAACGAGCAGCCACCATGGCGGGACAGAAGATCCGCATCCGGCTCAAGGCCTACGACCACGAGGCGATCGACACCTCGGCGCGCAAGATCGTGGAGACGGTCACGCGCACCGGCGCCCGTGTTGTCGGGCCGGTGCCGCTGCCCACCGAGAAGAACGTTTACTGCGTCATCCGCTCGCCGCACAAGTACAAGGACTCGCGCGAGCACTTCGAGATGCGCACGCACAAGCGTCTGATCGACATCCTCGACCCGACGCCGAAGACGGTCGACGCGCTCATGCGCATCGACCTGCCGGCGAGCGTCGACGTCAACATCCAGTAGTAGCGGCGGGCGAGCGGCGGAGAGTAAGAGACTCATGTCTGACAGGCAGATGAAGGGCATCCTGGGCACCAAGCTCGGCATGACCCAGGTCTTCGACGAACAGAACCGGGTTGTCCCGGTCACCGTCGTGAAGGCCGGTCCGAACGTGGTCACCCAGGTTCGGACCCAGGACAAGGACGGCTACACGGCCGTGCAGCTGGCGTTCGGCGCGGTCGACCCGCGCAAGGTGAACAAGCCGCGCACCGGCCACTTCGACAAGGCGGGCGTGACGCCGCGCCGGTTCCTCGCCGAGCTGCGCACCACCGACGCCGAGACCTACGAGGTCGGCCAGGAGATCACCGCCGAGGTGTTCGCCGCCGGCGTCGAGGTCGACGTGACCGGGACCAGCAAGGGCAAGGGCTACGCGGGCGTCATGAAGCGCCACGGTTTCAAGGGCCAGGGCGCGAGCCACGGTGCCCAGGCCGTGCACCGCAAGCCGGGTTCCATCGGTGGCTGCGCCACCCCCGGCCGCGTCTTCAAGGGCCTGCGCATGGCGGGCCGGATGGGCAACGACCGGGTCACCACGCAGAACCTGACCGTGCACGCCGTGCGTGCCGACGACGGCCTGCTGCTGATCAAGGGCGCCGTGCCCGGTCCCAAGGGCGGCGTGCTGTTCGTTCGCAGCGCCGCGAAGGGTGGTAACTCCGAATGACAAGCGTCGAGCTGAAGACCCCGGCCGGTAAAGCCGACGGCACCGTGGACCTCCCCGAGGAGATCTTCGACGTGCAGGCCAATGTCGCGCTGATGCACCAGGTCGTGGTGGCCCAGCAGGCCGCCGCTCGCCAGGGCACGCACGACACGAAGACCCGTGGCGAAGTTCGCGGTGGCGGCAAGAAGCCGTACCGCCAGAAGGGCACCGGCCGTGCCCGCCAGGGTTCGACCCGCGCGCCGCAGTTCGTCGGCGGTGGCGTCGTCCACGGCCCCACGCCGCGTGACTACTCGCAGCGCACCCCGAAGAAGATGAAGGCCGCCGCCCTGCGTGGCGCTCTCTCCGACCGGGCCCGCGCCGGCCAGCTGCACGTCGTCACCGAGCTGGTGACCGGTGAGAAGCCGAACACCAAGGCCGCCAAGGCCGCCCTCGCCGCGGTGACGCTGGCGAAGCGCGTGCTCGTGGTGCTGCACCGGGACGACGAGCTGAGCTGGGTTTCCCTGCGGAACCTGCCCGAGGTGCACATCCTCTGGGCCGACCAGCTCAACACCTACGACGTGCTGGTCAACGACGACGTCGTGTTCACCAAGGCCGCGTACGACGCGTTCGTCGCCGGCCCCGTCCGCGGTAAGACCGTCAAGGCTTCCGCGCGGTCGGGCGAGGTCACGGAAGGGAGTGACGAGAAGTGAGTTCGGTCGCCATTCCGGACCCCCGCGACATCCTGCTCGCGCCGGTCATCTCCGAGAAGTCCTACGGGCTGCTCGAGGACCACAAGTACACGTTCATCGTCCGCCCGGACGCCAACAAGACCCAGATCAAGATCGCGGTCGAGAAGGTGTTCGGCGTCAAGGTGGTCAGTGTCAACACGGCCAACCGCCAGGGCAAGCGGAAGCGGACTCGCGCAGGCTTCGGCAAGCGCAAGGACACCAAGCGCGCCATCGTGACTCTTTCGCCCGAGAGCAAGGCGATCGAGATCTTCGGCGGACCCACCGCGTAAAGGACTGAGCTGACAATGGGCATCCGCAAGTACAAGCCGACGACCCCGGGTCGTCGCGGTTCGAGCGTCTCGGACTTCGCCGAGATCACCCGCTCGACTCCCGAGAAGTCGCTGCTGCGTCCGCTGAGCGGCACCGGTGGGCGTAACTCGTCCGGCAAGATCACCACCCGGCACAAGGGTGGCGGCCACAAGCGCGCTTACCGCCTGATCGACTTCCGTCGCAACGACAAGGACGGCATCCCCGCCAAGGTCGCGCACATCGAGTACGACCCCAACCGGTCCGCTCGCATCGCGCTGCTGCACTACGCCGACGGCGAGAAGCGCTACATCATCGCGCCGGAGAAGCTGAAGCAGGGCGACACCGTCGAGAACGGCCCCCGGGCCGACATCAAGCCGGGCAACAACCTGCCGCTGCGCAACATCCCGGTCGGCACCGTGATCCACGCGATCGAGCTCCGCCCCGGTGGCGGCGCGAAGATGGCGCGGTCCGCGGGCGCGAAGGTGCAGCTCGTCGCCAAGGACGGTCCGTACGCCCAGCTGCGTCTCCCCTCGGGTGAGATCCGCAACGTGGACGTGCGCAACCGCGCCACGGTCGGCGAGGTCGGCAACTCCGAGCACGCCAACATCAACTGGGGCAAGGCCGGCCGCAACCGCTGGCGCGGCAAGCGCCCCACGGTCCGTGGTGTCGTCATGAACCCGGTCGACCACCCGCACGGTGGTGGTGAGGGTAAGACCTCCGGTGGTCGCCACCCGGTCAACCCGAACGGTAAGCCCGAGGGTCGTACGCGTCGCCGCAAGGCATCCGACGCGATGATCGTCCGCCGTCGCCGTACCGGCAAGAACAAGCGCTGAGCAGGAGGTAGAAGAACATGCCACGTAGCCTCAAAAAGGGCCCCTTCGTGGACGACCACCTGCTCAAGAAGGTGGACGTTCTCAACGAGTCGGGCAAGAAGACCGTGATCAAGACTTGGTCGCGGCGCTCCACGATCATCCCGGATTTCCTGGGTCACACGATCGCGGTGCACGACGGCCGCAAGCACGTCCCGGTGTTCGTCACCGAGGCGATGGTGGGTCACAAGCTGGGCGAGTTCGCCCCGACGCGGACCTTCAAGGGCCACATCAAGGACGACCGCAAGTCGCGCCGCCGCTGAGCGGGCACGATAAGAGACAAGGGAAGTAGCGATGAACGCCCAGAACGACGCGACGACCGAGGCTGAACTGCCTACGGCGTACGCGCGGGCTCGCTTCGTCCGGGACTCGCCCACCAAGGTGCGCCGGGTGATCGAGCTCATCAAGGGACGTAGCGCCGCCGACGCCTTGGCCGTGCTCCGGTTCGCCCCGCAGGCGGCCAGCGAGCCGGTCGCGAAGGTGCTCGCCAGCGCCGTGGCCAACGCCGAGAACAACCTTCAGCTGGACCCGGAGACGCTCTGGGTCAAGAACGCGTACGCCGACGAGGGCCCCACCCTCAAGCGCATCCGTCCGCGGGCCCAGGGCCGCGCGTACCGGATCCGCAAGCGGACCAGCCACATCACCGTCGAGGTGGAGTCGCGTCCGGCCGTCGCGCAGAAGGCTCAGAGCAAGAAGAAGGCAGGTGGCCGGTAGTGGGCCAGAAAATCAACCCGCACGGTTTCCGCCTGGGTATCACCACGGACTGGAAGTCGCGCTGGTACGCCGACAAGCAGTACGCCGAGTACGTGGCCGAGGACGTCAAGATCCGCAAGCTCCTCGCCACGGGCATGGAGCGGGCCGGCATCTCCAAGGTCGAGATCGAGCGCACCCGTGACCGCGTCCGCGTGGACATCCACACCGCCCGGCCGGGCATCGTCATCGGCCGCCGCGGTGCGGAGGCCGACCGGATCCGCGGCGCGCTGGAGAAGCTGACCAAGAAGCAGGTCCAGCTGAACATCCTCGAGGTCAAGAACCCCGAGGCCGACGCCCAGCTGGTCGCCCAGGCGGTCGCGGAGCAGCTCTCCAACCGCGTGGCGTTCCGCCGCGCGATGCGGAAGGCGATCCAGACCTCCATGCGCTCGCCGCAGGTCAAGGGCATCCGCGTGCAGTGCGGCGGTCGTCTCGGCGGTGCCGAGATGTCCCGTTCCGAGCACTACCGCGATGGCCGTGTCCCGCTGCACACGCTGCGCGCCGACATCGACTACGGCTTCTTCGAGGCCAAGACGACGTTCGGTCGCATCGGCGTCAAGGTGTGGATCTACAAGGGTGAGCTCGTCGGTGGCCTGAAGGCCCGCGAAGCCCGCGACGCCGCCGAGCGCGCGCCGCGCGGTGGTCGCGACCGTGACCGCAGCGACCGGCCGTCCCGTCCGCGTCGTTCCGGCGCCTCGGGCACGACCGCCACCTCGACCGAAGCCGGTCGCGCCGCCGCTGCGGCCACGACCGAGGCCCCGGCGGCTCCGGCCACCGAGACCGCAGAAAAGACGGAGGGCTGAGACGTGCTCATCCCGCGCAGGGTCAAGCACCGGAAGCAGCACTCCCCGAAGCGCCACGGCGCCGCCAAGGGTGGCACGAAGGTCAGCTTCGGCGAGTACGGCATCCAGGCGCTTGAGCACAGCTACGTGACGAACCGGCAGATCGAGTCCGCTCGTATCGCCATGACCCGTCACATCAAGCGTGGTGGCAAGGTGTGGACGACCATCTACCCGGACCGCCCGCTGACCAAGAAGCCGGCCGAGACCCGGATGGGTTCCGGTAAGGGTTCGCCCGAGTGGTGGATCGCCAACGTGAAGCCGGGCCGCGTGATGTTCGAGATCTCGTTCCCGAACGAGGAGACGGCTCGCGAGGCGCTGCGCCGCGCGATCCACAAGCTGCCCATGAAGTGCCGCATCGTGACCCGTGAAGGTGGTGAGTTCTGATGGCTAACGCAGGTGCCGCACAGGCATCGGAGCTGCGTGAGCTCACCGCGGAAGAGCTCGTCCTGCGTCTGAAGGAATACAAGGAGGAGCTGTTCAACCTCCGCTTCCAGATGGCGACCGGGCAGCTCGACAACAACCGCCGTCTGCGCACCGTCCGCACGGACATCGCGCGGATCTACACGGTCATGCGCGAGCGCGAACTCGGCCTGTCCGTTGCCCCCGACGCCGAGAGTGAAGGTGCCGCATGAGCGAGCCCACCACCGAGACGCCGGCCCGGAACGACCGCAAGGTCCGCGAGGGCTACGTCGTCTCGGACAAGATGAACAAGACGATCGTGGTCGAGCTCGAGGACCGCAAGAAGCACCCCCGTTACTCGAAGGTCGTCCGCTCCACCTCCAAGGTGAAGGTGCACGACGAGAACAACGAGGCGGGCGAGGGTGACCGGGTCCTTCTGATGGAGACCCGCCCGCTGTCGGCGACGAAGCGGTGGCGCCTGGTGCAGATCGTGGAGAAGGCCAAGTAAGCAGGGCTCTTCGGAGTCTTTAGTTCCGCAAGGCTCGCCACTGTGAAACCTCACAAGCGGGCGAGAACCGGCGCGACATACAGGAGTTGACGTGATCCAGCAGGAGTCGCGGCTTCGGGTAGCCGACAACACGGGTGCGAAGGAAATCCTCTGCATCCGCGTTCTCGGTGGCTCCGGGCGGCGCTACGCCGGCATCGGTGACATCATCGTCGCCACCGTGAAGGACGCCATCCCGGCTGCCGGGGTGAAGAAGGGCGACGTCGTCAAGGCCGTCATCGTCCGCACGGTCAAGGAGCGCCGTCGTCCGGACGGTTCCTACATCCGGTTCGACGAGAACGCCGCCGTGCTCATCAAGAACGACAACGAGCCCCGCGGCACCCGCATCTTCGGCCCGGTGGGCCGCGAGCTGCGCGACCGAAAGTTCATGAAGATCATTTCGCTCGCGCCGGAGGTGCTGTGATGAAGGTGAAGAAGGGCGACACGGTCGTCGTCATCGCCGGCAAGGACAAGGGCGCCAAGGGCAAGGTCATCCAGGCTTACCCCGAGCGCGAGCGCGTGCTGGTCGAGGGCGTGAACCGGATCAAGAAGCACACGCGGATCAGCCAGACCCAGCGCGGTGCGCAGTCCGGCGGCATCGTCACGCAGGAGGCGCCCATCCACGTCTCGAACGTGATGGTCGTCGACTCGGACGGCAAGCCGGCCCGGGTGGGTTACCGCATCGGCGAGGACGGCAAGAAGGTCCGGATCTCGCGCCGGAACGGTAAGGACATCTGATGACCACCGCAGAGAAGACCTCGCCGCGCCTCAAGGTGCGCTACCGCGAGGAAATCAAGGGCCAGCTGCAGGCTGAGTTCTCCTTCGCCAACGTCCACGAGATCCCGGGCGTGACGAAGGTCGTCGTGAACATGGGCGTCGGCGACGCCGCCCGCGACAGCAAGCTGATCGAGGGCGCGGTCAAGGACCTCGCGCTGATCACCGGCCAGAAGCCGGAGGTCCGGAAGGCCCGCAAGTCCATCGCGCAGTTCAAGCTGCGTGAAGGCCAGCCGATCGGCGCGCGCGTCACGCTGCGCGGCGACCGGATGTGGGAGTTCCTCGACCGGCTGCTGACCATCGCGCTGCCGCGTATCCGCGACTTCCGCGGGCTTTCGCCGAAGCAGTTCGACGGCCACGGCAACTACACGTTCGGTCTCAACGAGCAGTCGATGTTCCACGAGATCGACCCCGACTCCATCGACCGCCCGCGCGGCATGGACGTCACCGTCGTCACCACCGCCACGAACGACGACGAGGGCCGGGCGCTGCTGCGCAAGCTCGGCTTCCCGTTCAAGGAGAACTGAGCCGATGGCCAAGAAAGCCCTGGTCCACAAGGCCTCGAAGAAGCCGAAGTTCGCCGTGCGCGCCTACACCCGCTGCCAGCGGTGCGGCCGCCCGCACGCCGTGTTCCGCAAGTTCGGGCTCTGCCGGATCTGCCTTCGCGAGATGGCGCACGCGGGCGAGCTGCCCGGCGTCCGCAAGTCCAGCTGGTAAGAGCTTCTTTTTAACTCCCACTTCGCCACAGGCCCCGCCCGCTCCGGTGGGCGGGGAACCAGGCGAGAAAGGTTGACAGGTCACCATGACGATGACCGACCCCATCGCAGACTTCTTGACGCGTCTGCGTAACGCGAACTCGGCGTACCACGACGAGGTCAAGCTCCCGCACTCGAAGCTCAAGGCGAACATCGCCGAGATCCTCAAGCGTGAGGGCTACATCGCGGGTTACCACGACGAGCCGGGCGAGAAGCACAAGAACCTCGTCGTCGAGCTCAAGTACGGCCCCAACCGTGAGCGGAGCATCGCCGGCCTCCGGCGCGTCTCCAAGCCCGGTCTGCGGATCTACGCAAAATCGACCGAACTGCCGTCCGTGCTCGGCGGCCTGGGCATCGCGATCATCTCGACGTCCGGTGGCCTGCAGACGGACCGGCAGGCCAAGCGCAACAGCGTGGGCGGCGAAGTCCTCGCCTACGTCTGGTAAGGGAAGGGGAACAGGCATGTCACGCATCGGAAAGCTGCCGGTCGCCGTCCCTTCCGGGGTCGAGGTGACCATCGACGGTCAGCAGATCAAGGTCAAGGGGCCCAAGGGCACCCTCGAGCACACCGTCGCCGAGCCGATCACCGTCGAGCGCGACGAGGACGGCACGCTGCTGGTCAAGCGCCCGGATGACGAGCGCACCAGCAAGGCGCTGCACGGGCTCACCCGTACGCTGGTGAACAACCTCGTCGTCGGCGTCACCGCCGGCTACGAGAAGAAGATGGAAATCCACGGCGTGGGTTACCGCGTGCAGGCCAAGGGTTCGGACCTCGAGTTCGCCCTCGGCTACTCGCACCCGGTCAAGATCGAGGCCCCGGAGGGCATCACCTTCAAGGTGGAGACCCCCACCCGGTTCTCGGTCTCGGGCATCGACAAGCAGAAGGTCGGCCAGATCTCGGCCGTCATCCGCAAGCTGCGGCGCCCGGACCCGTACAAGGGCAAGGGCCTGCGCTACGAGGGTGAGAAGATCCGCCGCAAGGTCGGAAAGACGGGTAAGTGATCATGAGCGACACGACTACGAAGCGCAAGCCGGTGGGCAAGGACATCTCGACCCGCCGCCGCGTCGCGAAGGCCCGTCGGCACTTCCGGCTCCGCAAGAAGGTCTCGGGCACCGAGCAGCGACCGCGCCTGGTCGTCAAGCGGTCCTCGCGGCACATCGCCGTGCAGGTGATCGACGACCTCGCCGGCCACACGCTGGCGTCGGCGTCCACCCTCGAGGCGGACGTCCGGTCGGTCGACGGCGACAAGAAGGCCAAGGCCGCCAAGGTCGGGGAACTCGTCGCCGCGCGGGCCAAGAGCGCCGGGATCTCGGCTGTGGTGTTCGACCGTGGGGGCAACGCCTACCACGGCCGCATCGCCGCGCTCGCCGACGCCGCCCGTGAGGCGGGGCTGGAGTTCTGACGATGCAGAAGCTTGTTAACGGAAGGAAAGCCTGATGCCGGGACGTACACGGCAATTCGGCGGCGGACAGGGCGGACCCGGCGGGCAGGGCGGCAACGACCGCAATGACCGTCGCGGTGGCGGCCGGGACCGGCGCGACAGCGGCCGTGGCGGGGCCGGCCAGGACAAGACCCCGCACCTCGAGAAGGTCGTGACGATCAACCGCGTCGCCAAGGTCGTCAAGGGTGGTCGTCGCTTCAGCTTCACCGCCCTGGTGGTCGTCGGCGACGGCGACGGTCAGGTCGGCGTCGGCTACGGCAAGGCCAAGGAAGTTCCCGCGGCCATCGCCAAGGGCGTCGAGGAAGCGAAGAAGAACTTCTTCCGCGTTCCGCGCGTCGGCGGCACCATCCCCCACCCGATCACGGGTGAGGAAGCCGCTGGTGTCGTCCTGCTCCGCCCGGCTTCCGCCGGTACCGGCGTCATCGCCGGTGGCCCGGTGCGTGCGGTGCTGGAGTGCGCGGGTGTCCACGACGTGCTGTCGAAGTCGCTCGGCTCCGACAACGCGATCAACATCGTGCACGCGACCGTGGCGGCCCTGAAGGGTCTGCAGCGTCCCGAAGAGGTCGCGGCTCGCCGCGGTCTCCCGCTCGAGGACGTCGCGCCGGCCCGGATGCTGCGCCAGCGTGCGGGCCAGGGGGTCTGACATGGCTCAGCTCAAGGTCACCCAGGTCAAGAGCAAGATCGGCACGAAGCACGCTCACCGCGAGTCGCTGCGCACCCTCGGGCTGCGCAAGATCCGCCAGAGCGTCGTGCGTGATGACACCCCCCAGGTGCGCGGCCTGATCCACACCGTCCGCCACCTGGTGGAGGTCGAGGAGGTCCAGGCATGACGGCCATCAAGATCCACCACCTGCGTCCGGCTCCGGGCGCCAAGCGCGAGAAGATGCGCGTCGGTCGTGGTGAAGGTTCGAAGGGCAAGACGGCCGGTCGCGGTACGAAGGGCACCAAGGCCCGGAAGAACGTGCCGGCCCGGTTCGAGGGTGGGCAGATGCCCATCCAGATGCGGCTCCCGAAGCTTCGCGGCTTCAAGAACCGCTTCCGCACCGAGTACCAGCCGGTGAACGTGGGCGACATCGCCCGCGTCTTCCCGGACGGCGGCAAGATCAGCGCCGAGGAGCTCGCGCAGAGCGGTCTGGTCCGCAAGGGCAAGCTGGTGAAGGTGCTCGGCAACGGCGATCTGAACGGCGTCAAGCTGGACATCACCGCCGACGCGTTCTCCGGCTCGGCCAAGGAGAAGCTCGAAGCGGCCGGTGGCTCCGCCACCACCAACTGAGGTTGCTCGTTCGAAGGCCCGTCTGGCTCTGCCAGGCGGGCCTTCGCCGTCTGCTCCTGACGGCGGTTCCTTGCCGGGAAGGGAATCCGGACGGAGGATCAAGGGGTGGACAGACCGTCGCAGGAGCCCGCAGCACAGCCCGACGGCGCCGAGTCGCCGCTGAGCTTCCCGGTCGAAGCACCGCGGCCCGCCGGCCCTGAACCGGGAGCAGGCGCGCCGCAGGCCGAGCCGCTGCGTTTCCCGGCGGAGGCTTCGGGGCCCGATGCGCCCTCGCCTGGCGTTCCGCGGCCTGCCGATGTGCCGCCGCTGGGGGAGCCGCTGCGTTTCCCGGCGGAGGCTTCGGGGCCCGATGCGCCCTCGCCTGGCGTTCCGCGGCCTGCCGATGTGCCGCCGAAGGCGGAGCCGCTGCGATTCCCTGCCGAGGCGCCGCGGCTGGAGGCGGCTTTCCAGCCCGCTGATGTGCCGCCGCTGGCTGAGCCGCTGCGTTTCCCGGCGGAGGCCCCGCGGCCCGAAGTGCCCTCGCAGACCGCACTCCAGCCCGCCGACGTGTCGCCCCCATCCCAGCCCTCGCCGTTCCCGGGTGCCGCGTCTCCGCCGCCCGGACCGCCCTTCCACCCCGCCGAGCTGCCGTACCCCGTCGCTCAGCTCCCGGGAGCCGTGCCCGGCAGCACCCAGCCGCCACCGCCGCACGCCGACCAACCTGCCGCCGAACCGCCGGCTCCCGCCGCCGCTTCCCTCCTGCGGTTCGCTCCGCCCGTGCTCGCGGTCGTCGCGGCCGTCATGACCCTGCTCGGGGCCTTCCTCCCGCTCTTCCGGATCCGTGAACACTTCGGCGCCGGCCAGCAGTACCTGGACGCCCAGATGCTCATCACCGAGACCGCATGGGGCCACACCATCGAAGTCCCGGGCCAGGAGCTCACCGACCAGGCCGGTGCACCGGTCGGCGTCCCGCTCCTCTTCGCCGTCGTCGTCCTGGTCGCCGCCGCGCTCCTCACCTTCAGCCGCCCGGGCCACCGGCTCGGCCGGTGGCTGATCGCCGCGGGGGCTGTCTTCGCCGCCGGTGTGGTCAGCACCGCCGGCACGAGCGGGATCGGGTGGTCCGCCAGGTCCAGCGAGGTCGAGGTCACGGTCGCCACCGGGCCGGGCCTGTGGCTGCTGATCGGCGGCACCGTCGTGGCCGCGGCCGCCGCTGTCGTCGCGTACCTGCCCTGGCGGCAGCCGCCCGGCTGGGCCGATCCGGCGCTCGCCTACGCCGACACCCCGACGCCGCCGTCCGGGGTCGCCATCACCGTCCTGCCGCCGGACGACGAACAGCCCTGACCGCCGCTACCGTGGAGGTGTGTGGGTCTTCTTCGGGGCGTCCGTGCTCGTCGCCCTTACGCCCGGGGCGAACAACCTGCTCGGTCTCCACCACGGCATGACGCACGGTGTTCGCCACGGACTCGCCGGGCTCGGCGGCCGGCTGGCCGCTTTCACCCTGTTGATCGCCGCTGTCGCGGCCGGGCTGGGGCAGCTGCTGGCCGCGTCCGAGACCGCGTTGACGATCATCAAATGGGCCGGCGCCGCCTACCTGCTCTACCTCGGCCTCCGCCTGCTCTGGTCCACCTTCCGCGGCGAAAACACCCCGAAAGAGCTGCCGAAAACCCCCACGACGGCGTGGCGCGTGACCCGCAAAGAGTTCGGTGTCGCCCTCACCAACCCGAAGGCGATCCTGATCTTCACCGCCTTCGTCCCGCAGTTCATCGACGCAGGTCACGGGCCATATCCGGGACAGCTCGCGCTGCTGGGCGCGGGCTACCTGCTGGCCGAGTTCCTGGCCGGCTCGGTTTACGTCGGCGTCGGCGCCGCGGTGAAGACGATCAGGCTCTCCCGGCGGGCCCGGCGCAACGTCGATCGGGGCACCGGTGCGGTCCTCGTCGGCCTGGCCGGAGCGCTCGCGATGTCGAACGCCTGAGCCGCATTCTGTCAAGGAATCCGGCCAAGACGGCGATGTGGATCAACCCGCCGGAGCAACCTTGGTACGGAAAACGCACACGGACTGCGGACACGCCCTGTGAAGCTGTTAGAGTCGGCGACACGCTTCGGGACGAGTGTGCCCCGAAGCGTTCCTGGCTTGCGTGCCAGTAGTGCTGTGTGTTCCTGCCGGCCCCGTGCCGGCCAAGCCGATCGTCGGTTAGGACAGCCGACGACGCCGAGGAGGTCCCCCGCGTGCTCAGCGCCTTCCGCTCGGCTCTCGCGACGCCGGATCTACGCAAGAAGATCCTGTTCACGCTAGCCATCGTCGCGGTTTACCGAATCGGTGCGACTATTCCGGCGCCCGGCATCTCGTACGGTGCCGTACAGGCCTGTAGCTCCCAGGCGCAGCAGGAGGGCGTCTACCAGCTGCTGAACCTGTTCAGCGGTGGTGCGCTGCTGCAGCTGTCGCTCTTCTCGACCGGCATCATGCCGTACATCACGGCGAGCATCATCATCCAGCTGCTCACCGTGGTCATCCCGCGGTTCGAGGAGCTGAAGAAGGAAGGGCAGTCCGGCCAGGGCAAGCTGACCCAGTACACCCGGTACCTGACGATCGCCCTGGCGATCCTGCAGGCCACCGGCGTGGTCGCGCTCGCGGACCGCAAGCAGCTCTTCCCCGACTGCCAGTCGCCGATCATCCCGGACAACAGCGTCTACTCGCTGGCCATCATCGTCATCACGATGACCGCGGGCACCGCCGTCATGATGTGGCTGGGCGAGCTGATCACCGAGCGCGGTGTCGGCAACGGCATGTCCGTCCTGATCTTCCTGAACATCGCGGCGCGCATCCCGGTCGAGGGCGGCAACATCCTCAGCAACGCCGGTGGCGTGGGGCTGGCGATCGTCTGCGTCTTCGGCCTGGTGATCATCGCCAGCGTCATCTTCGTCGAGCAGGGGCAGCGCCGGATCCCGGTGCAGTACGCCAAGCGCATGGTCGGTCGCCGGATGTACGGCGGCACGTCGACCTACCTGCCGATCAAGGTCAACCAGGCCGGCGTCATCCCGGTCATCTTCGCGTCGTCCCTGCTGTACCTGCCGGACCTGATCAGCCGCCTCGTCGGCGACCAGAACGCCAACTCCGGCTGGCAGGTCTTCATCAAGAACTACATCGTGAACCAGTCCAGCTGGGCGCACATCGCGCTGTACTTCGCCCTGATCATCTTCTTCACGTACTTCTACATCACGATCACGTTCAACGTGGACGAGCGTGCGGAAGAGATGAAGAAGTTCGGCGGCTTCATCCCGGGCATCCGCCCGGGCCGCCCGACGGCGGAGTACCTGAGCTTCGTGCTCGGCCGGATCACCCTGCCGGGTTCGCTGTACCTGGGCATCATCGCGATCCTTCCGAACTTCTTCCTGTCGTTGACCGGTAGCGGGAACAACCAGAACTTCCCGTTCGGTGGCACCGCTGTGCTGATCATGGTCGGTGTCGGTCTCGACACCGTGAAGCAGATCGAGAGCCAGCTGATGCAGCGCAACTACGAAGGGTTCTTGAAGTGACGCGCCTGGTTCTCGTGGGCCCGCCCGGCGCGGGCAAGGGCACGCAGGCGGTGGCCCTGTCCGAGCAGCTGCGTGTCCCGCACATCTCCACCGGTGACCTGTTCCGCGCGCACGTCGGCCAGGAGACCCCGCTCGGCCAGGAGGCGAAGCGCTACCTGGACTCGGGTGAGCTCGTGCCCGACTCGGTGACCAACGAAATGGTCCGCGAGCGGCTCGCCGAGCCGGACGCCAAGGCCGGCTTCCTGCTCGACGGCTTCCCCCGCAACACCAAGCAGGCCGAGGTCCTCGGCGAGATCCTGGGCGACGCGGATGTTTCGCTCGACGCGGTGATCCAGCTGCAGGTCCCGGAGGACGTCGTCGTCGGGCGGCTCATGTCACGCGGCCGAGCGGACGACACCGAAGAGGTCATCCGCCGCCGTCAGCAGATCTACGTGTCGGACACCGCGCCGCTGCTGGAGTACTACGCCGACATCCTGGTGACCGTCGACGGTGTCGGCAGTGTCGAGGAGATCTCCGGCCGGGTGCTGAAAGCGCTGCGCGACCGCACGTGAACCTCGGAGGATTGCGTGTTCTGCAAGTGCTCCGCCGTGGGCGCATGATCGAAGTCAAGACGCCGGACGAGCTGCAGGCGATGCGGGCCGCGGGCCTCGTCGTCGCCCGCACGCTCGCGGCGGTCCGCGCCGCGGCGAAGCCGGGCGTCAGCACCGCCGAGCTCGACGAGCTGGCCGAGCAGACGATCCGGGACGCCGGGGCGGTGCCGTCGTTCAAGGGCTACCACGGTTTCCCGGCGTCGATCTGCGCGTCGGTGAACGAGCAGATCGTCCACGGCATCCCGGCGAAGACCCAGGTGCTGGCCGACGGCGACATCATCTCCGTCGACTGCGGTGCCATCCTCGACGGCTGGCACGGCGACTCCGCCGTGACGCTGGCCATCGGCCAGGTCTCCGACGCCGACCTCGCGCTGTCCGCGGCGACCGAGGCGGCGATGTGGGCCGGGATCGAGGCGGTCCGCGCCGGCGGCCGGCTCACCGACATCTCCTACGCCGTCCAGTCCGCCGCCGAGCGCGCGGCCCGCGACGACGGCATCGAGTACGGGATGATCGTCGAGTACGGCGGCCACGGCATCGGCCGCGAGATGCACATGGACCCGTTCCTGCCCAACGTCGGCAAACCCGGCAAGGGCCCGCGGCTGAAGCCCGGCATGGCGCTCGCGATCGAGCCGATGCTGACCGGTGGTGGTGGCGAGACCCGCGAGCTGGACGACGGCTGGACGGTCGTCACGGCCGACGGCTCCCGCGCGGCCCACTGGGAGCACACCGTCGCGATCACCGAAGACGGCCCCTGGGTGCTCACCGCCCCGGAAGACGCCTGACCTGCACGTTCACCCACAAGCGGTGATCGCGATCACGTCCACCTGCACGTTCCTTTAGCATGGTCACCCCCGGTTTGGGGGTCGCGACACGGGTTGCGTACACTGTCAAGTCGGCGCACTTATCGCGCCCGGATCCTGCGCGCTCGTGAATTCACGGTCTACTGGGACTCGGGCACCGGTGTGCCGACGCACCGCCCAACCAGCACTCGTGCTCCGGTTGGTCACAGACTGTAGCGACAGACAGTGTCGACAAAGGAAATGCGGAGGACATGGCGAAGAAAGACGGGGCCATCGAGGTCGAAGGCCGCGTAGTCGAGCCGCTCCCCAACGCGATGTTCCGCGTCGAGTTGGAGAACGGTCACAAGGTCCTGGCACACATCAGCGGCAAGATGCGGCAGCACTACATCCGCATCCTGCCCGAGGACAGGGTTGTCGTGGAGCTCTCGCCCTACGACCTCTCTCGTGGTCGCATCGTCTACCGCTACAAGTGATCACGAAGAGCAGCTAACAGGAGAGCAGAAGACGTGAAGGTCCAGCCGAGCGTCAAGAAGATCTGCGACAAGTGCAAGGTGATCCGCCGTCACGGCCGGATCATGGTGATCTGCGAGAACCTGCGGCACAAGCAGCGGCAGGGCTGATTACCAAGCACTCGACCAGAGTGGATTGACGGCTACACAACCTCCCCGCACCTGCCGGTTCACGCGAGTGAACCGGTTCACCCCCGGGCTTCAGGCCGGGGCCGGGACACCCGAAGCGCAAGCCGAGGGCACGACAGGCGAGTCGGTCCCGGAACCGGACGGGGAGCAGACCTGAAGATGAAACCGAAGAAGGAGCATCAACGCCAATGGCACGACTCGCTGGCGTAGACCTCCCCCGCGAAAAGCGGTTGGAGATCGCGCTTACCTACATCTACGGCATCGGCCGTACCCGCTCGAAGCAGCTCATCAAGGCTGCCGAGCTCAACGCGGACACCCGCGTCAAAGACCTCAGCGATGACGACCTCGCGAAGCTGCGTGTGTACATCGAAGAGAACTTCAAGGTCGAGGGTGACCTTCGCCGCGAGGTGAACGCCGACATCCGTCGGAAGATCGAGATCGGGTGCTACGAGGGCCTTCGCTGGCGCCGCGGACTTCCCGTCCGTGGTCAGCGCACGAAGACCAACGCCCGTACCCGCAAGGGTCCGAAGAAGACGGTCGCCGGCAAGAAGAAGGCTGGCAAGAAGTGAGCGTCCAGGGCAAGAAGGTCGTGCAGATGGGTGGCGTTCACCGCCGCGGCTCGGCTTGTGTCTCGCCCAAGGCGCTCTACGCCCGCCCGATGGCGCTCCGCAACCTGTACACCGACGCCGGTTCGATCATCCGGCGCGGACAGGCCGAAGCGGTCGCCGCTCACCAAGAGAACGCGCGCTAACAGGAGATCCCTCACAACATGCCACCGAAGTCTCGTACTGCGGCCGGGGCCAAGAAGGTCCGCCGCAAGGAAAAGAAGAATGTCGCGCACGGTCACGCGCACATCAAGAGCACCTTCAACAACACCATCGTCTCGATCACGGACCCGACCGGTGCCGTGATCGCGTGGGCGTCGAGTGGGCACGTGGGCTTCAAGGGCTCCCGCAAGTCCACCCCGTTCGCCGCGCAGATGGCCGCCGAGAACGCTGCCCGCAAGGCCGCCGAGCACGGCATGAAGAAGGTCGACGTCTTCGTGAAGGGCCCGGGTTCGGGCCGCGAGACGGCGATCCGCTCGCTGCAGGCGGCCGGCCTCGAGGTCGGCACCATCCAGGACGTGACCCCGCAGCCTCACAACGGCTGCCGCCCGCCCAAGCGGCGCCGGGTCTGAGGAACGGGGAGGAGTAAGAAGAAATGGCTCGTTACACCGGCCCCGCGACGCGTATTTCGCGTCGCCTCAAGGTTGACCTCATCGGCGGCGACCAGGCTTTCGAGCGTCGCCCCTACCCGCCGGGCCAGCACGGCCGCGGGCGCATCAAGGAGTCCGAGTACCTCCTGCAGTCGCAGGAGAAGCAGAAGGCTCGCTACACCTACGGCGTTCTCGAGCGTCAGTTCGTCCGGTACTACAAGGAAGCCGTCCGGCGTCCGGGCAAGACCGGTGAGAACCTGCTCCAGATCCTCGAGTCCCGCCTGGACAACGTGATCTACCGCGCCGGCATCGCCCGCACCCGCCGTCAGGCGCGTCAGCTGGTGAGCCACGGCCACTTCCTGGTCAACGGCGTCAAGGTCAACGTCCCGTCGTACCAGGTCACCAAGTGGGACATCATCGACGTGCGGCCGAAGTCGTTCTCGATGCTGCCCTTCGTCGTGGCCAAGGAGTCCTTCGGCGACCGCCCGATCCCGGCGTGGCTGCAGGTCGTCCAGTCCAACCTCCGCGTGCTGGTCCACCAGCTCCCGGAGCGTGCGCAGATCGACGTTCCGGTTCAGGAACAGCTGATCGTCGAGCTCTACTCGAAGTAGTCCGGCCTCGTCGGACAAGGCGGCGGCGCGACAGGTGCGCCGCCGCCGCGCCATCCCTTCGACGTCATATGGCGGGCGTCGTCTGGAAAGGAATTAGGAAGAAATGCTGATTTCCCAGCGGCCGGCTCTCGGCGAAGAGACGGTCAACGAGACCCGCTCCCGGTTCACCATCGAACCGCTGGAGCCCGGCTTCGGCTACACGCTCGGCAACTCGCTGCGTCGTACGCTGCTGTCGTCCATCCCGGGCGCGGCCGTGACGAGCATCCGCATCGACGGCGTGCTGCACGAGTTCACCACCGTTCCCGGGGTGAAGGAAGACGTCACCGACATCATCCTGAACCTCAAGGAGCTCGTGGTGTCCTCGGAAGAGGACGAGCCGGTCACCATGTACCTGCGCAAGCAGGGCCCCGGTGAGGTCACGGCGGCCGACATCGTGCCGCCGGCGGGTGTCACCGTGCACAACCCGGATCTGCACATCGCGTCGCTGAACGGCAAGGGCAAGCTCGAGATCGAGCTCGTCGTCGAGCGCGGCCGCGGTTACGTTCCGGCCCTGCAGAACAAGCAGGCGGGCGCGGAGATCGGCCGGATCCCGGTCGACTCGATCTACTCGCCGGTCCTCAAGGTGACCTACAAGGTCGAGGCCACCCGTGTCGAGCAGCGCACCGACTTCGACAAGCTGATCCTGGACGTCGAGACCAAGCCGTCGATCACGCCGCGCGACGCGGTCGCGTCGGCCGGCAAGACGCTGGTGGAGCTGTTCGGTCTCGCTCGCGAGCTGAACGTCGACGCCGAGGGCATCGAGATCGGCCCGTCGCCGCAGGAGGCGGACACCATCGCCGCCTACGCGATGCCGATCGAGGACCTGGACCTCACCGTCCGGTCGTACAACTGCCTCAAGCGCGAAGGCATCCACACGGTGGGCGAGCTCGTCTCGCGCAGCGAGGCGGACCTGCTCGACATCCGCAACTTCGGCGCCAAGTCGATCGACGAGGTCAAGCTCAAGCTCGTCGGCCTCGGCCTCGCGCTGAAGGACAGCCCGCCCGGGTTCGACCCGACCGCGGCTGCGGCCAGCTACGACGGTGAAGGCTGGTCGGAGGGTGTCGGTGGCATCGCCGACGGGATTTCGGACGGCCACGACGATGGCCAGGACTACGCAGAGACCGAGCAGCTCTAGGGCTCTGTGCCTGGACGCTGCGAGCTGAACTAGTAGGAGAACCAATGCCCACCCCTACCAAGGGAGCCCGGCTCGGCGGGTCGTCCGCGCACGAGCGGCTGATCCTGGCCAACTTGGCCACGCAGCTGTTCGAGCACGGCAAGATCACGACCACCGAGGCGAAGGCCCGCCGGGTCCGCCCGCTGGCCGAGAAGCTGATCACGAAGGCGAAGCGGGGCGACCTGCACAACCGCCGTCAGGTGCAGAAGGTCGTCCGTGACAAGGACGTCGTGCACAAGCTGTTCGCCGAGATCGGTCCGCACTTCGCGGAGCGGGCGGGCGGCTACACCCGGATCACCAAGACGATGGCGCGCAAGGGCGACAACGCCGCCATGGCCGTCATCGAACTGGTGGCCGAGAAGACCGTGACGTCCGAGGCCGAGCGCGCTCGCAAGACGAAGTTCGCCAAGGACGAGAAGGCCGCCGCCCCGGTTGCCGAGGAGACCACCACCGAGGCTCCGGCCGAGGAGGCTCCCGCTGCCGAGGAGGCCAAGGCCGAGGACACCACCGAGGCTCCCGCCTCGGAGGAGACCGACGCCGACGCCAAGAAGGACTGACGTCCTGACGGCCGCTTCGACACCGGACGAGCCCGCCACTCCCTTCGGGGAGGGCGGGCTCGTTCGTCTGCGCCTGGACGTCTCTTACGACGGCACGGACTTCTCGGGCTGGGCCCGGCAGCCGGGCCGCCGGACGGTCCAGGGCGTCCTGGAGGAGGCCCTGCAGCGGCAGCCACCGGGAGCCGCGGTGCCGAAGTCCGTCGTCGTGGCGGGCCGTACGGACGCCGGGGTGCACGCGACCGGCCAGGTGGTGCACGTCGACGTCGTGCCGCTCGCTCCGGGCGCCTCCGGCCGTGTCCCGGTCTCCGCCGAGGGCATCCCGGACCTGACGCGCATGGCGGGCCGCTGGAACCGCCTGCTGCCGGGTGACGTCCGGGTGCTGGGTGCCCGGGTCGCTCCCGAGGGCTTCGACGCGCGGTTCTCGGCGATCCGCCGTCACTACCGCTACCGCGTCTCGGACGCGCCGTGGGGCGTGGACCCGTTGCGCCGCCACGACACCCTGGCGTGGAACCGTCCACTGTCGACGGACGCGATGAACGCCGCCGCCGCGGAGCTGCTGGGCCTGCACGACTTCGCGGCCTACTGCAAGCAGCGCGAGACGGGCACGACGATCCGTGAGCTGCAGCGCCTGGAATGGGCGCGGGTGGACGAGCACCTGCTGGAGGTCCGGGTCTCGGCGGACGCGTTCTGCCACTCGATGGTCCGCAGCCTGGTGGGCGTGCTCCTCCTGGTCGGCGACGGCCGCCGCACGGACGCGTGGCCGTCGAAGGTGCTGGAGAGCGGCATCCGGGACAGCGCGGTGGCCCCGGCCCACGGCCTCACGCTGCTGCGCGTGGACTACCCCCCGGACACCGAGCTGGCCGCGCGCGCGGAGCAAACCCGCAACGTCCGCACCTCGCTCTAGCCCGTTCCGATGCAGTGAATGACTCATTCCTGACGTCAGACGCCAGGAATGAGTCATTCACTGCGTGGGTCAGTCGCCGCGGCGGACCGGGCCGAGGAGCTGCTGCTCCTTGCCCGTGGTGACCAGGCGAAGCGGTCGCCAGAGGTTGCGGCCCAGGGCCACCGCCTGGTCGTCCTTCAACGTCGTCAGCTGGCGCATCATCTGGGGCGGCAGGCGCCAGATGCGGGCCGCCAGCTCGGCCTGGCCGGCCGGGAGGCGCTGCATCAGGACCAGGTCCGCCGCGTTGGCCGTCGCGCCCGCCTGCGGGTGCAGGTAGGGGAGCACGTAGACCGTCGTCTGCCAGGGCGAGCGGGGCGGGAACAGGTCCTGGGGCGTCGGGCCGCCGTCGGTCACCACCAGCAGCGGCGCGTCCTCCGACGGCCGCGGCAGCTCGACCGGTGACAGCCGCCGGATCTGCACCAGCGGCGACGGTCGCCCGTCGCGGCTGCCGGCCGCCCGGGAGAGCACCTGCCACTCGGTCGGGCGCCCGGTGGCGACGACGACCCAGGCGCCGACCGCCATCGCGCGCATGGCCACCTGGCGGGCCAGGTAGAGCCCGCCCACCAGCACGATCCGGGTGGGGGTCGAGCGCAGCGCCGAGATCGTCAGCGGCTCGCCCTTGAGGCCCGAGCCGAGCACGATGCCGCCGCGGTCACCCGAGGGGCTGATCGCGTCGAGCATCGCGGGGTCCACGGTGAACTCCGGCGCGACACCGCTGTTCTGCCCGGCGTCACGGACGCGGGAACTCATGCGCACACCTCGCTCACGCTCGGCGCGGCATTCGCCGAAGACGCAGTGTTGAATGATTCGGTCGCAAGCTCCCTCATGCTGTTCCTCCGATCGGCAGCGTCGCGGCGAAGGCGGAAACCTGCAGGCCGCGCAGCGGCGTCAGGTCCACTCCGAGCCGCTCGGACAGCCCCTGCAGCCGCTGGTCGGCGGCGTCGAGCTCACGCGGGTTCCGCGCGCTCAGCCGGACCACGCCGCGCAGCCCGATCTTGCCCTCGTCGGACGCCGGGGAAATCGACATCGCGAGCGTCGCCGACAGCGCTCGGACGCTCGTCAGCGCGTTCAGGCTGTTGGCGACCTTGCCCTTCGGCCAGCCGGTGATGGCGTAGCTCGCGTGGCCGATCCCGGCCGCGGTCACGCCGGACCAGCGTTCCTGCAACGTCACCTTGGTGGGCGACCCGGCCACCGACGTCAGCTCCGCGGCGGAAATGCTCGCCCGCAGCAGCTCGTCCGGGTCCAGGGGCCGCGTCGGCACGCCCTGGGACTCCAGTGCGTTGCGCACCCGCGACAGCGCCCCGATCAGCGCGCGGTGGGCGCCGACGACGCCGCCGCCGCGCTCCCGGATCGCCGCCGGGCACCGCCTCGGGTCGAGCCGGATCGCCACCCACGTCGTCCGCCGGGCCGCCGCGGGCAGCGGCCCCAGCACCTCCATGTAGGAGCTCAGCGCCGGCGAGTCCGACGGCAGCGCCGCGCTGCCCGGGTAGCAGTGCCAGATCATCTGGATCGAGTCGAGGACCACGCCGCGGTCTTCGAGGCAGGGCGCCAGCGCCGACAGCGGCAGGCTCGGCGCGCCGTCGGCCTGGGTGATCAACGCGGGCGCCGGCTCGACGAGCAGCACCGCCGTCCACGTGCCGTCGTTCCAGGCGAGCCCCACCTGCTGGCGCTCGTGGTCGACGCCGTGGGCGACGACGAGGTCCGGCACGGCGATGCGGAGCAGGTTCACGCGGGCGTCGTCGGGGCCGGTGACCGTGGTCTCTTCGGCGGTCATGGCTTCGACGGTGCTCGGCGGCAGCGGGTCCGCGACCCGGTCGTGCGAGCGGAAGGTGTAGCGCAGCGTCAGGCCGACCCACTGGGTGAACCAGCGGCCGCGCCAGCGCAGCAGCGCGACGATGAGGGCGAAGCCGACGATGCCGATGCCGACGTACTTGAGCGACATGTCGATCGCGAGCAGGACCAGGCCGATCGCCAGGCCGACTTCGAGCACGACGAGGTTGGCCACGGGCAGCGGGCCGAGGGTGACGCCGGCCGACCGCCGCCGCGCCGGCGGGGCCACCCGGGCCGGGCCGGGCGGGGGAGTGGCGGGACCGCTGTCGTCGGGCCCTTGCGGGCCGCCGGGGCCGCCACCGGGACCACCCGGGCCACCGCCGCCGGGACCACCGGGGCCACCGGGACCGCCGCCGCCAGGACCGCCGGGGCCGCCGGGGCCACCCGGGCCGCCAGGGCCTCCGGGACCACCCGGTCCGCCGGGACGTCCGCCAGGGCCACCGGGAACCGGGCCGCCGGGACCGCGCGGGGGCATGCCAGGGACGCCACCGGGTCCGCCGGGGCCGCCACCGGGTCCGCCGGGGCCGCCACCGGGTCCGCCGGGTACGCCGGGAACGCCTCCGGGACCACCGGGAACGCCTCCGGGACCACCGGGTCTGCCCGGCCGGGGCGGCGGGCCCGGCGGACGGCCACCGGGCGGCGGGGGCCCGGGCGGGCCAGGCGGACGTGGAGGAGTGGTGACGGACATCCGCGCTTTCTCTTCCCCTCGTGCTTGCTGCGTACCCGGAAGCCGGGTCCCGGGGAGCCCGACCCTAGCTGGAGTTGGTAGAAACCCCACACCAGACGGTCCCCGTACGGCTATCCTGCGGAACCGTACCGCGACGGGGAGAGCTGTAGGTCGAGAATGCCATCAACACCGACGACTAAGTCTCAGGTCCAGGCGTATCAGTTCGTCCTACGGCGGATGCAGTCGGCGCTGGTCCGGCGGGACGCCGTGATGCTGCACGACCCGATGCGCACCCACACGCGGGCCACGATCGTGGGGGTGGTGCTGGGCGCGCTCGGCATGATCGTGTTCGTCGTCTGGGGCCTGCTCAGCCCGGCGCCTTCGGTGCCCGAGGCCGGGAACATCGTGATCGGCGAACAGTCCGGCACGGTGTACGTGGTGACGGGCAACCCGAAGAAGCTGATTCCGACGTTCAACCTCGCGTCGGCGCGGCTGTTGCTGCTGGCCCAGCAGAAGTCGACCAGTGCGGGCGCGGGCGCCGGCGGCGCGGCTGCCACCCCGGCCCCCGCCGCGGCGAGCCCGGCGAGTGTGAAGAATCCCACGGTCGTTTCCGACGAGCAGCTGAAGGACATTCCGCGCGAGAAACTGACCGGAATTCCGGACGGTCCGCAGCTGATCCCGACGGATTCCCAGCGAATTTCCCCGAATTGGGCCGTCTGCGACCAGGTTCAGCTGGACCCGTCGCTGCCGAACCCCGACACCGGCCGGACCAACACCTACGTTTTCGGCGGCATCGCGCCGAGCGGGCTGGGCACCGAGCTGCGCGAAAACGAGGCGCTGCTGGCGAAGGCCGACAACGGGAAGACCTACCTCGTGTACCGGCTGCCGAGCTCCCGGAACCGGCCGAACGCGAACACCGTGCGCGCCGAGATCGACGTCGACAACCCGAATGACGCGGTGCGGACGGCGCTGCAGCTGCCGCCGTCGCCGCGGAAGATCACGCAGGGGCTGCTCAACGCGATCCCCGAGGTCGCGAAGCTGACGCCGCCGAAGATCGCCGGCGGCCAGGTCCCGGCGGACTTCGACGGCCTGACCGTCGGCGACGTCTTCGCCACGCAGCAGGCCGGCGAGACGACGCTCAACTACTGGGCGATCACCCGCGGCGGCATCCAGCGGGTGTCCAACGCCGTCGCCGACATCATCCGCGTCGCGAAGAACGGCAGCTCCGGCCGGATCCAGACGCTGGGCCTCGACAAGCTCGCCGGGGTGCACACCATGCAGCCGGCCGACCCCGACTACATCGCGGTCGACGACTTCCCGCGCTCGGTGCCGACGGTCCTCGACGCGACGAAGAACTCGTCGGTCGCGTGCCTGGGCTGGTCGCTGGCGGGGTCCGGTCCCGACCAGGACGCGCACACCTCGGTGTACGTCGACACGCAGCTGCCCGGTCAGAAGAGCGGCGGCGAAAAGTTCGTCCCGATGACGGTGACCACGCCGGGCCCGAACCGGGTGCCGCTCAACGGCTTCTACCTCAAGCCCGGGTTCGCCGCGGTCGTCCAGTCCGCCACCGGCAAGGCCAGCTTCGGCAAGGGCCAGATCCAGCTGATCTCCGACCGGGGCGTCCGCTACAGCGTCCCGGACGCCCAGACCGCGGACGCGATCGGCATGAACAACCGGCAGCCGGCGCCGGAGTCGATCATCGGGCTGCTGCCGACCGGGGCGTCGCTGAACACCCAGGACGTGCTGCGGCAGTTCGACGCGGTGCCGATCGACCCGAACGCCGGCGCGTACCCGACCCCGCAGCCGGGGAACTGAGCGGAACCGCCGGACCGCGCCGGGCGTCCCACGCTCGAGGGTCTTTCTCGTGAGTGGAGGTGCCGTGGCCGGCTTGAGGATGGACGGCGTCGTCGTCGCCCGGTACGCCGAGACGGCCGACGCCGCCGCGGCCGACCTGGACGTGGCGGCGGCCGAGGTCGGCGGGGACGTCACCGCGGAGTCCTACGGGACGCTGGGCGCGCAGATCGGCCTCGGCGAGTCCTACGGCCGCGCGTCCGGGGCGTTGCGGCGGCAGCTGGCCGACGGCGCCGAGGCGCTGCGTTCGGCGGCGGAGGCGTTGCGGCAGGTGGCGATCCGCCACGGCGGGCAGGACGCGGAAGCCGCGGAGCTGATCAAGCGGGCCGGGAGGCTCGACGGATGAAGACCGAGACCGGCTCCCCGGCGGCTTCGGTGCCGGTGCCCGCGGGCGAGGACATCACGGCGGCGGCCGAGCCGTACCTGGCGTACCTCACGGATCTGGCGCGGCAGCTGGGCGTCATCGACCCCGTCGAGACGTACTTCCGCCCGCTGCTCGGCCGCTGGGCCGACCTCGGTGCGGAAGCGGATCGCCTGCGGCAGGCGGCCTCGGTCGCGGCCGAGGTCTCGGCCCGCTTGGACGACGAGCTCGGCCGGCTCGACGCGGGCTGGGAGGGCCGGGACGCGGACTCGTTCGTCACGTACATCCGCGCGGTCGGCGCGGCGGGCGGCGACCTCCACGAGGCGCTCGACACCCTGGCCGGCGCGCTGGACGAGCTGGTGACGACCGTGCGGCACGTGGTCGTCGACCTCGTCGAGGTGCTGGTGGACGCGGCGGAGCTGACGTCGGAGACGATGCTGCTCCCGGCCGGCGGCCCCAAGCGGGCGCGGGCCCAGCTGGAGGAGACCCAGGAGTCGGCGAAGGCGCTGCACGAGACCGCGCGCGACGTCATGGAGGCGTTCGACCGGCTGTGCGACGGCGTCGACGACCCGGACGCGGCGTCCCGCACCATCGAGATCCGGCACCGGTACCCGCCGGAGCGCTTCAAGCTGCACGACGACGCCCTGAACGAAGCGGGCGAGCAGGCCACCACGGACGCCACGGCCGCGGCTCCGGCCGACGAGGTGATGACCCCGTCTTCGGCCGACGGCCAGGCGGAGGGCCGTCACACGGGCGCGGGAACCCCCGAAACGGCGCAACCCGCCGACCCGCAGCCGGCCCCTCCCGCGCAGCAGGACCACAGCTCATCGGGCGGAGTCCCGATGATGCCGATGATGGGTTTCGGGGCGTTCGGCTCGGGCGGCGGGCAGGCTCGCCGCCCGTCGAAGACCCGCCCGGTCACGAAGTCGTCCGACCTGCTGGGCGAGCCCGGCCTGGTCGCACCCCCGGTGATCGGCGAGGACGAAACCCCGCAGCAGAAGAAACCGCCGGCCCCGCCCGCGACGTGATCCCCAGGCCGGAACGGATCCCGTTCCGGTCCGAGGGTCAGCGGCGGGTGCCGGTTTCGGCCGGGCGGTTGCGGCGGATCGTGTGCATCACGAACAACGTGATCAGCAGCGCGAGCACGCCGCCCGCCGTGCCGGCCAGCGCCACGATCATCGGGGTCGAGCTGTGGTCGTTCGCCGGGGGGAGCTGGGCCATCTGCGGGGCGGGGATCGGCGCCTGGTTCCCGACCTCCGACGGCAGGACCTGCGTCAGCGCCGCCACCGGGTCGATCACGCCGTAGCCGACGAAGTTGTCGCGGCCGCCCGGGGCCGCCGGGTGCTGGGCCGTCTCCTTGATCCGGTTGACGATGCCCTTGGCGGTGAGCTTCGGGTACATCGCCTTGACCAGCGCCGCCAGGCCCGCCACGTACGGAGACGCGAAGCTGGTGCCCTGGATTTCGCTGGCCTTGTCGCCGTTTTCGAAGGTCAGGTTCGCCAGGCTGCCGGACCCCTCGGCGGGGTCGAGCGAGACGATCTTCGTGCCGGGCGCCGCGACTCCGACCCACGGGCCGTGCACGCTGAACGGCGCCACGCTGCCGAACTCGTCGATCGCCCCGACCGACAGCACGTCGTCGGCGAACCACGGCGGCGTCACGATCGTCTTCGGCTTCCGCGCGTCCGGCTGGTCGTTCTGCGGGCACGTGTCCGTCGCGTTGCCGGCGGCGGCGACGATCACGATGCCGGCGTCCGCCGCGAAGCGCACGGCTGCCTGGACCTGCTGCTCGCCTTCGGTGATCGACCCGCTGGCCGTGCGGCAGTTGTCGACCGACATGTTGATGACGTCGGCCTCGTGCCGCTCGGCGATGCCGTGGATGATCTCGGCCAGCGTCCTCAGCGTGCCCGCGGTGCCGGCCTTTTCCAGCTGCCGCCCGCCGTTGGACTGCCCGGGCGACGTCCCGTCGCCTTCGGCGCTGCCGCCGCCACCCCCCGGGGGCAGTTCCGTGCTCGACCCGGACGGCGGGTTGGTGCTCGACGAGGACGGCGGAGTGCTCGAGCCGGGGGTCGCGGTCTGCTTGGCGGGCTCGTAGTTTTCGCTGAGCTGGCGGTAGGACACGATCGTCGCGTCCGGCGCGACGCCGACGAACCCGACCTCGGGGTTGTCCGGCTTGGCCCCGATGATCCCGGCGACCTCGGTGCCGTGGCCGTCGCAGTCCTCGAGTCCCGGTGGCTGGCCCTTCGTCGGCGTGGCCACGTAGTCGCCGCCGGACTTGAGCCGGTCCTGGAACCACGGGTGCTTCGTCACGCCGGTGTCGATCACCGCGACGCGGACGCCGCCGCCGGCGCTGCCCTTGGCCGCCTTGACGATCTCCTGCGCCTTGGAGATCTGCAGGTACTCCTGGCCCCACGGCCGGTTCTTGATCTGGATGTCCTGGCCGAGGGTGCTGCGCTGCACGCAGCCCTTCGTTTGCGTGTACGTCTTGTCGGGCTGGCGCGTGTCGGGGATCAGCTTGTCCATGTCGACCGGCGGCGGCGTCCCGAAGTAGCCGTCGGCCGGTGCGGCCTGCGCCCCCGCGGGCACCGCGAGCGTCAGCGGCGACAGGAGGCCGATCGTGCCGGCCAGCAGGGCCGTCGTGGTCCTTCGGGGGGCGCCGTGACGCCGTGCTGCTGCCATCGGAGAGTCACCCGATCCGGTCACTTGAAGTTCAGGTGCCGCAGGGTGGTGTAGAGGTCCATCACACCGAGGGCGAGGGGCAGCACGGAGGCGATGCAGATCGCTTCGATGATCTCCACCGTGCGCCGCAGCGGCGGCGAGAACCGCTGGTTCGGGAAGATCACGCCGACGACGAGCGCGCCCGCGGCGAGCAGGATCAGCACGCCGAAGACGTAGAGCAGGCGGTTCTGGGCGTTCGCCGAGACCAGCCAGCCGATGGCGATCCCGGTGGCGGAGACCAGGCCGGTGGTGAGCAGGGCGATCGCCTGGCTGCCGTTGGCGTACGCGCGGGCACGCAGCAGCAGGACGAGTGTCGCGACGACGCCCAGGATGATCCCGAACGTCCCGGGCGCGCTCGCGGCGATGATCGCCGAGACGGCCACCGTGGCACCGCAGCCGACCATCAGGCCGGTCATGTAGTTGTGCGCGATCGCCGTGCGGCGCTCGATCGCCCGGTAGTCGGGGAAGCCGGAGTCTTCCTTCAGCTCTTCGGCGTTGCTCGGCACGTGCGGCAGCGGCAGCTTCGCGAGCCAGATCGTGGCGCGCGGCAGGATCGAGATGCAGGCGAGGGCGACCGCGACGGTGCCGGCCGCGATCCCGGCCGCCGGGTGCGCGACGAGCGTGCCGAACAGGAAGGCCAGCGCGCCGAAGGTGCCCGCGGTGGCCGCGGCGATGAAGGTCGTGATGCCGGCGCCGATGACCATGATGCAGACCGAGGCGACGATGATCACCAGGACCGCGCCGAGCAGCAGGTTCGCCCGCAGGGACAGCCCGGGCACGATGTAGAAGCCGCTGACGAAGGCGAGCGGGAGCCCGCCCGCCGCGGCGATCAGCACGCCGGTCGGTTCCGCCTGGTAGCCCTTGGCGAGCGTCGCGCCGATCGCGACGCAGGCGATCGCGCCGATACCGCCGGCGATGGCCGCGCCCAGCGCGCTCCCGCCGTAGAAGGAGCCGCTCATGAACAGCGCGACGGCGGCGGCGAACAGTGCCAGCCCACCGGCAACGTGCCCGAACCGGTTGGCGGTCTCCTTCGTCCACGGCCGGAAGCTGTCCGGGGACGACTCGGCGATGGCGTCGACGACGTCGTCGTACAGCGGCGGCGGCGGGTTTTCGTTGCGCTTGCGCAGCTGGAGGAGTTCGCCGTCGACCACTCCGAGCGAGGCGAGGGTGCGGCTCGGATCGAGCGGCGCGTCCCCGAGCTTCGCCAGCGCCCAGCCACCGTGGCGGGCCCCACCGTCGGGCGCGGTCTCCTTGGCCATGTCCAGCAGCATCGGCAGCAGATCGGCCACCGCGACGTCGGCGGGCAGCGCCACGTCGATCCGGGTGGACGGCGCGACGACCGTCACCCTGCTGAAAACTGTCGTGCCCGTAGCCACTGCACTGCCCCCGCTCGGTCGATACTGCTCCCGGGGAACTTATACCGAACCCCGGCGCGGGCAGCACCGAACGTCCGAAATTCACCGGCAGCCGCAGCTCATGGCGTGGGCCGCCCGTCGTTTCCGCGGCTGGTGGCCGGTGCCGCCGGTGGTTCCGCGCCGGCTTGTCCGGGTGTGGTGGGGTCGGGGCGGTGGCCGGCGCCGATGGGAAAGTGCCGCCGCGACGGCCTCACCCTGCCGGTGACCTCGGCTTACGGCCGGAACGCCCGTCGTTTTCGCGGGCCGTGCCGGCGGAGCTGCGGAGGATTGGTGACGGTGGTGCCGTGGTGGAAGAGAGGAGCAGTCGTAGGGGGCTCAGCCTCACCGAACGGCGGCCGCGGCTCATGGCGTGGGCCGCCCGTCGTTTCCGCGGCTGGTGGCCGGTGCCGCCGGTGGTTCCGCGCCGGCTTGTCCGGGTGTGGTGGGGGTCGGGACGGTGGCCGAGCAGTCGTGGGGCGCTCAGCTTCACCGGCCGCCGACCGCAGCTCACAAGGCAGAGTGCGCGATTACTGTCGGTGCCGCGCCGTACACTCGTCAGGCGAGGTCAGGACCGGTTCACGAGGGCGTTACGGCATCCGCCGGAATTCCACCGCGGCGTTCGATAGGTTGTTCCGCGCACCTTGCGCACTAAACGGTGGCCGCCATCGTCGAGTTTGAAGAGGGGTCCTTCGATGAGCACGCTGCAGTTCAAGAAGTCGCCGCGGCTGGCGGCACCGCGGCCGCCGGGTGGTGAGGTGCACCTCGAGCCGCCGCCCGAGGTTCCGCGCGTCATCCCCGGGAACATCGTGATGAAGGCGCTTCCGGTCGTCATGATCGTCGCGTCGCTCGGGATGATGGTCTTCATGTTCCAGGCCAGCAACCGGAACCCGATGATGATGGCCATGGGCGGCATGATGGTCGTCGGCACGCTCGGGATGATGGCCGGCGGTGGCGGCAAGGGCGGCGGCGCCAAGCGCGCCGAGATGGACGAGGACCGCAAGGACTACCTCCGCTACCTGGGCCAGATGCGCGACCGCGCCCGTGAGGCCATGGTCGACCAGCGCGCCGCCCTGGAGTGGGTGCACCCCGACCCGCAGTCCCTCTGGTCGCTGGCCGCCAGCCGCCGGATGTGGGAACGCCGCCAGAACGACCAGGACTTCCTGCACCTGCGCGTCGGGCGCAGCTCGCACCGGCTCGCCACGCGGCTCGTCCCGCCCCAGACCGGGCCCGTCGACGAGCTGGAGCCGATCGCCACCCTGGCGCTGCGCCGGTTCGTGCGCGCGCACTCGATCGTCCCCGACCTGCCGACCCAGATCACCCTCCGCGGGTTCGCCGCGGTCAGCATGCAGGGCGACCGCGCGCTGACCCGCGGCCTCACCCGCGCGATGCTCGCGCAGCTCGTTTCCTTCCACAGCCCCGACGACGTGCTGATCGCGGTCGCCACCGCGGGCCGGGCGAAGGAGGAGTGGGAGTGGGCGAAGTGGCTGCCGCACGCCCAGCACCCCACGCTGTCGGACGGCATCGGCCAGCTCCGGATGATGGCCGGCTCGCTGGCCCAGATCGAAGACTGGCTCGACGAAGAACTGCGTGACCGCCAGCGCTTCTCCCGCAACGCCACGCCGGCGCCGGACCAGCCGCACGTCGTCATCATCATCGACGACGCCGAGGTCACCCGCGAAGAACAGATCGTCCTGGAGGAGGGCCTGGTCGGCGTCACGCTGATCGACCTGTCCGACTCTCTCGGCAACCTCGCCGCCCGCCGCGGCCTCCGGCTGGTCGTCGAAGCCGACAGGCTGGGTGCGCGCAGCGCCGGCGGTGTCGAGTGGTTCGGCCGCCCGGACACCCTCAGCCTGGTCGAGACCGAGTCGCTGGCCCGGCTCATCTCGCCGTACCGCGTCGGCGGCGCCGCCGGCCAGGACGTCGGCGACGAAGAGCCGCTGCTGTCCAACCCGTCGCTGCTGGAGCTGCTCGGCATCCCCGGCGACCCGATGACCTTCGACGTGCAGCAGGCGTGGCGGCCGCGGCCGATCCGCGACCGCTACCGCGTGCCCTTCGGCGTCGGCGAGTACGGCCAGCCGGTCGAGCTGGACATCAAGGAAGCCGCCGCCGAAGGCATGGGCCCGCACGGCCTGTGCATCGGCGCCACCGGTTCCGGCAAGTCGGAGTTCCTCCGCACCCTGGTGCTGGGCCTGCTGTCCACGCACTCGTCGAGCACGCTGAACTTCGTCCTCGTCGACTTCAAGGGTGGCGCGACGTTCATGGGCCTGGACAAGGCCCCGCACGTCTCCGCGGTCATCACCAACCTCGCGGACGAGGTCACGCTGGTCGATCGCATGAAGGACGCGCTGGCCGGCGAGATGAACCGGCGCCAGGAAGCGCTGAAGAACGGCGGCAACTTCAAGAACGTCTGGGAATACGAGAAAGCCCGGGAAAACGGCGCGGACCTCGACCCGCTGCCCGCGCTGTTCATCGTCTGTGACGAGTTCTCCGAGCTGCTGTCGGCGAAGCCGGACTTCATCGACCTGTTCGTCGCCATCGGCCGGCTGGGCCGGTCGCTGCAGATGCACATGCTGCTCGCCTCGCAGCGCCTCGAGGAAGGCAAGCTGCGCGGCCTGGACTCGCACCTGTCGTACCGGATCGGCCTCAAGACGTTCTCGGCGGCGGAGTCCCGCGCCGCGATCGGCGTGCCGGACGCGTTCGAGCTGCCGTCGGTCCCCGGTGGTGGCTACCTGAAGTACGACACCTCGACGCTGGTGCGGTTCAAGGCGGCCTACGTCTCGGGTCCGTACCGGCCCGCCGGCCTGAAGGCGGCGGGCCCGGCGGCGACCGTGGTCCGCGCGGACAAGCGGCCGCAGCTGTTCGTCCCGGACTTCGTCGAGCTCCCGAAGGAGCCGGAACCGCAGTTCGTCGAGGCGGCGCCGAAGGAAGAGCAACGGCAGCCCGAAGAGGCGGTCGAACCCAGCGAGCTCGACGTCATCGTCTCGCGCCTGGTGGGCCAGGGCCCGCCGGCGCACGAGGTGTGGCTGCCGCCGCTGAAGGACCCGAACTCGCTCGACACCCTGCTGCCGAACCTGAACCCGACCGACGACCGCGGCCTGTCCCCGGTCGGCTTCTTCGGCAACGGGCGGCTGCAGGTGCCGCTGGGCATCATCGACCGGCCGTACGAGCAGCGCCGCGACCCGCTGTGGGCCGACTTCTCCGGCGCGGCCGGCCACGGCGTGATCGTGGGCGGCCCGCAGACCGGCAAGTCGACCATGCTGCGGACGCTGATCATGTCGATGGCACTGACGCACACGCCGGAGGAGGCGCAGTTCTACTGCCTCGACCTCGGTGGTGGCACCCTGGCCGGGCTGGCCGGCCTCCCGCACGTCGGCGGGGTCGCGGTGGCGCGGCGCGAGCCGGACAAGGCCCGCCGGATCGTGGCCGAGCTGACCACCCTGCTCACCGAGCGGGAAGGCCGGTTCGGGGCGATGGGCATCGACTCGATGACCGAGTTCCGCAACCGCAAGCGCCGCGGCGAGATCCGGCCGGACCAGGACCCGTTCGGCGACGCGTTCCTGGTCGTCGACAACTGGCGGGCCCTGCGCGACGACTTCGAAGAGCTCGAAACCTCGATCACCCGGCTCGCCACGCAGGGTCTGTCCTACGGCGTGCACGTGATCATCTCCGCCAACCGGTGGGCCGACATCCGCCCGGCGATCAAGGACATGCTGGGCACCCGGTTCGAGCTGCGCCTCGGTGACCCGACCGAGTCCGACATCGACCGGCGCATCGCGGTGAACATCCCGGCCGGGCGGCCGGGCCGGGGCCTGACCCGCGAGAAGCTGCACATGCTGGGCGGCCTCCCGCGGATCGACGGCTCCAGCGACCCGGAGACGGTCGCGGCCGGCGTGGCCGACGCGGTGGCGAAGATCAAGGGCGCCTGGCGCGGCCGGGTCGCGCCGCAGGTCCGCCTGCTGCCGGAGCTGATCACCTACGAAGACGTGCTCAAGCTCGACCCCGCCCGGGACTCCAAGCTCGTCCCGATCGGCGTCAACGAAGAGGACCTGCAGCCGGTCTACCTCGACTTCAACGCCGAACCGCACTTCTACGCCTTCGCGGACGGCGAGTCGGGCAAGACGAACCTGCTGCGGCAGATCGCCCGGGGCATCTCGGAGCGCTACACCGCCAAGGAAGCGCTGATCCTGCTGGTCGACTACCGGCGCACGATGCTCGGCTTCATCCAGGGCGATTCGCTGCTCGGCTACGCGGTTTCGGCCGCGCAGCTGGAGAGCATGGTCGGCGACGTCTTCAACTCGATGACGCGCCGCCTGCCGGGCCCGGACGTCACGCAGGAGCAGCTGAAGACGCGGTCCTGGTGGAAGGGCCCGGAGCTGTTCATCCTCGTCGACGACTACGACCTGGTCGCCACGTCGTCGAACAACCCGCTGCGGAAGATCTCCGACTTCCTGCCCCAGGCCAAGGACGTCGGTCTGCACCTGGTGGTCGTGCGGCGCACCGGTGGCGCGAGCAAGGCGATGTACGACCCGATCATCGGCAAGCTCAAGGAGATCGCGGCCCCGGGCATGGTGATGAACGGCTCGCGGGACGAAGGCGCGCTGGTCGGCAACATCAAGCCCGGCCCGATGCCACCGGGCCGGGGCAACATGCTCACCCGCAAGTACGGCAAGCAGCTCATCCAGGTGTCGTGGATCCAGCCCGACTGACGACGGCGGCGGGACGTGCTCCCGGCGGGGTGGGTAGGTTCCTCCCCGAGGGAGCGCCCCGCCGGCGGGGCGTGGGGGATCGCGAACATTACTGCGGGAGCTGCTGGTGACGGTCCGGGTTGCGGTGGACTTCGGGACATCGAGCACCTGCGTCGTCGCCTCGGTGAACGGGCGCGAGCCGCAGGTCGTGGTGATCGACGGCCAGCCGCTGATGTCCTCGGCGGTCTACGCGGCGGCGGACGGCACGCTGTTCGTCGGCCAGGAGGCCGAGCGGCAGGCGGCGGTCGACCCGTCGCGGTACGAGCCGAACCCGAAGCGGCGGATCGACGAGGGCGAGCTGCTGCTCGGCGAGAACGTCCTGCGGGTCACCGACGTCGTGCACGCGGTGCTGGGGCGCGCGGTGTCCGAAGCGCGCCGCCTGGCCGGGGACGCCGAGGTCGACCTGCTCGTGCTGACCCACCCCGCGGACTGGGGCGCGATCCGCACCCGGCTGCTGCGGCAGGCCGCGGGCGGGCTGGCGCGCGAAGTGGCGCTGGTGCCGGAGCCGGTCGCCGCGGCGGTCTACCACGCGGCGACGTTCGCGCCGCAGGACATGAAGGACGATCGCACCGTCGAGTTCAGCGGCCGCCCCGGCGAAGCGCTCGCGGTGCTGGACCTCGGCGGCGGCACGGTCGACGTCAGCGTGGTGCGCCGGCTGCCGCCGGACACCGCGCGGGACCGCGCCGGCCGTCCCCAGCGCGGCGGTTTCCAGGTGCTCGCCACCCGCGGCGATCCCGCCTTCGGCGGCGCGGACATCGACCAGGCGTTGCTGGAACACCTGGGTTCCCTGGTTTCCGCGGCCGATCCGGACGCGTGGCGCGAGCTCGTCGAAGGCCGTGAGCTGGCCGACCGGCGCCGGCGCCGCGTACTGCGCCAAGACGTGCGGGGCGCGAAGGAGACGTTGTCCCGGCACGCCTACACCGATGTGCCGATGCCGCCGCCGTTCGCCGACGCGCACGTCACGCGCGAGGACCTCGAGCGGCTGATCGCGGCGCCGCTGGGCCGGGCCGTCGAGCTGACGGTCGCCGCGATCGGCGACGCCGGGTTGCGGCCGAAGCAGCTCACGGCGATTTTCCTGGTCGGCGGGTCGAGCCGGATCCCGATGATCTCGCGGCTGGTGCACGAACGCACCGGTGTCGTGCCGACCAGCCTCGACCAGCCCGAGACGGTCGTCGCGCGCGGCGCGCTGCGGGCGGTGCTGGTGGACCCGGACCGCACCGGCGCGCTGCCCGGCGAAGCGATGGCCCGGCTGGGCGCGGCACCGGGCGGCGCCCTCAACCCGGCGGCGCAGCGCACGGAGGTCGTCCGCCCCGGCGACGTCGCCCCGCGCCCGGCACCGCCCCGCTCCGGTCCGGGTGGGTTCCCGAACCGCCCGGCGCCCCCGCCGTCGCCGCCGGCCGGCCAGCCGGTGGCCCGGCCGTGGACGCCGCCCGCCGGGCAGCCCGCCCGGCCGAACCCGCCGGGCCCGCCCGCCGGGGCCCGTCCCGCACCGGAACCGGCCGGGAAGAGCCGCCGCAAGCTGTGGGGCCTGATCGCGGCCGCGGTGGTCGTCGTGGCGGCGCTCGTCGTCGCCGGGGTTCTCGTGTTCGCGAACTCGGGGACCCAGGCCGAGAGCGGCCGGACGCTTTCGCAGTACGACTTCAAGTTCGTCGCACCGGAGGACTGGGTCCAGACCGATGACCGGGTCGCCGACAAGCAGGTCGTGATCCACCCGCAGGAGTCCCGTGACGGCAACGACCTGCTGGTCGCGCAGGAGTACGTCATGGACTACGACGCGACCGCCGACCCGCAGAAGCTCGTCGACGCGCTGAAGCAAAGCGCGGAGCGGGAGTCCGCGCGCTACAGCGCGTTCGACCCGAGCCTGTCGTACGCCGGCAAGACGGTGATCGGGTACCACGAGAGCAAGCCGGACCGGCCCGATCTCCAGGTCGACTGGTACGTCGTGGCGAAGGGCCGGATCCGCGTCCACGTCGGCTGCCAGTACGCCACGGCCCCGCTGCGGGACCGGGTCGCGGCCGCCTGCGTGCAAGCCGTGCGCACGGTGGAAATCCTCAACTGAGAGGAGGGCACGCGGTGCCGTCCGAAGAATTCGAAAGCGCCGCGGCGTCCTTCACGCGGATCGGGCAGGACGCGGTGACGCATTCCCGGCGCGTCACCGGGAACGCGCTCGCGCGCGGCCGGCGGCGGCGCAGCGAGAACGCCGAACTGCTGAAGCAGAGCGGGCGCGGCACGAAGTCCGGCGACCCGACGCCCGCCACGCTGCGCGCGGCCGCCGAGCGATTCCGCCGCGCCCGCGGGCTGGCGGTTCCCGCGGCGCCCGATCCGGTTCCTTCGCGTTCGCAACCTCCGGCGCGGACCCCTCGATCGGGTGACGACGACGAAGACTTTTCCCAGATGCGAATCATGCAGCGCGATCAGTGAAACCGCGCCACCGGTTGCTGTGCGCGTGCTAATCCTGCTGGTGAGGAAGGCATTTCCGGGCGATGCGCCACGAGTTCGGGGCGTTCTCCGGATACCCGCGGCGACCGGTTCCCGGTGCGGGCGTTCACGCAAGCAACTACTTCCGGGCAAACCACGACAAGGGGGAACCGGACATGGCAGTGTCTGCGTCGTAGGGCCGTACGAACGAACAAGCTTGGTACGGACAACCACCACTCTTATGAAGGGGGTACCGGTATGAGCGCCGGACAGGGATTCCAAGGAACAGTTGCCCAGTTCACCGATGCCGAGGGCAAGGTCACCGAGGTTCGGGCCCAGATGGACCAGAACCTCTCGACGCTGCGCGACCGCATCGAGGCCACCCGCGCCGGCTGGCAGGGTGAGGCGCAGAAGGCGTTCGACCACGTGATGCTGCGCTTCGACGAGGACGCTCGCGGCATGAACCAGGCGCTGCAGCGGATCGGTGAGCTGCTCCGCGAGGCCGGCTCCAAGTACGAGCGTTCCGAGCAGCAGCAGCAGGAGATCCTCGGCGCCGTGAACCGCGGCTTCGACGCCCTCGGCTGAACACCTTCCGAATCCTTTCCCAACACCCATTTTCTTCAGCTCAAAAGGAGTAAGTCATGCCTGATGGCGCCGGCATTGTCGTCAATTACGCCACCATCCGCCAGGCCGCGGACGACTGCACGTCGACGGGGGGCGAGCTGCAGGCAGCCTTCGACCGCCTCAAGGACGACCTGCGGCCGCTGACCACCACCTGGACCGGTTCCGCGAAGGAGCAGTACGACGCTGCCCAGCGCACCTGGGACCAGAAGTTCGAGGACCTGAAGCAGGTGCTGGCGCAGATCGCCACCGCCCTGCCGCAGATCGCCGACGGTTACCAGTCGACCGACAGCGCCGTCGAAGGCCTGTTCTGAGCCGGTAGCCCCGGAAACCACGGCGGGCCCGCACTCCGGTGCGGGGCCCGCCGTTTTCCGTTTCCGGCAACGGAACCGGCCGACAGCACCGGCCGCGGACGGGGACGGGCTCAGTGCGGGGCGCCGACCTCGTACTCGGGCCGGTCGTTGAGCACCCGCACGGTCACCTTCTTCTGCTGCCCGCCGATGGTCACCGTGCAGTCGAACATCGTCCCGTTCCGCGCGGCTTCGTTCGCCGGGCACTGCGCGTTCTTCACGTCGGGCTCGCCGTAGTTCTCGTTCAGGACCTTGACCACACCGTCCTGAAGGGACTGTTGCTCCAGGACGTCCCCGCGGAACGCGCCCAGCAGCCACGCGGCACCACCGCCGGCGGCGAGCACCAGGACCGCGGCGAGGGCGATCAGCAACGGCTTCTTCGACTTCGGCTTCTTCGCCGGCTCAGCCGGGAACGCGCCGAGACCGCCGTACTGCGACGGCTGGAACCCACCGCCGTACTGCGGCTGCCCGTGGCCCGGCGTCGTCGGCGGCTGCTGCTGCGGCGTCGGCTGGGACGGCGGCTGCCACGGCCCGCCGCCCTGCTGCCCCGGCGGCCACGGCCCCGAGAACGAGCCCGACGGCTGCCCCGGCTGCCACTGGCCGGTGTAGGAACCCGACACCGCACCGGGGTCGGCGTTCTGTTGCCACTGCCCGGCGTGCGGGCCGGTCGCCTGCTGCTCCGGCGACCACCCAGCGGGGGCGCCGGGCGGGGTCGGCGGCGGCTGCCACCACTGCGGCTGCCGCGGGTCGGGTGGCTGGGACGGTGGCGACGGTGTCGACGGTGTTGTCATCGGAGATCACCTCGGGTCGTGGGCACGCCTCAGCTGCCCTGCGCTTCGCCGAGCCGGCGGTAGAAGTCGTCCATCGCCGCCCGGTCGGGCAGCACCGTGATCTGGCTCGCGTCCGGCAGCTTCGGCATGTCCTGCAGGCTCGCCTTTCCGGTGAACCGGAACTCGTACTTGAGTTCGAGCTGGTGGCCGTCGCCGGCGAACTTGGCCTCCATCGCGAAGGAGGCGAGGCTGCCGTCCGGGTTCAGCGTGATCGTGGCCGGGACCGCGGCCTTCTTCAGCTCCGGCCCGATCTGGCCGGTGATGCTCGGCGGCAGGATCTCGACCTTGTCCTTGACGAAGATCCCGAACGGCACGTTCACCGTCAGCGCGGTCTTGCCGTCGCCGAGGCTCTTCGCCCCGCGGACGGCGCGCTTGTCGGCCTGGTACGCCTCCACGGTCGAGTCCGCCATCCGGCAGGGCGTCAGCACCCCGCCCCAGGCGCACGGCAGGACCAGCCCGCCCTCCGGCTTCGGCATCGACACCCACGCCGTCGGCGAGACGCCCTTCTGCACGTACATCGGGCCGAGGTAGGTGTACTCCACCGTGCCGTCCGCGGGCGTGTACGTGTCGATGATCTCGTCCGGGTTCTTCTGCGACCGGTGCCGCACCGCGCGGTTCTCCGGGTTGCCGGTGCGCGCCGACGTCACGGTGCTGTGGATCCACTTGTCGTCGAACTTGAAGTAGGCGTCCAGCGAGTTGGTGACGTCGCGCGTGTCGGTGATGGCGTCGGAGAGCTTGCCGATCACCTGCTCGAACTTGGCGCCGACGTAGTCCGCCGCGTCGTCGCCCTTCGGCAGCGCGGTGCCCGCCTTCGCCTGGCCGCAGGCGCTGACCAGGGCCAGCAGGGCGCCCAGGACGAAGATCGCCGTCGGTCGTTTGCTCATGCCGTCCCCTGCTCGCCTGGTGCTCCGGATGGCCCCATCCTCGCGTGTCGAGGTGGCGCGTGCAGGCGCTTCGGGCGGAAAATTCCGGTAGGGTCCCGGCTGCGCCCGGGCCGCCCGGAGCCTAGTATGGGCGCTTCCACCACCCCCCATGCGCGGGTGCGGTGACCGTGGGGGTATCTTCATATGTCGTTGTGCGCTGCGGCGCGTAAGCGCTAGGCCCGCACAGAACCCACACGCAATGTTGACGACGAGGTAGACCCTTGCCCACGTACAGCCCCAAGCCCGGCGACGTCACTCGTGCCTGGCACGTGATCGACGCCGAGGATGTCGTGCTCGGACGGCTGGCGACCGAGGTCGCCACGCTGCTGCGCGGCAAGCACAAGCCGACCTACGCCCCGCACGTGGACACCGGTGACTTCGTCATCATCGTCAACGCCGAGAAGGTCGCGCTCACTGGAAACAAGCGCGAGCAGAAGTTCGCGTACCGGCACAGCGGTTACCCGGGCGGTCTGCGGAAGCGCTCGTTCGGCGAGCTGCTGGACACCAAGCCCGAGCACCTTGTCGAGAAGGTCGTCAAGGGCATGCTGCCGAAGAACAAGCTCGGCCGCGCCCAGGCGAAGAAGCTGAAGGTGTACGCCGGCCCGCAGCACCCGCACGCCGCGCAGCAGCCGCAGGCGCGCGAGATCACCAAGATCGCGCAGGTCGCGCAGTGAGTGAGGAACAGTCTGTGACCAGCACCGAGACCGAGACCCCCGAGGTCGTCGAGGCCCCCGAGGCGACCGAGTCCGGCGCCGTCGAGACCAGCGAGACTCCGGTCGAGACCAGCGAAACCCCGGCCGCGACCAGCGAGACGCCGGTCGCGACCAGCGAGACCCCCGCCGCGACCAGCGAGACCCCGGTCGCCACGAGCGAGAGCGCCGCCGCGCCGCGCCCGTCGCGCGCCGCGGGCGGCAACGCGCAGACCGTCGGCCGCCGCAAGGAAGCCGTCGTCCGCGTGCGGGTCGTCCCGGGCACCGGCCAGTTCAAGCTCAACGGCCGCACCCTCGAGGAGTACTTCCCGAACAAGGTGCACCAGCAGCTCATCAAGGACCCGCTGGTCCTGGTCGAGAAGCCGGACTCGTTCGACATCTTCGCCAACCTCCACGGTGGCGGCGTCTCGGGTCAGGCGGGCGCGCTGCGCCTGGCGATCGCCCGTGCGCTCATCGAGGTCGACGCCGACGACCGCCCGGCTCTCAAGAAGGCCGGCTTCCTGACTCGTGACGCGCGCGCCACGGAGCGGAAGAAGTACGGCCTCAAGAAGGCCCGCAAGGCCCCGCAGTACAGCAAGCGCTGATCGCGCCCTCCAGGCGCGAACCACCGGAGCGCCCATCCGTCCATCGGATGGGCGCTCCGGCGTTTTTCCCGGGGGTCTGGTTCGTTTCCGGGCCCCGGTGCGACTTCACCGGGGCGAGGGAACGCGGTCCGCCGGGATCGCTAGGTTGTCGTGGTGGTCGCACCGGTGTGACCGCGCAGAGGAGGTCGATCGATGGCACGCCTGTTCGGAACCGACGGGGTCCGTGGCCTGGCCAACGCCGAGCTGACGCCGGAGCTGGCGCTGGCGCTGGCGGCCAGTGCCGCCCGCGTGCTCGCCGCGCACGACCGCTCGCACCGGCCGGTCGCGGTCGTCGGCCGCGACCCGCGCGCCAGCGGCGAGATGCTGGAAGCCGCGGTCGTGGCGGGCCTCACGTCCGCCGGGGCCGACGTGCGCCGCGTCGGGGTGCTGCCCACGCCGGCCGTCGCCCACCTGGTCGGCGCGCTCGAGGCCGACCTCGGCGTGATGATCTCCGCCTCGCACAACCCGATGCCCGACAACGGCATCAAGCTCTTCGCCGCGGGCGGGCACAAGCTCCCCGACGGCATCGAGGACGAGATCGAAGCCGGCGTGTCCGCCGACGCCGTCCGCCCGACGGGTGCCGGTGTGGGGCGCGTCACGGACGTCGAAGACGCCCTCGACCGCTACGCCGCCCACCTGCTCGGCGCCACGCCGAACCCGCTCGCCGGGCTCAAGGTGGTCGTCGACTGCGCCAATGGCGCTGCCTCCGCCGCCGCGCCCGAGGTCTACCGCCGCGCCGGTGCCGAGGTCGTCGCGCTGCACGCCGACCCGGACGGCATCAACATCAACCAGCACTGCGGCTCCAACCACCCGGAGAAGCTGCGCGAAGCGGTCGTCGCCCACGGCGCCGACCTCGGCATCGCGCACGACGGCGACGCCGACCGCTGCGTGGCCGTCGATTCCGCCGGCGAGCTGGTGGACGGCGACCAGATCATGGCGGTCCTGGCGCTCGCGCTGGCCGAGTCCGGCGAGCTGACCAAGGACACCCTGGTCGCGACCGTGATGAGCAACCTCGGCCTGCACCTGGCCATGAAGGCGCACGGCATCACCGTGGTCACGGCCGCGGTGGGTGACCGGTACGTCCTGGAGGAGCTGCGGGCGGGCGGGTTCGCGCTGGGCGGCGAGCAGTCGGGCCACGTCGTGCTCCCGGCGCACGCCACCACCGGCGACGGCCTGCTGACCGCGTTGCGCCTGATGAGCCGCATGGCCGAGACGGGCAAGTCCTTGGCCGACCTGGCGGCCGTGATGAACCGCCTGCCGCAGGTGCTGGTCAACGTCCCGGTGGCGGACAAGGCCGCGGTCGCCAGCTCGTCCGAGGTCCGCACCGCCGTCGGCGAGGTCGAGGCCGAGCTGGGCGAGGAGGGCCGGGTGCTGCTGCGCCCGTCCGGCACCGAGCAGCTGGTCCGCGTGATGGTCGAGGCACCGGCGCAGTCCACCGCGCAGGCCGCGGCCGACCGCTTGGCCGGCGTGGTCTCAGCCGTCTCCTGACGCGAGGGTGACCACGGCCTTCGCCGGGCCGTGGAACACCGGGTGGGTCTTCCAGCGGACTTCGTCCACCCGGCAGCCGGGGCCGAGGATCTTCGTCAGCGCCGTGAGCGCGATCTCGCCTTCGGCCACCGCGACCCCGGAGCCGGGGCACGCGTGCCGGCCGAGGCCGAACGGCAAGCTGTCGGTCAGGGAGATCGCCAGCGGGCCGTCCGGGCCGAACCGGAGGACGTACCGGGCCGGGCAAATCGCCGTCACCAGCTCCCGCACGCTCCGTGGACCCGAAGTCGCGAGTTCCAGGCCGGCGCCGGCCAGGAAGTTCAGCGAGTTCTCGTACGCCGCGTGCGCCAAGACCACCGGGTTGAACATCAGCTCGTCGTCGTCGAGGCGACCCGCCGCGTGCGCCGCGCGCAGCGCCGTCAGCCCGCCCGGCCCGGCCGGGGTCCGGCTGAGCTGCACCGCCAGCCGGAACGCCGATACCTGCCCTGCCCGGTCGGTGCCGCCGAAAACGTCGAGGTTCGCCGTCGTCGCCTCGAGGTGGTCCAGGAACACGTCGTCGAGGGGCACGCCCAGCACCGCCGACGTCACCGCGCCCGCCACCGGCCGCGCGAAGTCGCGCACCAGGTCGAACGACGTCCCCAGCCCGGCCACGGTCGTTTCGATCCCGGCTCGGAGGGCCTCGGGAAACGGCTCCAGCCCGGCGATGATCTCCCGCAGCACCGCACGCACGCGAGTGTGTGCTTCGCCGTCTCGCAGCAGCACGCTGGGCGAGCCGCCGCCGGGATCCGACGTCAGCTCGGGTGACCGCAGGGCCCGCGCGCACGCGTCGCGGCCGGAGACCACCCCGATGCCGTGCCGTTCGAACTCGTCCATCGCTTCGACACCGTAGGGCAGGATGGGGCGGTGCCGCCCGCAGCTGTCCCGGATGACGTCCTGGCCACGCCGTTCACGGACTACCTGCTCCGCAACGCGGGCGAAGATCGCCCCGCCTTCACCTGCCGCACCTTCCCGGGACCCGCCGACCACACCCTGACCTGGCCGCAGGTGCTCACGCGCGTCCGTGGCGTCGCCCGCGAGCTGCGGCGCGTCACTCGCCCGGGTGACCGGGTGGCGATCGTCGCCCGGCAGGACCTCGGCTACGTCACCGCCTTCCTCGGGACGCTCTACGCGGGGCGCGTCGCGGTGCCGCTGTCCGTCCCGACCGGCCGCACCGGCCGCGCCCGGATCGAGGCGGCCTTCGCGGACGCCACCCCGGCGGCCTGCCTGACCTCGAGGGACTTCCTGGACAAGGTCCCGCCGGGCACCGCGCTCGCCGTCGAGGACATCGACGACGTCGAGCCCGACGACGCCGAGCCGCCCGCCGCCGTGGCGATGACCGACCCCGCGTACCTGCAGTACACGTCCGGCTCGACGCGCCGCCCGGCCGGCGCGGTGATCTCGCACCGCGCGCTGGTGGCCGCCTGCTGGCAGACCACGCGGTGCTACGGCGCCGGCGCGTCGACCCCCTTGGCCGGTTGGGTGCCGTTCTTCCACGACATGGGCCTGGTCCTGCTCATCGCCACGCCGGTCTTCCTCGGCTCGCGGTCGGTCTTCTGCACGCCGATGGAGTTCGTGCGCGACCCGCTGCGCTGGATCCGGCTGCTGGCCGAGCTCCCGGGAGTCGTCAGCGCCGCGCCCAACTTCGCCTTCGACCTGGCCGCGGAAGCGGCGGGGGACCTCGAAGCCCTCGATCTCTCGCAGGTGAACTCGGTGCTCAACGGCAGCGAGCCGGTCCGCGCGGCCACCGTCGAGGCCTTCGCGCGGGCCTTCGCCCCCTTCGGGCTGCCGCCGGCCGCGCACAAGCCGTGTTACGGGCTGGCGGAGGCGACGGTGTTCGTCACGAGCGCGGGCGCCGAGGGGCCCACCGTGCGGACGTTCGACGGCGAGCCGCGTGTGTCGGTGGGGCGGCCGTACGGCCAGCGGATCCGCATTGTCGACAAAGAGATCCAGGTGTCCGGGCCCAACGTCGCCGACGGCTACTGGGGGCGGGACGACGTCATCGCCCCCGGCGGCTGGCTGCGCACCGGCGACCTCGGTTTCGTCCACGACGGCGAGCTCTACGTCACCGGGCGGCTCAAGGAGCTGATCATCGTCGACGGCCGCAACCACCACCCGCAGGACATCGAAGCCACCGTCGAGGCCGCGCACCCCGGCATCCGGCGCGTCGCCGCGTTCGCCGTGCGGGACGGCCACGGCGAAGGCGTCGCGGTCGTGGCCGGGTGCGCCGCGCCGGACGCCTCGGTCGAGACGGCCGTGCGGCGGGCCGTCTCGGCGGCCCACGACCTGCCGCTGCGCGCCCTGTGGCTGGTGCGGCCGGGCGAGGTGCCGCGGACCACCAGCGGCAAGGTGTCCCGCACCGCCGCCCGTGAGCGCTGGTGGGGCGAGAATGAGCGGCATGGCTGACCCGGGCACCTACGTCGACGAGATCCGGCGGATCATCAGCTTCGCGCTGGAGATCCCGCCCGAGCGGCTTGCCGACACGACGCCGTTCGACGACCTCGGCATGACGTCCCGGCAGCGGATCCAGCTGCTGGCGCGGGTCGAGGTGAACTACGGCGTCTCGGTCGACCTCGACGAGCTCGACCGGCTGGTGGACATCCGCGGCGTCGCCGAGGTGATCTCCGAGGCGGTCGCGGCGCAGCACACCGGCGGGTAGGTCCCCGCCGGGTGCAGTTGGCGGAAGCCCAGGTCCGCCGCCCGGCCGGACGCTAGACTCTGTGTGCATCTGCGACGGCACCGAACGGTGTCCGGGCGCGTCACAGTCCCGGAACGTCAGTAGGGACCTGTGGGGATCGAAGGGGGCAGCGACCATGCCGAACGGGTATGAAGCGAGTTCGGAGGCGATGACGCGGGCGCAGATCCGCCTGGCGGACGTCGCCGACGACCCGGCGGCCGAGGCCAAGAAGGTCGCGCCGACGGAAATCGTCGCCGTGGACTTCGGCCGCGTGCACCAGGAGAGCTTCGGCAAGTACAAGGCCGGGATGGACGAGATCGGCGCGGGCCTGACGGGGTTGTCGAACGCCCTGATGAACCTCGGCGGCGGAATCGGGACCGCGGGCGGCAAGTACACCACGCAGGAAGCGAACGCCGGCGCGACGGCGAACCAGGCCGGGGGTAACCGCTGATGGCCGAATGGGCTGAGATCAAGAAGGTCCTCGACGACCCGAACGTCTCCATGGCCGCCAAGTCCAAGCTGATGGACGAATACGGCGAGGACACGTTCAACTTCAACGCGGAAGAAGAGGAATACGCGAAGAAGTACATCGAGGACTACTCCGGCTGGAACCCGACCAACGACTGGCTGCCGGGTTCGTCCTCCGACGTCGACGAAGCGCTGAAGGAAGCCCAGCAGGAATCCGCGGCCAAGAACCAGGAACACCAGCGGCAGACCGCCGAGCGTGACCAGGCGAAGAAGAACCTCGACGGAATCGCCACGCCGACGCTGGGGGTCGGCGCGAAGAGTTCCGACGAACAGCTCGACCAGGGCAATGTCGCGGTCGACCTGCTGGCGAAGTGGACCGACGAGGTCTGGAACCAGATCAAGGGCGGCGAGAGCGAGAAGAAGAACTCCCAGACGGACCTCAAGGACAAGTTCCACGAGAACCGCGGGATCCAGTACCAGAAGTTCCTGAGCGACGCCGACGACCTCGGCAAGGCGCACAAGGTCGTCGAGGACACCCTCGGCAAGAGCGACACCGAGCTCCAGACCCTCTTCGGCGAGTGGAAGGGCAAGGGCGCCAACGCCGCGGAGATCAAGTACGACGAGACGATCAAGCCGCACGCCAAGGAGCTGTCGCAGCAGATCGACGGGGCGGCGAAGCTGATCCCGCAGACCGTGACGCAGGTCTTCACCGCGGTCAAGAAGAAGGTCGACGAGGTCCTGCAGCTGCACCGCCCGGTGATCGCCGAGGCGGACATCCCGATGGCCAAGGACGTCCTCAAGATCGCCAACGGCGACACCGGGGAATTCGACGACTTCATGAAGGTCGCCGGCTGGATCGACGCCGTCAACGCGAAGAACGGCAACCCGTCGAACCTCGCCGAGCGCCTGCAGAACGACGACTGCGGCTTCAACGACGAGAACAAGGAATACGGCCGCAACGTCTGCCGCTACTGGCGCGACGGCGCGTTTTCGACCGAGTACAAGAGCCTGATCACCGCGTTCGACGGTTCGTGCCGGGCGGCCAAGCAGACCATCGACCAGCAGTTCGGTGCGCTGGCGCGGTTCATGGACGGCTACCGCAACCAGCTGACCGAGGCCAAGAACGAAGGCGGCGGCGACAAGCCCGGGAACACCGGCAACACGGGGAACACCGGCAATAGCGGGAACACGGGGAACACCGGCACCGGCAGCACGGGCAGCACCGGATCCGGGAGCACGGGCAGCACCGGGAGCGGCTCCACGACGCCGTCGGCGGCCGAGCCCCCGAAGGCCGAGGAGCCCGCGAAGCCCGAGGAGGGCAAGAACCCGATCACCGGGAAGCCCCTCGAAGTCGACCCGTCGACCGGTGAGCCGTACCCGATCGACCCGAAGACCGGCGAAGCCATCAAGGACACCGACGACACGGACACGGTGTCGGTCAAGAAGGGCGACAACACGATCTCGATGTCCGAGCCCGACAAGGAGGGCAAGCAGGACATCTCCGTGGACGACGGCCACGGCAACAAGAAGGACTACCACCTCGACTGGGGTGACGACGACAAGGCCGAGGCCGGTAAGGACGGCGCCGGCAAGGACGGCGCCGCCACCGGGGACAAGGCGTCCTTCGGGCCGCAGGGGGTCAAGGAGGGCCAGCCCTCGGCCGACGGCTCCTACAAGCCGGGCCCGGACGGCAAGATCCACATCCAGGACGGCAACCTCAAGATCACCGCGGAGCGGCCGGAGGGCCCGGACGGCCCGACGATCGTGACGGTCGACGACGGCAAGGGCGAGCCGACCACCTACACCCTGGACGAGAAGGACGACCCCAAGGCCGCGGACCTCAAGGGGGACGGCCTGAAGGCGGACGTCAAGCCGGTGACCGACGGCGCGGGCTCGGAGATCCGGCACGACGCCAACGCCGAGCTCCCGTCGGCGAAGGACCCCGCGCCGGCCAACCCCGACCCGGGCTTCACACGCAGCGAAGCGGCCTCGGGGGGCGGCGGGTTCAGCACGCCCGGCGGCTTCGACGGCGACCTCGGCGGCGGGGGCAGCGGGGCCGGCGTGGGGGCGGAGCCGGCGGTGGCGACGGCCGACGCGGGCGTCGGGGCCGGGGCGGGGGCGAGCTCCGCCGACTCGACCACGACGGCCGGCGCGAGCGACTTCGGCTCGGCCGTCACCGGCGGCGGGTCGCCGGACTTCGCCGGCGCGGTCTCGCTCGACCCGGGTGCCCAGACGGGCAGCGACGCCTCGCTGCCGATGTCCGACGGCGGCGGTGGGCTCGGGGCGACCCCGGTCGACCCCGGCATGCACCAGGCGGCCGCGAATTCGTCGAGCTCGAGCGCGATGTCGGGCATGGGCGGCATGGGCATGATGGGCGGCATGGGCGGCGCGCCCGGTGGCGGTGGCGGCGGCGGCGACCAGCAGCGCGGGCCCAGCCAGTACCGCATCGAGGGCGGCGTGTTCGAGACGAGTGGCGCGAAGGGCCGCATCAGCGGCTCGCTCGACGACGAGGGTGACCGTTCGATCCGGTACGACCGGTGACGAGGGCCGAGGAGGACCGATGAGCAGCGCCGAAGACCGGTATCGCGCGGCGATTTCGACGATGGAAGCGGCGGCACGGGAGCAGGACGAGCAGCGGGGGCTGCGCGAACGCCGGCTCGCGGAGGCCCAGCAGCAGGCCCGCGAGGGCATGCAGAAGGAGCTGGCCGCCGCGCAGAAGTACGCCGAGCACATGGACGAGCTCAACAAGCGCAAGCAGAGCGCGGGCGGCTGGGCGACGGAGAAGACGCTGGCCGACAAGTCCCGCGAGTCGCTGATGGAGTTCGGCGTCCACGAGGAAGAGGCGGCCACCGGCTACACGAACTACCCGACCCCGAGCTACGGAACCCCGGCGGCGGCGGCGGTCCCGCCACGGCCGGAACCGGCACCGGAACCACCACCGGCGGCGCCCGAGCCGCCGAAGCGGGGGCGGCACGCGCGTCAACCCGACGACGAGGACGACTTCTCCAGCACGAGCTGGCTGGTCTGAGGAAGGGCCCGGCTCCGGCCGGGCCCTTCTCACGTCAGTGGGCGGGTTCTTCTTCGCGCTCGATGGGGGCGCGCTTGACGTCCGCCTCGAGCAGGGGCCGGTACTTGTCGGTGCCGGTCAGGTGGGTCAGGAAGAAGGCCGTGAAGAGTGCCCGCGTGACCTGCTGCGTCTTGCGGTGCGGCTTGCCGTGCATGAACAGCTGTGACCAGTGCCTGCCCTCGGTGACGCCCAGGTGGGACGCCTTGCCGAGGAACCGCAGCTGGACGTCGTCACCGCCCCAGGCGCCCGCGATGGCCTCGGCGTGCGCGACGGCGGGGGCGACCAGGTCGGCTTCCGCGGCGAGGTGCATACCGGGGACGGTGATCGCCTTCGCCGACTCGCTGGCCGGCGGCAGCGTCTGAGCCGCGGTGATGGTGGCGACGGCCTTGATCCGCGGGTGGTCACTCCGCGCGTCCTGCGCCGCGGCGAGGACGGCGGAGCCGCCGCCGGTGGAGTGGCCGGCGAGACCGAGCTTGCCGGGGTCGACGCTGATGCCGTCCGGGCCGAGCCGGACGGTCGTGACGACGTCGAGGGTGGTCAAGAGGTCGGAGGCGAGCAGCCGGTGCGAGGGCAGCGGCCCGCGCTGGGTGGCCGGCGCGGCGGCGACGATGCCCCAGCTGGCGAGGTGGCGCAGCAGCTCCCGGTACCGATCGGGTGGCTGCAGCCACCCGTGCCCGAAGGCAACGGCCGGCAACCCGAGCCCGGCGCGCGGCGTGAAGACCACGCCGGGCAGCCCGACCAGGGCGAGGTTGCCCCGCAGGACCTCGTGCGGACCCGGGTGCGTCAACTCCGCGAGCAGCTGCTTGGGCTTGCTGGCCATGTCCGGAACCCTACTGTGCGAGCTCCACCGCGGCTCGCCCGCCGCCCCGGCGCGCCGCAACGCTCGGCTCGCGGTCACCCCCAGGGTTCCGGCAAAGTCACAGCGCCCCAGGTGCCTCACCGGCATGACCGGCGCCCACCCAGACCTCCCCTGCCACCCCGATCCGAAGCCAGCACGCGGACGGTGGTGCCGGGTCAAGGCACGCTTTCCCGCCTTGACGCGGCGCTACCGTCCGTAGTGACAATTGCGCTTCGGGGTGGTGGGTCAGCGAGTGCCCGGCCGTCCACCCGCGGGGCGCCCCCCCGTTTTCCACGTTACCGGCAGCCACCGACGGTTTCGGTCGCCCGCGCGTCCCGAGGGGCTCGGCCGAGCCGCATTGGTTCGAACCACCGCGGCCGCGTCCCCGCAGGTCGGAGCCCGTTCGCGGACCCGGTCAGCCCGCTGAATATCCCTCGTTAGGCTGGTGAGCGTGTGTGGAATCGTGGGATATGTCGGGCACCGCCCGGCTCTGGACGTCGTCCTCGGCGGGCTCCGGCGCATGGAGTACCGCGGTTACGACTCCGCCGGTGTCGCGGTCCTCGACGGCGCCGGTGCGCTGACCGTCGAGCGCAAGGCGGGCCGGCTGGCCAACCTGGAAGGCCGGCTCGACGAGGTCGGCCGCGAGCACTTCGGCGGCACCGCCGGCATGGGGCACACCCGCTGGGCCACCCACGGGGCGCCGATCGACCGCAACTCGCACCCGCACCGGGACGCCTCGGAGCGCGTCGCCGTCGTGCACAACGGCATCATCGAGAACTTCGCCGCCCTCCGTGCCGAGCTCGAAGCCGACGGCGTCGAGATGGCCAGCGACACCGACACCGAAACCGCCGCCCACCTGGTGGCCCGCGCGTACACCGAAGGCGACACCAAGGGTGACTTCACCGCCAGCGTCGCCGCCGTCTGCCGCCGCCTCGAAGGGGCGTTCACCCTGGTCGTGACGCACGCCGACCACCCGGACACGATCGTGGCCGCGCGCCGGTCTTCGCCGCTGGTCGTCGGGGTCGGCGAGGGGGAGCACTTCGTCGCCTCCGACGTCGCCGCCTTCATCGAGCACACCCGCGAGGCCGTCGAGCTCGGCCAGGACCAGCTCGTCGTCATCACCCGCGAGGGCTACGACGTCCTGGACTTCCACGGCGACGCCGCCCAGGCCAAGCCGTTCACCGTGGACTGGGACCTGTCCGCCGCCGAGAAGGGCGGCCACGAGTACTTCATGCTCAAGGAGATCGAGGAGCAGCCCGAAGCGCTGGCCAACACGCTGCGCGGGCACTTCGAGTCCGGCCGGATCATCCTCGACGAGCAGCGCATCTCCGACCAGGACCTCCGGGACGTCGACAAGGTCTTCGTCGTCGCCTGCGGGTCGGCCTACCACTCCGGCCTGGTCGCCAAGTACGCCATCGAGCACTGGACGCGGCTGCCGGTCGAGGTCGAGCTGGCGTCGGAGTTCCGCTACCGCGACCCGGTCCTCGACCGCGACACGCTGGTCGTCGCCGTGTCGCAGTCCGGCGAGACGGCGGACACGCTGGAAGCGGTCCGGCACGCGCGTGAGCAGAAGGCGCGCGTCCTCGCCGTCTGCAACACCAACGGCGCGCAGATCCCGCGCGAGTCCGACGCCGTGCTCTACACCCACGCCGGGCCCGAGATCGGCGTGGCCTCGACGAAGGCGTTCCTCGCCCAGATCGCGGCCAACTACCTGGTCGGCCTGGCGCTGGCGCAGGCTCGCGGCACGAAGTACCCGGACGAGGTCGCGCGCGAGTACGCCGAGCTGGAGGCCATGCCCGCGGCCGTCCAAAAGGTACTGTCCACTGTGGAGCAGGTGCGGGACCTCGGTCGCCGGATCGCCGACTCGAAGGCGATCCTGTTCCTCGGCAGGCACGTCGGCTTCCCGGTCGCCCTCGAAGGCGCGCTGAAGCTCAAGGAACTCGCGTACATGCATGCCGAGGGCTTCGCCGCCGGCGAGCTCAAGCACGGCCCGATCGCGCTGATCGAAGACGGCCTGCCGGTCGTCGTCGTGATGCCGTCGCCCAAGGGTCGCGCGGTGCTGCACTCGAAGCTCGTGTCGAACATCAGCGAGATCCAGGCGCGTGGCGCGCGCACGATCGTCATCGCCGAAGAGGGCGACGAGACGGTCCGGCCGTTCGCCGACGAGCTCATCGAGGTCCCCGCGGTGCCGACGCTGCTGCAGCCGCTGGTGTCCACCGTGCCGCTGCAGGTGCTGGCGGCGGAGATCGCCCGCGCCCGCGGGTACGACGTCGACAAGCCGCGTAACCTGGCGAAGTCCGTCACTGTCGAGTAGTTGCGGGAGGCCCCGCCGTGCAGGGAATCTGGACCACGGAACGGATTCGTGAGGCGGAGGGGCGGGCGTTCGCCGTCACGCCCGAGGGCGAGCTGATGCGGCGAGCGTCGTTCGGCTTGTCGGTGCAGCTCGCGGACTTCCTCGACGACCACACCGGCGGCGTGTCCGGCCGCCGGGTCGTCCTGCTGGTCGGCTCCGGTGACAACGGCGGCGATGCGCTGTGGGCGGGGGCGTTCCTGCGCCGCCGCGGGGTCGCGGTGACGGCGATCCTGCTCAAGCCCGAGAAGGCGCACGCGAAGGGACTCGCCGCGCTGAAGCGAGCCGGGGGTCGCGTGGTGTCCGCCGAGGACGGTCCACAGTGGATCGCGAAGGCGGACGTCGTGGTCGACGGGATCGTCGGCATCTCCGGCCGCGGCGCGCTGCGGCCGGACGCGGCCCGGCTGGTCGGGCTGGTCGAGGCCCCGATCGTGGCGGTCGACCTGCCCAGCGGCGTCGACCCGGACACCGGCGCGGTCGACGGGCCCGCGGTCAACGCCACCCGCACCGTCACGTTCGGCGCGCTCAAGCCGGTGCACGTGCTGGCGCCGTCGTGGTGCGGTGAAGTGGTGCTGGTCGACATCGGCCTCGAACTGACGGACCCCGATCTCCGGCGGCTCGACATCGTGGACGTCGCCGCGGCCTGGCCGGTGCCCGGCCCGGAAGACGACAAGTACAGCCAGGGCGTGGTGGGCGTCGCGGCGGGTTCGGCGACCTACCCGGGCGCGGCGGTGCTGGCCGCGGGCTCGGCGGTCCGCGCGACCTCGGGTCTCGTGCGGTACGCCGGCCACGCGGCGGACATCGTCCGCGCGCAGTGGCCGGAGGTCATCGCGACCGGCACGGTGGCCGACGCGGGCCGCGTCCAGGCGTGGGTGGTCGGGCCGGGCATCGGCACCGGCTCCGAAGGGCGCGATGTGCTGCGGTACGTCCTCGGCCAGGGCGTCCCGGTCTGCGCCGACGCCGACGCGACGACGATCATCGCGAAGTCCCCGGACGTCCTCGACGCGCGCGACCCGGACACCCCGCTGGTCCTGACCCCGCACGCGGGCGAGTACGAGCGGCTGATGGGCCGCAAGCCGGGCCCGGACCGGGTGACCGCGGCGCGCGAAGCGGCGAAGAAGTACCAGGCGGTGGTGCTGCTGAAGGGGCACTGCACGGTGATCGCGGCACCGGACGGCCGGATCGCGGTGAATCGTCCCCGAGGAGCTTGGCTGGCGACGGCCGGTTCGGGCGACGTGCTGTCGGGCCTGGTGGGTGCCCTCCTGGCCGCCGGGTTGGACCCCTGGCTGGCGGCCGCCGCGGCGGCCGATGTGCATGCGCTGGCCGGGGCGATCGCGGCCCAGAACGCCCCCACCTCGGCGTCGGGCCTGGTCCACGCGATCCCGGAGGCCATCCGGTCGATCCGCTCGCTGACGACCTGACCGGACGACACGCGTACCTCCACGGACGACACGCGTACCTGGATGGCCGACACGCGGGCCCGCCGGTCCGGCGGTCGTGTCGTCCGCTCGGGTACGCGTGTCGTCCGGTTGGAGACGACGGCCCGGCGACCGACGTGCGAAGAGATATCGAGTTCTCTGTTAACTTCGCGCGATAAATCTGGTAAGAAGTCCGTGTGAGCGGCGGCACAGCAGCATCCGGAGACCGGAAGACCCGGCCGTCCGATGCTGTCGTCGAGCAGCGGCGGCAGGACATCCTCGATCACGTCATCGAGGAGGGCGAGGCCCGGATCGACGACCTGACGTCGAAGTTCAAGGTCAGCCTGATGACCATGCACCGCGACCTCGACGACCTGGCCGAGCGCCGGCTCCTGCGCAAGCTGCGCGGCAAGGTCGAGGCCTACCCGGCGCTCACCATCGAGAGCGCCGCCCGCTTCCGCGACACGCTCCACCACGGCGAAAAAGAAGCTCTCGGCCAGGCCGCCGCGAACCACGTGCTGCCCGGCCAGACCGTCTTCGTCGACGACTCCACCACCCTCCTCCCGCTGGTCAAGCGGCTCGCCGAGATCGACGCGCTGACCGTCGTCACCAACTCGCTGCACGCCGCCCGGCTGCTCGGGCCCCGGGTCGAGGTCGTCCTCGCCGGCGGCCGCTACAGCCACGAGTACGACTCCTGCGCCGGGCCCGAGGTCCTCAACCTGCTCGACAGCATCCGCGCCGACGTCTCGTTCGTGTCGGTCACCGCCGTCGCCGTCGGGCGCCTGTTCCACCCCGATCGTGACTACGCCGAGCTCAAGAAGGCCGCGCTGAAGGTCGCGAACCAGACCGTCCTCGTCGTCGACCATTCGAAGTTCGGCCGCACCGCCACCTACGCGCACGGCGACGTCGGCGACTACGACCTGCTGATCACGGGCCAGGCCACGCCCACCGAGGAGATCGAGGCCGCGTTGAACGCGGGCACCGCGATCGAGATCGTCGAACACGTCGCAGAGGGGCAGCCCTATGACAGCTGAACTGGTCGCCGGCATCGACTCGTCCACCCAGTCGACCAAGGTCGTCGTGTGTGACGCCGCCACCGGCGAAATCGTCCGCACCGGCCGCGCGCCGCACCCCGACGGCACCGAGGTCGCTCCCGCCGCCTGGTGGGACGCCTTCAAGGAAGCCACGAACGGCCTGCTCGACGGCGTCACGGCCATCGGCGTCGGCGGCCAGCAGCACGGCATGGTCACGCTGGACGAAAACGACGACGTGGTCCGGCCGGCGCTGCTCTGGAACGACACCCGCTCCGCGCAGGCCGCCCTCGACCTGATCGAGGAGCTCGGCGGGCCGTCGGCCTGGGCGAAGTCCGTCGGCTCGGTGCCGGTCGCCAGCTTCACCGTCACGAAGCTGCGCTGGCTGGCCGAAAACGAGCCGAAGCTCGCCGACCGCGTCGCGCGCGTGCTGCTCCCGCACGACTGGCTGACCTGGAAGCTCACCGGCGGCGACCCGGTCACCGACCGCGGCGACGCGTCCGGCACCGGGTACTTCTCGCCGTCCGACAACGCCTACCGCCTCGACGTCCTGAGCCACGCCTTCGGCGGCCGGACGCCGGAGCTGCCGACCGTGCTCGGCCCGGCCGACGCCGCCGGCCACACCCCGGACGGCGTGCTCGTCTCCGCCGGCACCGGCGACAACATGGCCGCCGCGCTGGGGCTCGAACTCCAGCCCGGCGACGCCGTCGTCTCGCTCGGCACCAGCGGCACCGTGTTCGGCGTCGCCGAGACCGGCGCGGCCGACGTCAGCGGCGAAGTCGCCGGGTTCGCCGACGCCACCGGCCGCTTCCTGCCGCTCGCCTGCACCCTCAACGCCGCCCGCGTCCTCACCGCGACAGCCGCGATGCTCGGCGCGACGCTGAGCGAGTTCGACCGCCTCGCCCTGACTGCCGAGCCGGGGGCGGGCGGACTGACGTTCCTGCCGTACCTGGACGGCGAGCGCACCCCGAACCTGCCCGGCGCCACCGGCTCGCTGTCCGGCCTGACCAGGGACAACATGTCCCCGGCGAACCTCGCGCGCAGCGCCGTCGAAGGCATGCTCTGCGGCCTGGCCGCCGGCCTCGACGCGGTGCGCGCGCACGGTCTCGACGTCCAGCGCGTGCTGCTGATCGGCGGGGGCGCGCAGTCGCGGGCCGTCCGCGCGGTCGCGCCGCTGGTGTTCGGCGTGCCCGTGCAGCTGCCCGAAGTCGCCGAGTACGTCGCGCTCGGCGCGGCCCGGCAAGCGGCCTGGGCGGCGGCCTCCAGTGCGGAACCGCCGTCCTGGCAGGAAAACCAGAAGCTCCGGCTCGAGCTGGACGAGCCGACCGAGGCGCAGCGCGCCGAGGGCCACCGGATCCAGCAGCGCCACCTCGAAGCCCGCGAAGCGGCTTACGGGGTCCGGCGGAATCTCGGAGAGGACTGACCGATGGCTTCCATCACCTACGACAAGGCGACCCGGCGCTACGCCGGCTCGGAGCGCCCCGCGGTCGACGCGCTGGACCTGGAGATCGCCGACGGCGAGTTCCTCGTGCTGGTCGGCCCGTCCGGCTGCGGCAAGTCGACCAGCCTGCGCATGCTGGCCGGCCTCGAGGACATCGACGACGGCGCGGTCTGGATCGGCGACCGCGACGTCACCCAGCTGCCGCCGCGCTCGCGTGACATCGCGATGGTGTTCCAGAACTACGCGCTGTACCCGCACATGACGGTCGCGCAGAACATGGGCTTCGCGCTGAAGATCGCCGGCCGCCCCGCGTCCGAGATCAAGCAGAAGGTCCTCGAGGCCGCGAAGCTGCTGGACATCGTGGACTACCTCGACCGCAAGCCGAAGGCGCTCTCCGGTGGTCAGCGCCAGCGCGTCGCGATGGGCCGCGCGATCGTCCGCGAGCCGCAGGTCTTTCTGATGGACGAGCCGCTGTCGAACCTCGACGCCAAGCTGCGGGTGTCGACGCGTACGCAGATCGCCGCACTCCAGCGCCGGCTCGGCGTCACGACGGTGTACGTCACGCACGACCAGGTCGAGGCCATGACGATGGGTGACCGCGTCGCGGTGCTCTCGGACGGCCTGCTGCAGCAGTGCGACACCCCGCGCGCCCTGTACGACCGGCCCGCAAACGCTTTCGTCGCGGGCTTCATCGGCTCGCCGGCGATGAACCTCGCCACCGCGAAGCTGACGGCGGACGGGGCCGAGGTGGGTGGCGCGCGCGTGCCGCTGACCCGCGAGACCATCGCCGCCGCCGACGGTGACACCGTGACCCTGGGCTTCCGCCCCGAGGCCCTCGAGGTCGTGACGAACGAGGACGGCGCCCTGCCGATCAAGGTGGACCTGGTCGAGGAGCTCGGCTCGGACGCCTTCGTCTACGGCAAGCTCGCCCAGACCGACGCCGACGACACCCGCCCCAACGTCGTCGTCCGGGTCGACCCGCGCACGCCGCCGGCCATGGGCGACACGCTCCACCTGCGGATCCGCCCCGACGAGCTGCACGTGTTCTCCGCCACGTCCGGGGCGCGCCTGCCCTGACCTCGGCTCATGGGAAACTGGAGGGCGCCATGTCCTCCAGTTTTCCCCATGAACCCAGCCCGCGGGCGCAGGTCGACATCGACCTCGACGCGATCCGCCACAACCTCACCCTGCTGGGCGCCCGCGCGCCCGGCTCCCAGGTGATGGCCGTGGTCAAAGCCGACGCCTACGGCCACGGCGCGCTGCCGGTGGCGCGCGCCGCGGTCGAGGCCGGGGCCACCTGGCTGGGCACCTGCTCGCTCGGCGAGGCCCTCGCCCTGCGTGAAGCCGGCCTCAAGACCCGGCTGTTCAGCTGGCTGGACACCCCCGACGTCGACTTCGCGCCGGGCGTCGAAAACGACATCGACCTCGCCGCCAGCTCGCTGGGTGAGCTTCGCCGCATCGCGGCCGCGGCGAAACCGGGTACCCCGGCGCGTGTGCACCTCAAAATCGACACCGGGCTCTCGCGCAACGGCTGCCCGCCCGCCGCGTGGGCCGAACTGGTCGAAGCGGCGGCCGCCGAACCGCGGGTCGAGGTCGTCGCGATCTGGTCCCACCTCGCGTGTGCCGACGAGCCGGACCACCCGGCGACCGACCTGCAGGCCAAACGCTTCGCCGAGGCCTACGACACCGCCCGCGCCGCCGGGCTCGACCCGCTGCGGCACCTGGCGAACTCCGCGGCCCTGCTCACCCGGCCCGACCTGCACTTCGACATCGTCCGGCCCGGCATCGCGATGTACGGGCTGAACCCGGTGCCGCAGCCGGAAGACCTGCGCCCGGCCATGACGTTCCGGTCGGCGGTCGCGCTGGTCAAGCGGATCGAGGCCGGGGAATCGGTGTCCTACGGGCACACCTGGACCGCTTCCCGGGAGACGAACCTGGCGCTCGTCCCGGCCGGGTACGCCGACGGCGTCCCGCGTTCCCTTTCGGGCCGCATGGACGTACTCCTCGGCGGGCAGCGGCGGCCGGTCGCCGGGCGGGTCTGCATGGACCAGCTGGTGGTCGACTGCGGTGACTACGAGCCTTCCGTCGGCGACGAGGTCGTCCTCTTCGGCGCCGGTGCGCACGGCGAGCCGACCGCCCGGGAATGGGCCGGCAAGCTGGGCACCATCGACTACGAGATCGTGACCTCGATGTACCGGCCGCGGGTGCGCCGCCGGTATCTGGGGGAGCACCCGTGACTCCTTCACGACGAATGCTGGCCATCGCCGGCGGGGTCGGGGCCCTGGCCACCGGGACCGCCGCCGTCATCGCCGTCGCCGCGCAGCAGCGGCGGCACAGTGAGGATCCGTACGTGGACGAGCCGCTGGGGGAGCTGAAGCCGGACCGCACTTCGACGGTCGCGGCCGAGGACGGCACGCCGCTTTCGGTCGAGGAGATCGACCCGGAAGACGGCGGCGAACCGGAACTGACCGTCGTGGGGGTCCACGGCTTCGCGCTTTCGCGGCGCTGCTGGCACTTCCAGCGTCGCGACCTCGCCTCGCTTCGGCTGCCTCGCGTGCGTCAGGTGTACTACGACCACCGCAGCCACGGGCTGTCCGGCATGGCTTCCACCAAGACGTCGACCATCGAGCAGCTGGCGCGGGACCTGGACTGCGTGCTGCGGTCCGTGGTGCCGGACGGGCCCATCGTGCTGCTGGGGCACTCGATGGGCGGCATGGTGATCATGGAGCTGGCCGCCGAGTTCCCTTCGCTGTTCGAAGAGCGGGTGGAAGGCGTCGCCTTCATCGCGACCGCGGCGGGCGAAGTCGGCGCACGCGGGTTGCCGCGTTCACTGCTCTCGAAGTACAACCCGCTGACGCGCGCCGCCGGCGGGCTCGCCGGCTGGCAGCCGGGGCTGGTGGAGTTCGTCCGCGCGGCCGGCGGTCAGCTGACCCGGCAGGCCGTGCGCCGGCTGGCGTTCGGCAGCCGCGACGTCGCGCCCCGGCTCGTCGACTTCATGCTCGAAATGCTGGAAGTGACGCCGGTGCGCGGGCTCGTCAACTTCATCGACACGCTCGGCAGCCACAACCGCTACGCGGCGCTGGCGGGCCTGAAGCACGCGGAAGTGCTGGTCATCGGCGGCGATTCGGACCGGTTCACGCCGTTCTCGCACGCCGAACGGATCGCGGCCGAGCTGCCCGACGCGGAGCTGGTGCGCGTCCGCGGCGCCGGCCACATGGTCCAGCTCGAGCAGCCCGAGCTGGTGAACAGCCATCTGATCGATCTCCTGCAACGCTGTTCCGGTGCGGACGGCGAATCCTCGTCCCGGCGAACCTGGTGGTGGCAGCGTTGAGCATGGTGTTTCCCACGCCCGAAGAGACCATGGACTTCGGGCGGGCCCTCGGCCGCGTCCTGCGCGCGGGCGACCTGGTCCTGCTGGCCGGGCCACTCGGCGCGGGCAAGACGACGCTGACCCGCGGCATCGCGGACGGCCTGGGTGTCGGCGGCCGGGTGAGTTCCCCGACGTTCGTGCTGGCCCGCGTCCACCCGGCGGGCGCTGCGGGCGTGCCGCTGGTGCACGTGGACGCGTACCGCCTGGGCGGCGACCTGTCCCAGCTGGACGACCTCGATCTGGACACGGACCTCGAGCGTTCGGCGATCGTGGTCGAGTGGGGTGAGGGGTCGGCGGAACGGCTGTCGGAGGACTACCTGGTGGTCCGCCTGGACCGCCGCGAGGACGACGTCCGCGAGATTACGCTGGAACCACACGGTTCCTGGGCGGACCGCGTCCCGGAGCTGGTCGGCTCGTGACCCAAGCACGGCGTTTCGTCGTGCTCAACGACGCGCCGCTGGGCGATGGCGCAGACGAAGACCTGCTCAAGATCACGCAGGTCGCAGGGGCCCTCGCCGACTTGATCGTCGCGTCGCGGAGCACCGCGCCCTTCACCTTGGCCGTCGACGCCGCCTGGGGCATGGGCAAGAGCAGTCTCCTGCACCGGCTGGACGTGACGTTGGCCGCCGAGGCCGGGATTTCCACCGTGTGGTTCAACGCGTGGACCTCGGGCCGGGCGAGTGCGTTGGAAGGTCTGATCAAGTCGGTGCTGCTCCGCTTCGACCGCAACGTCATCCGGCGGGCCCTGCGGTCGATGTCGAAGCGCGCGCACCTGCTCGGTGCGTTGCGGGGACTCGCGCTTGGGGCGGCCAGCTTCTTCGGTCTCGGCCGGGTGGTCGACGAGATGTGGCAGCGCATGTCCTTGGACGCGCAGGCTCGCAACCAGATCAAAGGCGTCCTGCGCGATGCGTTCGGGGCTTGGCTGGCGAAGGGCGGCGAAACCGGCGGCCGGCTGCTGGTCGTGTTCGTCGACGACTTGGATCGATGCGCGGGCGAACGTGTTGTCGAGGTGTGCGAGGCGATCAAGCTCTACCTCGACGTGCCGGGGATCGTCTTCGTGCTGGCCTGCGACCAAAGCGCTTTGTGGCGAGCGGTCCAGAACTCATCGGGCGTCGGCGACCCCGCGGCCGCGGTGGAGTACCTGGAGAAGATCGTCCAGATCAGCTACCGCATTCCGGCGCCGTCGTCCGACCAAGCTCTGCAGCTGGTGGACGGCTACCTTTACCGGTCGGGAACGAGCGGTTTGTTCGACAAGCCGCTGAAAGACCTGATCATCGAACGATCCGGCCGCAACCCACGCCGGATCAAGCGGCTGATCAACAGCTTTGTGCTCGAGTACCACCTCAACCGGACCTGGGACGCGATCGGTCTGGAGAACCTGGTCAAAGTGATCATGCTCCAGCACTTCTACCCGGCGTTCTACCGCCTCCTGAGCAATCCCCGGCACCTCGGCCTGATCTCCGAGTTCCTGGCTTACCGGGACTTTCGCAAGGAAGTGAAGGAAGTGGAGGAGGGCGGCGCGGTGACAACTTCGGACTGGGCGCCGCTGTTCGGCTCGAAGGGGCTGAGGCCGCCGCTGGGCCGGCCGGACGAGCTGCACGACTTGGAGCGGCAGCTGCCGGCCGAGTTTCCGGCCCTCGTCGACGACCGGGACTTCGTGGCCTTGCTGGAGAGCTTCGGCCCGGCCACGGAAAGCGTGATGGAGCAGCTGCAACGGCGTCCGCTCGCGGTGACCCAGGTGCCGGACGACCACGCGGCGGCAGGACTCCTGGCGAGTCTGCAGTCGATTCCGGAGCACCTGGACCTCCCGGCCACGCCGGACAACCTGGCCATCACGGCCGACGGCCGGCTGGTCGCGGTCCAGCGCCCGGACCGGGTGGAGGGGTTGCGGGAGAGTTTTCCGTTGGCGGAGAACCGGCGATCGGCGCGTGTTCGCCTCCCGGTGGCCGAGCCGATCCGGCCGGCGCTGCGCGACCTCCGCGTCCTTTGGGTCGACGACCAGCCGCCGAACAACCGCGGCCTGGTGGGCTACCTCGTCGAGTGTGGCGTCCGGGTCGACATCGCGAGGGGCTGGACCGAGGCTCGGGACAGGCTGGTCCGGCATCGTCCGGACGCCCTGCTGTCGGACTTCCGGCGCGGCACCGATGACAACGCGGGGATCGACGATCTGGCGAGCTTCCGCCGCGAGGGCTACGACGGCCCGGTGCTGTTCTTCTCCGGGAAGGTACCGAGCTTGAGGCTGCAGAGCCGGATCCAAGAACTGCGGGCGGAGGGTCCGACCAACGACGAGAACGAGGTGGTGCGCTGGCTGGAGCAGCTGGTCGCCGGCCGAGAGGATTGACCACCGCCCGCGCCACGCCCAGGTCCACTCGCGCGGCTCCGAACGAGCTGATCGGATCACGGCGGCGGAACTGCCGGAGGGCAGCGACCGCCGTGTGGCCCACGGTGGTCGCTGCCCTCGGGAGCTGCGCTCAGCCGCCGTTGTACTGCTGGTAGGCCGGTGCCCGGAAGGTCCGGGCGCCGGCGCCCGCGATCTTGTCGACCGCGCGCATGAACTTCGGCCCCATCTTCGCGGTGGCCTGCCGGACCGGGTGCGTGGCCCCGAAGTCCTCCGGGTTCGCCTGGCCGTGCGCGAACATCGAGTAGATCACCACCGGCTTGCCCGCGGCGTCGAACATGATCCCGGCCTCGTTGCGGCCGTCGTTCAGCCAGCCCGCCTTCGTGGCGATCCTCGCCCGGTCGGCGGACGACATCTCACGGCGGATACCGTCGGTGAACGCCACCTGCGACCGCAGGATGGACAGCAGGTAGTCCGTCGACGCCGGGCTCAGCAACGTGCCCGCGACCAGCGCCTTCAGCAAGTCGTGGGTCTCGCGCGGAGTGGTTTGGCCGAGGAAGTAGCGGTTCGGGTTGGCCACCGGCGTGACCTGGGTCTTGGGGAAACCCTTGGTCACCAGGATCTGGTTGATCTCGGCCGCCGGCACCACGAGCCCCACCAGCCGGACGCACGTGTCATCCGAAACCGTGAGGAACAGCGACAGGACGTGGCCCAGCGTGAACGCGCTCGGGTACGCCTTGTCCAGGATGATGATGCCGTCGCCACCCGGCACGACGATGCTCGCCGGCACCTGGACCTGCTGGTCCAGGGTGAGCAGGCCACGGTCGATCTTGTCCATCAAGGTGACCGCGACGGCCACCTTGTTGACGCTGTACGCCTCGACGATCTCGTCGGACGCCACGTCGACGGCCACCTGGTCGGCCACGCTGATGTAGGAGTTCCAGATGCCGCCTGCCTCGGCGGCCGCGTCGTCGTAGACGCGCTTGACCTTCTGCCTGGCCCGGTCCGGTGTGGCCGGGCTGGCCTCGATGTCTGCTTCCTGCGCGAACGCGGGAGAGCCGGCCAGAAAGCTTCCAGCGGCGACGGCGGTCCCCAAACCGAACGCCGCTCGCCTGTTGAGTCGATACCCCATCGCAAGATCCAACCACGAATGGCTGAACCTCGTGAGTGGTAACGCGGGTTCTAATCCGCTTTACCACTCACGACCGCCCGCGCGACGCCCAGGTCCACCAGGTCCTGCGGCCGCAGGTGCAGCTGGTTGGCGATGTCCGGCACCTCCGAAGCCGGCCGCTTGAGGATCGCCGCCGCGGCTTCCGGAGAGGTCACCGAGAAGTACGCGTCCGGGGCCACCCACGTCGAACCCGCCGCGGCGAACGCCAGGGCACCGCCCGAGCCGCCTTCGCCGATCACCAGCGTCGTCACCGGGACCGAGGCCGTCGCCACCGCCTCGAACATCTCCGCGATCGCGCCGCCCGCGCCCGCCTGCTCCGCCGCGGCGTCGTTCGCCGCGCCCGGGGTGTCGACCAGCGTCAGCACCGGGATGCCCAGGCGCGACGCCAGCCGCACCAGCCGGGCCGCCGTCCGGAAGCCGGATGGCAACGTCGGCGTGCCGCACTGGGCCGCGTACGCGACCGTCCGCCCGTCGCGCCGGCCGAAACCGCACGCGACACCGGGATCCGCGCCGCCGACGCGGTCGCCGCTGATGTCCTGCCGCCAGTCGAAGTACGCGTCGAGGTACTCCGCCGCCCGGGCCCGCGATGGTGACCGCGCCGCCTGAACCGCTTCCCAGCCGGTCGAAGGCGCCGAAACGGCCCGCAGCGCGGAAGGCGGCGGAGCCGCGGCCGACGAATGCGCGGTCAACAGGCGCAGCCACCGTTCCAGCGTCGCGCCGAGTTCCTCCGGTGCCACGACGGCGTCGACCTGGCCCCAGCCGAAGTGCGCCTCCGCGGTGTACGCCTCCGGCGAGCCGGCCGGGCGCACCCGCGAGCCCGCGAACCCGACCTGCGCTTCCGGCAGCGCGAGGATGACGTCGGCACCCGCGCCGAGCGTCGCCCACCCGCCGCCGGTCGTCGGGTCCCGCAGCACCGAGATCTGGGGGATGCCCACCGACCGCGTCAACGCCGACGCCCGTGCCACCCGCTGCAGCTGCATCAACGCGCGCATGCCCTGCTGCATGCGGCTGCCGCCGGTCGCGATCAGCGAAACCACCGGCAGCCGCACGTCGCGGGCGTGCGCGAACGCCGCTTCGATCCGGTCGCCGGTGCGCTGCCCGAGCGACCCGCCGAGGAACCCGAACTCGAAGGCGATCAGCACGGCTTCGACATCGCCGATCTTCGCCGTCCCGCAGAGGACCGATTCCTTCTCGCCCGTGCGCTCCTCCGCGGCGGAACGCGCTTCCCGGTAACCCGGCCAGCCGATCGGGCCGTCGGCGGGCTCCTCGCGCAGCGGGGTCGGGAACTCCGTGAAACCGCTTCCGATGGCGCCGAGGATCTCGCGCGCCGGCAGCCTAGGCACCGAGCGTCCGCTTCATGACCTTGCCCATGTCGTTGCGCGGCAACGCGTCCAGGTACCGGACGACCCGCGGGCGCTTGTGCGGCGCAAGCAGCTTCGCGACGTGGTCGGCGAGCTCGCCGGCGGCCGGTGGCTCGCCGGCGGGCACGATCCAGGCGACGATGCGCTCGCCGAGGTCGTCGTCCGGTTCGCCGGTGACGGCCGCCTCGGCGACGCCGGGGTGTTCGAGCAGCGCGTTCTCGATCTCGCCCGCGCCGATCTTGTAACCGCCGCTCTTGATCAGGTCGGTCGCCTTGCGCCCGACGATCTTGACGTACCCGTCGGTGTCGCGCGTCGCCATGTCGCCGGTGCGGAACCAGCCGCCGTCGAACGCGGCCGCGGTCGCGTCCGGGCGGTTGAGGTACTCGGTGAACAGGTTCGGCCCGCGGACCTGGATCTCGCCGACCGTCTCGACGTCTTCGATCACTTCGCCGGCGTCGCCGACCAGCCGCAGTTCGACGCCCCGCAGCGGGACGCCGACCGTGCCGGGCTTGCGCTCGCCGTCCGCGCGGACGCTCGTGTTCATCAGTGTCTCGGTCATGCCGTAGCGCTCGACGACCTGCTGGCCGGTGGCCGCGGTGATCCGCTGGTGGTCGTGCACCGGCAGCGCCGCGGACCCGGAGACGAGCAGCCGGGCCCGCTTGAGCGCCTCGGCGAGCGTGGCGTCGGAGCCGACCTCGCCGGCGATCCGGTGGTACATCGTCGGCACGCCGAACAGCATCGTCGCGCCGGCCGCCAGCTCCCGCGCGACGCCCTCGGTCGAGAACCGGCCGAGGTGGCGCACCGAACCGCCGCGGCGCAGCGGGCCGAGGATGCCGAGGATCAGCCCGTGCACGTGGAACAGGGGAAGCGCGTGCACCAGCGTGTCCGCGCCGGTCCAGCCCCAGGCGTCCTCCAGGGCGTCCAACGTGGTCGCGAGCGCGCGGCGGGGGAGCACGACACCCTTCGGCGGCCCGGTGGTGCCCGAGGTGTAGACGATCAGCGCCGGGCTTTCCGGGTCGGGTTCGTCCGCGAGCAGCGCTTTCCCCCCGGTCAGGGAGATGTCGCGGCGCGGCAGGGCGGCGAGCCCGGCGGGCAGCTCGGCGCCGGGTTCGGCCAGGACGAGGGCGGGTTCGCTGTCGGCGAGGATGTGGGCGAGCTCGCGCTCGCCGATCTTCGGGTTGAGCGGCACCGCCGGCACCCCGGCGAGCAGCGCGGCGACGACCGCGACACTCGTGTGCACGGTCGGCGTCGCCCACACCGCCACCCGGCCGGGTGGCAGCTCGCGGGCGAGACCGCCGGCGACGGCGGCGAGGTCGTCGTAGCTCAGGACGTGGTCGCCGAAGCGCAAGGCTTCCTTCGCGGCACCGGCGACGAGCGAGGGGAACAAGGGGTCGGGCACCGCGGGGACCTCCCAGTGTCGGACTCGAGCAGCACGTTACCGCGCTGATCCGTCCCCTGCAGCAAGCGGCCGAAGACGCTGGTCGTAGGCTGGGACACCGTGTTGGTACTGGCGATCGATACTTCGACCCCGGCGGTGACCGCGGGCGTCGTCGCGCTGGACGGCGGCTTGGTCGAGACGCGCGGTGAGCGCGTCACGGTCGACCCCCGCGCCCACGGAGAGCTGATCACGCCGCACGCGCTGGCCGCCGCCGAGGCCGCCGGGGTGACCCTCAAGGACCTCGACGCGATCGTCGCCGGCGTCGGCCCCGGGCCGTTCACCGGCCTGCGCGCCGGCCTGGCCACCGCCGCCGCGCTCGGCCACGCCCTCGGCATCCCGGTGTACCCGGTCTGCAGCCTCGACGCGCTGGCCACCGACGTCGCCCCGGGGGACGACGCTTTCCTCGTGTGCACCGACGCCCGCCGCCGCGAGGTCTACTGGGCCGCCTACGACGCCGCCGGCCGGCGCACCGACGGCCCGCACGTCCAGCGCCCCGCGGACCTCGAGACCGGCGTCAAGGTGGCGGCCGGGGACGGCGCCGTCCTGTACGCCGACGTGCTCGACGTCCGGCCGGTCGAGCCGCGCTTCCCGTCGCCCGCCGGGCTGGTGAAGGTCGCGAAGGACGCGCTGCTGGCGAAGGAACCGCCCGCGCCGCTGACGCCGTTGTACCTGCGCCGTCCGGACGCCGTCGAGCCCGCGGCGCCGAAACGGGTGACCGCTCCGTGAGACTCGAACCCCTGCGCCGCATGGACATCGCCCGGTGCGTGGAGATCGAGAAGATCCTGTTCCCCGGCGACGACCCGTGGAGCGCCCGCGCCTTCCACTCCGAACTGGACGCGGGCAACTTCTACCTCGCCGCCCGCCCGGACGAGGGCGACGAGCTGCTCGGCTACGCCGGGCTGGCCGTCGTCGGGCGCCGCCGCGGCGAGTACGAGGCGACCGTGCACACCATCGGCGTCGCGCCCGAGCACCAGGGCCAGGGCATCGGCAAGGCGCTGCTGCAGGCGCTGCTGACGCGGGCCGACGAGTTCGAGGCGCCGGTCTTCCTCGAGGTCCGCACGGACAACACCACCGCGCTCGCCTTGTACGAGCGCCACGGCTTCGAACGGCTCGGCATCCGGAAGCGCTACTACCAGCCTTCCGGTGCCGACGCGTACACGATGGTCCGCCCGGCGCGGACGCGAGACGGGGTGGCGGGCTGATGGCACGCATCATCATGGGCATCGAGAGCTCGTGCGACGAGACCGGCGTCGGGTTGGTCCGGCTGCACGACGACGGCACGGTAGAGCTGCTGGCCGACGAGGTGGCCTCCAGCGTCGAGCAGCACGCCCGGTTCGGCGGTGTGGTGCCCGAGGTCGCCAGCCGCGCGCACCTGGAGGCGATGGTCCCGACGACTTCGCGGGCGTTCGCCACGGCTGGTCTTTCGCTGTCCGATGTGGACGCGATCGCGGTGACGGCCGGGCCGGGGCTGGCCGGTGCGCTGCTCGTCGGTGTCTCCGCGGCGAAGGCGTATGCGACGGCGTTGGATGTGCCTCTGTACGGCGTCAACCACCTGGCCGGGCACATCGCCGTCGATACGCTGCAGCATGGGCCGTTGCCGGCGCCGTGCCTGGCGCTGCTGGTTTCCGGTGGGCACACGCAGCTGCTGCGCGTTGATGACATCGCGTCGTCGATCACCGAGCTGGGGTCCACTGTGGACGATGCCGCCGGTGAGGCGTACGACAAGGTCGCTCGCGTGCTCGGCCTGCCGTACCCGGGTGGGCCGCCGATCGACAACGCGGCCAAGAACGGGAATCCGGCGGCGATCGCGTTTCCCCGTGGGATGACGGGGCCGCGCGATGCTGCTTTCGACTTTTCCTTCTCGGGGTTGAAGACTTCGGTCGCGCGTTGGGTCGAAGGCGCTTTGCGGCGTGGCGAGGAGATTCCCGTGGACGATGTTGCGGCGTCGTTCCAGGAGGCCGTTGCGGATGTGCTGACCGCGAAGGCGATTCGTGCGGCGAAGGAGCAGGGGATCGACACGATGGTGATTTCCGGTGGGGTGGCGGCGAACTCGCGCTTGAAGGAGCTGGCCGCGGAGCGTTGTGCGGTTGCGGGTATTGAGCTGCGGGTTCCTCGGCCGAGGCTGTGCACGGACAACGGCGCGATGATCGCGGCCTTGGGTGCGCATGTTGTGGCGGCGAAGCGGCCGACGGCGCCGCTGGACTTCAGTGCCAATCCGGCGCTGCCGGTGAATGTGGTGTCGCTCTAGCGGTATTTCTCCGCCACCCCGAAGCCCGATTGTGACTACGGCCGGCGGCACCGCGTCAAGGCGGGAAAGCGTGCCTTGACCCGGCGCCGCCGGCCGTGTTCTGGCTTCGGATCGGGGTTGCGGGGGGCCTGGGCCCCGTGTTGCGGTCGGCGAGGTCGCCGCCCTTGGTGGTCGCGTGCGCGTTAGGAAGCCGCTGCTGGGGTGGTGGCCGGGGCTCGGACGCCCAGCAACTCCTCGATCGCCGCGACCGCCAGCACCGCCGCATTTCCTTCTCCGTAAGGATTGCCCACCTGGGCCGGGCGTAGCTCGCCGCTCAGCAATCTTGCCGCCGTGTCCGCGATGCGCTCGGTGTCCGTGCCCGCCAGCCAGGCGCACCCCGCCGCCACCACCTCCACGCGCTCGGTCACCTCGCGCAGCACCACCACCGGGGTGCCGAACGTCGGTGCTTCCTCCTGGATGCCGCCCGAATCCGTCAGTACCAGTGCTGCCAGCCGCAACGCTCGGACCAGGTCCGGGTACTCCAGCGGGTCCGTCACCGTCACCCGGGGGAGGCCGGCCAGTGCCGCCTCCACCTGGGCGCGGACCTGGGGGTTGGGGTGTGCCGGGAACAGCACCTGGACGTCCGGGTGCTCGGCCACGATCAGCTGCACCGCCGCCAGCGTCCGCTCCAGGGGCTCGCCCCAGGACTCCCGGCGGTGGGACGTGACCAGCACCAGCCGCTCGCCCGCCTCCGCTAACCCCATCTCCAGCAACGCCAGCGCCGTGTCGCGGGCAGGCAGGTCGCGGGCCGCGATCTCCAGCACCGCGTCGACCACCGTGTTGCCCGTGACCGCGATCTGTTGCCGCGCAACGCCTTCCGAGCGCAATGCCGCCGCCGCGCCCAGGGTCGGGGCCAGGTGCAGCGCCGCGATCCGGGACACCATCTGCCGCGCGCCCTCCTCCGGGAACGGCGCCGCGAGGTCGTGGGTGCGCAGCCCGGCTTCCAGGTGGACCACCGGTATGCCGAGCCAGAACGCGGCCAGCGCGCCCGCGAGCGTCGTCGTCGTGTCGCCCTGGACCACCAGTGCGGCCGGGGTGTGGCGGCGCAGTGCGTCGTCGAGCGCGGGCAGCAGGCCCGCCATCAGCTCGGCCTGGCCGCCGGTCACCCGCGGTGGCACGTCGAGCCACACGTCCACGGCCAGCCCGAACGGCTCCAGGGCCTGCTCGACCATGCCCGGGTGCTGGCCGCTGTGGACCACGACCGGGCGCAGCACCGGGTGGGCCGCCAGCGCCAGTGCCAGCGGCGCGAGCTTGACGGCTTCCGGTCGTGTCCCGGCCAGCAACATCACGTCCACCTCGCGGTGCCCCTTCTCCACATCGTCCAGTGTCCAGGAAATAACCAGCCCGGGCCGCCGGCGTGCGAGGGGCACACGCCGGCGGCCCGGGGTCACCGCCTCAGTCCCGCGCCCGGGAAAGGCGGCGGTTGCGGCGGTGGACGGCGATCAGCGCGCCGGTCCCGAGCAGGACCAGGAGCACGCCGAGGGCCAGCCACCACCCGATGTCGGCGCCGGTGGCGGCGAGGGTGCCGACCCCGCCCCCGGCCACGCCGACGCCCGCGCCCGGCATCTTGTACATCCGCGCCTCACTCAGGCCCGCGCGGAACGGCGGCGGAAGATGCGGGTGCCGACCGGCAGCGCGACGGCGCCCAGCAGGCCGAGCCCGATCCACAGGCCCGCACCCGACGCCAGCGGCATCGGCGGCGCGGCCGGACCGCAGGTCGCCGACGACACGACGACGTCACCCGAGCCGAGCGCCTTGAGCCCTTCGCCGAGCAGCTTCACGTGGACGGCGTTGACCGTGAGGCTGCCGTCGGCGTTCTTCACCTGCTCGTTGAGGATGATCGTCGCGACGTTGAGCGCGCCGAGACCGACCTTGATCTGCGTGTTCGCGGCCGGAGCGGCGTCAACCGCGCCGACGCTGCCGAGGTTCGCGCCGACCAGTTTCGTGCTGCCTTCGACGCCCTTCTGCGTCGCGGTGCACACGGCCTCGACGAGCTTGATGCCGACGTTGCCGAGAGCCGCCTTGAGCAGCGGCAGCGCGACGTCGGCGGTGCTCGCCTTCGCCGTCACCGCACCGGAATTCTCGTCGCGCTTGGCTTCGGTGTTGATCGCGCCGGCGGTGAGGATGCCGGTGAGGTCGACCTTCGCCAGGCTGCTGCTCGTCGGGCCCGCGGTGTTCGCGGCCGCGAACGGGCCCGCCTTCACCGCGTTCTGGCCGAGCAGCTTGACGTCGACCTTGACGCCGTACGCCGATCCGTCGCCGGGTGCTGCCGAAGCGGGGGCCGCGCCGGCGAGCACGACGCTCGCCACGACCGCGGCGAGCAGCCCGCCACGGCGCACGAGGGAGCTCTTCATCAAGTGGTCCTCCGAATTCGCTGGATTTATCGGGGGTGCGTGACGGCGGCGCGGAACGACCCGGCTTGCCATGACTCGGCACGCGGATCGACTATCGCGAAGACCGGCTCGAATAGCACACAAAATTTTCCGAATCACCGGATCGGGTAAGGCTCGGCGCCGTTTTCGCTGGTCGTTTCCGTATCACTCGAACGGCGTAACAAGTTCGGCTGAGGTCCAGCCGATTGGGGCGGCGTTTCCACCCCTCCGGGTGGAAACGCGCGGCACATATGTCCTACGCTCGCCGGTGCCCCCCAACTCGATCGGGAAATCGACACCGAGAGGAACGTCGTGGCGGTAGCGAGCGCTCCGAACTCAGGAATGGCAAGGTTTCCGCTGGTCGCGGCCATGGGTGCACTGGCCGCGGCGGGTGCCGCGGTGGTGCTGGCCGAGCGGTTCTACCGCGAACTCGAAGTGCGGCTCGCCGGGGTGATCCTCGATCTGTTCACTACATCGGGTGTTTATGTCGCGCCCGATCGGGAGACTGTTTACTTTGGGTTGACCAGTGCTGCTCCGTTCGGGTTGAGAATGACGCCGGAATGTTCCTCGGCGTTCCTTTTGCTCCCGCTGCTCGTTGTGACGATGGCCATGCTGTACTTCCGGCCGTCGAATGTGCGGCGGCTCTTCTTTTCGCTCGGCATTTCGGCGCTCGTCGTCGTGCTGGTGAACCAGCTGCGCATTCTGACGATCGTCGGTCTCGTGCACTGGTTCGGCACCGACGATGGCTACTACTGGGGCCACACGCTGCTCGGTTCGATGGTGAGCGTGTTCGGCGGTGCGGTCTCGATCGTCCTGTTCGTCTGGCTGTCCACGCGAAAGAAGCAGGCATGAGCGTCAAGGTCCTGCTGGCCATCACGCAGGCGTTCGCGCTGACCATGAGTGTGGCGTTCCTCGTCTACGTCGTGGTGATCGTGGTGCCTTACCTGCGCCGCAGACCCGGTCCGGCCGGCGACCCGGCCGGCTTCACGTGGCACTTCTTCGTACCGTGCCGCGACGAGCAGACGGTCATCCGCGAGACGATCCGCTACCTGCGCACCACGTTCCGCCGGGCGCACGTCTGGGTCGTCGACGACGACTCGGAGGACCGCACCGCCCGCGTCGTCCGGATGCTGTGGCGGCGCCACGGCGGCTACGACCCGTACCTGCACCTGGTGCCGCGCGTGCGACCCGAAGCCCGGACCGGCAAGGGGGACGCGCTCAACGCGGCCTACCGCGCCCTGAACGACTGGATGGGCCCGGACGCCGCCCGTGACGACGTCGTCGTGGTGGTCGTCGACGCCGACGGCCGCCCGTCGCCGAACTGCCTGGAGGTCTGCGCCGCGGACCACCTCTTCGGTGCTCCGGCGGTCGGTGCGGTGCAGCTCGACGTCCGGATGGGCAACGTGGACACGCCACCGCCGTCGCGCAACCCGCTCGGCCGCTGGTTCGGCCTCAAGCTCGCGCAGCTGCAGGACCTGGAGTTCCGGACGGCGATCGCGGCGATCCAGACGTCTCGCGGGTTCACCGGCACGATCTCGATGGGCGGCAACGGCCAGTTCACCCGCCTCACCGCGCTGGACTCGATCGCCGGCGACGCCGGGGAGCCGTGGCGCGGCTCGCTGCTGGAGGACTTCGAACTCGGCGTCCACCTGCTCACCGCGGGCTGGCGCACCGGGTTTACCCCGGATGCCCACGTCTCGCAGGAAGGTCTGTACAGCCTGCGGCGGTTCCTCGTGCAGCGCACGCGGTGGGGCCAGGGCACCATGCAGTGCGCCCGGTACCTGCGCCGGATCTGGGATTCACCGCACGTCAGCACGCTCGGCGCGGCGGAGATGATGTACTACCTGGCCCAGCCGTGGCTGCAGCTGCTGGGCTCGCTGCTGTACCCGATCCCGTTCGTCCTGCTGGTGATCGGCACCGCGGGCGATCCGGGGCAGATGTGGACGTGGTTCACCGGCGGCGCCTGGATCCTGTTCGCCGTCTACGGTTCGTTCGGGCTGCTGCCGTTCCTCGTCTGGGGCCCGATCTACCAGCTGAAGTGCTTGCGCACCAAGAACATCCTGCGCGGGTTGGGGATGGGCTTCGCGTACGCCGCGTACATCTACACGTTCTACGTGACGTCGTGGCGCGCGCTGTTCCGGCTCGTCCGCGGGCGCAACGGGTGGGCGAAGACGCGCCGCAACACCGAGCAGGCGGCCGGGGTGAAGGTCGCGCTCGACGCGTGAGCGCGACCTCCACCCGGGGAGTCAGAACGCCGGGACGATCCGGACGTCGTCGGCCTTGACGAAGGCGATCCGGTGCCCGAACTGGATCTGGACGTACTTGAGCTTGCCCTTCACCACCACGTGGTCGGCCGGGTCGAACGTGGTCGCCCAGTAGTACTCGGAGCCGACCGTCCCGCCCGAGGAGTACCTCTGGCCGGCGGAGAGGGTGTACGGCAGCGGCGTGATGGCCTGCACGGTCACGCCCGCCGGGTAGGCCTCCGGCTCGGGGTAGGCCCGGCCGTAGACCGGCACTGTCGCCAGGCCGGCCTTCGGCGTCACGACCCAGCCGATCGCGGGCTTCGCGACCCGGGCGTCGCGCGGGTTGTGGAACCAGCCCTTCTGACCGAGGTACCAGATCGCCGTCCAGTCGCCCCGGACGTCGGCGACGGCGTACCGCTGGCCGGTCGCGACCCGGCTGCCGACGTCGGACACGTCCATTGTGGACGCCGTCCCCTTCGGGTGCAGGCCGATGTCGACCAGCAGCGGCGACGACTCACTCGGCGCCGAGTGCAGCACGACGGCTTCCGAGCCGCGCGGCACGCAGGGGGTGCCGGGACTGTCGCAGCCGGTGAAGGCGGGCTGGTTCTTCGCGAAGTCCGGGTCGATGGTGACCAGCGACGAGCCGGGCAGGCCGAACCCGCCGAGCGGCGCGCCGAGCAGGTCGAAGTAGTGCGACCAGTCCCAGTACGGACCCGGATCCCAGTGCATGCCCGGGATCGTCGCCGGGGTCGTGCCCGGCACGTTGTCGTGGCCGATGATGTGCGCCCGGTCGAGCGGGATGCCGTACTTGCGCGAGAGGTAGCCGACGAGCTTCGCGCTCGAGCGGTACATGGCCTCGGTGTACCAGGTGCCCTTCGCGGCGAAGCCCTCGTGCTCGATGCCGATCGACTTCGCGTTGACGTACCAGTTGCCGGCGTGCCAGGCGACGTCCTTGGTCGGGACGTGCTGCGCGATCAGGCCGTCGGCCGAGCGGATGGTGTAGTGCCAGCTGACGTACGTCGGGTCCTGGACGAGGTCGAGGACGTTGGCCCAGTAGCCCTCGGTGTCGTGGATGACGATGTGGTCGATCTTCTGGCTCTCGGGCCGGTTCGCGAGGTCGTGGTTGCCGTAGTCGTCCTTCGGCAGCTGCTGGTACGGCGCCGGGACCGATTCGCAAGTCACCCTGCGCGGGCATTCGACGCCGGCCGGTGTCTTGTCGGCGTGCTGCGGGACGACGATGTCGGGGGTCGCGCTCAGCGTGACCTGCTGGCCGTCGTCGGTCGTCCGGGCGGCGCCGGTCTTGATCGTGTCGAAGACCTCGTCGGCGAAGGTCTGCGCGGCGGCTTGGTCGGCCGAGCCGCTGTAGCGGGCGACCGCGTTGTACCAGTCGCTCTGGCCGGCGTGGTACTTCGCGAGGAGGACCGCGCCGCCCCGGATGTTCTGGGTTGCGTCGGTGCGCAGCGTTTGTGCGTCGGTTCCGAGCAGTTGCGCGGCTTCATCGACGGTCTGCAGCGTTGGCGGCGGCGCGGCGGGCCTGGCCTGGGGGTGCGTGGCCGGGCGGGCGTCGTCGCCTCTTGCGTCTTCGGTGCCGTCGTCGTGGTGGCTGGTCGCCGCTCCCGCTTCGCGCAGGTCCGTGAGGTGCATCGGGCCGTAGCCGGCTGAGGTGCTGGGCGTGCCGGCGTTGGTGTCCCAGCGTGACTCCAGGTAGGAGACGCCGAGGAGGACGTTCTCGGGGACTTTGAACTCGGCCGCCGCTGCCGCGAAGTCGCGCTGGCGTTGGCTCGTGGGGTCGGCTTGGGCCGGAGTGGCAAGACCGGTGAGAAGGGCGAGGGCAGCGGCTACGGCCGCCGTTCTCGGGACGGGCCGGGACATGGGCATGAACCCCCAGGGTGCAGTGGCCAGAGGTCAGAACTTAACCAGAAACTCACGTCGGGGGTAAGGGCTGACCTGCTGGGAATGCGGGACATCGCCCTGCTGGTGGACCCTGGTTGCACGGCTGGCACTCCCGTGGCTAGAGTGCTAAATGCACGGCCCGACAGCCCCGGCACCCGCGACGGCGGGGGTGGTAGAGCCGTAACCACATCCTGCCAACGCTTTCGACGACCGTGGAGGTCAACCCGGTGAGCGTGAACATCAAGCCGCTCGAGGACAAGATCGTTGTCCAGACGAGTGAGGCCGAGGAGACGACCGCTTCCGGCCTCGTCATCCCCGACACCGCCAAGGAGAAGCCCCAGGAGGGCAAGGTTCTGGCCGTGGGCCCGGGCCGGATCGACGACAAGGGCAACCGTGTCCCGCTGGACGTGAACGTCGGCGACGTCGTCATCTACTCCAAGTACGGCGGCACCGAGGTCAAGTACAACGGCGAGGACTACCTCATCCTGTCCGCCCGCGACGTGCTGGCCGTCATCAACTGACGTCCGCTCGCAGCGCATGACGCCCCGGGCCCCGCACAACGCCGGGGAGCGGGGCGTTCGTGCGTTCAAGACCACCGGAAGGTAAGCGGAAAACGCTATGCCCAAGCAGATCAAATTCGACGAGGACGCTCGTCGCGCACTCGAGCGCGGGGTGAACAAGCTCGCCGACGCGGTCAAGGTCACTCTCGGCCCGCGCGGTCGCCACGTCGTGCTCGACAAGAAGTTCGGCGGGCCGACCATCACCCTCGACGGCGTGACCGTCGCCCGTGAGATCGAGCTCGACGACCCGTTCGAGAACCTCGGCGCCCAGCTCGCCAAGAGCGTCGCCACCAAGACCAACGACGTCGCGGGTGACGGCACCACGACCGCGACCGTGCTCGCGCAGTCGCTGGTGAAGGTCGGCCTGCGCAACGTCGCGGCCGGCGCCAACCCCTCGGCGATCGGCCGCGGCATCGAGGCCGCCGCGGAGAAGGTCATCGAGATCCTCAAGGCCAAGGCCACCCCGGTCAAGGGCCGCGAGAACATCGCCCAGGTCGGCACCGTGACCTCGCGTGACGCGAACATCGGCGCCCTGCTCGGCGAAGCCGTCGAGAAGGTCGGCGAAGACGGCGTCATCACCATCGAGGAGTCGTCGACCCTGGCGACCGAGCTGGTGATCACCGAGGGCGTCCAGTTCGACAAGGGCTTCCTCTCGGCGCACTTCGCGACCAACCCGGAGGAGCAGAAGGCGATCCTCGAGGACGCCTACATCCTGCTCGTCCGCGAGAAGATTTCGTCGCTGGCGGACCTGCTGCCGGTGCTCGAGAAGGTCGTCGAGGCCAAGAAGCCGCTGCTGATCATCGCCGAGGACGTCGACGGCGAAGCGCTGTCAACCCTCGTGGTTAACTCGCTGCGCAAGACGATCACCGCGGTCGCCGTCAAGGCGCCGTTCTTCGGTGACCGCCGCAAGGCGTTCCTGGACGACCTCGCGGTCGTCACCGGTGGCGAGGTGATCTCCACGGAGATCGGCATGAAGCTGGCCGACGCGAACCTCGGTTCGCTCGGCAGCGCGCGCCGCATCGTCGTCACCAAGGACGACACCACGATCGTCGACGGCGCCGGCACCAAGGACGCCACCCAGGCGCGGATCGCGCAGATCCGCAAGGAGATCGAGAGCACCGACTCCGACTGGGACCGCGAGAAGCTGCAGGAGCGGCTCGCGAAGCTCGGCGGCGGTGTCGCGGTGATCAAGGTCGGCGCGGCCACCGAGACCGAGCTGAACGAGCGCAAGCACCGCATCGAGGACGCCGTGGCCGCGACCAAGGCCGCCGTCGAAGAGGGCATCCTGCCCGGCGGCGGTTCGGCGCTGGTGCACGCGGTCAAGGAGCTCGAGGGCGGCCTCGGCCTCTCCGGCGACGAAGCGACCGGTGTCCGGATCGTGAAGGACGCGCTGACGGCGCCGCTGTTCTGGATCGCGACCAACGCGGGCCACGAGGGCGCGGTCATCGTCAACAAGGTGCAGGAGCAGGGCTGGGGGCAGGGCTTCAACGCCGCCACCGGCGAGCTCACCGACCTGCTGGCCGCCGGCATCGTCGACCCGGTCAAGGTGACCCGGTCCGCGGTGGCGAACGCCGCCTCCATCGCCCGGCTGGTGCTGACCACGGAGTCGTCCGTGGTCGAGAAGCCGGCCGACGAGGAGCCCGCCTCGGCGGGGCACGGCCACTCGCACTGACGCAGTACGCGAAGCGGGGCGGTACTTCCCAGGGGGAGTGCCGCCCCGCTTTCGTCGGCGCCGGGCGCGTCCGCTTCGAGCCCCGAACGGCCCCTGAACGGCACGGAGGGCGGCACCCCACCCGGTGCCGCCCTCCGATGTCTGTGGTGCGCTCAGCCGCCGGACATGCTGAGCGCGCGTTTGTCCGATTTGATGATGTTCTCCCGCTCGGACTCCGAGAGCCCGCCCCAGATGCCGTACGGCTCGTGCACCGCCAGCGCGTGGCTGCGGCACATCTCCAAGACCGGGCAGCTCAGGCAGACGGCCTTCGCCCTGGCCTCCCGCCGTGCCCGCGCCGGGCCGCGCTCGCCGTCCGGGTGAAAGAAGGACGCGCTGTCCATCCCCCGGCACGACCCTTCGAGCTGCCAGTCCCACATGTCGGCGTTGGGTCCTGGGAGCCTGCGCGTGTCTGCCATCCTGACCGCCTCCGTCATTCGGTCGATGCCGCTAGCTGCTCTGCGGTGGTGCCGATACTCCATTCGGTGCAACGGGCGTAACGTTAGAAGCGCGCCAATAGTTGTTCAAGCGATTCGGTTCGATTCAGCCGTTAGGCATCCCCCGGATGTGTGAGCAGGGCTTTCGCCTCCGGTTGCCGACTGCGCTGGGTGCCTGGATATTGAGCCTCGTGGGAGCTGGGTCGGGCACCGAAGAACCCACCCTGCCGGTGGCCTCGGTCGCCCGCCGGCTCGGGGTCGCGCCGTCCACCCTCCGAACCTGGGACCGCCGCTACGGACTGGGCCCCAGCCGCCACACCGACGGCCGGCACCGCCGCTACGGAACCTCCGACATCGGCCGCCTCGAACTGATGCAGCGAGCGCTGCTGAGCGGCGCGTCGACGGCCGAGGCGGCGCGCTACGCCCTCGAGCAGATGCCCCGCTCCGGCCCGCCCCAGCCGGAGGAGCTTTCGGAGCCCGCCGGTGCCTCGGCGGCCGACGACGGCCTGGAGGTCCGCTCCCGCCTGGCCCGCCGCTTGAGCACGGCGGCGCTGGCGATGGACGTCGGCGCGGTCCAGCGCATGCTCGCGGACACCATCGCCGAGCTCGGCGTGCTCCCGGCCTGGACGGGCGTGATCGAGCCGGTCCTGTCGGCGCTCGGCGCGCGCTGGCGGGGGGCGAGCGCGGGGGCGGAGGTCGAGTACCTGCTGGCGGAGTGCGTGTTCGCGGCCCTGGTCCGCGCGACGCCGGTGCTCGACGAACCCCGCAACACCCGCCCGGTCCTCCTCGGCTGCGTCCCCGACGAGCGCGACTCGATGCCGATGTACGCGCTGGCGGCGTCCCTGGCGGGCCGCCGGATCGGCGCGCAGCTGTTCGGGGTGCCGTTGCCGGCGGAGGTGCTGGCGGTGGCGGTGCGCCGCAGCGCCCCGGCGGCGGTGGTGCTGTGGGCGCACGGGCGCGGGGTGGCGGACGCGCGGCTGTTCGCGAGGGTGTCGCGCGGACGCCAGCGCAGCAGGTTGTTCGCCTGCGGCCCGGGCTGGGACCCGGCGGGCCTGCCGGACAAGGTGGAGCTGCTGACGGACCTTCCCTCGGCGGCGGACCGCCTCGAGCACGTCCTGGTCGGCGCCTGCCATTAGCGGCCGTTCGCGGCACGCGTGGCCGGTTCAGGTGGCCGTGGCGAGGTGGGGTGTCGGTTGTCGGCGGCTGGCTCGGTGGCCGTGCTGGGCAAGGTGGAGTTGCTGACGGGCCTCCTGCCGGCGGCGGACCGCCTGGAGCACGTCTTGGTCGGCGCGCAGCGGTAGGGCCGGGCTGCCCGCTGTCCACAACCTGGCAGCGATGTGGACAACTCCGGCGGACGGACCGCGATCCGCCGGTTTTGTCGCACTTCGCCGATAGACTGGACCGGGGTCAGCCCCCAGGGATGGGTGGGGCATGCCTGTCCGGGCGCGCGGCGGTAGTTCGATCATGTTTTTTGTCGGTCCTACCCACTAGAAAGGACGGGTGCACGAACCCGCCCTCAGGGCCGCCGCGTTCGGGAGCGATCCGCTGCCCGATCCCGCCGCCGTGCGCGGTGCCGGCAGCCCGCGGGAACGGCTGCTCGCCGCCATCGTCCTCGGCGCCCAGGGCCGGTACGCCGCCGCCGCGACCCTGCTCGATGCCCTCCGGCACGACAGCGACCCGGTGGTGGCCTCCCTCGCCGCCAGCACCCTCGCCTCGCACCGGCGGCAGCTGGGGGGCCACCGGCAGGCTCGCGCGCTCGACGGCGAGGCCTTCGCGAAAGCCGCCCACCTGGACACCCAGCAGGATCCCGACGGCCTCGACGCCGCCGGTGCGAGAGCCGACGCCCTCCTCGGCCTGGCCGCCGACAACCTCGCCCTCGGCCGCCTCGCCGCCGCCCGCAGGCTCGCCGCGCGCGCCGGTACCGGTGCCGCCGGGTGGCGGGCCGGCGTCCGCGGCGGCTGGGTGGGCGCCGAAATCGCTCTCGCCGCAGGTCAGGGCGCCGATGCCGTGCCGCACGCCGAGCGCGCTTTGGAAACCGCGCTCGCGCGGGGCGCGCGGCGGCACGCCGTGAAATCCCGGATTGTGCTGGCCGTGGCCCTGAGGGCGGCCGGGGCTCCCGATCACCGGAAGATTTCGGACGACCTTGTCGGAAATGCAATGGCGGCCGCGGAGGAATGCGAACTCCTTTCACTTTCGTGGCCGGCGGCGCTCGTCGCGGCCGACCTGCGCCCAGGACACGCCGAGGAGTATCGATTCAGAGTGGCGCAGGTGTTGCACGCAGTGTTACGAAGCGCAGATCCTTGCGGGAGGAGGGTTGCGGGGGAATCACCATGGGTCCCGGTCCCGGGTGGTTGAGCCGTCGGAATGGGGTGTTCCGGCATCCGGGCTAAGAAACTTCAAAAAAAGCCACCGGATCGTGTCAAGGTTCGGGCTAAAGCGTCCGATAGGGGAAGAGGAATGTCACCCGGCTGCAGGAAGGAAACCCCGTGACGACGGTCTTGATCTGCGACGACCGACGCAGTGTCCGTGAAGGGCTCACCCGAGTGATGTCCGCGGTCCCTGGGGTCAGTCGCATCGACTGCGTAGCGCACGGTGACGAGCTGCTGGCCCGGTACTCCCGTCAGCCCGTCGACGTCGTGCTGGTCGGGACGCAACGCGCGGTCCCGACGGGTGTCGAAGCCACCCGGCGGCTCGTCTCGGCCAACCCCCAGGCGAACGTCATCGTCTTCGGTGCCCCGGACGACGCGGGCAGCATCGCCGCCGCGATCGCCGGCGGTGCCCGCGGCTACCTCCGCTGGGACGCGTCCCGGCCGGAGCTGGTCGCCGCGCTGGCCCACACCCTGGCGAGCACCTCGGTGCCCGCGCCCCGTCAGCCGTCCGACCCGGGCGTCCAGCTGACCGAGCGCGAGCTTCAGGTGCTCCGCGGGATGAGCCAGGGCAAGAGCAACGGCCAGATCGGCCGCGAGCTCTACCTGTCCGAGGACACGGTCAAAACCCACGCTCGGCGGTTGTTCCGCAAGCTCGGCGTGCGCGACCGCGCGCAGGCCGTGGCGCACGGTTTCCGCCGCGGCCTGGTCAGCTGACCTGCCGCTCTCCCCGTTCCTGACACGGCCGGTTCCCAGGTGACGACGGGCCAGGGCGTACTGCCCTGGCCCGCACCTGTGTGGTCCCCACCACACTCCGGCGCCGCCGGGGCCGTTGACGCCCCCGGCACCGTCCTCCGACGGATCTCGTACCCGTGACGCCGCTCACTCGTTGAAACGACGATGTCGACCACGGGTCTGCACGACAATCCGTATTTCCGCGGCTACGCACGCCGCGGCGCGCCGGGGAGTACCGCGCGCGCCGCTCCGGTGCGAGCCGAAGGTACGGTAGCGGTCACCGGTGCGCGGTGGAGGCGACCACGGGCCGGGTTCTTTGCACACCTACACGTAACACTGGGACTGTTGTCTGCGATGGCCAATGTGGGGGATGGACTGGATGAGCCGGTCGCCGCTGCTGTCGAGGGAGATCCCCAGGCAGTCGAGCGGCTGTTGGCTGCTATCCGTCCACTGGTAGTGCGGTATTGCCGCGCTCGGGTTGGCAGGCAGGAGCGATCGTTCGCTTCGGCGGACGACGTTGCGCAGGAGGTGTGTCTCGCGGTGCTAACGGCATTGCCCTCGTACCGCGATCAAGGCCGCCCGTTTCTGGCCTTCGTCTACGGGATCGCCCAGCACAAGGTGGCCGACGCGCACCGCGCGGCGGCCCGGAACCGGGCCGAGCCGGTGGCCGAGATCCCCGACGAGGTCGAGGGCGGGGTCGGTCCCGAGCAGCGGGCGCTGCAAGGTGAGCTGAACGAGCGGATGTCCCAGTTGTTGCAGGTGCTGCCGGACAAGCAGCGGGAGATCGTGGTGTTGCGCGTGGTCGTGGGCCTGTCGGCGGAGGAGACCGCGGACGCGGTCGGCTCCACCCCGGGTGCCGTCCGCGTCGCCCAGCACCGCGCCCTCGCGCGGCTGAGAAAGGTCCTGGCCGCGGAGGAGGTGATCTGAGTGACCGGTCACGAGAAGAGATTCGAGCCGGACGACGTCTTCGGCAGTGGCCTGACGGCGTCGGAGGCGGAGTTCGCCGCCGACCTGTCGGCCGTGCAGGCCGATGACGCACTGCTCGACGCGCTCGGCGGGTCCGACCCGGCGCTGGCCGACGGTCTCGGCGACCAGGAGCTCAACGCGTTGCTGGTGGCGTGGCGAAGAGACATCGACAGCGAGCCGCTGGCCGAGCTCGTCGACGTCGACACCGCCGTGCGCACCGTCAGTACCGCCGCTCTCGCGAAGCGGCACGCTTCGAGCGGACGCCGTCGCAGGCTGCTCGTCCCGGTCGCCGTCGCCGCCGCCGTGCTGGCGATCGCGTTCACCGGCACCGGGCTGGCCGCGCGCTCCGCGCAACCCGGCGACACCCTGTGGGGCCTCGCCAAGGTCCTCTACTCCGACCACACCCGTTCCGTCGAGGCGGCCGCGACAGCGAAGCTCGACCTCGAAAAGGCCAACCTCGCCATCGCCGGCGGCAACCTCGACGCCGCCCGCCAGGCCCTCCAGGACGCCCAGGCCGCCCTGACGCAGGTCACCGACGAGGAGAACCGTGACCAGCTGATGGAGCAGCACCGGCAGCTCGCCGCCCAGCTCCAGAACCCCGAAGCGCCGGTCCAGGGCCCGATCCAGACCTCGGTACCGCCGGTTTCGCCCGGCGCGCCGACGAGCCAGGCGCCGCCGGCCGGGCCGGCGTCGTCCTTGCCGGGCAGCGGCAGCGGCACCACGAGCCTGCCGGGCAGCGCGACCCCGACGCCGACGCCCCCGGCGCCGACCACCACGCTGCCGGCCACCACGACCCCGGCGGCGCCGACCACCACCGGCGCCACCGGCAACGACCCGGGCACCCCGCGCAGCGAGTCCGCCGGCGGTCAGCCACAGGGCGTCAGCGAGACCCCGTAGAACGGACAGCGAAAAGCCCTGGTGAGGAAACTCTCACCAGGGCTTTTCCGGGTCTTCGGGGAGTGCGCTCAGTAGGCGCTTTCGTTGGCCGTGACACCGTCGGCGAAGCCGCGGCAGTAGTCCCAGCTCACGTAGTCGCCGGGGTTCGGGTCGTAGGCCGGCTCGTGCGGACGCATCCGCCCGTCGGCCAGCAGCTGCTCGAGGCTCGCCCGCAGCAGGTGCCAGTCGTGGTAGTGCGGTTCGTCGCACTCACCGCAGTCGACGACGATCCCGCGAACCCCGCGGGGTTCGAGGAGAGCCTGGTAGACGGCCAGATCCGAGAGATCGGCCAGTAGTTCGGTGCGTTCGGAGTCGCTGATCGGCTCGTCCAGCCGGTCCTCGGGGTCTCCGAATGCGCGGGCCGGGTCGTCCGGGTCGTCCGCGAACGGGTCTGGAGGCAGGACATCGTGCGCCACGGCCTGCACGGTACCGGTCGGCCCCGCCGGCCCGCCCACCGCCCGGGGCGGGCGCCGGGCGGCGGATATCATGAGGGGAAGGCTCCGGGTTGCCGCTGATCTTGGATCGAAGACCGGCGACCCCCGCTCATCCCGCGCCAGGAAGGCCCTTCACCCGCATGACCAGCGACGGCACCACCGCCCCCGTTCCGGCCAAGTTCGCCATGCTCGGCCTGACCTTCGACGACGTGCTGCTGCTGCCGGCCGAATCGGACGTCGTGCCGAGCTCCGTCGACACGAGTTCCCGGCTGACCCGGAACATCACCCTCGGCGTCCCGCTGGTGTCCGCGGCGATGGACACCGTCACCGAGGCGCGGATGGCCATCGCCATGGCCCGCCAGGGTGGCATCGGCGTCCTCCAGCGCAACCTGCCGATCGACGAGCAGGCCGCCGCGGTCGAGGTCGTCAAGCGGTCCGAGGCCGGCATGGTCACCGACCCGGTCACCTGCGCCCCCGACGCGACGCTGGCCGAGGTCGACGCCCTGTGCGCGAAGTTCCGCATCTCCGGCGTGCCGGTGACCGACGCGGCCGGGACGCTGGTGGGCATCATCACCAACCGCGACATGCGGTTCGAGGTCGACCACAGCCGCCCGGTGTCCGAGGTCATGACGAAGGCGCCGCTGGTCACCGCCCAGGTCGGGGTGTCGGCGGACGCCGCGCTCGGCCTGCTGCGCCGGCACAAGATCGAGAAGCTGCCGATCGTCGACGGCGCGGGCAAGCTCCGCGGGCTGATCACGGTCAAGGACTTCGTGAAGACCGAGCAGTACCCGAAGGCGACGAAGGACCCGGACGGCCGGCTCATCGTCGGGGCCGCGGTCGGCGTGGGCGTCGACGGGCACAAGCGCGCGATGACGCTCGCCGAAGCCGGCGTCGACGTGCTGATGGTCGACACCGCGCACGGGCACTCCCGCGCGGTCGTCGACACGGTCTCGCTGCTGAAGAAGGAGCTGGGCGAGTCGGTCGACATCGTCGGCGGCAATGTCGCGACCCGGGCCGGCGCGCAGGCGCTGGTCGACGCGGGCGCCGACGGCATCAAGGTCGGCGTCGGCCCGGGCTCCATCTGCACCACCCGGATCGTGGCGGGCGTCGGCGTGCCGCAGATCTCGGCGATCTACGAGGCCGACCAGGCCGCGCGGCCGGCGGGCATCCCGGTGATCGGCGACGGTGGCATCCAGTACTCCGGCGACATCGCGAAGGCCATCGCGGCCGGCGCGTCCACGGTGATGCTGGGCAGCCTGCTCGCCGGCACCGCCGAGTCGCCGGGTGACCTGATCCTGGTCGGCGGCAAGCAGTTCAAGGTCTACCGCGGCATGGGCTCGCTGGGTGCGATGCAGTCCCGCGGGCAGGGCAAGTCCTACTCGAAGGACCGCTACGCCCAGGACGACGTGCTCAACGAGGACAAGCTGGTCCCCGAGGGCATCGAGGGCCGGATCCCGTTCCGCGGGCCGCTGTCGAACGTCGTGCACCAGCTGATCGGCGGCCTGCGCGCCGGGATGGGCTACGCGGGTGCCGAGACGATCGCGCAGCTGCAGGAAGCGCAGCTGGTGCGGATCACCGCGGCCGGGCTCAAGGAGAGCCACCCCCACGACATCACGATGACCGTCGAAGCGCCGAACTACACGACCCGCTAGTCCGTTCGCGTTACGGCGGCAGTGGGGCCCGCACCCCGAACCGGCCGGAAGTGCGGGCATCTCGCTGTGTCATCGTGACCTAGCGTGCTTACGGTAATCGGTCTATCGCCTTGCGTGGCAGTCGTGGTGTGCACTAGGACGCATGACGGTCGGCCGGCTCGCCCAGGTGCTGCGCAAAGTGTTCTTCACGGCCGTCGCCCTGGTGTCCCTGATCCTCGGCGGCGTGGTGTGCCTGATGTGCCAGTTGCTCGCTGGCCGGGACGCGCCGGTGTACCGCATCGAGGGGCACGTGACGTCCCACACGCGCGGTGCGCTCCCGGTCGGCGGGGACGAAGAGGCGGTGAGCCACACCCTCGCGGTCGACGCCGGTGACCGGCACTACCGCGTCACCGCGGTGGACGCCGGCCTGGACCTGCCACCCGGCCAGCCGGTGACGCTCGACGTGTCGACGGCGGACGGGAGCATCGCCTACCTGCGGGCCGGCGGCGGCGTGGTCGACCTGCGCCCGGGCGTGATCCGGCCGGTGCTGTCGATCGCCGCCAGCCTGCTGGCGCTGGGGGCGGTGTACTTCGGCGCGGTCCGGCTGAACGTCTACCCGCCGGTGGCGACCTGGCTGGCGCTCGCGCTGGGCGCGCTGCTGGCGCCGGTCGCCGTGTTCGTGCGGGTGTAGCCGTGTCCGGCAACGTGATCTCCCCAGCGCTTCTGGCGGTCGCCGCCGGGGCAGGGCTGGCGTTCGGGACCTTCGGGGTCCTCGCATCCTTCGGGCCGTCCGAGCGGACGGAAGCTGTCGTCGAGACGAGGCACAACGAGCAGCCACCCCAGGGAGAGCGCCTCTACGAACTCGTCTTCCGCACGCCTTCCGGCGAGCACTTCAAGGTCCGCGAACCCGACGCGCACCTCGACCTGGAGCCGGGGTTGCCGGTCGGGCTGCAGGTCTCCGCGGTCGGGCGGAAGGTGCAGGCCGTCGAAACCGGTGACCACCGGGTGAGCACCGATTCGCTCGGCGCGGTGGCCTGGCTGGCGGTGGTGTTCGGGGCGGGCATGCTGCTCGGCGCGCTGGTCAGTGCCGCCGACACGGGCCGGCCCGGCCTGGCCACGCTGAGCGCGACGTCCGGGTTGGTGGTGGGGGCACTGCCCGTGCTCCTGCTGTTCTAACCCCCGTGCGCGGGTCACCCACGCGGCCTAGCGACAATGGGGCACGGCAGATTGTCGTCGGCGGAGGAGGCTTCACGTGCGGGACCTGGTCGAGATCGGGATGGGCCGCACCGCGCGGCGGGCGTATGACCTCGACGACGTCGAGATCGTGCCGTCGCGGCGGACTCGCTCGTCTTCGGTGGTGTCCACCGCCTGGCAGATCGACGCCTACCGCTTCGACCTGCCGCTCGTCACGCACCCGACCGACGCGATCGTCTCGCCCGGCACCGCGGTCGCCGTCGGCGAGCTCGGCGGGCTGGGCGTGCTCAACGCCGAAGGGCTCTGGGCGCGGCACGCGAACGTCGAGGACGCCATCTTCCAGCTGGTCCGCGCGGCCGAGGACCTCGAGGACCCGACCGCGGTCGGCCGCGTGCTGCAGGAGCTGCACGCCGCCCCGATCCGGCTCGACCTGCTGACCGAGGCGATCAAGACGGTCCGCGAGTCCGGCGTCACGGTGGCCGCCCGGGTCAGCCCGCAGCACGCCGCCGAGCTGACCCCGGACCTGATCGCGGCCGGCGTCGAAATCCTCGTCGTCCAGGGCACGATCATCTCCGCCGAGCACGTCCAGCGCGACGCAGAGCCGCTGAACCTCAAGGACTTCATCGGCCGGCTCGACGTCCCGGTGATCGCCGGCGGCGTCAGCGACTACCGCACCGCGATGCACCTCATGCGCACCGGCGCGGCCGGCGTCATCGTGGGCCACGGCTACACGCCGGGCGTGACGAGCACCGACCGCGTGCTCGGCATCGGCGTCCCGATGGCCACCGCGATCATCGACGCCGCGGCCGCCCGCCGCGACTACCTCGACGAGACCGGCGGCCGGTACGTGCACGTGCTCGCGGACGGCGGCATGACGGTGTCGGGCGACATCGCCAAGGCCATCGCGTGCGGCGCGGACGCCGTCATGCTCGGCTCGCCGCTGGCCGCCGCCTCGGACGCGCCCGGTCAGGGCCTGTACTGGACGGCGGCCGCGGCGCACCCGTCACTGCCGCGCTCGCGCGTGGCGGCCGGCCCCGATTACGCCGTGGACCTCAAGACCCTGCTGTTCGGGCCGTCGTCGGACGCGGAAGGCGTGGTGAACCTGTTCGGGGCGCTTCGCCGGGCGATGGCGAAGACGGGTTACTCGGACCTCAAGGAGTTCCAGCGGGTCGGGCTCACCGTGCGCCGGTGAGCCGGTCGAGGAACGCGGCGAAGGCGGCCGCGGAGTAGACCAGGATCGGCCGGGGCACCGCTTGCTTGGTGTCCCGGACCCCGACGACGCCGGGGCCGGTGCCGATCTCGACGCAGGCGTTCTCTTCGAAGTGGCTGTGGCTCGACTTGCGCCAACCGGTGAGCGTTCGTGGGCTCATCGTGGTGTCTCCCGCCCTTGTGTCCCGACCGGCGGTGATTCGCCGACGTGGACATCGACCACCGTAGAGATTACCCACTATTGTTGTCGGACAAGCGTAACCGGCGAGTAACTTACCTCTGGTCAGAACGCGAAGCCGGAGTTACGCTCCAGGTGTGACTGCCAGTAACACCACCACCAGTGCGGGTGGCCCCGACTACGACGTCGTCGTGGTGGGGTCGGGGTTCGGCGGCAGCGTTGCGGCGCTGCGGCTCACCGAGAAGGGCTACCGGGTCGCCGTCGTCGAGGCCGGGCGCCGGTTCGCCGACGACGAGTTCGCGAAGACGTCGTGGGACCTCAAGCGCTACCTGTGGGCGCCGCAGGTCGGCTGCTACGGCATCCAGCGCATCCACATGCTCAACGACGTCATGGTGCTGGCGGGCGCCGGCGTCGGCGGCGGCTCGCTCGTCTACGCGAACACGCTGTACCGGCCGCTCCGGCCGTTCTACCGCGACCGGCAGTGGGCGCACATCACCGACTGGGAGTCCGAGCTCGCCCCGCACTACGACCAGGCGAGCCGCATGCTCGGCGTCGTCACGAACCCGACGATCACCCCGTCGGACGTCGTGATGCGCGAGGTCGCGAAGGACATGGGTGTCGCCGGTTCGTTCCACCCGACGCCGGTCGGCGTCTACTTCGGCAAGCCGGGGGAGAAGGCGGCCGACCCGTACTTCGGCGGTGCCGGCCCCGAGCGCGTCGGCTGCACCGAGTGCGGCTCGTGCATGACCGGCTGCCGGGTCGGCGCGAAGAACACGCTGGTCAAGAACTACCTCTACCTCGCCGAGCAGGACGGCGCGCAGGTCATCCCGCTGACGACGGTGACGTCGGTGAAGCCGATCGACGGCGGCTACGAAGTCGGCCTCAAGAAGACCGGGACGACCTCGAAGAAGTTCCGCACGACGATCACCGCCGAGAAGGTCGTCTTCGCCGCGGGGACCTGGGGCACCCAGAACCTGCTGCACAAGATGAAGGACACCGGCACGCTGCCGCGGCTCTCGCGGCGGCTCGGCGAGCTGACCCGCACGAACTCCGAGGCCATCATCGGCGCGGCCCGGACCGACGTCGACGAAAGCCGGAACTTCAGCCGCGGCGTCGCGATCACCTCGTCCATCCACCCGGACGAGAACACCCACATCGAGCCGGTCCGCTACGGCAAGGGCAGCAACGCGATGAGCCTGCTGCAGACGATCGCGACGGACGGCGCCTCGCCGGTGCCGCGCTGGCGGCAGGCCGTCACGTTCATGCTCAAGCACCCGGTCCAGGCGGCGAAGCTGCTCAACGGCTACCGCTGGAGCGAGCGCACGGTGATCCTGCTGGTGATGCAGAGCCTGGACAACTCGATCACGACGTACACCAAGCGCGGGCTGTTCGGCCGCCGCAAGTACACGTCCAAGCAGGGCCACGGCGAGCCGAACCCGAGCTTCATCCCGGCCGGCCACGAGGCCAACGAGCGCACGGCCGAACGCATCGGCGGCATCGCGGGCGGCACCTGGGGCGAGATCTTCGACATCCCGCTGACCGCCCACTTCATCGGCGGCGTCCCGATCGGGGCCACCGCCGACGAAGGGGTGATCGACCCGTACCACCGCGTGTTCGGCTACCCGGGTCTGTCCGTGGTGGACGGCGCGGCGATCACCGCCAACCTCGGCGTGAACCCGTCGCTGACGATCACGGCCCAGGCCGAGCGCGCGTTCTCCTTCTGGCCGAACAAGGGCGAGGAAGATCTGCGCCCGCCGCAGGACCTGCCCTACGCGCGGCTGGAGCCGATCGCACCGAAGAACCCGGCCGTCCCGGCCGAAGCGCCCGCCGCGCTGCGTCGTTCCTCCTAGACTCGGGGCCGTGACGGCATCCGAGAAGGCACACGCACTGCTCGACGGCATCCGGAAGCTCGACGACGAATGGGCGCGGGCCATCGGTGGCCTCGGCGAACCCGAGCTGCGCGCGCCCAGCGCGTTGCCCGGCTGGTCGCGCGCCCACGTCCTCACGCACGTCGCCCGCAACGCCGACGGCCTGCAGAACCTGCTGGTCTGGGCGAACACCGGCGTCGAGACGCCGATGTACGCCAGCGCCGAGGCCCGCGAGCGGGACATCGAAGCCGGCGCCCGGCGCGCGGCCGCCGACCTGCTCGCCGACTTCGTCGCTTCGGCCGGGCGCTTCGAGCAGTACGCCGCCGCGATGCCGGACGACGCCTGGGCGCGCGAAGCCCGCAACCGGCAGGGCGCGCCGGTCACCGGGGCCGTCGTGGCGCGGATGCGGCTGTCCGAACTGACCATCCACCTCGCCGACCTCGACCGCGGCTACGACCTCGACCGCGTGCTCGCGCTGCTCGGGCCGCTCACCGAGGACGTCGTCCAGAACGCCGTCACCGCGCGGGGGTCCCACCTGCCGGCGCTGCGTCTGGCCACCGACGGGTTCGAGTGGACGATGGGTGCCGCCCCGAAGACGACCGTCCGCGGGTCGGCCGGGGCGCTGCTGGCCTGGCTCAGCGGGCGTACCGACGGCGCCGCTCTCGACGGCGACGTGCCCCCGCTTCCCGCCTGGGCGTGACCGGCCCGCTCCGCCCGGTGCACGCCTTGCGCCCGCTCTACACTGGGCGTCCCGGCACCGAGGAGTCCGCTGTGGACAGTGAGCACGACCAGGGGCGGCCCGGCGTCCGCCGCCGGACGTTCCTGCGGATCGCGGGCGTCTCGGCCGCCGGTGCCGTCGCCGCCGCGTGCGGGCCGGAGAACCCCGCCGCCCCGGTCGCCTCGACCGCCCCGGTGGACACGACGTCGGCCCCGCCGGGCACCCGGCTGCCCACCGGGCCACCGAACTGGGACGACCTGCGCCCCCGGCTGACCGGCGGCCTGCTGCGTCCGGGCGCCGACAGCTACGACACCGCCAAGCACGGCTTCAACCAGCTGTTCGACGGCAACAACCCGGTCGCCGTCGCGACCGTGGCGAACGCCCAGGACGTCCAGGCCTGCCTGCAGGCGGCCGCCGGACGCGTCGCGATCGCCGCGCGCAGCGGCGGCCACAGCTACGCCGGTTACTCGGTGCCGGTGGGCGGTCTGGTCATCGACGTCGCCGCGCTGAACAAGGTCGACGTCCAGGGCGGCAAGGCCGTGATCGGCGCCGGCGCGAAGCTGGCGGACGTCTACGCCGGGCTGGCGCGGGCCGGGCGCGCGCTGCCCGCCGGGTCGTGCCCCACGGTCGGGATCGCCGGGCTGACCCTCGGCGGCGGCATCGGCGTGCTCGCCCGCAAGTACGGCCTCACCTGCGACCACCTGAGCTCCGCACAGGTCGTCACCGCCGACGGCCGGGCACTCACCGCGTCCGCGAGTTCCGAACCGGACCTGTTCTGGGCGCTGCGCGGCGGGGGCGGCGGCAACTTCGGCATCGTCACCGAGTTCACCTTCGACACCGATCCGGCGCCCGCGGCGCTGACGGTGTTCTCGCTGCACTTCCCGGACGGTGCCGCGAGTGGCGTGCTCGCCGCGTGGCAGCAGTGGATCGCCGCGATGCCGCCGGAGCTCTGGGCGAACCTGGTGCTCTCGGGCGGGTCGCCGGTGCAGTGCCGCGTCGGCGGCTGCTACGTCGGAGGCGCGGCCGGGCTCAACACCCTGCTGAACAACCTGACCGCCAACGCCGGCGCCCGGCCGACGCAGCGCGTGGTGAAGACCCTGGACTACCTCGGCGCCATGAAGTACTTCGAGGGCAGCTCGAACCGCCAGTCGTTCGTCGCCTCCTCGCGGATGATCACCACCCCGGTCGACGCCGCGAAGCTCGTCGCGGTCGCCGACGGCCGGTCGGGCATGGACCTGCTGATCGACGGTCTCGGTGGCGCGGTGGCCGGGCCGGCCAAGGACGCCACCGCGTTCTGGCACCGCGACGCGCTGGCCAGCATCCAGGTCTACGCGCCCGCGACGGCGAAGACCCGGACGAAGGTCACGCAGGCGGTCGGCGACGTCGTCGCGGGACTCGCCGCGGCCGGCGCGGGCGGCGGGTACGTCAACTACATCGACCCGGCCCTGCCCGACTGGAAGGCCGCCTACTACGGCGACAACGCCAAGCGCCTGCAGGACGTCGCGAACAAGTACGACCCCAACAACGTCTTCCGGTTCGGGCAGGGCGTGGTCAGTTAGAGGTCGATGCCGGTGAAGACCGTGACGCGTTCCTCTGTCAGGTCGTGCATCGCGGCGAGCACGCCTTCGCGGCCGACGCCGGAGCCCTTTACGCCACCGTAAGGCATCTGGTCGGCGCGGTAGGACGGGACGTCGCCGATGATCACGCCGCCGACCTCCAGCTCGGCCGACGCGTGGAACGCCAGCTGGATGTCGGTGGTGAAGACGCCGGCCTGCAGGCCGTACGCCGATTCGTTGACCGAGCGGAAGGCCTCGTCCACTCCGTCCACAACAGACACCGCGAGGACCGGGCCGAAGATCTCCTCGGTCCACGCCTTGGTGCCCGGCGGGACGTCGGTGAGCAGTGTCGGGACGACGGTCGCGCCGTCGCGGGTGCCGCCGGTGAGCACCTTCGCGCCCGCTTCGACGGCCTCGTCGATCCACGCGACGATCCGCTCGGCGGCGGCTTCGTCGACCACCGGGCCGACGTCGGTGGTGCGGTCGTACGGGTCGCCGGTCCGCTGCGCCTCGACGGCGTCCACCAGCGCGGGCACGAACTCCTCGGCCACGGCGGCGTCCACGATCACCCGCTGCACCGCGATGCAGGACTGGCCGGCCTGGTAGTTGCCGAAGGTGGCGATCCGGTGCGCGGCGCCCTCGGGGTCGGGCCAGTCGCGCAGCACGACGGCCGCCGCGTTGCCGCCGAGCTCGAGCACGACGTGCTTGCGCGGCGCGGCGTCCTTGAGCGACCAGCCGACCGGGCCGGAGCCGGTGAACGACACGACCGGCAGCCGCGGGTCGGCGACGAGCGCTTGCGTCTGCTCGTTTCCCAGCGGCAGCACGGAGAAGGCGCCTTCCGGCAGGTCCGTCTCGGCCAGGATTTCGCCGAGGATCAGCGCCGACAACGGCGTCCGCGGGGCGGGCTTGACGATGATCGGCGCACCGATCGCCAGCGACGGCGCGACCTTGTGCGCCACCAGGTTGAGCGGGAAGTTGAACGGCGCGATGCCGAGCACCGGCCCGCGCGGGACACGGCGGGTCAGCGCCAGCCGGGCCTCGCCGGCGGGGTCGGTGTCGAGGCGCTGGACTTCGCCGGTGAACCGGCGGGCTTCCTCGGCGGCGATGCGGAACACCGACACCGCGCGCTTGACCTCGGCTTCGGCCCACTTGAGCGGCTTGCCGTTTTCGGCGGTGATCACCTCGGCGATCTCCTCGGCCCGCGCGGCGAGCACGCGGGAGACGTGGTCGAGCGCTCCCGCGCGCAGGTGCGCGGGGCTGCGCCGGAACTCCTTGGCGACCGCGGCCGCGGCGGCCACCGCGCGTTCGACCTGCTCCGGCCCGGGCACGGCGACCGTGGCGACCTCGCTGCCGTCGTACGGGTGGTGCACGACGAGGGTGGTGGCGCCCGGCTCCGGGCGGCCGGCGATCCAGGCGGGGCGCGGCTCGGGGGTGATCATGTCCATGCGTACCAACGTAATCCGGCCGGGGGCGCGACCGGCGGACCCCCACCCGGACGGGTCATGGCTTGACGAACACCGTCAGCGCTTCACGGCCGGCCGTTTCCGGTGTGCCGACCGTGACAAACGGCGGAGGTGCGGTGGCGGTGTCGCGCCTAGATTTCGGTCATGACCACTCGCGCCGCAGCTCGCAACCCGTTCGGGGCCCTCGCCACCGGGCCACGCCGCCCGATCCTCACGGCCGTGGTGTTCGCGGTGACCCTGGCCTGCGGCATCGCGCAGCTGGTGCACCCGCCGCTGTACGACGCGATGCACCGTGACGCCGCCCGCATCGACGCCGGCGAGTGGTACCGCCTGCTGACCGGCATGTTCTTCCAGGACGGCTGGGCCTTCGGCCTGACGTCGAACCTGCTCTGGCTGGCGTTCTTCGGCACGCTCGCCGAGCGCGTGTTCGGCCGCGTCCGCTGGCTCGTCCTGTACTTCGGCTGCGGCCTGTTCGGCCAGGTCATGAGCTACGTCTGGCTGAACCCGGTCGGCGCGGGCAACTCGATGTGCGTCACCGGCCTGATCGGCGGCCTGGTGGCGGTCGTCATGGTGGCTTCTCGCCGCTACGGCGTGGTGCTGCCGATGCAGATCCGGCTCATCGCCTTCGCCGCGCCGGTGCTGGCCGTGGTGGACACGCTGTCGCACGACAACCACGGCCTGCCGCTGCTGCTGGGCCTGGCGCTCGGCTTCGCGCTGCTACCGGCTCCGGTAAAGGTCGCGCAGCAGTAGGACTTCGGCGCAGTGGTGGATCAGCTCGCGGTGGATGTGCAGCACCAGCGTCGCCATCGGGTACTCCGCGTACGGCCCCTCGGCCGGTCCGCACGGCCGGGCCAAGGCCTCTTCGTCGAGCGACTTCACCCCGTCGACCCACTGCGCGTAGAGCTTGTCGAGTTCGGACAGCGCCTCGGCGGCGGTCCCGGGGTAGGGATAGGTGTCGTAGCCGATCGGCGCGCCGCCGAAGTGCGACGCGATCCGCGCGCCCAGCACGCCGACGAGGATGTGGCCGAGCCGCCAGGCGATCGTCGTGACCGGCGGCGGTGCCGGCTCCGGGAAGGCGAAGTCGATGGTGAACGGGCCGGTGCCGGGTTCGTCGTCCGACTTCCTCGGCCGCACCGTCCAGCAGCCCGCGACCGGCTCCCAGAAGTACTCGTCGTCGGTGAGCCCCTCGAGCTTCCGGTGCACCAGGAAGTTCCAGTGGAAGTCGAGCTGGTCGGTCAGTTCCTTCGTCCAGTTCACAGCCATACCGGGCACCGTAGGCCCGATCGAGGACAGGGACCGCCCTGAATCCCGGGTGACCCGGCCCACCTGGGACGATGGAGGCCTATCCCACCGTCGCAGGAGGTCCTCAGGTGCCCAACCCCACCGGTCCGGTTCTCGTCGTGGACTTCGGGGCGCAGTACGCGCAGCTGATCGCCCGGCGCGTCCGCGAGGCACAGATCTATTCGGAGGTCGTCCCGCACAGCGCGTCCACCGAAGAGATCCTCGCCAAGAACCCCTCGGCCATCATCCTCTCCGGCGGCCCTTCGAGCGTGTACGCCGAAGGCGCCCCGGGCATGGACCCGAAGCTCACCGAAGCGGGCGTGCCGATGTTCGGCATCTGCTACGGCCACCAGCTGCTGGCCAGCGCGCTCGGCGGGGTCGTCGAGCCGACCGGGGTGCGCGAGTTCGGCCGCACCGAGGTCCGCGTGACCGGTGACGGCGGTGTCCTGCACGCCGGCCTGCCCGCGCACCAGCCCGCCTGGATGAGCCACAACGACAGCGTCACCAAGGCCCCGGAGGGCTCGGTCGTCACGGCGTCTTCGGACGGCGCCGAGGTCGCCGGCTTCGAGGACGTCAAGCGGCGCTTCGCCGGCGTCCAGTACCACCCGGAGGTCGCGCACTCGCCGCACGGCCAGGAGGTGCTGCGCCGGTTCCTGCGCGACATCGCCGGCATCGAGCCGCAGTGGACGACGTCGTCGATCGTCGAGGAGCAGGTCCAGCGGATCAGCGACCAGATCGGTGACGGCCGCGCGATCTGCGGCCTGTCCGGCGGGGTCGACTCCGCCGTCGCGGCCGCGCTCGTGCAGCGCGCCATCGGTGACCGGCTGACCTGCGTGTTCGTCGACCACGGTCTGCTGCGGGCGGGCGAGCGCACCCAGGTCGAGCAGGACTTCGTCTCCGCCACCGGGGTCAACCTGGTCACCATCGACGCGCGGGAACGCTTCCTCGACGCGCTGGCCGGCGTCACCGACCCGGAGCAGAAGCGCAAGATCATCGGCCGCGAGTTCATCCGCGTGTTCGAGCAGGCCGAGCGCGACCTCAAGGCCGCGGGCGACTACCGGTTCCTCGTGCAGGGCACGCTGTACCCGGACGTCGTCGAGTCCGGCGGCGGCGAGGGCACGGCGAACATCAAGAGCCACCACAACGTCGGCGGCCTGCCGGACGACCTGCAGTTCGAGCTGGTCGAGCCGCTGCGGCTGCTGTTCAAGGACGAGGTCCGCCGCGTCGGCCTGGAGCTGGGCCTGCCCGAGACGATCGTGCAGCGCCAGCCGTTCCCCGGCCCCGGCCTGGGCATCCGGATCATCGGCGCGGTCGACCAGGAGCGGCTGGACACCCTGCGTGCGGCGGACCTGATCGCGCGTGAGGAGCTGACGGCCGCCGGGCTGGACCGCAGCATCTGGCAGTGCCCGGTGGTGCTGCTCGCCGACGTCCGCAGCGTCGGCGTCCAGGGCGACGGCCGGACCTACGGCCACCCGATCGTCCTGCGGCCGGTTTCGTCGGAGGACGCGATGACCGCGGACTGGACGCGCCTGCCCTACGAGGTTCTCGAGCGGATTTCCACGCGCATCACCAACGAGGTCGCGGAGGTCAACCGGGTGGTCTTGGACGTGACGTCCAAGCCGCCGGGCACCATCGAGTGGGAGTGACCTCTCCCCGGACAGGACTCGAGGCCCCGGCGTGGGATCCGGGGCCTCGAGTGATCCGGTGGCTCAGCGCCGCCGCTTGCTGCCGAACGACGCGGTGAGGAGCAGCAGCCCCACGAAGACCGCACCGCCGGCGACCACCCAGCGGAAGTCGAACGACGGCAGCCAGCTCGCGCCGTCCGAGAGGACGTACGCCGACACCAGCAGGGTCGCGACGCCGAAGATCAGGGTGATGACGTCCACGCCGCCGCGCTTGGCGGGCTGCGTGCCGGCCGGATCGTCGTAGGCGTAAGGGTTCTGGTCAGTCACGCCGCACCTCCACGTCGCCCACGTTGTTCGAGACCTTCAGGGTGATCTTCTGGCCGCCGACACCGTCGGGGCCGTTGTCCGTGCCGATCAGCGCGGCCTCGCCGACGCCGTCGCTCTTGCGGCCGAAGCACGACGCCTCGCCGGCGCCGGTGTGGCAGTCGAAGGTGACGTCCGCGTTCGCCGGCACGGTCACCGTGGTGTTGCCGGCGCCGTTGGACACGGTCGTCGAGTACGGCGCTCCGTCGGGCAGCTTGGTCAGGTCGAGGTCGATGTCGCCCGCCGCGTGCTGGTAGAGCGGCTTCAGCTCGGTCAACGCCTGCGGCGTCGGGTTGATGTCGCCGAGACCGCCGCGGACGTCGAAGTTCTTGAACGGCGCCGCCGTCAGGACCAGCCCGGCGATCGCCAGCGGGATCGCGAGCCCGATCAGGCCGCGTCCGCCGCGGGCGAACGCGCCGGCGACCAGGCCGATCCCGACCACGCCGAGCACCAGGCCGACGATGTGCTGCGCGTCGAACCAGGTGGCGCCGTTGAGGCCGGCCAGCACGGCCGCGCCGGCGGTCACCACGGCCAGCGCGAACGTCGCGGAGCCGACCTTCGACCGGGGACGCCGCTGCGGCGCCTGGTACGACGGTGGGGGCGGCGGCGTGGGCCGCGGCTCCTGGGCGGGCGGAGCGTCGGGAAGGTCCCAGCCGGCCGGGTCGGCCGCCAAGGGATCCCAGCCGCGCGCCGGCGAAGGCGCCTCGGCGGTGTCGGTCATGGTGAAGGCTCCGTTTCCGGTGAAGGCCGGGTACGACGTCCGCGCGGCGACCGGCGCCGGGCGGTTCTCGTGGCCGCGGCTGCGGTGCAGCAGGTAGAGCGCGGCGGCGATGAGGGCGCAGCTGATGAGCCCGCCGCCGTCGAACCACGACCCGGTGATCGAGCCCCCGGCGCTGACGACGGTGAGGATCATGAGCACGACGGCGAACGCGGGCGACACCGACGACCGGCCGCGCCCGATCAGGCTTTCGAAGCCGGAGACCTCGTCGCTTTCGCCGGGCAGGAACAGCCACCCCAGCAGGTAGAAGGGAACGCCGAAGCCGCCGAAGATCGTCGTGACCACCAAGGCGATCCGCACGACGACGGGATCGATCCCGTACCGCCGCCCGATGGCGGCGGCCACCCCGGCCAGCTTCCGCCCGGAGTGCGGCCGCCGGGGCCGGCTGTTCCAGAAGTCCTTGACGGTCTCCTCGAAGCCGTTCAGGGCACTCGGCTTCGGCGACCGGGTTTCGCTCGCACCACTCATACCGAGAAGCATGCGGCACCTGCGGCGGCGGGACATCCGGGATGGTCCCTGAGGTTTCCCCTGGCTCGCGGCCATTCACTGGATCAGGGGTTTCCCCGATGGAACCGCACCCCGGTGCGTGTGACCATGGACGGCGTGCAGGAGTCCCTCGACCACGTCACCGCCGAGCAGGCGATCGCGGCCACCACGGAACCGGGCGCGCCCAAGATGTTCCGGCGCCGGTCCGGGCGGGCCATCGCCGGCGTCGCCGGGGGGCTCGCCGATCACCTCGGTGTGCCGGTCGTCTGGGTGCGGACGGCCTTCGCGCTGCTCGCCGCGCTCAACGGCGCCGGGCTGCTCGCCTACGGCCTCCTCTGGGTGTTCGTCCAGCAGCAGTCCGAAGAAGCCGCGGAGCCGCCGACCCAGAAGGAACGCCAGCAGGCGTTCGGGCTGATCGCGCTGGGCGTCGGCCTCGCCGTCGCCAGCGGGACGCTCACCGGGTTCATCAGCGGCTGGGTCGCGGTGCCCCTGGCCGTCGCCATGATCGGTGCCGCGGTCGTCTGGCGCGAGGCCGACGAGTCGCAGCGCCGCCGCTGGAAGGTCGGCGCGAAGGACGGCTTCGCCGGGGCGTTCCTCGGCGGGGGCGGCTGGTCGGCCGCCATCCGGATCGTCGCCGGCGTCGCGCTGGTGATCACCGGCATCGGCGTCGTCGTGCTCCGCAGCGGCAGCCTCGACCAGGTCCAGTTCGCGCTCATCGCCGTCACCGCCACCCTGATCGGGGTCGCCGTGCTGACCGTGCCGTTCTGGCTGCGGCTGGTCCGGGACCTCTCCGACGAGCGCAAGGCCCGCATCCGCACCGACGAACGCGCCGAGATCGCCGCCCACCTGCACGACTCCGTGCTGCAGACCCTCGCGCTGATCCAGAAGCAGAGCGAACAGCCCCGCGAGGTCGCGCGGCTGGCCCGCAGCCAGGAACGCGAGCTGCGCGGCTGGCTCTACGGCCCCAACGGCTACGGCAAGCCCGCCGAGAACGTCGAAGAAGCGACCGGCCAGCTGTCCGAAGCGCTCGCGACGGCGTGCGGCGAGGTCGAGGACACCTTCGCGATCTCGGTCGGCCAGGTCGTCGTCGGCGACGCCGAGCTGGACGAAGCGCTGGTGGCGCTCGTCCAGGCCGCGCGGGAGGCCATCGTCAACGCGGCCAAGCACGCCGGCGTCGACGAGGTCAGCGTCTACGCCGAGGTCGAGCCGACGGCGGTGACGGTGTTCGTCCGCGACCGCGGCAAGGGCTTCGACCCCGACCTCGTCCCGGACGACCGCCACGGCCTCGCCGACTCGATCCGCGGCCGGATGACCCGCCACGGCGGCACGTGCAAGGTCCGGACGGCGCCGGGCGAGGGCACCGAGGTGCAGCTCGCCATGCCGGTGAAAGCGGGCAAGGGAGCGGCGTGAGGCGGCTATGCTCGACGACGTGACGGACAACCAGCGTGAACCGGTCAAGGTCTTCCTCGTCGACGACCACGCGCTGTTCCGCGCCGGGGTGCGCACCGAGCTCGACTCGATCACCGACGAGGTCCGCGTGGTCGGCGAGGCCGGTTCGGTCGCCGAAGCGGTGGCCGGCATCGCCCGCACGAAGCCCCAGGTCGTGCTCCTCGACGTCCACATGCCCGACGGCGGCGGCGCCGAAGTGCTGCGCCGGGTCCGCCCGGAGCTGCCGGACGTGGTGTTCCTGGCCCTGTCGGTGTCGGACGCGGCGGAGGACGTCATCGCGGTCATCCGCGCGGGCGCCCGCGGCTACGTGACGAAGACGATCTCGTCGAAGGAACTGGTCCGCGCGGTGGTCCGCGTCGCGGACGGCGACGCGGTGTTCTCGCCGAGGCTGGCCGGCTTCGTCCTGGACGCGTTCGCCGACCGCCCGGGTTCGGCGCCGATCAACGACCCCGAGCTGGACCTGCTGACGCCGCGCGAGCGGGACGTCCTGCGGCTGCTGGCGCGCGGGTACGCGTACAAGGAAATCGCGTCGGAGCTGTTCATCTCGGTGAAGACGGTGGAGACGCACGTGTCGAGCGTCCTGCGGAAGACCCAGCTTTCGAACCGCTACGAGCTCTCCCGCTGGGCCTCCGACCGCCGTCTCGTCTAAACCCGTTCCATGACCGGCGCCGCCGTCGGCACGCGCTTCGGGAGCCGCGTCAACGCTACGCCGCCGAGCACGACCACCATGCCTGCGATCACCCGCAGGTGCAGCTGCTCGCCGAGGAACACCGCCCCGAGCAGCACCGAAACCACCGGCAGCAGGTACCCGACCACCGAAGCCGCCACCGCGCCCTCGCTGGCCAGCAGCTGGTAGTTCAGGGCGAACGCGATCCCGGTCGACCCGATGCCCAGCACCAGCACCGCCAGCAGCGGTCCCGCGGAAACGTGCACCGGCGCGAACCCGCCCGCAGGCAGCGCCAGCACCAGCATTCCGCTGGCCAGCACCATCTGGCCCGCCGAAGTCGCGTACGGCGACACCGACGGGTCCGACAGGTACTTGCCCTCGTAGACGAACGCGAAGCCGTAGCTCGCCGCCGCCGCGAGGCAGCCCAGCGCGCCCCAGCTCAGCAGGCCCGACGCCTGCCACGGGGCGAAGATCAGCAGGATCCCGCCGAGACCGACGACCAGGCCCGCCAGCCGCGCCCCGGTCATCCGCGACGACGTTCCCATCAGCGGCGCGGCGAGCAGCACCCACAGCGGCGTCGTCGAGTTGAGGACGCCGGTGATGCCCGAATCGACCGTCGTCTCGCCGATCGCGAACAGCAGGAACGGCAGCGCGTTGTGGAAGAACGCCGCGACCGCCAGGTGCCCCCACGTCCGGCGGTCGCGCGGGAGCCGGGCCCGCTGCAGGCGGCACAGCACCAGCAGCATGGCGGCGCCGAGCACCAGCCGCGCCAGCACCAGCTGAACCGGCGAGAACATCCCCAGGCCCAGCTTGATCCAAAAGAAGCTCGAGCCCCACATCAGCGCCAGCGCACCGATTCTGAGCAGGGTCTTCGTCTCGCCCACCCCAGTCCTCCTTCGAAATCCGAAGTCAGCTTCACCCGGGCCAGACGTAAGGACAAGCGAAATTAACTGCATGAACACTTAAGCCGAGCTGTACGATCGGGGGCATGCTCGACGTCCGCCGCATGCAGGTCCTCCGTGCCGTCATCACCAGCGGGTCGATCACCGCCGCGGCCCGCAACCTCGGCTACACGCCGTCCGCGATCAGCCAGCAGCTGTCGACGCTGGAGCGCGAGGCCGGCACCGAACTGCTCGAACGCGTCGGGCGCGGCGTCCGCCCGACGGCCGCGGGTGTGCTGCTGTGCGAACACGCCGAGACGCTCAGCACCGAGCTCGCCAAGGCCGAGGCGGCGCTGACCGAGCTCAAGGAGGGCCGCACCGGCCGCGTCACCATCCGCTACTTCGCGACGGCCGGTGCGTCGCTGGTCCCGCCCGCCATCGCCGCGGTCCGCCGCGAGCACCCGGGCGTGCGTCTCGACCTCAAGCTCGTCGAGCCCGACGACCCGATGCTCGACGTCGAGACGGGCCACGCCGACGTCGCCATCACCGTCTTCCCGCGCCGGACACCGCCCGCCAAGGGGGTTGAGCTGGTGCACCTGCTGGACGACCCGTACCGGGCCGTGCTGCCGAAGACCCACCCGCTGGCCCGCAAGCGCGTGCTCGACCTGACGGACTTCGCCGAGGAACCCTGGGTCGGCGTCGACGGCCTGCCCGGCATCTGCCGCGACATCCTGGACAGCGCGTGCGCGTCCGCCGGGTTCACGCCGAACGTCGTCGTCGAATCCGAGGACTACCAGACGGCGCAGGGGTTCGTGGCGGCCGGCATCGGCGTCAGCCTGATCCCGGAGCTGGGGCTCGGCGCGCAGCACCCCGGCGTCGTCGTCCGCAGGATCCGCAACCCGGAACCCTTCCGCGCGATCCACGCCGCCGTCGCGTCGCGCGCCTGGGGCCACCCGGCCGTCCGCACGCTGCTGGAAGCCATGCGCGCGGCGACCGCCAAGGTGGCCTAGACGAAGAACAGCTCCGTGACGAGGATGCCGACCAGCACCGCGGCGAGGATCGCGGCCACGGTGACCAGCGTCTTCTTCGACACCGGCAGGTTCCAGGCCTCGGCCTGCTGCGCCGCGGCAGCGGGCGGCGGCGCGTACTGCGTCGCCTGAGGAGCCGGCGGGACCGGCGGGATCTGCTGCGTCGCCCCCTGCGCGTAGCCGGGCGGCGGCGTCATCGGGTACTGCGGCTGGAACTGCGGGCTCGACGCCATCGGCGGCCCCTGGGGCGGCATCGGCGGGGCGCCCTGCGATGTCGGCCAGCCGACGGGCATGGTCGGCATCGCCGGCGCGGTCGGCGGGATGAACGCCGTTTCGCGGCCTTCGGTGATCGCCTTCAGCGAGTGGACGGTGTCCGCCATCGTCGGCCGGGTGGTCGGGTCCGCGCGCAGCATCTTGCGCAGCGCCTCCGTCAGGACGCCCGAGTTCTGCGGCGGGCGTTCGGACGACTGGCCGTCGTCCCCGAACGGCGGCACGCCCTCCACGGAGGTGTAGAGCGTCGCGCCGAGGGAGAAGACGTCCGCCGCCGGCGTGCCCGGCAGCCCGCGGGCGACCTCGGGCGCCACGTACGCCGGGCTCGGCCCGCCGCCGCTGATGCCGATGTCGGTGAGCTTGACGCCGCCGTCGTCGGCCAGCAGCACCGTGCCCGGCTCGAGGGTGCGGTGCACGAACCCGGCCCCGTGGATGGCCGCCAGCGCGTTCCCGAGCTGGATGCCCAGCAGCGCCGCCTGGTCGGGGGTGAGCCGGCCGTGCTCGGCGAGGAACGTCGCCATGCTGCGCGACGGGATGTACTCCATCACCAGCCAGACGTCCTGGCCGTCCGGCAGCACGTCGAACACCTTGATCGCGCACGGGTGCTCGATCCGGGCCGCGTCCTTGCCTTCCTGCATCGCGGCGGCGCGCGCTTGCTCGGCGCGCTCACCCGCGCCGACCGGCAGGTACATCCGCTTCATCGCGACGGTGCGGAACAGCCGCGTGTCGAACGCCAGCCACACGATGCCCGCGCGGCCGCGGCCGATCGGCTGGTCCAGCCGGAACCGGCCGCCGACGATGGTGCCTTCAGAACTCAAGACTTACCTCGGGTCACGGCGTGGTGGAAGTGGGTGTCGCCACCGGCGTGGTGGGCGTCGTTTCCGGAGACGACTCTGTAGGCGGTGTCGTCTTCGTAGTCGTCTTCGGTGTCGTGGTCACCGGCGTTTCGGTCGGCCGCGAGGTCGTCGCGCGCTTCGTCGACGAGGTCGTCTCCGACGCCGGAGGGGGCACCTCCACCGGGGTGAACGAGTCCTCGGTCGTCGACGGCTGCGACTCCGACGTCGTGACGGGCGACGACTTGGTGCTGGGCGCCGGCGCGGCCGGGGCCTCCGGGTTGTTCGGGCTCAGCAGCCAGACGACGAGCGCGACCAGGCCCACGACCACGACGCCGCCGATGATCGCCGGGCGCTTCCACGCGCCGGGCTTGTCGTCGTCCTCGTCGACCGGGCTCAGCTGGGGCCGTGACCGGGCCGGGGGCGGCTCGGGATCGTCGTCGTAATCGTCGTAGTCGTCCTCGTACCCGCCTTGCTCGTGCGGCGGCACCGGCACGGCGCGGGTCGCGGCCAGGCCGGGCGGTACGCCCCCGGCCGCGTGGTGGTCGTCCTCGGGGTAGTGGCCGTACCCGTCGTAGTCGTCCTCCGGGTAGCCGGTGCCCTCCGGGTAGTCGTCCTCGTCGTAGAACGGCACGGCCTGCGTCGGGGCCCCGCCGCCGCTGAGCAGCGTGCCCGAGTGACCGGCGGGGATCTCGTCGAACATCTGCGTCGCGTTCGGGTCGGCGACGGCGGCCGCGCCGAGGACGCCGGCGGACGGCGCCATCATGGTCTCGTCCGCGGGGCCGCCGAGCGGCAGCTCACCGCGGGCGACGGCGGCGAGCAGCTCCTCGCACTCCTCGGCGGTCGGCCGGTGCTCGGTGTCCGGGTGCAGCAGCACCGCCAGCACGCTGGCCAGCGGCCCGGACTGGCGCGGCGGGTTGATCTGCCCGGCCGCGACGGCGTGCAGCAGGCTCAGCGTGTTCTCGGACAGCCCGAACGGCGGCTGGCCCTCGCACGCCGCGTAGAGCGTGGAGCCGAGGGAGAAGACGTCGGACTCCGGGCCCGGCTCGCCGCCGATGGCGACCTCGGGGGCCAGGTAGGCGGGGGTGCCGGCGATCATCCCGGTCTTGGTGACCGTGACGTCGTCCTTGGCCCGGGAGATGCCGAAGTCGGTGATCTTCACGGTGCCGTTGCCGCCGAGCAGGATGTTGCCCGGCTTGATGTCGCGGTGCACGATCCCGACCGCGTGGGCCTCGCGCAGCGCCGCGGCGACCTGGGCGCCGATGCGCGCCACCTCGGTCGGCGGCAGCGTGCGGCGCTCCTGCAGCACGGCGGCCAGGCTGGTGGAGTTGAGGTACTCCATGATCAGGCACGGCTGGCCGTTGTCGTCGGTGACGACGTCGAAGACGGAGATCGCGTTGGGGTGGTGCAGCCGGGCCGCGATCCGGCCCTCGCGCATCGTCCGCTGGCGGGCGTCCTCTTTGTCGTGCTCGTCCAGGTGTGGCTGGAGCAGGAGCTGCTTGATGGCCACGGTGCGGCCCAGGACCTCGTCGTGCGCCTGCCAGACGGCCCCCATCGCGCCCGTGCCGATCCGGCCGACGATGCGGTACCGATCGGCGACCAGACGACCCTCGTCGCTCACGCGACCTCCCTTTGGGCTCCGGCTTCACCAGGGCGTGCGGATCGGTGCCTGGTGAGGCGGCCACGAGCACGCCGCTCGGCTGGAGCGTATGCACGTGTCGTGGGCTCTGAGCCGGCTTTTCCGAGACCGGCCCGTGACAAGGCTAGGCGCTCACTCTGCGCACACGAATTCGGCACGGGCACTTGAACCAGGGGTGAAGGGGTGGTCGCGGTGGGCTACATGTACTGGGCCGAGACGAGCTCGGCTTCGGTGATCAGCCCGCCGCTGTCGGCGACCCGGAACAGCTGGGTGACGCGCACCAGCGCGCCGTCCGGCCGGTGCAGCGTCGCGACCGCGAGGATCGAGCCGTCCGGCTTGATCTGCGTGTCGGCCTCCTGGACGTCGATGGCGTCCATCGCGCTCCAGGTGCGGACCAGCTCGCCGGCCGTCCCCTGGACCAGGGCCGGGCTCAGCAGCGCCAGCGCGCCCGCCGAGTCGCGGGCGATCTTGGCGTAGAAGTCCTTGACGGCCTGGATCTTGCGGCTGGCGCTGCGGGCGTCGGCGGCCTTGTCCGGCACCGGGGTGTCGGCGGCCGGCGCCGGCTGGGTGCGGGGCTTGCCGTTCGCCGGCTGGGTGGCCGGCGTGTCCTCGGCGTGCGTGCCCGGCGTCGCCGGGCTGCGCTGCTCCGGCGCGCTGCCGCCGGCCTGGTGCTGCGGGACGGCGAGGCCACCGAGCTCGGCCGCGCCGGTGAACCCGGCGGGCGTGGACTGCCCGCCGGGGGAGGCGGCGCGGTGGGCGCTGGTCAGCATCGGCGCGGCGATCACGGCGCCGGCGACGAGCGCGCCCGCGGCGACGAGCCCGGTCAGCTTCGCGCGGCGCGCGAACCGGCTTTCCGGCTCGCCGGCGTCTTCGGCCTGCACCGGCTGGCGGGCGGGCTCGGTCCGCGACGGCAGGAAACGCTGCGGGTCGCGGAAGACCTGCTCGAGGTGGTCCCGGTCGGCGTCGGCGACGCCGTCCAGGATCTCGGCCGGGATGACGTCCTCGACGCGGACGGCGTGGGGTGACTCACGCCGTGTGCGCTGCCGATCAAGCACGAAAGTCCTCGCTCTGGGTTCCGGGGACGGTCACCCGGCCGTTCGCCGGGTGCCCGTTGGTCCGGTCGGCCGACTCGTGGCCGGTTTCCGGATTCGCTGTCGTCAGGTAACCCTGTGCGGACGGCGACCACCAGGCTCTGTCGCCGGAATGCCGTCGCAATACGACGAGCGGCAGCTTATGTCACCCACCCGGACCAGGCATAACCGCTCGTCGCACCGCACGTGCATCAGAACGGGCGAACCGCACGTGCAGGTTCGGCTACTGACCGTCAGCCGTGATCTTGTCGCCGTCGCCGAAGGTCAGCGTGCGCTCCTCGACGGTCTTGGTGCCGTCGGTGTGGGTGACCTCGACGGTGTTGACCGTGACGCCCCGCTGCTGGTCGATGCTGACCTTCTTGACTTCGAAGTAGGCGATGCCGGCGTAGCGGTCGGCGAGCGCCTGTGGCCCCTGGTCGTGCAGGTGGCCGGTGGTCACCGACGACGCCGCGGACGGGTCGGTGGTGACGGTGTTGAAGAACTTCTCCGAGTTGTCCCCCATGGTCTGGGCGTCCGGCGGGAAGGAGTACCACCACGGTGGCTTGACCGGGGTTTCGCGCTGGGCGGGCGTGACCTGCGGCTTGCGCGGGCTCGCGCCCGGACCGGCCGGGCCGGTCTTCGTCGTGTCCGGGGTGGTGGTGCTGCGGGCGGGAGGGGGAGCCGCGCCGTCGACCGGCCCGGCACCGCCGCCGCGCTGGGTCTTCCCGGGGGCGTTTTCCGGCCGCGACGCGGATTCCGGCCCCGGCGCGGCACCGCCCTGCGTCGGCGGCCGGTGCTCGCCGGTGGGGTCGGCGATCGTCGGCACGCCCTGGTAGCCGGGCCAGGAGCCCTGCACGGCCTGGTCCACGGGCGGCTTCCCGACCAGGAAGGAGCCGGCGCAGAGGAGGCCGACGACCACGGCACCGGATGCACCGGTGGCGAACCAGGCCGCTTTCCGCCACGTCTTCGGCGGCGTCACCGACGCGGGCACGGACCCGATCGTGAAGCCCCCGAGGCCGTCGAGGGGAGGGGCGGAGTAGATGCGGACGTCGTCATCGTCGACGTCCGCACACCGCGGCGCGGGCGCGGCCAGCGAGACGCGGGTACGCCGGGCGGCCAGGTCGGCACAGCTTTCGGCGGCCGGCGCCTCGTCCGGCCCGGGCTCGAGGTCGTCGTCTTCGAAGGCATCGAGCGGAAGACTGCCGTGCGCGGCCGGGAAGAGCGGCGACGAGGGCCGCCGGTCCCGCGGCTGCGGCAGCGACGGCTGCGGAAGGGGCAGGCACCCGGACACCGGCGGATCGGCCGGCGCGGGTCCGGCTTCGGTGGTCCGGCGCCGGAAAGGGCGGTTGCCCGCCTCCGGTGATCCGGTCGGGTAGTGCCGCAGGGGGTGTGAGCCACCTTCGGGCGGCTCGGCGGCCGCGTAGTGCGGCCAGTAGGAGCCCTCCGGCGGCTCGGCTGCTCCGCGGTAGCGCGTGGGGTGGAAGTCACCTTCGGATGGCTCGGCGGGCGCGTAGTGCGGCCAGGAACAGGTGCCGCCTCCCGACGGCTCGGCCGTTCCGCGGTACCGCAACGAATACGAACCACCCTCCGGCGCCTCACCAGAACCTCGGTGCCGCAACGGAAGCGTGCCCGGCTCCGGCGCGTTCCCGGCCGCGTGGTGGCGCACCGGGCGGTGCTGGGGCAGCGGTGGCGTCCAGCTCTCCGCGCCACCGCGCCGGTGCCGCCCGGGATGCGCGGGCGCTGCGGCGTGCCCGTGGAACTCCGTGCCTTGGCTCATGTGGGCTCGACCACCCGGCGGTGCGGTCCTGACGCCATCCGGCGGCGAGACGACCCGATCGGAGCACCCTCACGCGCGGAATCCCGTTCGGAATCCTGTTCGGAATACTGCGCAAATGCACGCGCACGCGACTGGAGGCGCGCGGGGCCAGTGCCCCCGCGCGTCTCGCGGGCATTGCCCGACCCAGACGCAAGGGTCCTCACGCCGCCAACCCTAGGAGCATCCGGCGGAGAAAGTCGCCCCCAAACCTGCAAGTTGCAGAGGTTTCACTCGGTCGGGCGCGACCGAACGGGCGATGGTGACGCTGCGAAGTTTCACGCAGCGCCATCGGCCCTGATCAGGGGTTTCAGCCTCCCGTGCGGTAACGGTCCCGCGTGGACTGCAGCGCCTTCGTCGCCACCACGCCGCTACCCGCGGCGACGATGATCGCGAAGATGTCCAGCGTCGGTCCGCCGGCCGTGAGCAACCAGGCGAACAGCGAAGCCGCGGTGGTACCGCCGGCAACGGCCCACCTGCTCTTGACGTACTGCGCGACCGGAGCGCCTCCGGCCCGCTTACCCGCCGCGTTGTTGAGCAGCGCCAAATACCCCACATGGCCCAGCGCGGCCAGCACGCTCGCGAGCGCGACGATGACGGCGATGAGGTTCACGAGCCAGTCCATGGCCCCAGTCTGCCTGCACCGGGGCCGCCGGTGCCTCGGGGAAGTCCCCGAATTCGGGTAACCGTTACCGGCCGAGCCGCCCGCGGCCCAGGTTCAGCAGCGCCATGGCCAGCTGCCGGCCGTCCGGGCCGAGCTCGCGGTAGCGCGCGAGCACGTCCATCTCGCGGTTGTAGACGATGCGCGTGCCCCCGGCGGCCATCCGCGCGGCCCCGATCGTCTTGGACACCTCGACCCGGCGTTTGACCAGCCGCAGGATCTCCTTGTCCAGCCAGTCGATCTCCTCGCGGAGCGACGCGATGTCGTCGCTCGCGGGAGTGTGCTCGGCGGGCTGGCCGTCGGCGTTCGTCGCGTGTGCGTTCATCGGGACCTCTTCCTCGAAGCCCGGACCCGGCCCCAGGGACGGCGACAGCCCCGGGTCCGTGGACTCCGGGGCTGGCGTGATGGCGGTTCGGGCACTACGCGATCACGGGAGCCGGAGTCCGGGTCCCGTAGAAAAATCGCTTCGCGTGGCGCCGCATGCGCTCAGTATGGCACAGCGGCACGGGGCCGCTCCCGGACCGAGCGCACCCGGGCGTGGACCAAGAGGCTCACCCCGAGCCAGAACACCGGGAACACCGGCCAGAAGAACCCGGCGCCCAGCACCGCCCACCGGACGACCACCAGCACCGCGATCGCGACCACGACGGCGAGGTGGACGCGCAGCGCGGGATGGCGCCGCAGCGCCGCCCGGGTCAGCGGGAAGCCGGGCGACGGCGGAGCGGGCCGCGGCAGGTCGGTGGTGAGCGCGGCGAGTTCGTCGGTGAACCGCGCGGAGTAGACGCGGCTGAGCCGTTCTTCGACCTCGTCGAGGGTGAGCCGGCCTTCGGCACCGGCGGTCTGGACGGTGGTGGCGACGCGTTCACGATCGGCGTCGGCGGCCCGGATGCGGGCGGAGCTGGTGTCTTCCATGTCCACCGATGCTCCGCGCGTGGCGCCCGCGGCGCGTCGGGTGGCAGGCGACATCCGGCGCTACGCCCACCGCCGTAGCCGCTCGCGCCGAAGCCACCGGCTCGCGTCGGCACGCTGTGCCGCACTTCCACCCACCCGGGGTAGCGTGGACGCACGATGGACACCCTCTTCGATCTCCCCGCCGCGACCCCTGTGCGCAAGCCCGCCGCCGGCGGGCAGGCCGAGCTGCTCGACGACCTCAACCCCGCCCAGCGCGAAGCCGTCACCCACGCCGGTGGCCCGCTGCTGGTGGTGGCGGGCGCGGGATCGGGCAAGACCCGGGTGCTGACCCGCCGGATCGCCTACCTGCTCGGCCAACGCCGGGTGCACCCCGGCGAAATCATGGCGATCACGTTCACCAACAAGGCCGCCGCCGAAATGCGCGAGCGCGTCGCCGCGCTCGTCGGGCGCCGCGCGAACGCCATGTGGGTGTCGACGTTCCACTCCATGTGCGTGCGGATCCTGCGCCGTGAGGCCAAGATCCTGGACATGTCGTCGAGCTTCTCCATCTACGACTCCGACGACACCAAGCGGCTGATCACGTTGGTGGCGCGGGACCTCGACATCGACCCGAAGCGCTACGCCGCCCGCACGCTCGCCGTGCACATCTCGAACCTGAAGAACGAGCTCACCGACCCGGAGACGGCGGCGGCGAACGCGGGCAACGACCTCGAGCGCCGCGTCGCCGAAGTCTACGGCGAGTACCAGCGGCGGCTGAACCAGGCCAACGCCTTCGACTTCGACGACCTCATCATGCGCACGGTCTCGCTGCTGCAGGCGTTCCCGGACGTCGCCGAGTACTACCGGCGGCGGTTCCGCCACGTGCTGGTCGACGAGTACCAGGACACGAACCACGCGCAGTACACCCTGGTCCGCGAGCTGGCCGGGACCGCGCCGAACGAAGCGGGTATCGAGCCGGCCGAGCTGGTCGTCGTCGGTGACGCGGACCAGTCGATCTACGCCTTCCGCGGCGCGACGATCCGCAACATCGAGGAGTTCGAGCGGGACTTCCCGAACGCGCACACCATCCTGCTGGAGCAGAACTACCGCTCCACGCAGACGATCCTGAACGCGGCCAACGCCGTGATCGAGCGGAACCCGAACCGGCGGGCCAAGCGGCTGTGGACGGACGCGGGCGACGGCGAGAAGATCGTCGGCTACGTCGCGGACAACGACCACGACGAAGCCGCGTTCGTCGCGGGCGAAATCGACGCGCTGGCGGAGAAGGGCGAAGCCGACTACTCCGACGTCGCCGTGTTCTACCGCACCAACAACCAGTCCCGCGTCTTCGAAGAGATCTTCATCCGGCTCGGCCTGCCGTACAAGGTCGTCGGCGGCGTGCGGTTCTACGAGCGCCGCGAGGTCCGCGACATGATCGCGTACCTGCGGGTGCTGGCGAACCCCGAGGACACGGTCAGCCTGCGGCGCGTGCTGAACGTGCCCAAGCGCGGCATCGGCGACCGCGCGGAGGCCGTCGTGGCGACGCACGCCGAGCGCGAGCGGATCTCCTTCGCGCAGGCGCTGCGGGACGCCGTCGAGGGCAAGGTGCCGTTGCTGAACCCGCGCTCGGTCAAGGCGATCAGCGGTTTCGTGGCGCTGCTCGACGAGCTCGGGGTGCTGGTTTCGGACGGCGCCGAGGTGCACGACGTCCTGGAAGCCGTGCTGGAGAAGACCGGCTACCGCGTCGAGCTCGAGGAGTCGGAAGACCCGCAGGACCACACGCGCGTGGAAAACCTCGACGAGCTCGTCACGGTCGCGCGGGAGTTCACCGAGATCACCGCCGCGGTCGTCGCGGACGAGAACGCCGAGCTGGTCGTCGAAGAGGGCGTCCCGGCGCCGGGCTCGCTGCCGGCGTTCCTCGAACGCGTTTCCCTGGTCGCGGACGCCGATTCGGTGCCTTCGCCCGACGGCGGCGAGGAAGGCGACGGCGGCGCGGGCGTGGTCACGCTGATGACCGTGCACACCGCGAAGGGCCTGGAGTACCCGGTGGTGTTCTGCACCGGCTGGGAGGACGGCGTCTTCCCGCACATGCGGGCGCTGGGCGACCCGACGGAGCTGGCCGAAGAGCGGCGGCTCGCGTACGTCGCGATCACGCGCGCCAGGAAGCGGTTGTACGTCTCGCGCGCGATCACGCGCTCGGCGTGGGGCCAGCCGTCGATGAACCCGGCTTCGCGGTTCCTCGACGAGCTGCCGCCGGACCTGGTCGACTGGCGGCGGCTGGAGCCGTCCAGCAGCGGCTTCGGCTCGTTCGGTGCCGGTTCGCGCGGCGCCCCGCGGGCGGCGACTACCTGGGGCGGCCGGCGGTCTTCTGCGCCGTCTTCGTCGGGCACGCCGTCGTTCGGCAAGGGCTGGAAGGACACGGTGGCGCTGAAGCTGGACGTCGGCGACCGCGTCAGCCACGACAAGTACGGCCTCGGCACGGTGATCTCCTGCGACGGCGTCGGCCCACGGGCCACGGCCACGATCGACTTCGGCGCGGCGGGCAAGGTCCGGCTGATGCTCATCGGCAGCGTGCCGATGGTGAAGCTCTAGCGCCACTCGTCCGAGTGAATCCGGCGGCGATCTCTCCGATCGCCGCCGGAATCGTCGTACCCACCCGGTAGAACTGACCCCGTGATCGAACAAAGGTTCGACGGAGGGGGTAATGCGGTGTGGACGCGGTGCTGTTTGGGCTGCTGGCCGAAGGGGTACAAAAATACCTGCGAGGAGTCCTGGGGTCGACGGTTCCGGATCGGGGTCGGGAGCCTTCGGGGGCTTCAGGAGTTCCTTCGCGTGCGGGAGCGGAGGCGTGCCGGCTGGCCGCCGCCTGGCGAGCGCTGCTCAGGCAGCACGAGCTCGGCGCGGACGGGCGCTGTGTCACCTGCGGCCGGGGACGCCGCTGGACGACCAGAGCCCGGAGTGCCGCGCGTGTCCGCTCCGCGGGGGGCGCGGGGGGAGCCGTGCCCTGGGGCTGGCTGCCGGTCCGGCGGCCGGCGGAGCTGTGCACGGTGTGGCAGATCGCGGTGGCCTACTTCATCCGCCGGTTACCGGGCGGACAGCGATAGGTGGTTGCGGGCGCTGAGGCGCCTGTGGGCGGCCTGGATCGGATCTTCCGTGGCCGTGGACGCCGGTGGGGATTCCCGGCGGCCTGGGGCGTTTCCGCTACCGGGCGAGCTCCGCCCGGAAACTTCCCGCGCGGTGGGCTGCGGTGCAGCCGTGACCTCGCCGGAACCGCTCGATGACGTCCGGCCGCCTCGGCCGGGGAGCGAAGACGTACCCGATATGAGTGTTTGTGTTTGGCCCGCAGTGGCCAACCTTGATCTTGTGACCGGTTTCAGCGTACGAGCGGCTCAGCGGAGCGCGTGTTCTCCGCGCTCTTCGTCGGTTGCCGCTGCCCGCGGTGTCCCGGCCGGAGCGGATAGTCGCTCTACGGCCGGGGTTCCGCTGTCGTACGCGCTGGTGGTGCCAGCTCCCGCGCGGGGAGCGAACGGATCAGAGGACGATGCCGCGCGCGGCCAGCCAGGGCCGGGGGTCGATCTTCTTGGTGCCGCCCTGCCACACCTCGAAGTGCAGGTGCGGGCCGGTGCTCTGGCCCCGGTTGCCGATCTCGGCGATCTGCTGGCCGCACTTGACCTTCTGGCCCTCCTTGACGGAGAAGCTGTTCATGTGGCCGTAGACCTGGATCGTGCCGTCGTCGAGCTGGACCCGCACCCAGAGGCCGAAGCCGCTGGCGGGGCCGGCCTCGATCACGGTGCCGTCGGAGGCCGCGTAGATCGGGGTGCCGATGGCGTTGGCGATGTCGATGCCGAGGTGGCTCGTGCCCCATCGGGCACCGAAGCCCGAGGTGAAGGTGCCGTGCGCGGGCAGGCAGGTCTTGGGGCGAGAGGCTTCTTCGGCGGCCTTCTTGGCGGCGTCGGCTTCGCGCTGCTCACGGGCCTGCGTGACGGAAGCGCTGTCAGCAAGCTTCGCGGCTTCGGCGGAGGCGTCGACGGTGTGGCCGGTGGGCAGGAGTTCCGGAGCGCCCCCGGAGCCCGCACCTCCCGCGGTCAGCGAAGCGCTGGCGTCCTGGCTGTTGGCCAGCGGCGTGATGGCGGTGTCGGAATCGGTGACTGTCTTGAGGGTCGAGCCCGCAGCAGCAGCGGCGAACGCACCAGCCGCAACAGCGGCAACCACGACACGGCCGCGAAGGGCCGAAGAGGGCGGGGCGATGCGGTGCGCACCCCGGACACGAACGACCGCACCTTCCAGTGCGTCCTTCAATGCCGGGGAAGGAGCTTGGCCGCCGGGGGAGCGGTGTGAAGCCAAGACAGGGCCTTCCATCGTCGGGGAGCCGGGTCGAGGACTGTGGGCGGGGGAACCCGGTGAGCCAACCTCGGGGGTGGTTTGCTCGCGTCCTACTTCGTGACCTGACTGTAATGGGGACCTCGGGACAGTAACGAAGGGGTACCGCTGTCGGCAAGGCGTGCCCCCGCTGTCGGCCGATCGGGTGGAACCGGCACCCCGCCCACCTGTGTAAATCACTCAAAGTTAGAGGGGGTTTACGGCGTTCGGTGTGACTTGCCTTACAGGCTTGACGGGTGGTGAAGGTCCACCGAACGGCCCAGCGAGGCCTTTCGGAGGCCTTGGAAGCCTCGAAAGCCTCCGAAGGCCGGAATAACGAATTGCGGAGGAGGGTTGAAGCGCATCCGACGACTCGCGCCCCGCCACGGCTCCCGGGCGGCGCGAACTTGCTAGCGTCGCGGGCAATATGCCCCCACGCGCAGAGCCCCCCACCGGAAACACCCCCGGCCCCCGCCGAGAACCCGAGGCACAAGGCCCGGGCAACGCGGCCCCGAGCCCACTCGCCGCCGGTCCGGGCAACCCCAAGCCGGACGCCACTGGCACGGGCCGGAGTCGACAAGGTTCCGACGCGCCGACGCGCCCGGTGCCCGCCGCCGGAAGCGCGGCGGGTGCGCCCGGAGTCTCTGGTGTGCCTGCGCGCGGTTCCGCCGGCGCCGGCCAGTCCGGCGAGCCGACGCGCCCGGTGCCTGCTGCGGGAGGCGTGGCCGGTGCGCCCGGAGTTTCGGCTGCATCTGTGGGCGGTTCCGCCGACCCCGGCCACCCCGGTGAGCCGACGCGTCCGGTGCCCGCTGCGGGAGGCGCGGGGAGTGCGCCTGGAGTTGCGGGGAGTGCGCCTGGAGTTTCGGCTGCCTCGGCGGGTGATTCCGCCGGCCCCGGCCCGTCCGGTGAGTCGAGGCGTCCGGTGCCTGCCGATGGAGGCGTGGCGGGTGCGCCCGGTGTCTCCGCTGCGCCTGCAAGCGGTTCCGCCGACCCCGGCCAGCCCGGTGAGCCGACGCGCCCGGTGCCCGCCGCCGGAGGCGCGGGGAGTGCGCGTGGAGTTTCCGCTGCGTCTGCGGGTGGTTCCGCTGGCGCCGACCGACCCGGCCAGTCCGGTGAGCCGACGCGCCCCGTGCCCGCCGCGGGAGGCGTGCCGCGCCCCGACCAGCCCGGCGAGCCGACACGGCCGGTACCCGCCGCGGGGGGCACACCTGGAGTTTCCGCCGCCCCCGCAGGCGATTCCGCCCAGCCCGCGTCGCCCGGCCGAACTGCCCGGCCTTCCGGCAACCCATCCCAGCCGAAGCCGGCAGCCCGGCGCGCCGAGCCACAAGCCTCAACCGGCAATGAGAGCGACCTCTGGGCCGACGACACCGAAACCCGCCCGTCCAGCGCCCTGAAAACCGCCCTGACCCTGGCTGCTCTCGGCGCCGTCTCGCTCGCCGCAGCCGCCGTCGTCCCCGTCTCGCCCGCCGCCGGGCCCGGGTTCACCAGCTGGCCTTGGCTCGCCCTCCTCGCCCTCGCACCCGCCGTCGCCGCGATCTGGTTCGCCGGCGCCGGGAAACCCGGCCTCGGCGGTGGCCTCGTCCTCGGCCTGGCCGTCCTCGCTCCCGGGCGGCTGGTCCTCGACCTGCAGTTCGCCGCCAACGGCCCGCTCACCATCCGGCCCGAGCTCTACCTGCCCGACCGGTTCCTCGGCAGCTCCGCCGTCGGCGGCGGGTTCTGGCTGCTCGTCGCCGGGCACGTCTTGACCGCGGCCGCCGGGGTCGTCGCCTGGCGGGCCCTCCGGAACCACGACGAACCCGAACGACGGCGGTGGCGGCTGCTCGTCCCGCTGCTCGCCGTCGTCGCCGGGGCGGGGCTGCTCACCGCGCCCGTCCACTCCGACAACGGCTTCCTGCTCGCCCGCGCCGCCTTCGAAGGCCCCTGGCCCGCGCTCGGCGGCTACCTCCTGGTCGCCGCCGCCCTGCCGCTGGCCGCCGTGCTCGCGCTCGCCGCTCCGGCCGAGCAGGTCGCGCGGGGTGCTCTCGCCGGGCTGGCCGCCGGCGCGTTCGGGGTGGCCGCGCCGCCCGTCCTCGCCGGGCTCTTCCGGGATGATCTGCACGTCACCTGGGGACCCGCGCTCGCGCTCGTCGCGACGGCCATCGTCGCCGGCCTCGCGGCCACGCGGTTGACCGAACGCACCGAAAAGGCCGAAACCGACCTCGCCGGCAGCGCGAAGCTGCCCGGCCTCTTCTGGTGGCGGCTCACCACCGGCCTGCTCGGTCTCGCCACCGTCATCGCCGCGCTCATCGGAGCCTTCGCGCCGCAGGTCGCCGTCACCGCGCTGAACCCGGGCGCCACCACGCCGGTCAGCGCCGCCGCCGACAGTCCCGCGCGCTGGTTCCTCCTCGTCGCCGCGCTGGTGCTCGCCGTCCCCGCTGCTGGCGTGCTCGTCCCGAAGACGGCCGCCGTCGCGCGGCCCGTGCTCGGGGTTGCCTGGGCGGGGATCGTCCTGGCCGGCACGGCTGTCCTCAACACCGCACTCACCGCCACCCAGGCCGGCAACCTCGCCGGCTTCGGGGGCGCGGCCGCCCCGGTCTTCAGCTACGACCTCGGAGCCGGCTCCGCCTGGACGTTCGCCGCGCTCGTGCTCGCCGCCCTGGCCGCGCTCGCCGCCGCCGGCACCGGTGTCGTCGAACGCGAAGACACCGGGGACGGCACTGAGCCGGACCACCGGACACTCACGCCCGCCGCGGCCGGGGCGATCCTGGCCGTCGCCGCGTTCGGGCTGCCCGTCTTCGCCGTTCCCGGCTACGTCGCCGCCGGCCTCTGGTCCCACCTCGACACGCCGTCGTGGGGCCTGCTGACCGCCGCCGCGGTCGTCGTCGGCGCGGCCGCGCTCGCGACGCGGTCCCGGCCGAAGCCGGCGGCCGCCCTGCTCGCCGGCGCCGCCCTGCTGACCGCGCTGCACGCCGCGGAGCTGCCGCTCGTCGGCGGCTCGCTCGGCGGGGCGAGCCCGGCCGCCGGGTTCTGGGTCGCGCTCGCCGCCACGGCCGCGTTGCTTGCCGCCGCCGGCATGTCGGCCGCAGGCAGGTCCGCGGCCGGGGAACGCCACGCGCCCGCGGAAGCCCGTACGCACGGAGAAGGCCGTACCCCGTGAACGCCGTGCGCTCGGAGAACGCGATGCGCCGTGAACGCCGAGCCCCCGGGGAACGCCGTGCGCCCGGGAAGGCCGGGGAAGGCCGGGAACGCCGCGCGCCCGGGGAAGGCCGTGCGCCCGGGGAAGGCCGTGACCGCCGTGCGCCGTGATCGGCTGCGGGTGCTGCTCGTCGAGTTCACCCGCCCCGATCCGGCCGCCGTCGCGCTGGGCCGCGGCCTGCGCGACGACGGCGTGGAGGTCGTCCACGCCGGGCCCGTGGTCACCGTCGAACAGATCCTCCGCACCGCCGAACAAGAGGACCCCGACGCGGTCGGTGTGCTCGGCGCCGCCCCGCCCGAAGACCTCGGGGACGCGCTCGGGGGTGTCCCCGTCTTCACCGCCGAGACCGCCTCGGAGGTGGTGAAACGGCTCGCCGGTGGGCGGTCTCACACCGGTGAAGCACCGTCTGACCGCGTACGGTGACCGACTTCACCAGGTGCGGAGTCCCCTGCGTCTGCGCAGGTCGCTAACCTCGACTGGTCCGACAGCGCGGTCCGGTCGCGGACCACCTGCAGTGGCGTGTCGTCAGGAGACTGGAGTAGTGGACCTCTACGAGTACCAGGCGAGGGATCTCTTCGCCGCCCACGGAGTACCGGTTCTGCCGGGCTCGGTGGCTAGCACCCCCGAAGAAGCCAAGGCCGCCGCGGAGCAGATCGGTAACCAGGTCGTCGTCAAGGCGCAGGTGAAGGTCGGCGGCCGCGGCAAGGCGGGCGGCGTCAAGCTGGCCCAGACCCCGGACGAGGCGAAGGAGAAGGCGGAAGCCATCCTCGGCCTCGACATCAAGGGCCACATCACGCGTCGCGTGCTCGTGGCCGAAGCCTCGGACATCGCGTCCGAGTACTACTTCTCCTTCCTGCTGGACCGGTCCAACCGGACCTTCCTGGCGATGGCGTCCTCCGAGGGCGGCATGGAGATCGAGCAGCTCGCCGTCGAGCGCCCCGAGGCGCTCGCCAAGATCCCGGTCGACTCGATCACCGGTGTCGACAAGGCGAAGGCGCTCGAGATCCTGAAGGCCGGCAACTTCCCGGCCGACATCATCGACGAAGCCGCCGACGTCGTGGTGAAGCTCTGGGAGACCTTCGTCTCCGAGGACGCCACCCTGGTCGAGGTCAACCCGCTGGTCCGCGACCCGCAGGACAAGATCATCGCCCTCGACGGCAAGGTCACCCTCGACGAGAACGCGGACTTCCGCCAGCCGGGCCACGAGGCCCTGGTGGACAAGGACGCGGAGAACCCGCTCGAGGCGAAGGCCAAGGCCAAGAACCTCAACTACGTCAAGCTCGACGGCCAGGTCGGCATCATCGGCAACGGCGCGGGCCTGGTCATGTCCACTTTGGACGTCGTGGCGTACGCGGGCGAGAAGCACGGCGGCGTGAAGCCGGCGAACTTCCTCGACATCGGCGGCGGCGCGTCGGCCGAGGTCATGGCGGCCGGGCTGGACGTCATCCTCAACGACTCCGACGTGAAGAGCGTCTTCGTCAACGTCTTCGGCGGCATCACCGCCTGCGACGCGGTGGCGAACGGCATCGTCGAGGCCCTGAAGATGCTGGGCGACGAGGCCAGCAAGCCGCTGGTCGTCCGCCTGGACGGCAACAACGTCGTCGAGGGTCGCCAGATCCTGGCCGACGCGAACCACCCGCTGGTCACCGTGGTGGACACAATGGACAACGCGGCCGACAAGGCTGCCGAGCTCGCCGCGGCAGGTGCGTGAAGATGTCGATCTTCCTGAACGAGAACAGCAAGGTCATCGTGCAGGGGCTCACCGGCTCCGAGGGCATGAAGCACGCGACCAAGATGCTGAAGTCCGGCACGAACATCGTGGGCGGCGTCAACGCCCGCAAGGCCGGCCAGACCGTCACCATCGAGGGCAAGGACCTCAAGGTCTTCGGCACGGTCGAAGAGGCCATCAAGGAGACCGGCGCCGACGTGTCGGTCATCTTCGTGCCGCCGAAGTTCGCCAAGGACGCGGTCGTCGAGGCGATCGACGCCGAGATCCCGCTGGCTGTCGTCATCACCGAGGGCATCCCGGTGCACGACTCGGCCTACTTCTGGGCGCACGCGGTCGCGAAGGGCGGCACGACCCGCATCATCGGGCCGAACTGCCCCGGCGTGATCAGCCCGGGCAAGTCGAACGCCGGCATCATCCCGGCCGACATCTCCGGCCCGGGCCAGATCGGCCTCGTGTCGAAGTCCGGCACGCTGACCTACCAGATGATGTACGAGCTGCGGGACATCGGTTTCTCCACCGCGGTCGGCATCGGCGGTGACCCCATCATCGGCACCACGCACATCGACGCCCTCGAGGCGTTCGAGGCGGACCCCGAGACCAAGGTCATCGTGATGATCGGCGAGATCGGTGGCGACGCCGAAGAGCGCGCCGCGGCCTACATCAAGGAGAACGTGACGAAGCCGGTCGTCGGTTACGTCGCGGGCTTCACCGCGCCCGAGGGCAAGACCATGGGCCACGCCGGCGCCATCGTCTCCGGCTCCTCCGGCACGGCGGCCGCGAAGAAGGAGGCCCTCGAGGCCGCCGGCGTCAAGGTCGGCAAGACCCCGAGCGAGACCGCCGTCCTCGCGCGTGAGCTGTACAACAACCTGGGCTGATCCCGGGACGTAACTCCTGGTGAGGCCGGGCACCCACGAGGTGCCCGGCCTTTCCTCGTTCCGGCCGGAACCGCGCGGGAGATTCACACGTCTGGTGGGCTGACGGCCGTGGAGTGCGCTAGCGTTCTGCGCACACAAGCCGCCTCGTCTTCTTCCGGGCGCCCGCGCGCCCGGAGTGCCGGTCGAACCGACAGGAGTGCATCCGATGACCTTCCCCAGCGGTGGGCCCGGCTACCCCCAGCAGGGTGGCGGCCAGCAGCCCCCCGGACCGCCGTCCAGCAGCTTCCCATCGCAACAGCAGCAACAGCAGCAGCCGCATTCGCACCAGGCACCCTCCGGTGGGGCGGGCCTGCCGCAGAACCTGCCGCTGCTGCTCGCCCTGGTCGTCGCCGGCCTCGGCCTCGTGCAGTACTTCCTCGGCTTCTCCGACAACGGTGAAGTCGGCCTCGGCGGGACGTTCCTGCTCGGCGGCGGCCTGCTCGCCGCGATGCACGCGCTGCCCAAGGGCCCGAAGACGCTGCCGTTCGCGGCGCTGTTCAGCGTTCTCGGCGCGCTCGAGGTCCTGGACACCCTCGTCGGGCTCCAGACTTCGCCCGGCATCGTCACCGTCATCCTGATCCTGGCGATCCTGCAGATGCTGGTCGCGGTCGGCGCGCTGCTGATCGCGCACGACGTCATCAAGCCGCCGTCGCCGAAGCCCGCCGCGCCGTCCTACGGCGGCCAGTACGGCCAGCAGGGACAGCAGGGACAGCAGCAGTACGGCCAGTCCGGTCAGCAGTTCGGCCAGCAGGGTCACGGGTCGGGCCCGGTCGCCCCCACCGGCGAGCCGTCGGCGCCGTTCTCGCAGCCGGGCCAGTACGGCTCGCCGAACCCGCCGTCGACCACCCCGCCGCCGGGGCAGCAGGCCACGACGTACGCCCCGCAGCAGGGCCAGTTCTTCCAGCAGCCGCCACCGGAGAACCCGGGCACGCCGCCCGGTGGGTTCGGCAAGTCGAACTGACGCAGCCCACTTCGAACACCCGCTGTGACACTCGGTGTCACAGCGGGTGTTTTGTTTCGGGGAAGACCCGACCGGGTGAGCTCCCGCGCCCGGCGGCGGCGTGGCTCACCCGGACGGAGCAGCCCGGATGTCAGGGTGCGGATCATGGACCTGCTCACCGACGACCCCCACCCGCCGGGTGAAGCGGTGGGCGAGCCCGGCTCCGGCGTCGAACCCGCCCCGGTGTCCTGGCTGCGCGTGCTGCTCGCCGCCGCCCTCGGCCCGCTGGTCACCGGCTACGCCGCCGTCGCGACCGTGCTGGCCCTGGTCGCCCTCACCGCCGGTCGCACCGCCTTCTCCGACACCGGCGTGCTGCTGGCCGCCAGGCCCGGCTGGCTCGCCGCGCACCAAGTGCGCCTCGGCATCGGCGGTCACCCTCTCGGGTTCCTGCCGCTGCTGCCGACGCTGGGTGTCGTCGCGCTCGCCGCGCGGACGGCGTCCGGCGCCGCCCGCCGCCTCGGCTGCCGGTCGTTCCGCGAAGCCCGGCCGGTGCTGCTCACGATCACCGGTGCGCACGCGGTGTTCGGGCTCGTCGTCGCGCTCTGCGCCCAGGGCTCGCCGGTGACGGCGAACCCGGCGCTCGCCTTCGTCGTGCCCGGGCTCCTCGCCGCCGCGGCCTCGTGCGCGGGCATCACCCGCTCGTGCGGGCTGCCGGACGCCGTCTCCGACCGCATCGACGCGCTCGCGCTGCGCGGGCTGCGCGTCGGCGCGATGAGCCTGGCGATCCTGGTGGCCTGCGGCGCCGCCGTGTTCACCGTCGCGACCGGGCTGTCGTGGGCGACGGTGTCCGGCACCTACGAACCCGGCTTCGGCACCAGTTCCGGGCTCTTCCTGCTCTCGCTGCTGTACCTGCCGAACGCCGTGACGGCCGCGATGTCCTTCGTCACCGGGCCGGGGTTCTCGATCGGGCCGCTCACCGTCGGCGTGTTCGGCTACCGCGGCAGCGCCGTGCCCGCCGTCCCGCTGCTCGGCGGCCTGCCCGAGCACCACGCGGCCTGGTGGCCGGCGCTGCTGGTGCTGCCCGCGGCGACCGGCGCGCTGGCCGGCTGGTCGCTGCGCAAGGCCGACGCCGATCCGGCGCAGCGCATCCGCGCGGTCGCGGTCGCCGGTGCCGTCGTCGCGCTCGGCTGCGTCGTGCTGGGCACGCTGGCCGGAGGGCGGCTCGGTGACGGCCCGTTCGACCCGGTGAGCGTCCCGGTCGGCGTCGCTTCGATCGTCGCGTTCTGCTGGATCGTCATCCCGGGGTCGTTCGTCGCGTTCTTCGCGGGCGAGCACGAGCCGCCCGCTCCGCCGCCCGAAGCGCTCGAAGACAACGAAGCCTTCCAGGACGCTGACGACGTCGACGCCGAAGAAGCGGCCGAAGCCGTCGAGGAACTCGAAGCGGCTGAAGCCTCCGAGAACTCCGGAGAGTCCGAAGAGGACGAGGAGTTTTCCGCCGAGGACGCGGAGTTCGAAGCCGAGGCCGACGCCGAGCTCGGGCTCGAAGAACCGGCCGAAGACCTCCCCGACATCGCTCCCGAACCGGGCGGCGCTGTGACCGGAGGCACCGAGACCTGCGGCGACGTCGAGCCGGACGAGGGCGACCGTTAGGGTTTACGTGACCTGGTGAAGCGCCGTGCGCCCGGCTGCGCACCGCCCGCGGCAAGGAGCTCGCTCTGTCTCAACGGTTGGACCTGCCCACTCCGGTGAAGCTCGTCGTGCTCGCGTCGGGCTCCGGCACCCTCCTGCAGGCGGTGCTGGACGCCACCGGGCGGTCCGGCTTCCCGGCCAAGGTCGTCGCCGTCGGCGCCGACCGCACCGGCATCGAGGCCCTCACCCGCGCCGAGCGCCTGAGCATCCCGTCGTTCACCGTCCGCGTCGCCGACCACCCGGACCGCGCCGCCTGGGACAAGGCGCTGACCGAGGCCGTCGCGGCGTACCGGCCCGACCTGGTCGTCTCCGCCGGGTTCATGAAGATCCTCGGCGAGCAGTTCCTCGGCCGCTTCACGGTGATCAACACACACCCGGCGCTGCTCCCGTCCTTCCCCGGGATGCACGCGGTCCGCGACGCCCTCGACGCCGGGGTCAAGGTCACCGGCTCGACCGTGCACTTCGCGGACGCCGGGGTCGACACCGGGCCGATCATCGCCCAGGAGGCGGTCGTCGTGGAGAGCGACGACGACGAAAACGTCCTGCACGAACGGATCAAGGCCGTCGAACGCAGGCTGCTGGTGGAAACGATCGAGCGACTCGGCCGCGGTGGCTGCACCGTGGACGGACGAAAGGTGACATTTCGTGAGCACTGACCTGGGACGGCGCCCGGTCCGCCGGGCGCTGATCGGCGTCTCGGACAAGGCGGGCCTCCTGGACCTCGCGACCGGCCTGCACGCGGCCGGCGTCGAGATCGTCTCCACCGGTGGCACGGCGAAGGCCATCGCCGACGCCGGGGTCCCGGTCACGCCGGTCGAGCAGGTCACCGGTTTCCCGGAGTCGCTGGACGGCCGCGTCAAGACGCTGCACCCGCACGTGCACGCCGGGCTGCTGGCCGACCAGGGCAACTCCGACCACGTCGAGCAGCTGCGCAAGCTGGACATCGCGGCGTTCGACCTGCTCGTCGTGAACCTGTACCCGTTCGCGCAGACCGTCGCGTCCGGCGCGAGCGCCGAGGACTGCGTCGAGAACATCGACATCGGCGGTCCGGCCATGGTCCGCGCGGCGGCGAAGAACCACGGCAGCGTCGCGGTCGTCGTCGACCCGGCCCGCTACGGCTGGGTGCTCGAGCGCGTCGCGGGCGGCGGCTTCGAGTTCGCGGACCGCAAGCGCCTCGCCGCCCAGGCGTACGCGCACACGGCGGCGTACGACACGGCCGTCGCGTCGTGGTTCGCCAGCGCGTACGCCCCCGACGAAGACGCTGCCGACGCCGGCTTCCCGGACTTCCTCGGCGCCACCTGGGAACGCGCCGACATCCTGCGCTACGGCGAGAACCCGCACCAGAAGGCCGCGCTGTACAAGAGCGAGCGGCCCGGCCTGGCGCACGCCGAGCAGCTGCACGGCAAGGCCATGTCGTACAACAACTACGTCGACACCGACGCCGCGCGCCGCGCCGCGTACGACTTCGCCGAGCCCGCCGTCGCGATCATCAAGCACGCCAACCCGTGCGGTCTCGCGATCGGCGTCGACGTCGCCGAAGCGCACCGCAAGGCGCACGCGTGCGACCCGGTTTCGGCCTACGGCGGCGTCATCGCGACGAACCGGCCGGTCAGCCGCGAGGCCGCCGAGCAGATCGCCGAGGTCTTCACCGAGGTCGTGCTGGCCCCGGACTTCGACGCCGAGGCGCTGGAAATCCTGCAGCGCAAGAAGAACATCCGGCTGCTGAAGCTGCCGGCCGCCCCGGCGTCGCCGATCGAATTCCGCCCGATCTCCGGTGGCGTCCTGCTGCAGACCGCCGACGCCATCGACGCCGCTGGTGACGACCCGGCGAACTGGACGCTCGCCACCGGCGCCGCGGCCGACGAGCAGACCTTGCGCGACCTCGAGTTCGCGTGGCGCTCGCTGCGCGCGGTCAAGTCGAACGCGATCCTGCTGGCCACCGGCGGCGCGACCGTCGGCGTCGGCATGGGCCAGGTCAACCGGGTCGACTCGTCGCGGCTCGCGGTGGCCCGGGCGGGCGACCGGGCCAAGGGCTCGGTCGGTGCGTCGGACGCGTTCTTCCCGTTCCCGGACGGCCTGGAGGTGCTGACCGAGGCGGGCGTGCGCGCGATCGTGCAGCCCGGCGGCTCGGTCCACGACCCCGAGGTCATCGCGGCCGCGGAAAAGGCGGGCGTCACCATGTACCTGACGGGAACGCGCCACTTCGCGCACTGATCGCTTTCGGGGGCTTCGAGAGGGAGGGCTCGATGCAGCAACCGCCGCCGTACGGCCACGGCCAAGGTCAGCAGGGGTACCCGGGCTATCCGCAGCAGCCCGGGTACCCGCCGCAGGGGCAGCCGCAGCAGCCCGGATATCCGCCACCGCAGGGTTATCCGCAGCAGGGCTATCCCCAGCAGCCGGGCTACCCGCCGCCCGGCTACCCGCCCGCCGGGTACGGCGCACCGGCGCCGCCACCGAAGAAGAAGCGGACCGGGCTGATCCTCGGCATCATCGGCGGCGTCGTCGTGCTGCTCGGCGCGGGCATTCCGCTGGGCATCTTCGCGGGCGACTACTTCGCGAGCACCGGCGCGGCACCGTCGTCGTCGCCGGTGCCCGCCGAGTGCCAGGTTCCGGCGCCGGTGCTGGAGAAGGCGGGTTTCCCGAGCTTCGTCCTGGGCGGCCAGGGCACCCAGGACCTCCCGGGCATCAAGCAGCAGGGCTGCAGCTGGAAGCCGGGGCCGGACGAGAACGTCCGCGACGCCACCATGCACGTCCAGATCACCCGGTACTCCGGGGAGAGCGCGCGCGAGCAGGCGAACGACATGTTCAAGCCGAAGGCACCGGCGCTCCCGCCGACGGACGTGCGCGGCATCGGCGACAAGGCGGTCCTGGTCCGGCTCGCCACCGACAGCGCGTTCAGCGGGTCCGAACTGCACGTCCTGAAGGGCACGACCGTCGTCATCCTCGAGGTGTCCGGCTGGGACAAGGGATTCTTCTCGAACTCGCCGATGCCGCAGGACGAAACCGACGCCGCCGTGCAGGCGGTCGGCGCGGAGATCGTCAAAAAGCTGCCGCGCTAGGCGGGCGCGGGCAGCGTCCGGCAGAGCGCGGCCGGGAACTTCGGCTCGGCCGCCTGGATCTCCGCGCAGCCGGCGGACCGGGCCGTCGCGAACGACGTCCACCCCGCGTCGCTCCAGCGGAAGGCGGTGCGGGACGGCGGCTCGGACCGCTGCTGCGGGAGGTCGAGGAGCAGCCAGTCCGGCACGCACGCGCGGGTCGCGCCCGGGCTGACGGCACCGGTGGCGGACACCGCGGCACCGATCCACGCCGGATCGCAGTGGTCGGCGGGCGGGGCACAGGTGCCCTGGCGGTCGCAGTGGCCCCAGCCCGCACCCAGCTTGTGCCAGGCGTTGCCGGTGTCGGCGTTGAGGATGACCGTCCGGTCCGCGATCGGGCCCGTCGTCGTCAGCCGCAGTTCCGCGGGCACCTTGTCCTGGCAGCCGCCCGCCGCGGGGCGGGTCGAGTAGACGACGTCCGCGCGGATGTCGGTCTTCGCTTCCACGACCTGTTCGATCCGCGGCTCCTGGACGCAGCCGGGGTCGTTGCCGGGCAGGACGACCTGCACGAAGAGGCTGCGGTCGTCCGAACCGGGGCGGATCCCGGTGACGTCGGCGCGGAACGAGCGCCACTGGGCGCCGATGGTCGTCGGCGCCGTGGCCGCGGCCGTGGCGCCCGGAACCCCGCAGCCGGCGGCGAGGGCTCCTGCCGCCGCGATGACGGCGCAAGCGACTGCCACGATCGGCCGTCTCCGCCGTTCGGTCATCGCCACCCCCAAGTCCACCGGCGAATCTAGCCGACGCCGCAGCGTCAGGCGGCCGGCCCGGGTTTTTCGCGCAGCGTGACGTCCTTCTCCAGGTAGACCGCCCCGGCGATGTGGCCGCCGGGCGCCGGCGCGTCGGTGAGCCGGTAGCCGGCCCGCTGGTACAGCGCGATGTTGCGGGTGCTGCGGGCGCCGGTGAAGAGGGCGAACCGGCGGGCTTCCGCGGGCGCCTGCGCTTCGGCGTGGGCGAGCAGCCGGCGACCCAGCCCGCGCCCGGCGAGGTCCGGCGCGACCATCAGCCGGCCGAGTTCCCAGCAGTCCCCGTCCAGCCGGGCGCGCACGGCGCCGATCAGCCGGTGGTCCTGCCGCAGCACCCACACCGACCACGTTTTCGTCCAGTCGCGGACGTCTTCGAGGGTCTCGTGCAGGGCGGGGATGTCGAGGGTGTCGTTGAGGACGGCCTCCTGCACCCAGCAGCAGCGCTGGAGGACCAGCAGCTCGGGGCAGTCTTCGGGGCGGGCGTCGGTGAGCTCCACGCCGCCTGTCTAGTGACCGGTGCCGGGGCGGGCAACTTCATTACCTTGGCGGGGTGAACCTGCGCCACGCTCTCGACGCCCCGGGATTCGCCCCGCTGCCGCCCCGGGCGCGGACCTTGCTGGAAACACTCGCTGCGCCGCCGCGGCTCGGCGCGCACCTGCGGCTGGTGCACGACGTCGCGGTCACCCTGACCGGGTGGGTGGGGCCGCGCGTGGACGTCCCGGCGGTGCTGTTCGGTGCGGCCACGCACGACATCGGGAAGATCGTGCACCCCGCGGAGCTGTCCGGGCCGGGATCGGCGCACGAACTCGCCGGGTACTCGTTGCTGCTCTCGCAGGGGGTCGAGGAGCCGTTGGCGCGCTTCGCGCGGACGCACGGCTCTTGGGACGCCGCGGACAGCACCTTCGAAGATCTGCTCGTCACGCTGGCGGACAAGGTGTGGAAGGGAAAGCGGCTGCCGGAGCTGGAGAAGCGGGTCGCCGAGCGGCTCGGCGGGCCGCCGTGGGAGACGTTCCTGGCCCTCGACGACGAGCTCGAGCGGATCGCTTCCGGTGCCGACGCGCGCTTGGCTTTCCAGGCCGCGTACCCCACCAGTGGGTGACTTGACACCTCGGGTGGTTCGCGGTTGACTGGTTCTAGTCGAACAGACGTTCGACGTGGAACCGCCGCCTTCCCCGCGGCGAACCAGTGCCGTCGGTCGCGTTTTGGGAGAGGCCCGACCGCCGGCCCTAGTCCGTGGTGGGGAGGTGCGTGCGGTGACAGCTGTGGTGGAGCCGCCGGTGGCCCGGCTGGCGGCCCTGCCCGGGGTCAGCACGGCGAGCCGGGTGGCGGCCCAGGCCGAGCGGGCCAGGGCGGCGGGAAGGGTGCTCCCGGTCGTCCCGGCGCTGGCCGGGCTGCTGCCCGACACCGGGCTCCGGCGCGGGAGCACGGTGGCGGTCCACGGGGGTACCTCGCTGCTGCTCGCCCTCCTCGCCGCGGCCACGACCGCGGGCTCCTGGGCGGCGGTGGCCGGCATGCCGTCCTTGGGGATCGCGGCGGCGGCCGAGTACGGGGTCGACGTCAGCCGCCTGGCCCTGGTCCCGCGTCCGGGGCCGGAGCTCCCGGCGGTGATCGCGGCGTTGCTGGACGGCGTCGACCTGGTGGCGGTCCAGTCGGAGACGCTCCAGCCGGCGCTGGCCCGGCGGCTGTCGGCCCGGGCTCGCCATCGCGGCGCGGTGCTGTTGTCGGCCGGGGCTTGGCCCGGAGCGGACGTGGTGCTGTCGTGCCGTCGTGAGCCCTGGTCGGGCCCGTCTGGTGGGTACGGCCACCTCGAGTCCCGCCGCGTGCGGGTCCGAGCCCACGGCCGCGGCCCGGCGGCCCGCCCGCTCACGGCGGACCTCCACCTCCCGGCCGCCGGCGGCGAGGTCACCCGGGCGCTCCCCGCGCCCTCGCTCCGCGAGGCCACCGCATGACCCCCACCTCGCACCCCGTCCCCACCCACACGTGTCGACCTTCCAGTCACGCGTGTCGACTCTCCAGTCACGCGAGTCGACCCTCCAGTCACGCGAGTTGCGCCTCTAATCACGCGAGTCGACCCTCCAGGCACGCGAGCCGTCCCTCTCGGTGCGTGGGCCGACGGTCCGGGTACGCGAGCCGACCGTCTGGGTACGTGGGCCGACCGCTTGGGCACGCGAGCGGACCGCCTGGGCACGTCGGCCGACCGCTTGGGCACGCGAGCCGACCTCCCGGGTACGCGGGCCGACCCTCCAGGCACGCGAGCCGACCACTCCATCACCTCCACCCGCGTCGGGGTGGCGGGCGGGTTCGGGAGGCCACGTGACCGTCCCGTCCCAGCGGAGCGCCCACGACGCCCCCACCCGCATGCTCGTCCTCTGGTGTCCGGACTGGCCCGCCGTCGCCGCTGCGGCCGTTGGTGGGGTTGATGCCGCCCTGCCCGTTGCCGTCTTCAGCGCCAACCGGGTTGTCGCCTGCAACGCCGTTGCCCGGCGGAATGGTGTCCGGCGGGGGATGCGGCGGCGGGATGCCCAGTCGAACTGTCCGGAACTCGCCGTCTTCGCCGCCGACGACGGGCGGGACGCGCGGCTCTTCGAAGCCGTCGCGCGGGCCGTCGAGGGGCTCGTTGTCGGGGTCGAGGTCGTGCGGCCCGGGCTGGTCGCCGTTCCCGTCGAAGGCGCCGCCGGCTACTTCGGTGGGGAACACGCGCTCGTCGAACGGCTTCTCGACGAGGTCGCCGCCGCGGCCGGGGTCGAATGTCAGGTCGGCGTCGCCGAGGGGCTGTTCGCCGCGACGCTCGCCGCGCGGTGCGGTGAGTTCGTCGCGGCCGGGCGGGTTGCCGAATTCCTCGCCCCGCTTCCGGTCACCGAGCTCGACCAGCCCGGTGCCGACCGCGCGGAGCTGGTCGATCTGCTGCGCCGCCTCGGGCTGAAGACGCTCGGTGCGTTCGCCGCCCTGCCGGAACGTGACGTCGCCAACCGCTTCGGCGCGGGCGGGCTGCTCGCCCACCGGCTGGCGCGCGGCCGGTCCGAACGGCCGCCGCTGCGTCGCCGACCACCGCCTGAACTGGCGCTGGCCGAGGAGTTCGACCCCGTTGTCGAGCGGGTCGACGTCGCGGCGTTCCTCGCCAAGGGGCTCGCGACGCGCTTCTGCGCGGGCCTCGCCGGGCACGGCCTCGCCTGCACGCGGCTCGGCATCTACGCGGTCACCGAAGAAGGCGAACACCTCGGCCGGGCTTGGCGCTGCGCCGAACCGCTGACGCCCGCCGGGGTCGCCGATCGCGTGCGCTGGCAGTTCGAGGGCTGGCTGCGCGCCGCGCCCGGGCAGCGTCCGACGTCCGGCGTCGTGCGGCTGCGGCTGGAACCCGAAGAGGTCGTCGAAGGGCGGTCGCTGCAGCTCGACCTGTGGCGCAACGGCGGTTCCAACGAGGACGACGAGCGCGCCGCCCGCGCGTTCGTGCGGGTCCAGGGCCTGCTCGGGCCCGAAGGCGTGCTCACCCCGGTGCTCGACGGCGGCCGCGACCCCGCCGGCCGCGTCCGGCTGGTGCCCTGGGGCGACCCGCGCGAGCGGACGGCACCGCCGGACGCGACCTGGCCGGGGCGGCTGCCGTCGCCGTCTCCGGCGACGGTCCTCGACCGGCCGGTCCCGGCGCAGGTTTTCGACGACGGCGGCCGGGCCGTCGGCGTCACGGCCCGCGACCAGGTCACGGCACCCCCGCGACGCCTCGCCATCGCGGGCGGCGCGGGCCGGGAGGTCGTGGGCTGGGCGGGCCCGTGGCCCCTGACGGGCGACCGCCGCCGGCCGGGCCCGCGGCGGGCGCGGCTGCAGCTGGTGCTGGCCGGCGAGGGGGACGAGCCGCCCGAGGCGGTGCTGGTGCACTGCGCAGGCACGGAAAATCCACTGTGGACGGTCGAGGGAGTGTACGACTGAGCATGGACGACGACTACGCACGAAAGCTGCGCAACTGGCTGCGAGCCGAGCCCGGGGCCAAGCCCAGCGGGACATCGGAGGAGCGCGAGTGGCTGCGCGAGATTCCCGAGCCCGCCACAGAGGAGCAGGCGGACACGCCCGACCGGTGGACGGTCCGCGGCCAGCTCCCGGAGACCCCCGCCGCCGACGACGAGTGGGTCTGCCCGGTGATCGAGCTCCCGGTCCCGCGCTCGTCGCGCGAGAACGGCTGCCGCATCAGCGGGATCGAGCTCCGTTGGAGCCATCCGACCAACGCGGACCGCCGCAGCGAGCCGCCGGACGTGAGCCGCCTGAGCGACCCCGAGCCACCGCCGAGCCCCCCAAGCGCAGCCGAAGCCGAAGCCCGGTCCCGCTGGAACCACCCCTCCAACTGGCACCGTCGCCGCCGGGCGGCTGAAGACCAGGGGCGCGACCTGCCCGGGAGTCACTGAATGGGCTGGAACAACCCACCCGTCCGGTGGAAGGACCTCGCCCGCACCCTCGCCGGCGGGCTCCCACCCGGCGACCACGGTGACAGTCCCGCCTGGGGCCGTCACCGCGAGGGCTACCAAAGACCCGGCGACCTCCCCGCCCGGCGCAACGACGATGGCGCCGAAACCGTCCGCGTTCCGTACGCCGAACTGCACTGCCACTCCAACTTCAGCTTCCTCGACGGCGCCAGCCACCCCGAAGAACTCGTCGAAGAGGCCGCGCGCCTGGAACTCGACGCCATCGCCCTCACCGACCACGACGGCATGTACGGCGTCGTGCGCTTTGCCGAGGCCGCGCGGGAACTCGGCGTCGACACCGTCTTCGGCACCGAGCTCAGCTTCGGCCTGCGCAGCCCGCAGAACGGCGTTCCCGATCCGGAAGGCGAGCACCTCCTCCTGCTCGCCCGCGGCGATCAGGGCTACCGGGCCCTCTGCCGCGCCATCACCGCCGGGCAGATCCACCACCAAGCCGAGAAGGGCCGGCCCAGCTACGACCTCGGCGCGGTCGCCGAGGAGGTCGCCGGGCAGTGCGTGGTGCTGACGGGCTGCCGCAAGGGCGCGGTGCGCTCGGCCCTCGTCACGCACGGCGCGGCGGCCGCCGCGGAGAAGCTGAAAGAACTGATAGACCGCTTCGGCCGCGACAACGTCTACGTCGAACTCACCGACCACCGCCAGCCCCTGGACAGCACCCACAACGACCTCCTGACGCAGCTCGCCGGCGAACTGGGCCTGCCGACCGTGGCCACCACCGCCGCCCACTACGCGCGGCCCGAACGTGCTCCGCTGGCCGATGCCCTCGCCGCGATCCGGGCCCGGCGGGGGATCGACGAACTCGAGGGCTGGCTGCCCGCCGCCGGGACGGCCTTCCTCCGCAGCGGCGCCGAAATGGACGTCCTGTTCCGGCGGTACCCCGGCGCCGTCCGGCGCAGTGCCCTGCTCGGCATGGAATGCGCGTTCCCGCTGAAGCTGATCGCCCCCGAGCTGCCGCCCTTCGACGTCCCCGAGGGCTACACCGAAACGATGTACCTCCGAAAACTGACCGACGAAGGCGCGAAGGAGCGCTTCAAAGGCAAGCCGCACGAAGAAAAGGCGAACGCGCAGATCAAGCACGAGCTCGCCATCATCGAAGAGCTCGGCTTCCCCGGCTACTTCCTCATCGTCTGGGACATCGTGCGGTTCTGCCGGGAGAACGACATCCTGTGCCAGGGCCGCGGCTCGGCCGCGAACTCGGCCGTCTGCTACGCCCTCGGCATCACCAAGGTCGACTCCGTCGCCTACGAACTCCTCTTCGAGCGCTTCCTCGCCCCGGACCGGGACGGCTACCCCGACATCGACCTCGACATCGAGTCCGACCGCCGAGAAGAGGCCATCCAGTACGTCTTCCGGAAACACGGCCGCCTGCGGACCGCCCAGGTCGCGAACGTGATCACCTACCGCGCCCGGTCCGCCGTCCGCGACGCCGCCCGTGCGCTCGGCTACTCGCCGGGCCAGCAGGACGCCTGGAGCAAGCAGATCGACCGCTGGGGTTCGCTGCAGAACACCGAAAAGGACCACGACCACGACATCCCGGACGAGGTCCTGCAGCTCGCCTTCGCCCTCGAGGACTTCCCGCGGCACCTGGGCATCCACTCCGGCGGCATGGTCATGTGCGCCGAGCCGGTGAGCCAGGTCGTCCCGGTCGAGTGGGCGCGGATGGCCGACCGCAGCGTGATCCAGTGGGAGAAGGAGGACTGCGCCGCCGCCGGGCTGGTCAAGTTCGACCTGCTCGGCCTCGGCATGCTGTCCGCGCTGCACTACATGATCGACCTCGTCGCGGAGTACAAGGACGAAAAAGTCGACCTGGCCGAGCTCGACCTCGCCGACGAGAAGATCTACGACATGCTGTGCCGCGCCGACGCGATCGGCGTCTTCCAGGTGGAGAGCCGCGCGCAGCTGGCGACGCTGCCGCGGCTGCGGCCCCGCGAGTTCTACGACCTCGCCGTCGAAGTCGCCCTGATCCGGCCGGGCCCGATCCAGGGCGGCTCGGTGCACCCGTACATCCGCCGCAAGCAGGGCCGCGAGGAGTGGGCCTACGACCACCCGCTGCTGGAGAAGGCGCTGCACAAGACCAAGGGCGTGCCGCTGTTCCAGGAGCAGATGATGCAGATCGCGCTGGACGTCGCGAACTTCACCGCGGCGGAGGCCGACCAGTTGCGGCACGCGATGGGGTCGAAGCGGTCGGACCGGAAGATGGACCTGCTGCGGCAGCGGTTCCTCGAAGGCGCCGCCGTGAACGGGGTCGATGACGAGCTGGCGGAAAAGATCTTCCTGAAGCTCAAGGCGTTCGCGAACTTCGGCTTCCCGGAAAGCCACGCGCTGAGCTTCGCGCACCTGGTCTTTTCCAGTGCCCACTTCAAGTTCTACCACCCGGACGCGTTCCTGGCGGGCCTGCTGCGCGCGCAGCCGATGGGGTTCTACTCACCGCAGTCGCTGGTCGCCGACGCGCGGCGCCACGGCGTCACCGTGCACGGCCCGGACATCAACCGGAGCTTGCCGCACGCCACCCTGGATGCGGGCACGGGAAAGTTCCACGACGTGCGCACCGGGCTGAGCACCGTGCGCAAGATCGGGGAAGACCTCGCGAAGCGGATCGTGGCCGAGCGCGCGGAGAACGGCGAATACCGCGACATGGCCGACGTCGCCCGCCGCGTGCGGCTGACCACGCCCCAGATCGAGGCGCTGGCCACGGCCGGTGCGTTCGCCGGTTTCGGCGGTGATCGCCGTCAGGCGCTGTGGACCGCGGGCGCCGTCGCCGGTGAACGCCCGGAGCGGCTGCCCGGCCTGGTCGGCGCGCAGGCGCCGGTGCTGCCGGGGATGGACGGGCTCGACGTCGCGGCGGCGGACGTCTGGGCCACCGGGGTGTCGCCGGGCAGCTACCCGACCGAGTTCATCCGCGACCGCCTCGACGAGCTCGGCGTCGTGCCGGCGAGCGGCCTGGCGGACCTCGACGACGGCGCGCGCGTGCTGATCGGCGGCGCGGTCACACACCGGCAGCGCCCCGCGACCGCGGGCGGCGTCACCTTCCTCAACATCGAAGACGAAACGGGGATGGTCAACGTGATCTGCACGCTCGGGCTTTGGCAGCGCTACCACCGCGTCGCGCGCAGCAGCCCGGCGCTGCTGATCCGCGGGGTGGTGGAGAAGGCCGACGGCGTGGTGAGCGTCCTCGCCCATCGCGTCGAGCCGCTGCCGATGCGCATCAAGGCGAAGTCTCGGGATTTCAGGTAAGGGGGCGCCGGACGACCGTGATGATCTCGGGACTGGCGTCGGTCACCGGCGAACGGTCCCAGGAGCCGTACTGCTCGTCGACGACCAGCCCGGCTTCCCCGACGAACTCGTTCAGCGTGGGGACATCGAGGAAGCGCAACGTGCTCTCGCTGTACTTCGGCGCGTCCCAGTTCGGGCTTTCGTACGTCGTCCTGAAGCTGACGTACCCGTTCTCGAACGGCCCGGCGTCGTTCCACGAGCGGACATCGCCGGCTTCCCAGACGTTCGAAGGTGTCCAGCGTTCCCAGGCGCGGCCGGCCGGGTTGCGCGTCTCGAAGCCGAACCGGCCGCCGGGCTTCAAGGCGCGGCAGACCGCGGAGAACGCCGTGCGCACCTCGTCGTCGGTGAGCAGCACCTGGAACGCGTGCCCGGTCATCGCCGCGAAGTCGAACTCCGCGTCCCACGACGCGGTCGACAAATCGCCGTGCACCCATTCGATGTCGGTGCGGCGGCGGGCCTGGACGAGCATGCCCTCGGCGGGATCGAGCCCGACGAGCCGTCCTTCGTGGCCCGACTCGCGCGCCCAGTGCAGCAGAGAACCGGTGCCGCAGCCGACGTCCAGCACCGACTCCGCGGCCAAGATCATCGGCAGGTAGAACGTGTAGTCGCCGCCGCTTTCCCGTGGGTTGAGGGCGTCGTACAGCGAGGCGAGGCCGGCGTCGGCGAAGTGGCGGTCGGGCACGGGAGCACGCTAATGGTCGGAGCGGTCAGGAATCGACCTATTTTCCTCCTAGGTTCGGGGCACCGAACCGAGGAGGAAACATGGTCAACCCCGTTCCCGACGGCTACACGACGGTCACCCCGTGGATCATCGGCCGCGACACCGCCGGTCTGCTCGACTTCCTGAAGGCCGCCTTCGACGCCGAAGAACTCGGGCGGGTCGTCGGCGAGGACGGGAAGATCGGGCACGCCGAGGTGCGCATCGGCGACGCCGTGGTGATGGCGTTCGACTCACCGGACGGCTGGGGCGCCACTCCCGCATTCCTGCGGCTTTACGTGCCGGACAGCGAAGAAACCCAGCGACGCGCGATCGGAGCGGGCGCGACCGAGGTGACCCGCCAGACGGTCCTGTTCTTCGGCGACCGCGTCGGCCGGGTACGCGACCCCTTCGGCAACCTCTGGTGGATCCAGACGCGGGTGGAGGACCTGGACGAAGCCGAGCTGGCGCGCCGCGCGCAGCTGCCCGAGTACGTCGCGGCGATGAACTACGTCCAGGGTGCGGTCGGCTGATCGCGGGTGTGGCACCCTGGGCCCGTGCTGGAGACGGGGGAGGACTACCGCGAAGCGGTGTTGTCCGGGCAGTGGTGGGAAAAGCGGCGGTTCACCGGGTGTGACTTCACCGGCGCGGACCTGAGCGGGCTGCGGACGCGCGGCTGCACCTTCGACGACTGCGTGTTCAGCCGGGCCGACCTGTCGCGCTCCCGGCACGACGCGTCGGCGTTCCGCTCGTGCACCTTCGACCGGACGGTGCTCGCCGAGAGCCGCTGGACGGCGTGCTCGCTGCTCGGCACGTCGTTCACCGACAGCGGGTTCGGCGGAATCGCGCTCACCGAGTGCGACCTCTCCCTCGCGTCGCTGGCGAAGGCGCGGCTGCGCAAGCTCGGGCTGTCGGGCCTGCGGCTGCGGGAAGCCAACCTCACGGAAGCCGATCTCACCGGCGCCGACCTGCGCGGCAGCGACCTGACCGGCGCCCGCCTGCACGGCGCGAAGCTGGAAGGCGCCGACCTGCGCGGGGCACGGCTCGACGCGAACGCCCTGGTCCAGGCCGATCTGCGGGGCGCGGAGGTCGACGTCGAAACGGCGATCGCCTTCGCCGCCGCGCACGGGCTCGTCATCCGCTGAAACCACGAAGGCCCCGGCAGCGCGCTGCCGGGGCCTTCGCGAAGCACTCAATCGATCGGGGGTTCGCCCGGGTCGAGCTCGATCAGGTCGCCCTCGGCCACGAGTTCTTCGATCGACGCCGGCAGCAGGTACGCCGACCCGCCGCCCGGCTGGTTGAACCACGGGATCGCGACGCCGGCCAGCGCCTCCAGCGGCCGTTGCACCCGGTAGACGTGGTACGGGCGGTTGACCCACTCCGGCACCAGCGACCGCTCGGCGAACGGCGTGCCCGCCGCGTACGTCAGGTTGCCGTTCGGGCCGCCGAAGCGGTCCAGCTCGCTGCCCGCGGGCAGTTCGCGAAGTTCCTTGCCGCGGAACAGCGTCAGCGGCGGCTCACCGGCCATCGGGCCGATCGGCCACTGCTGCTGGCCACCACCCCCGCCACCGTTGACGGCCGGGCGGGCCGGTTCGTCCCGGCGCGGCGGCGCGGGCGCGCCCGCCGGAGGGGGCGGTGGCACCGGCAGGACACCCTGCGGCATCGGGGCCAGGACCGTCGGCGCCGACGGCGGTTCGCGCCGGGGCGGTGCGGGTGCCGCGGGCGGCGGACCGGCCTGCTGGGCCATCGGCGGCGGCCCGGCCGGGACCGGCGCGGGCTGGCGCGGCGGGGCCGGCGGCTCGTCGTCCCCGAGGTCGCCGAAGAGCTCTTCGGCGCTGGTGAACGCCGTCTGCTCCTGCGGCGGCACCGGCTCTGGCTTGCGGATCTGGTACGAGCCGGTCGCGACCTCCGGCGACAGCGTCGCGACGACCCGCTGCGGGGCGGCCGGCGGTTCCGGCTCGGGTTCCGGCTCCGGCGCGGGCGGCTCCTCGGGGGGCACGTGGCCCTCCGGGTTGAGCAGCAGCTTGCCGAGCATGAACGCGGCCGCGTCCTCGGCGTCGCCGAACACCGCCGGGTTGCTGAGCTTGCCGTCGTACCAGCCGACGCGCCAGCCGTCGTCGACCTCTTCGACGCTCCAGCCGTGCTCGGCGGGTTCGCCCAGCTTGTAGCCGCTTTCGGGGACGTCGAGCTCGTCGAGCTTGGCCTGCAGGCCGGCGAGCACCGGGTGGTCCGGGGTTTCGCGGCGCAGCGCCCGGCGGCCCGGACGCGGGGGAGCGGGCGGCTCGGCCTGGGCCGCGGCCGGGGGTGCCGGCGGCTCCGGCACCGGCAGCACGCCGGGCACCTCGGGCTGGGTGATCATGGTCGGCGGCCCGGGGTCGAACGCGGCCTGCTCACGCCGGGGCGGCTGGAACGGGGGCTCGCCGTCCGGCCGGCCCGCGGGCTGGAAGGCGTGCTCGTCGTCGTGCCGCGGCGGCTGGAAGGCGGCGTGCGCCGGCTCGTCGTCGTGGTGCGGCTGGCCGGCTTGGAAGGCGTGCGCGAGCTCGTCGTCGTGGCGCGGCGGCTGGCCGGGCTGGAAGGCGTGCTCGTCGTCCTGGTGCGGCGGCTGGAAGGCGCCTTCGTCCTCGTGGCCCGGCGGCTGGAAGGCGGCGTGCGACGGCTCGTCCTCCTGGCGGGGCGGCAGGCCGGACTGGAAGGCGTGCGCCGGTTCGTCCGCCTGGCCGGTGTCGAACGCGTGCCCCGCCTCGTCGTCCGGCCCGGGCGGACCGGACTCGAACGCCGCGTGCGCCGGCTCGTCCTCCCGGTGGTCCGCCGGTTCGTCGTCGTGCCGGGCCGGACCCGGCTCGAACGCCTGCTCGGCCGGGAAGGCGTGCTCGTCTTCCCGCGGGGGCTGGAAGGCGGCGTGCTCGTCGTCGCGTCGCGGGAAGGGCTCGCCGTCGCGCGGCGGCTGCTGCTCCTGCCCGATCGGCTGGTCGGGGACGTACTCCGCGGTCTCTTCCAGGTCGGGCACCCGGCCCGGCTCCGGCGCCGAACCGTTCGCCACGCCCGCGTGCTCGGGCTGCTGCGCGTACTCCTCGTCGCCGTACTGGTGGTCCTCTTCGGCGAAGCGGTCTTCGAACTCCTGCTCGTCGAAGCCCTCTTCGGCGTATTCGTGCTCTTCGGCCGGAGCCTCCGGTTCGGCCGGCGCGTGCACCGAGAGCGGCGCCTCCACCGGGGCGGGCGGTTCCTGGTGCTGCTGCGGCGGCGCGACGGGCGGGGGCGCGACGGGCGGCGGCCCCACGGGTGCCTGCTGCTGCGGGGGTCCCTGGGGCGGCAGGCCCTGCGGGGGCGGTCCCTGGGGCGGCGGCCCGGCCGGGCGCTGCTGCTGCGGCGGCGGCTGGTTGCCCCGGGTGAGGTACGCGGCGGCGGCCTGCAGCGTCGGCTCGTCCACGGGCGGCAGCGCGAAGCCGATCGCCCGGACGTGCTCGACCAGGTCCGGTTCGGGCGAAACGCCGTACTTGTGCAGGTAGAAGTTGACGGCGGCGGGCCAGATCCACTGGCCGTCGCTGTGGAAGGCGACCGGGACGGTCGCTTCCGGCGTCGCGGCCAGCCGGTCGATGTCGTAGCCGCGCTCGGGCACCACCAGCGGGGCGTGCTCGAGGTACTCCAGCAGCCGGTCCTGCTCCTCGACCTCGAGGTCGGGGCGGTTGATGACCGGGCGGCCGGCCGGGCCGACGGTGTCGAAGATCCGGGCGATCCGGAAGTGCGGCCCCGGCTGCTCCGGGCCGAGCCCGGACATCCGCCGGATCAGCCATTCGGGGACGTTCTCCTCGGTGCGCGGGAACATCCGCAGCTCGTCGGAGTAGGCCTGCGGCGGCGGCGCGAGGTTCCACACCGGTTCGTCGCGGTTGTACTCGAGGTTGTAGCTGGACGGGTGGTCGAGCTGGTAGCGCGCGTTGAACCACGTTCCGCGGCCGTCGCGGTACATGCCACCGCGGAGCCTGCCGAACAGGGTCGCGATGTCATGGGTGGCGAGCCACTCGTGCACCGTTCCGTCCTCGGTGACCATCTCGCCGGTCAGCTCGTGGTACCTGCCGAGCGCCCGGTACTCCGCGGTGACTTTGCGCCAGTCGCGCGGGGCGGCACGCAGCAGGGCAAGTCCGATCTGCTTGACCAGGGTGTCCTGCTCGGTCGCGTTCAGCTGCGTCGTCGGTTGTGCCACCCGCACATTTTGACTGTTCGCGCGCGTGAGTGCACCCCGCATGTGGGTTTTGCCGCCCGGCCACCCGGTGGCACCGGCTCTGACCTCGGGTGATGCGACGTGCGGTAGATCACAGGTTGATCGCGGGCATCGTCGCGAATGGACCGTGTGGGGTAGCGATCACTCTACGGGCTGCGACCACCCGCGCCTGGAAGCGACGCGCGGGCGCCGCTTTGCCAGAATGGGGCCCGTGACGGCGAAGATTCTCGACGGCAAGGCCACCAAGAACGCCATTTTCGCGGAGCTCGAACCCCGCGTCGCTGCCCTCGCCGCGAAGGGGGTGACGCCCGGCCTCGGCACCGTCCTGGTCGGCGACGACCCGGGGTCGCACTCGTACGTCCGGATGAAGCACGCCGACAGCGGCAAGATCGGGATCAACTCGATCCGCCGCGACCTGCCGGCCGACATCACCCAGGAGAAGCTCGAAGCCGTCATCGACGAGCTGAACGCCGACCCGGCCTGCCACGGCTACATCGTGCAGCTGCCGCTGCCGAAGCACCTCGACGCGAACCGCGTGCTCGAGCGGATCGACCCGGAGAAGGACGCCGACGGCCTCGCCCCGGTCAGCCTCGGCCGGCTCGTGCTGGGCCAGCGGGGCGCGCTGCCGTGCACGCCGTACGGGATCATCGAGCTGCTCAAGCGCCACGGCGTCGAGCTGAACGGCGCGCGCGTCACCGTGGTCGGCCGCGGCATCACCGTCGGCCGCACGCTGGGCCTGCTGCTGACCCGCCGCAGCGAGAACGCCACCGTGACCCTGTGCCACACCGGCACCCGCGACCTGGCCGCCGAGGTCCGCCGAGCCGACATCGTGGTCGCCGCGGCCGGGGTGCCGGGGATCATCACGCCGGACATGGTCGCGCCGGGCGCCGCGGTCCTCGACGTGGGCGTGTCCCACGTGGACGGCAAGCTCACCGGCGACGTCCACCCGGGAGTCGCCGAGGTCGCCGGCTGGATTTCGCCGAACCCGGGCGGGGTCGGCCCGATGACGCGGGCGATGCTCGTCAGCAACGTCGTCGAGGCGGCGGAACGCTCGGTTCAAGGCTGATGACCGTGACCGAGGACCGGCGGGACATCGGCGACCGCCGGAGCAGGCAGAGCCGGTTCAGCCAGCTGCCGTTCGCGGCGGTGCTGCTGGTGGTGGCCGTCGCGGCGCTGCGGATCTTCCAGTACCACTGGCGGGAGGGCGCGGCGCTGATCGGCGCCGCGCTCCTCCTCGCCGCGGTGTTGCGGCTGGCGCTGCCGACGGCCAGGGCGGGCCTCCTGGCGATCCGGGGCAAGCTCGTCGACGTCGTGACGTTCACGTGCCTGGCGGCGGCGGTGCTGTACGTCGCCCTGACGATCATCGGCGGCCCGCTCGGCTCCCCCTGAACGCCGAAAAGCGCCACTTTCGGGTGAAAGTGGCGCTCTCGGGTGGGTGGGTCAGGAGGCCAGGGCGAGTTCCCGCTGTTCGGCGCGGGCTTCGCGACGGTCCAAGGTGCCCGAAACGATCGCCAGCGTGAGCCCGAAGACCGCGAGCAGTGCGCCGACCCAGTTCGGGGCGACCAGGCCGAGCCCACCCGCGATCACCAAGCCGCCGAGGTAAGCCCCGATCGAGTTGGCGATGTTGAACGCGGACTGGACGGCGGCCGACACCAGGGACGGAGTGCCGCCCGCCTTTTCCATGATCCGCGCCTGCATCATCGGGCCGATCATGAACCCGGCGACGCCGACGAAGAAGATCGTGATCGCCGCGCCGACCTTGCCCTGCGCGGTGATGGTGAAGATGCCCAGCACCGAGGCCAGCGCCAGCAGGGCGATGTACAGGCTCGGCATCAGCGCGCGGTCGGCCAGCCGGCCGCCGAGCAGGTTGCCGATCGTCATGCCGACCCCCGCCAGCGACAGCAGCAGGGTGACGTTCGACGGCGAGTAGCCGGCGACGTCGGTCAGCATCGGCGTGATGTAGGACAGGCAGGCGAACACGCCGCCCAGCCCGAACGTGACGATCGCCAGCGCCAAGTGCACCTGCGGGCGCTTGAAGGCGCTGATTTCGTTCTTGAGCGACGCATCGGCGGTGGGCTTGCCCTGGTGGGGGACGAGCTTCGCGATCGCCGCGATGGCGACCAGCCCGATCACGGCGACGACGCCGAAGGTGGCGCGCCAGCCGACCTGCTGGCCGAGGAGCGTGCCCAGCGGCACGCCGATGACGTTCGCCAGGGTCAGGCCGAGGAACATCAGCGACACGGCCTTGGCGCGCTCGCCCTGGCCGACGAGGCTGGAGGCGACCACGGCCCCGGCGCCGAAGAACGCGCCGTGGGGCAGGCCGGCGAGGAACCGGAACGCGATGCCGAACTCCTGGCTGGGCGACAGCGCGAAGAGGGCGTTGCCCACCGTGAACAGGCCCATCATGGCCAGCAGCATGGTCTTGCGCGGCAGCCGGACGGCGACCGCGGTGAGCAGGGGGGCGCCGACGACGACGCCGAGGGCGTAAGCGGAGATGAGGTGGCCGGCGGTCGGGATGTCGACGCCGAAGTCGGCGGCCGCCTGGGGCAGCACGCCCATCATGACGAACTCGGTGGTCCCGATGCCGAAAGCTCCGATGGCGAGCGCGAGCAGCGCGACGGGCACGGCACTCCTTCCAGGGTGGGTAAACGATTACCGAGCCGATCTCTGGATCGGTTCAGTAAGGGGGCATAAAGAGAGGCAGCCATTCGGCCCCAGCGCCGTGAGCTGCCTACGCCCCAGTCCAACAAGCGAGGGGGGCGGTTGTCATCCCGATATCGGGTGACGATCCGCACTCCTGACGCGGTGATCAGCGCGGAGCGGCCAGAACGCCGTTCAGCAGGCCCGGGAACAGGGTGTCAAGATCGTTGCGGCGCAACGAGTTGAACCGGGTGGTGCCTTCCTGGCGGCCGACCACGACCCCGGCCTGGCGCAGGATGCTCAGGTGGTGGGTGAGTGTGGACTTCGTCACCGGCACGGTGAGGCCGCTGCACGAAATCTCCCGCTCGGTCCCCGCCAGCTGGCGGACGATGGCCAGCCGCACCGGGTCGGCGAGGGCGCGGAGCACGCCTTCGACGGTGATCTCTTCCCGCGCCGGGTAGTGGAGCGGCGGCAGGGTCGCGTGCTTGGCCATGAGCCCATCGTACGACGCCGGTCGAAATTGTGGCAGCGACGTAGTACGGTCACTGTCGAACTACGACGTTCGTCGAACCAATCCCTGCTTCGCTTGGGGGCTCAGCCCATGTCCGCACCTGCTCCGTCGAGGATCTCCGTCCTCGCCTTCGGCGCCTTCGGCGTCGGCACCAGCGGTTACATCGTCGCCGGGCTGCTGCCCGCGCTGACCGGCGAGCTGCACGTCTCGGCCACGGCCGCGGCGCAGCTCGTGACCGCGTTCGCCATCGCGTACGCGATCGGCTCGCCGCTGTTCGCCGCCGCGACCGGCACCTGGGAACGCCGGACGCTGCTGGTCGCCGCGCTCGCCGTCACCGGCGCCGGCAACCTGTTCGCCGCGCTCGCGCCCGGCTACGGCTCGCTGCTGGTCGCCCGGGTGGTGACCGCGGTGGGCGCCGCCGTGTTCACTCCGGCGGCGAGCGCCGTCGCGGCCGAGCTGACCGTCCCCGAGCGCCGGGGCCGCGCCGTCGCGCTGGTGTTCGGCGGCCTGACGGTCGCGCTCATCTTCGGCGTCCCGCTCGGCAGTCTCATTTCCCAGCACCTCGGCTACCGGCCGGCGTTCGCGCTGGTCGCCGCGTTCTCGCTGGTGAGCGCGCTGGCCGTGCGGTTCGCCCTGCCCACGGTCGCCGCGCCGCCGCGGGTCGGCCTGGCCGAGCGCTTCGCCGCGGGCCGCGACCCGCGGGTGCTCGTCATGCTGGCCACGACGGTGCTCGCCTGCTTGGCCGCGTTCATGGTCTACACGTTCGTCTCGCCGCTGCTGGCGGCGACCGCGGGCGTGCACGGCACGACTGTGACGGTGCTGCTCTTCTGCTACGGCGTCGGCGGCGCGATCGGCAACTTCGCGGGTGGCCGGGTGACCGACCGCTGGGGCTCGCGGAGGCCGCTGCTCGTGGTCACCGTGGTCATCACCGCCGTGATGGCGTTGCTGCCGCTGACGACGGTGACGCCGGTCGCGGCCGGCATCTCGCTGTTCGTCTGGGGGCTGGCGACGTGGTCGTTCAACCCGCCGGTGCAGCACCGCCTGATCGAGCTGTCGCCGGGCCACGCCGGGCTGGTGCTCTCGCTCAACGCGTCCGCGATCTACCTCGGCGTCGGCCTGTCCGGCGTGGTCGGCGGAGCGGTGCTCGCGTCGGGCGGCCCGCTGCTGCTGCCCGAGGTCGCGGCCGTGCTGACCCTCGTCGCCCTGCTGCTCGTGGGGTCGGCGTGGGGGCGGGTCCGCGAGCCCCGGGAACAGGTCGCCGCCGGCTAGCCGGCGTGCGCCTGGACCTCGCAGTCGGGCCCGGGGTAGACGAGCCCTTCGTGCCCGTCGGCGAACCGCACCAGGTAGGGCGGGGCGCCGTCGGGGCCACGGACTTCGAGGATCTCGCCGCGCTGCTCGGCCGCTCCGACCGTGCGGCCGTGCACCCGGATCTCGTCGCCTACTCCTGCGTGCATGGGGCTTCACCTCCGTGTCCAGAGTAAGAGCGGAAACTCGTCCCGTGGACCCCGCGAACGGGTTAGAATCCGGGGCATGATCAGCGAATTCGGAGGCGCCGCGCCTCGGCGCCGGTGAGCCCTTCGGTCCGGGTCCGCACGCCCCGAGAGCTGCGGAAGACCCGGCGGAGCAAGGCACATTCCTGTTGGGGGCACCTGGTGGCCGCCCCGCTGTGGCCGTTGCACGGCGCGAACCTCGGCACCCTCCTGCGCACCTGTGACGCCGTCGGCGCGTGTCTCGCCGTCCCGCGGTTCCCGTGGGTGCCCGAAGCGCTGCGGAGGGGAAACACGTTGCGGCGTCCCGCTTGCGTGCACTGGGTGCACGACCCACCGGGCTGGCTGGCCCGCGAACGGGCGGCGGGCACCCGGGTGGTCGGCGTCGAACTGGCCGAGGAAGCCGTCCGGCTGGCCGACCTGCCCGCCGCCCGCGGCCGCACGATCGCCGTGCTCGGTCACGAGCAGACCGGGATTCCGCCCGAGGCGCTCGATCTGCTCGACAGCGTCGTCGAAATCCCGATGGTCGGCATCGGCGCCAGCCTGAACGTCGCGGTGGCGGGCAGCCTGGTGCTGTACAAACTGGCGGGTCTGGTGTGATCGGTCTCAAGTGGACGGTCGCGGAAAACGCGGCGTGGTGCGATCTGGTCTGGCCCGGGCAGTTCCGCCCGCGGGCGTGGACCAGCCGCACGCGCACCCCGGCGTACTACCCGGACGCGGTGACGCTGACCCCGGACGCCACCGCCGCCGACGTCCTCCCGTTCGTCGACGGTTCGGCGGGGTGTTCCGTCAAGGACAGCTTCGCGACCTTGGACCTGCCGGGGTTCTCGGTGCTGTTCGAAGCGACGTGGATCGCGTGCGGGCCCGGTGTGCCGGAGCCGGGCTGGCGGCGGGCGGCCGGTCACGGCTTCCCGGCCGACGACTCGGTGGCGGTGCTGTCCCGGGGCCCGGCGATGGTCGTCGCCCACCGCGGCGACGGCGTGGTCGGGCTGTCCAACTTCTCGGGACCGGCTCAGGCCTGGCCCGGCGCGGTGGCGGCGGTGGCCTCGGCGTTCGCGGGTGTCCCGGTGGCCGGCTACGAACACGGCGACGCGCTGCGCAACGCGCTGGACCACGGCGCCGAGCCGCTGGGCCCGCTGCGCGTCTGGGTGCGTTAGCCCGCTTTCGCCGCGGCTTTGGCGGCCTTCTTGAACGCGCGGACTTCGGCGAGGGTTTCGGCGCTCGTGACGTCGGCGATCGACCGGCGCGAGCCGCGGTCGCCGTACGCGCCGGCCGCCTCGCGCCAGCCCTTCGGCTGGATGCCGCGCTGCTTTCCCAGCATGGCCAGGAAGATCTTCGCCTTCTGTTCCCCGAAACCGGGCAGGGCCTTCAGTCGCTTCAGGACTTCGGGACCGTCCGGCTTCGGGCGGCCGTCGAGCCAGATGCCTTCGGTGCGGCCGTCGTAGTTCTCGATGATGTGCTGGGCGAGCGCGTGGACGCGGCGGGCCATCGAGCCGCCGTAGCGGTGGATGGCCGGCGGCACCACGCACATCTCGACGAACGCTTCGACGTCGGTCGCGGCGATCTTGGTCAGGGAGAAGCCGTCCATCCGGTCGGCGATCTTCCTCGGGCCGGCGAAGGCGTGCTCCATGGGGAACTGCTGATCCAAGAGCATCCCGACGAGCAGGGCGAACGGGTCGTCGTTCAGCAGCTTGTCGGCGGCCGGGTCGCCGGTCAGGTGCAGTTCGCGCAACATGCCGTCATCTTGACACAACCCGCTTCTCCGGCAGGGGGACGACGACCGGCACCACCGTGGCCTGCCGTCACCGGGTTTTCGCGTAGCGCGACGGCGTCGTGCCCAGGTACCGCTTGAAGTGCCGGGTCAGGTGGGCCTGGTCGGTGAACCCGGCCGCCGTCGCGACTTCGGCGGCCGGGGTGCCGTCCAGCAGCAGGCGGCGGGCCCGGTCCACCCGGCGGCCGGTCAGGTAGCGGTGCGGCGGCAGGCCGAACCGCGCCCCGAAGCAGCGGACGAGGTACGCCGGGTGCGCGCCGAGCGTCTCGCCCGCTTCGGCCAGCGTCAGCGCTTCCGGCAGATGAGCGTCCAGCAGGTCCCGGAGATCGTCGGCGAGGCCGCGCTTCGGCTCGGGCGACGCCGGTTTGCCCAGGTGGGTGCGCAGGCGGTCGGCGACCAGCACGAGCCGGCTTTCCGCCTCGAGCGTGTCGCCGGGCTCGGCGAGGGACTCGTGGAGCTGGTGGATGCGGGTGCGCAGGAGGCCGTCGGCGAGGCTGGGCCGGTCGACCGCCGCGCCGATCAGGTCCTCGCCCAGCACCGGCGTGTCCAGGTAGAGCACGCGCTTGCGGAAGCCGTGGCTGGTCGCGGCGCGGCCGTCGTGGGCGACGTTCGGCGGCAGCAGCGTCACCGCCGGCCCGAGCGCGCCGTGGTGGTGGCGGTCGAGGTCGTAGCGGATGACACCGTCGTCGACGATCAGCAGCGTCCAGGTGTCGTGCGTGTGCAGCGGGTAGGCGTGCGTGGTGAAGCGCGCGTGGAAGACCTCGGCGATCCCCGGGACCGCCGGCCGCCAAGCCGCGACGTGCGCCATGTCAAGAACGTACAAGACGCGGGCGTCGCGCCCGGGTGAGTCTTCGGGGTATGAGTTCCTTCGACACGAAGATCGCCGTCCTGCTCCGCGACGACCTGGCGTCCTGGCAGCGGCTGAACGTCACCGCGTTCCTGGTGAGCGGTATCGCCCACGTGACCCCCGAGCTGATGGGCGAGCCGTACGCCGACGCCGACGGCACCGAGTACCTGCCGATGTTCGGCCAGCCGATCATGGTCTTTTCCGGCACGGCGGACGTCCTGACCGCGGCCCACGGGCGCGCGCTGGGCCGCGGGCTGCGGTTCTCGATCTTCACCGACGAGCTGTTCCACACCGGCAACGACGCCGACAACCGCGCGGCGGTCCGCGAGGTGCCGGGGGAGAAGCTGGCGCTGGCCGGGCTGGCGGTGCACGGCCCGAAGAACGCCGTGGACAAGATCCTCAAGGGCGCGTCGCTGCACCGCTGAGTAAAACCGCTCTATCCCCCGGCCGGGTGAGCTGCCAGCATGATCGGCAGTGCCGCGGAGAGCGGCTCGGGATGGGGAGGTTCCGTGAATCCACTTCGTCGTGCGTGCGTGGTCCTGACGGCGGCGGCCGGGCTGGGCGCGGCGCTCGTGCCGGTCGCCTCGGCGGACCCGCTGCAGACGGTCGCCTACACGTCCGAAGCCGGCGCCTGGCCGCTGGTGGGCAGTGCGCAGTACTCGGCGCCGGGCGACGAGATCGCCGTCTGGGAGAACGGCGGCGTGCTGAAGATCGACGTCCAGTCGGGGCTGAAGGACCTGCGCGTCGAGCTCAGCGCACCGGCCGGCGAGACCCTGCACACCGGCACCTACACCGGCGCGCGGTTCCGCGGCCAGAGTGACCCGGCGCTGGCCACACCTGGCGTCTTCGTCTACACCCACGGCGACGTCTGCAGTGAGGCCTACGCGGACTTCACGATCGACCGGCTCGACGCCTCGGGGGTGGACCTGACGTTCGTCCAGCGCTGTGGCGCCCCGGACGGCCCGGCCACCCGGGGTGAGGTGCACTTCACCGCCTGAGTCACGGCGCGGTCGCGTGCACCAGGAAGACGCTGCGGATCCGGTCGCCGGTGTCGACGGTGAACGTCCGCGCCGAAGCGTCCGCGAAGCCCGCCGACGAGGCCAGCGCCGCGGCGCCGGCCTCGCCGGTCGGGAAGGACAGGTCCGCCGGCACGAACTCGGCGAACGGCCCGGACGGCTTGAACCGCGCCCCCGACACGATCGAGAACGCCAGCCGGCCGCCGGGGCGCAGCACGCGGAGCCAGTCGGCGAACGCGGCGGCCCCCAGGAAGTGCAGCGAAGACGCGCACAGCACGACGTCGGCCGAGTGGTCCTCGACCGGCAGCGGCGCGGCCGGCCCGACCCGCCACTCGATCCGCCCGTCCGGATCCTGCGCGGGCGCCTTCGCCTCCGCCCGCGCGACCATGGCCGGTGACAAGTCGACAGCCAGCACGCGCGCGGGCTTCAGCCGTAGCGCCGCGTACGCCGCGACGCCCGTCCCGGTGGCGACGTCGAGGACGAGTCCCGGAGCGTCAGGGAGCGGCTCGACCAGGGCTTCCGCCACCGAGCCGTGGAACGGGTCGTCGTCGTACTGCTCGGCTGTGCGGTCGAAGAAGGCGGCTCGGGATTCGTCGGTCACGCACCCAACCTAGCCGGGGCCACCAGCGGTTTTCAGGGGACGACGGCCGGCGAAGCCGAGGTCGGCGCGGTGGTACCAGCCCAGCTCGCGGTCACCTTCGAGCCAGCACAGGAGGACGTCGGTGCCGTCCAGCTCGGCCGGGAAGTCGACCAGCAGCGGCGCGAACCCCTTGAGCTCGGCGCCGGTGCGCTGCACCGTCGTCATCAGGTCGTCGAGACGGGCCTGGGCGGCCTTCCACTCGGGCAGCCCGCCCAGCGCGGTGGCGCGGCCGCCGGGCCGCAGCGACGCGGCGAGCTCGGCGGCGTCGGCCCGGACGCGCACCAGTTCGTCGAGGACCGGCCGCAGGCGCGCCAGTTCGTCGCGCGCTTCCGCGACGGTGAACAGTCCCATTCGCCGATGATGCCATCGGCGTGCGTCAGCCTTCGCGCCGCCGCCGGACCAGTGCGTTGGCCAGTCCGCTGCCGACCAGCAGGAAGCCCACGCCGAGCAGGCCGCCGATGAAGAGGAAGTCCATGACGCCGTACGCGATGTCGCTCTTCGGCATCAGGTTGACCAGCCGGAACCCCCATTCGGGCACGGCCATCGCGGCGACGCCGGGCAGCACGCCGTAGATCAGGCCGCCGAGGATCGGGCCGGTCGCCGACAGCGCGCCGAGCGCGGCGACGACCAGCAGCAGGATCGCCCCGCCGGCCAGCAGTGCGATGCCCAGCGGGTCGCGGTTGGTGCTCAGGGTGGCCTGGATCAGCTGCTGCTGGCGCAGCCCGCCCCAGCTCAGCAGGCCCAGGGCGACCGGCGTGAGCACGAGCCCGCCGAGCGCGCTGACCACGTGCGCGGCGCCCCGGCGTGGCCGTTCGTCGAGCACGTCGGGTTCGCCGGTGTCCGGGTAGTCGTTCTCGTAGTCGTCTTCGTAGTCGGCGTACCGATGGGTCGACATGGCCGTCACCTCCCGCACAGTGGGTTCACGGGTGGCATCGTGCCCTGGTTCACCGCCGAACGCCTACGGTCGCTCGGCGAGCGGTCGGATCGGGGTCCCGCCCGGTGATCCGGGCCACAAAGCGCGGGTGGAGACTTGATGCCGACCACTACTTGAACCATCCAGGTGCGTCAAGCAGTACGCTTGTACCGCTACCGGCGAGACGTATCGAAGAACGCGAAGATCCGCGGAAGGAGCACCGCTGCTCATGGCCAAGATCAAGGTCCAGGGCACCGTCGTCGAACTCGACGGCGATGAGATGACCCGCATCATCTGGCAGTTCATCAAGGACAAGCTGATCCACCCGTACCTGGACGTGAACCTGGACTACTACGACCTGGGTATCGAGGAGCGGGACCGCACCGACGACCAGGTCACGGTCGACTCCGCGAACGCCATCAAGAAGCACGGCGTCGGCGTCAAGTGCGCCACGATCACCCCGGACGAGGCCCGCGTCGAAGAGTTCGGCCTCAAGAAGATGTGGCTGTCCCCGAACGGGACCATCCGCAACATCCTCGGCGGCGTGATCTTCCGCGAGCCGATCGTCATCCAGAACATCCCGCGGCTGGTGCCGACGTGGACCAAGCCGATCATCATCGGCCGCCACGCGCACGGCGACCAGTACAAGGCGACCAACTTCAAGGTCCCCGGCCCGGGCACGCTGACCATCAGCTACACCCCGGACGACGGCTCCGAGCCGATGGAGTTCGAGGTCGCGAAGTTCCCCGAGGGCGGCGGCGTCGCCATGGGGATGTACAACTACAAGAAGTCGATCGAGGACTTCGCGCGCGCCTCGCTGCAGTACGGCCTCGACCGCGGCCTGCCGGTCTACCTCTCGACCAAGAACACCATCCTCAAGGCCTACGACGGCCAGTTCAAGGACGTGTTCGAGGAGATCTTCCAGAACGAGTTCAAGGCCGACTTCGACGCCAAGGGCATCTCCTACGAGCACCGCCTGATCGACGACATGGTCGCCGCGGCGATGAAGTGGGAGGGCGGCTACGTCTGGGCGTGCAAGAACTACGACGGTGACGTCCAGTCCGACACGGTCGCGCAGGGCTTCGGCTCGCTCGGCCTGATGACGTCGGTGCTGCGCACGCCGGACGGCCGGACCGTCGAGGCCGAGGCCGCGCACGGCACGGTCACCCGGCACTACCGCCAGCACCAGCAGGGCAAGCCGACGTCGACCAACCCGATCGCGTCGATCTACGCCTGGACCCGCGGCCTCGAGCACCGCGGCAAGCTGGACGGCAACCAGGAGCTGATCGGCTTCGCGAACAAGCTGGAGCAGGTCGTCGTCGAGACCGTCGAGAGCGGTCAGATGACGAAGGACCTGGCGCTGCTGATCAGCAAGGACCAGCCGTTCCAGACGACCGAGGAGTTCCTCGCGACGCTGGACGACAACCTGGCGAAGAAGATCGCCCAGGGCTGAGTTCGCTGCTGCGAAAGCCCCTTCCCGGTTCGCCGGGAAGGGGCTTTTCGGTTGATCACGCGTTGTCACCTCGCGGGTGAGCCACTGGAGCCTCCGGGTGGTTGCGACGTCCGGCACTGCCGTCCGGGTAAAGGATTGCCTACCCTTGGCGGTGGGGACGGGCTCGCGGGTTGGAGGAAGGCATGTCGAAGAAGACTTTGCTCATCTTGGGCGCGCTCGTCCTGGTCGTCATCGTCTACGCCATGAACACGGGCAAGCAGGCGTCGGGGGCGTCGGCCACCGGCTGCAAGGTGACGGTGACCGCGGACGTCCTGAACGCCCGCGAGGCGGCCGACGGCAACGCGAAGATCGTCGGCAAGTACCTGCGCGACGCCCAGTTCGACGCGCTGCCGGGCGTGCAGAACGGCTTCCGCAAGGTCGCCGACGACAAGTGGGTGGCGGCCGAGTTCACCCAGCCCGTCGCCGGCTCCGCCTGTTGAGTCTTCAGAGACCGATCAGGTCGGCCGCGAGCGTGACGACGCCGAACGCCGCGGCCGACAGGCCGAGCGTCCTGGCGCGTTTCGGATCGCGTTTCGCGGCGGCGCGCCAGTAGAGGCCGATACCGATCGCGAGCATCAGCAGTTCGACGCCGGCCGAGACGGCGGGCAGCCGCCAGAGCCCGAAGCCGAAGGTGGGCAGATCGCCGGCGTTGCCGGGCAGGATCGGCAGGTCGGCGCGGTGCACGACGAGGTCGAGCAGCCAGTGCGAGAACACGACGCCGCCGAGGACGAGCCCGGCTTCGCGGCCGAGCCAGTGGGCGGCGACCGCGCCGAACAGCGCGGCGAGCACGAGCGCGCCGACGAGGGAGTGCGTGTAGTCGGCGTGGATGACGCCGCCGCCGTAACCCTCGCCGTCGATCGTCTCGACACCGCTCAGGTAGAGCGGTACGAAGACGACGTCGAGCCAGGCGGTGGCGAGCATGAGCGTCCAGACGGGGATGGCGGGCCGCCCGGCCTTGACGGCGGCGGCCAGCCCGAAGTGCCCGGCGATCATCGGCCGGCCTCCGTCCAGGGGAAGCGGGCGTCGAGCACGCCGAGCCCGACGGTGAAGAGCAGTACGGCGAGGATGAAGGTCATCGGTTTCCCTGTTCTGCGTAGGTTTCGAGGCCCTGGACGAGCATTTTCTTGAGTACTTCGAAGCTCTCGCCGACGTCTTCCGGGCGCCCGAAGCCGCCGGAGGCCTCGAGCCCGGCGAAGCCGTGGACGGCGGCGCGGATGCACCGCGTGGCGTGGACGGATTGGGCGTGGTCGAAGCCGAACGGCCGCAGCACGGCGAAGACGACTTCGGCGACGGCGTGGGTGGCGGTGCTGAGTTCGGTGTCCCCCTGGTCGGGTGCGGCGGTCAGGGCGCCGGTGCGGTGCGGGTGGTGTTGCAGGTAGTGGCGGTAGGCGTCGGCGAGTGCGGCAACGGCGTCTCCGCCCTCGCGCCCGGTGGCGGCGGTGCGGAGGGTTTCGGCCATTTCCTTGACGACGCGGAGGTCGATCAGCCGCCGGAGATCGGCGAGGTTTTCGACGTGCTTGTAGAGCGAGGGTGCGGCAACACCGGCGCGGCCGGCGATCTTGGCGAGGGTGAGTGCTTCGGGTCCGGACTCGTCGACGAGGGCCATGGCGAGATCGACCACGGCTTCGGTGGTCAGGCCGGCCCTAGGCGACATGGTGGCTACTTGGCATAGCTTTAAAGCTATGACGCGTAGCTTCGGTCGTCAAGGCCCGGTTTTTGTCGGTGGTGGGTGCTAGAACTGATCACAGGAAAAACCGCAGGTGGCGGCGTGGGGCCGCCGGGAAGGAGGAAGCGTCCGGGAGCGGGCGACAACTGAATCGCGGGACGAGCCAGAGTGTCCGCGGGGTCTCCAGGGGGAGTCTCGCGGGCCGGACGGGGTGTTCGGACGGTGCGGGATCGGCGGCGGTGAGATCGAGCCCTGGGGACCGCGCTCAGACGGGGGTCGGGGCGCGAAGGGGGAGATGTGCCGTGGCGAGGGATCTGCGTTCCGGGGGCTGGGTGGTGGGCTTGCTCGGAAGGCCTTGCGGAGCTGGATGGGTGCGCAGCGGGCCCTGCTCGGAGGGGTCATCGAGCGGCCGGTCCGTCGTCTGGGTGCGCTCGGGCTTGCGGTGGTAGAGCAGCGCGCCGCTCCCGAGCGGTGCGAGCGCCGCCATCGGAGCCGACCCATCGGCGCCGGGCCGGCCGTCACCTGCCTCCAGCGGGCGTCAGAGCTCGATCGCGGAGTCCTCTTCCGCCACGAGCACCTCGCCACCGAACTCGGCGCGGGCCTCTTCGGCAGCCGCAGGGCGGTCGGTGCCCGGCCAGAAGTGGGTGAGCAGGAGCCGGCGGGCGCGCGCCCTCTGTGCCCAGTGGCCCGCCTCTGCCGCCGTCATCAGGTAGCGGGGCTCTCCCTCCGGCGGTGGGGTGCGGAGGGTGGCGTCGCAGATGAACAGGTCGGCGTCGCGGCCGAGTTCGGCCAGCAGTGGCGACGGTCCCGTGTCGCCGGTGTACGCCACCGTCAGCCCGGGTGCCGTGAGGCGCACGCCGAAGTTCGGCTGGTGGTGCGGCAGCGGGTACGGCGTCATGCGGAACGGTCCGACGTCGGCCGGCTCGGCTAGGTCGTGCACCTCGAACAGCGTCTCCGGGTGCGGCCGGGGCTCCATCGCCTCGAGCCGGCGGACCGTGCCGGGCGTGCAGTGCAACGGCAGCCGTGCCGAGGGCGCGCCGGCCTGGACGGTGTAGTGCCACGCCCGCCCGAGCGCGCTCACGTCCGCGCAGTGGTCGGGGTGCTCGTGCGTCACGACGACCGCGTCGGGCAACCCGTTGCGGCAGTGCGTGAACAGGCGCGGTGCGGCGCCGTACCCGAGGTCGAGGACGACGCGGAAGCCGTTGTGCGCGAGCAGGAATCCGGCGCAGGCACGGCCGGGCTCCGGCCACGCGCCGCAGCTCCCCAGCACGGTCAACCGGCTCCCCGCTTCGCCCATGCGCGGCAGTCTGGCAGAGCGAGCCCGGCTCCCCGCACCGGTTTTCGGGACCCGCCATCGCCGCCACGCCCGGCCCCGAGGCGCCGGCTCGCCGGCCGGTAGCGTGCACGGCGTGCTGACCGTCTCCACCGTGAACGTCAACGGCCTCCGCGCCGCCGCCAAAAAGGGCTTCGTCGAGTGGCTCGCCGCCACGAAGGCCGACGTCGTCGCCTGCCAGGAGGTGCGGGCCGAAGCCAGTCAGCTGCCCGCCGCCGTTGTCGACCCCGATGGGTGGTTCTCCGTGCACGCGCCTTCGGCCGCGAAGGGCCGCAACGGCGTTGCCGTCTACAGCCGGGTCGAGCCCGAAGAGGTCCGGATCGGCTTCGGGGAGCCCGAATTCGAGGACAGCGGGCGGTACCTCGAGGTGCACCTGCCGAACGTCGTCGTCGCGAGCCTCTACCTGCCCAGCGGGGACGTCGGCACCGAACGGCAGGACGAAAAGGAACGCTTCATGGCCGCGTTCCTGCCCTACCTCGCCGAACTGCGGGCGAAGGCCGCCGCGGCTGGGCGGGAGGCCGTCGTCGTCGGGGACTGGAACATCGCCTACGACACCGTCGACCTCAAGAACTGGCGCGGCAACCGCAAGAACTCCGGCTTCCTGCCCGAGGAACGCGCCTGGCTCGGCCGCGTCTACACCGAGGCCGGGTACACCGACGTCCAGCGCCGGCTCGATCCCGAAGGCCCCGGCCCGTACACCTGGTGGTCCTACCGCGGCCAGGCCTTCGACAACGACTCCGGCTGGCGCATCGACTGCCAGCTCGCGACGCCCGGCCTCGCCGAGAAGGTCGTCGACGTCGTGGTCGAACGGGCAGCCGCCTACGACCAGCGCTGGTCCGACCACGCGCCGGTCACCGCGACCTACGACATCGACTTTCCCTGCGAGTCACCCCAAGAGGTATAGACCACTCACGACCGGGTGAAAGTTTCCCGGAGGGGACGAAGTCGTCGAACTGGGGTCACATCGGCGATGAATGGCGACAGCTGCGGAGAACGGGTGACACCCGATCGGGCACGCTCCGGTCATGCTCTACTCCGGGTAGTAGCAGGGTCGCCCGGCTGAGTGGTCGAAGTGAACCCTGGGGGCGCCGAGAGCGTATTAAGGAATGAGCGCTACCCTCGCTTCCGAGTTGATCAGAACCGGCAGGTCTTGACACGCTCGGTAGTTTTCTGACCAGTAGCACGCAACGCCTCACTCGGATGGGTGAGCGTTACTCGCGGGAGGCACTCCGGTGCGCAACCCAGGTCGAACCCTGTTGCGGTCCACCCTGCGCGGTTTCCGCGCGGCCGTGGTGGTCGCGCTCGTCCCGGCCGGCCTGCTCCTGGCCGGCGGCGGCAGCGCGTTCGCCGACGTCACGACGACAGCGCAGGCCGACACCAACGCCGCGAGCTTCGGCGTGCTCGGCCCCGTCGGGGTGGTGGCCGTCGCGCTCGGCATCATCGGCATGACGCTGGGTGTGCTGCGCCAGCGTCGCAAGACGCGCCTGGCCGAGGCTGCCCCCGCCGTGCCGGAAGTTCCCGACCCGGTCACGGCGATGGCCGAAGCCGTCCTCGGCGAGCCCGACATGACGCCGACGCGGCCGTTCCTCACGCCGCGCCCGAACGCCTGAGGGCCCTCGGCGCCCGTCGCTCGCCTCGGCCTGGAAGAATCCTGACGTGTCCGAAGAGCAGACCGTCGCAGCAGAGCGCCGCCCGCGGGTCCTGTCCGGGATCCAGCCCACCGCCGACTCCTTCCACCTCGGCAACTACCTCGGTGCGCTGCGCCAGTGGGTGAAGCTGCAGGACACGCACGAGACGTTCTACAGCGTGGTCGACCTGCACGCGATCACCGTCGAGCAGGACCCGAAGGTGCTGCGGCAGCGCACCCGCGTCTCGGCCGCCCAGTTGCTCGCCATCGGCATCGACCCGCAGCGCAGCGCCCTGTTCGTGCAGAGCCACGTCCCGGAGCACGCCCAGCTGAGCTGGGTGCTGGAGTGCCAGACCGGCTTCGGTGAGGCCGGCCGGATGACGCAGTTCAAGGACAAGTCGGCGAAGCAGGGCTCCGACAGATCCAGCGTCGGCCTGTTCACGTACCCGGTCCTGCAGGCGGCGGACATCCTGCTGTACCGGGCGGACGCCGTCCCGGTCGGTGAGGACCAGCGCCAGCACCTGGAGCTGACGCGCGACCTCGCGCAGCGCTTCAACAACCGGCTGGGCAAGACGTTCGTGGTGCCGGAGCCGTACATCATCAAGGACACGGCGAAGATCTACGACCTGCAGGAACCGACGGCCAAGATGAGCAAGTCGGCGTCGAACGTCAACGGGATCATCGAGCTGCTCGAAGACCCGAAGCGCTCGGCGAAGAAGATCCGCTCGGCGGTCACCGACACGGGCCGCGAGGTCAAGTTCGACGCCGAGAACAAGGCGGGCGTGTCGAACCTGCTGACGATCTACTCGGCCCTGACCGACCGCACGATCCCGGACCTCGAAGCGGCGTACGAGGGCAAGGGCTACGGCGACCTGAAGAAGGACCTCGGTGAGGTCTTCATCGAGTGGGTGACCCCGATCCAGGACCGCGCGAAGTCCTATTTGGACGATGTGGCGGAGCTGGACAAGGTCCTCGCCGCGGGTGCCGAACGTGCTCGCGAGGTGGCGTCGAAGACGCTCGCGAAGACGTACCAGCGGATCGGGTTCCTGCCGCCGGTGCGGTGAAGCTGATCCTGCTCAACGGCCCGCCGGGCAGCGGCAAGTCGACGCTCGCCCGGCGCTACGCCGACAACCACCCACCGGCGCTGGCCCTGGACGTGGACCGCATCCGCGCCATGATCGGCGGCCGGCGTGCGTCCCCGGCCGAAGCCGGCGTGCTGGCGCGGGACATCGCGGTGGCGGCCGCGCGCACGCACCTCGGCGCGGGGCATGACGTGGTGGTGCCACAGCTGGTGGTTCGCGCGGGCTTTCCGGAACGCCTCGAAGCACTGGCGGGCGAATGCGGGGCGAGCTTCCACGAGGTGGTGTTGCTGCCGGGGCGCGAGGCGGTCCGGCGCCGCTTCTCCGCCCGCGGTTCGTCGGAGGTCGAGGTCGCGGCTCCACTGACCGAGCCGGAGCTGGATCAGGCTTACAACGCTGTCGCCGCGTTCGCCGCGCGGCGCGGGGTGCCAGTGCTCACCGCGGCGGACGCCTATCCCGCCTTGCTGGCTGCTCTCACCTGAGCCGGGGACCGCCCTGCCGATGGTGCTGCTGTCCTTCGCCGACACAGCGTCGGCATCACGGTGAGCTGACCGGTCTGGCGGGGTGGGCGGAGACCCGAAAACTCCCCCGCCCTCCCTGGGGGGCGTGCCCAAGTCCAGTCTATCGGCGCCCACCGACGAACCCGGTTTCCGTGGCCGGAAACGAGCGGCTCGTCCACAACCGGCCACCCCTGTGGACAACACCGGCGCGCCCCCGTCAGGAGGACACCTCCCCCGAGGGAACCGCTCGCGTTGCGGGGTTCACCAAGCGTGGTTAGCGTTTCACGGTGGCGAACGAAGAGAAGGAAAAGCTCCTGCCGCGGCTGCGGCGGAAGCACCCGTGGCTCGATCACCTCATCCGGGCCAACGACGCCTTCACCGAGCGGTACGGCAACCACTACGCCGCCGCCATCACCTACTTCAGCGTGCTCTCCGTCTTCCCGCTGTTCATGGTGGCCTTCGCCGTGGTCGGGCTGGTCGTCAACCACGACCAGACGATCATCACGAAGATCACCGATGGCATCAACAACTCCGTGCCCGAAGGCCTCAAGGACCTCGTCAACGGCATCGTCAAGGGCGCGCTCGACTCCGGCGGCGGGATCGGGATCTTCGGTCTGCTCATCGCCCTCTACTCCGGCATCGGCTGGATGTCGAACCTGCGGGACGCGCTCACCGCGCAGTGGGGCCAGGAAAAGCAGCCGCAGCCGCTCGTCAAGCAGACGCTCAAGGACCTCGTCGCGCTGATCGGGCTCGGCGTCGCGCTCGTCGTCTCCTTCGCGCTGACCGCGGTCGGTGGCGGGGTCGGGCAGTTCCTGCTCGAACTCGTCGGGCTCGAGCAGGCCACCTGGGCGATCGTCCTGCTTCGCGGGGCCACCATCGTGCTCGGACTGGCCGCGAACACCCTCGTCTTCATCTGGGTCATCGCCCGGCTGCCCCGGGAGCAGGTCGCGCTGCGCAGTGCCGTCAAGGGTGCCGTGGTCGCCGCCGTCGGGTTCGTCATCCTGCAGCAGGTCGGCTCGCTCTACCTGGCCAGCGTCACGAAGTCGCCGTCGGCCGCGCTGTTCGGGCCCGTCATCGGTCTGCTGGTGTTCGCGAACCTCGTTTCGCGCTTCCTGCTGCTCATCACCGCGTGGACGGCCACCGCGAAGGAAAACGAACGCAAGGTCATCGCGCCCCCGCCGCCGGTGCGGCTCGAGCAGAGCGTCACCGTGCAGCGCGGGCCGGGCCTCGGCACCGTCGCGAGCGCCTTCGGTGCCGGTGCGCTGCTGGCGTGGCTGGGTGGCCGCCGCAAGTCTTGACAGCCGGCCACGCGGTAAAGAAACTGAACCGGTAAGAAATCTGAACCGGAGGGGTTTCGTGCTGCTGGACGCCGCCCGCGAGTGTGCCGACCTCGCCAAGACCCTCGCCCCGGTCACCGAGCGGCAGCGCGCGTTGCCGCCCGAGCTGGTCGCCAAGCTGACCGAAGCCCAGCTGTTCCGCACCGGCGTCCCCGGCCACCTCGGCGGTCCCGAAGCCCCGCCTGCCGTCAGCCTCGAAACCGCCGAGACGGTCGCGCGCGGGGACGCCTCGGCCGGCTGGTGCGTCTCGATTGCCGTGACGAGCAGCCTGCTTTCGGCCTACGCCCCGCGGAAATGCGCCGAAGAAGTCTTCGGGGACCCGCGCACGGTCGCCGCCGGCGTCTGGGCGCCGCGTGGGACCGGCCGAAAGGTCGACGGCGGGTACGTCGTGAATGGCCGGTGGGCGTTCTGCAGCGGCATCCCGCACGCCGGCTGGCTCTTCGCCGGGTTCGTGCACGGGAAAGCGCTCTACGTCGCCGCGCTGCCGAAGGCCGAAATCGAAGTGCTCGACACGTGGCACACGAACGGCCTGCGCGGGACCGGCAGCCACGACTGCGTCGCCGACGAACTGTTCGTCCCGGAACACCGCGTCTTCTCGGTGATGGCCGGTCCGCCCGCGGAAGCCGTTGCGCTGCACCGGTTTCCGCTCTTCGGCTTCTTCGCGTTGTCGGTCGCGGCCGCCGCGCTGGGCAACGCGCGCGGCGCGATCGACGACCTCGTCGAGCTCGCCTCGACGCGCAAACCGCTCGGTTCCAGCCGGTCGCTGGCCGAGCGGTCGGCGACCCAGGCCGCCGTCGCGGAGGCCGAGGCGGCCCTGCGCGCCGCGCGGCTGCTGTTCTACAGCAGCATCGACGACGCCTGGCAGGCCGCGCAAAGCACCGAACCGGTGCCGGACGCGCTCAAGCTGGGCCTCCGGCTGGCCGCCACGCACGTGACGCGCACGGCCGCGACGGTCGCCGGAAGCATGTACGACCTCGGCGGTGGCGCGGCGATCTACGAGACTTCGCCGCTGCAGCGCCGGTTCCGCGACGCGCACACCGCGACCGCGCACTTCCAGGTCAACCCGGCCAGCTACGAACTTCCCGGCAAGCTGCTGCTGGGCGTCCCGGCCCGCACGGACCAGCTGTGACCGGCCTCGGCCACCGGTTCACGGCGGACTCCGTCAGCCGCGCGCTCGACCTGGTCGGCGAGCGGTGGAGCCTGCTCATCCTGCGCGAGACCTTCTTCGGCGTGCGCCGCTACGGCGAGTTCGCGCGCAACCTGGCCATCCCGCGCCCGACGTTGTCCGCGCGGCTGAAGACCCTCGTCGACGCCGGCGTGCTCGAGCGCGTCGACCCGGTGCCGGAGTACGTGCTGACCGCCGCCGGGCGGGACCTCTTCGGCGCCGTCGTCACGCTCATGCAGTGGGGCGACAAGCACCTCGCCGGACCGGAGGGACCGCCGATCCTCCTGCGGCACGACGACTGCGGCGAGATCGCCGGGACGTTCGTGGCCTGCGCGCACTGCGGCGGCGTGATCGCCACCGATCGGGTCACGCCGGAGCCGGGGCCCGGTTTCCGCTAGCTCGCGGCCTTCTTGCGCTGGTGCCCGACCACGAACCCGCCGAGGATGATCAGGAACACCACCAGCGTGAGGATCCAGCCGGTGACGCCGAACGGGTCTTCCTTCGCCGCCGGCGCGGCCGCCGACGTGCCGCCGTTGCCGGTGCCGCCGTCGGCGAGCACGGACGGATCGCCGTTCGACGGGGCCGCCGCGGGCGGCTGGTAGGTGATCTGACCGACCGGCACGGCTCGGTCGTCCTCCAGCGCGAAGCCGTAGTCGAGCAGCTTCGCCGCCTGGTCGACCACCTTGGTCGGCTTCTGCTCCGCCCGCAGCATGACGACCGCGAGGCGCTTGCCCTTGCGCTGCGCCGCGCCGACGTAGGTGTGGCGCGCGTCGTCGGTGAAGCCGGTCTTGCCGCCGAGGAAACCGGGGTAGACGCCGAGCAGCTTGTTGTCGTTGAAGATCGGGATGGCCGGCTTGCCGCCGGCCGGCGGGAACTCGAAGTTCTTCGTCCCGACGACCTTGGCGAACTCCGGCTGCTTCATCGCGTAGTTGAAGATCAGGCTGAGGTCGTAGGCCGAGGTCGACATGCCCGGCCCGTCCAGGCCCGACGGCGTCGCGGCGCGCGTGTCCTGCGCGCCGATCTTCGCGGCCAGCGCGTTCATCTTCGCCACCGCGGAGTCGGCCCCGCCGAGCGCCGTGGCGAACGCGTGCGCGACGTCGTTGCCCGAGTGCATCAGCAGGCCGTGCAGCAACTGGTCGACGGTGTACTGGCCGCCGGCGACGAGGCCGACGCAGGTGCACTCCTGCTCCGCGTCCTCCTTCGTCGCGACGATCGTCTGCTGCGGGTCCAGCTGGGTGACGACGACCAGGGCGAGCAGCGTCTTGATCAGCGACGCGGGCCGCTGCCGGGCGTGCGGGTCCTTCGCCGCGACGACCGCGCCGGTGTCGAGGTCCTGCACCAGCCACGACGCCGCGGTGTTGCCGTCCGGCGGGTTGAGCGCGCCCTGCGGGGTGACCAGGCCGCACTCGGCCATCCGGTTGCCGCCGACCGGGACCGCGGGCACGGCCAGCGGCGCCGGGGCCGGCTTGCCCGGCGCGGGCTTCTCCGACGTGTCGACCGGCGGCGGCGGAGCCTGGCGGTTCGCGCACTGGCCCTGCTGCGCCGCGGCAGCGGCCAGCGCCGGGGTGCTCAGGGCCAGGAGGGCGGCGGCGAGCGTCGTCGTGAAGACCTTGAGCGACCGGGAGACAACAGAGTGCACCCACGCAATCTAGCGCCGCGGCCCGCGTCGCATACTCAGGGGCATGCGCATTTCACGCGGCACCTCGCTGTTCCTGCTGGCCTTCGGTGTGTGGTCGTGGATCATCTGGATCACCTTCGCCAAGAACCTGTGGGACAGCGACCGGGCCTGGACCCCCGACGGCTCGCCCACCGCGTACTTCGTGGTGCACGCCGTGCTGACGGTCGTGTCGTTCGTGCTCGGCACGATCATCGGCGTGCTCGGCTGGCGCGGGGTACGCGCCACTTCGCGCGTCTCCTCCTGACTTTGGTCGGTGGCGCGGCCTCCGGGGCCGGTTTAGGTTGACGCCACAGACCCTGGAGGTGGAATGTCCCGTTTACGTCGAATGGCGGCCCCGCTCGTGCTGGCCGTCGGGAGCGGCCTGTTCGCGGCGGCCCCCGCGGCCGAGGCCGCGCCGGTCGCCTGCGACACGACGAGCACGCCGTACACCTACGTCGTGACGTACCAGCCGGGCACCCGCGCGTCGGCCGTCGACAAGGAGCTGGCGGCCAAGTGCGGCACGAAGGTCGCCTACTACGCCCCGATCGGCGTCGCGATCGCGAGCTCGCGCAACGCGGACTTCCAGCAGAAGATCGGCGTCTACCGGGCCTACTCGGGCGGCAAGGACGTGGCTTCCCAGGGCGCCGCCGTCTCGGCCCGCTCGCTGGGTGCGGTGCGGACGCTGGAGGACACGCGGTCCGTCGCCGCCGCGGGTGACCTGTCCGCGCAGCAGTGGGACATGAAGGCGATCCACGCGCCCGAAGCGAACAAGATCTACCAGGGCAGCCGCGCGGTGACGGTCGGCGTGCTCGACTCGGGCATCGAGGCGACGCACCCGGCACTGAAGGCGGCGGTCGACCCGGCCGCTTCGGCGGGCTGCATCACGGGGGCGCCGGACCTGACACCGGCCTCGTGGGCCCCGACGACGTCGGACCACGGCACGCACGTGGCGGGCACGATCGCCGGCAAGGACAAGGCGACGGGCTTCACGGGCATCGCGCCGGGCGTGCGGCTGGCCTCGGTGAAGGTCGTCAACGACGCCGGCTACATCTTCCCGGAGTCGGCGGTCTGCGGGTTCGTCTGGGCGGCCGAGCACGGGTTCGCGGTGACGAACAACAGCTACTACATCGACCCGGGCATGTTCTACTGCCCGAAGCAGCCGGGCGACGCGGCGGCGTTCGAAGCGGTCCGCCGCGCGGTGGAGTTCTCGACGCACCGAGGCGTGCTGAACGTGGCGGCGGCGGGCAACTCCGGTTTCGACACGACCAAGCAGACAACGGACCCCAACCGCCCGCACCCGGTCGATTCGACGTGCGGCATCCTCCCCAAGGCGATCGACGGCGTCGTGAAGGTGTCGGCGGTCGGCTACGCGGGCACGAAGTCATCGTTCAGCAACTACGGCGAGATCGACGTGACGGCGCCGGGCGGCGACTTCGCCCAGACCCCACCGGAGGGCGCGGGGCCATCGTGCCCGCTGTCAACGGTGGTCGGCGGCCAGTACGGCTCGAAGTGCGGCACATCAATGGCCTCCCCGCACGCAGCGGGCGTGGCGGCGCTGATCGCGTCCCGGTTCCGCGGCATCCCGCCGCAGCTGCTGGTTCGCGTGCTGGAAGGCGAGGCGGACGCGGTGAAGTGCACGACCACGGAAACGGAGTGCACGGGCCCGGCAAAGAACAATTCGTACTACGGCCACGGCCTGGTCGACGCCCTGGACGCGGTCCGCTGACCCCAAGAAAAGAGCGGGGTGGTCATCCCGTCGCCTGAGGCCGCAAAAATCACTTTGAGCCGGGCCCGCAACCAAAAGCGCAACGCGAGGGGGCAGCGCAGGCTTGCGGGCCCGGCTCAAAGTGATAGGCCTCAATCAGGCGACGGGATGACCACCCAGCGGCCTAAACACGCGAAGGTGGGAGACAAGCGCTCCGGGTGGCCATCCCAGAGCCTGCCCGTCCGGCGAGGACAGCTTTTGTTCTACGGCGTTCGTTTACCGCGGTGGAGCGGCAGGGGCGGGTTCTGCCGCGGCTTCTACTGCGGGTTCTGCCGCGGCAGGGCGGGTCCGACCTCCCCCGCCCCTCCGGTAGGAGTCTCAGTCGCCGCCCAGGTTTGTCAAGGCGGGAAAGCGTGCCTTGACAAACCCGATCGTCGACTGAAGAGAAGGCTGGGATGAGGGGCGGGGGAGGTCTGGTGACGTCGTTGGTCCTCTTGCGTTGCCGGCCGCCGGTTCGCTTCCCTTTGGCGGAAGACCAGGGCAAAAGAAAGGGCCCCTCCTACTCGCCGAGCGGAGGGGCCCTTCTTTTGGTACAGCGTCACACGCGCTTGAACAGCAGGGCGCGCTTCACTTCCTGGATCGCCTTGGTCACCTGGATCCCTCGCGGGCAGGCGTCCGTGCAGTTGAACGTCGTGCGGCAGCGCCACACACCCTCGCCGTCGTTCAGGATGTCCAGGCGCTCCTCGGCCCCCTCGTCGCGGGAGTCGAAGATGAACCGGTGGGCGTTGACGATCGCCGCCGGGCCGAAGTAGGAGCCGTCGTTCCAGTACACCGGGCAGGACGATGTGCAGCACGCGCACAGGATGCACTTCGTCGTGTCGTCGAAGCGGTCGCGGTCGGCCTGGGACTGGATGCGCTCGCGCGTCGGCTCGTTGCCGTACGTGATCAGGTACGGCTTGATCGCGCGGTACGCCTCGAAGAACGGGTCCATGTCGACGTAGAGGTCCTTCAACGTCGTCAGGCCCTTGATCGGGGCGATCGTGATCACCGTCGGTTTCCCGGACGTCGACAGCAGGTCCTTCATCAGGACCTTGCACGCCAGGCGGTTGATGCCGTTGATCTGCATCGCGTCGGACCCGCACACGCCGTGTGCGCAGGACCGGCGGAACGAGAACGTGCCGTCGATGTAGTCCTTGACGTAGAACAGCAGGTTCAGCAGCCGGTCGGTGCGCTGGGCCGGGACGTCGTAGGACTCCCAGTGCGGCTCGCTGTCCACCTCCGGGTTGAAGCGGAGGATCTTCAGCGTGACCGTGATGGGCGTGTGCTCGTCCGAAGCGGCCGGAGCGTCTTCAGTGGTTGCCGCAGTCATCAGTACTTCCGCTCCATCGGCTCGTAGCGGGTGAAGGTGACCGGCTTGTAGTCCAGCCGGATGTCGGACGACAGACCCGAGCCCTGCTTGTAGGCCATGGTGTGCCGCATGAAGTTCGTGTCGTCGCGGGTCGGGTAGTCCTCGCGGGCGTGGCCGCCGCGGGACTCCTTGCGCGCCAGCGCGCCCACGATCAGGACCTCGGCCAGCTCCAGCAGGAAGCCCAGCTCGACGGCCTCGAGCAGGTCGGTGTTGTACCGCTTGCCCTTGTCCGACACGGTGATCCGCTGGTAGCGCTCCTTGAGCGCCTGGATGTCGGTCAGCGCCTGCTTCAGCGTGTCCTCGGTCCGGTACACCGAAGCGTGCGAGTCCATCGTCTGCTGCATTTCCTTGCGGATGTCGGCGACGCGCTCGTCGCCGTGCTCCGACAGCAGGCCCGCGAGCTGCTCTTCCACCAGCTTCGTGGGGTCCGAAGGCAGCTCGACGTGCTCGTGCGCCAGCGCGTACTCCGCGGCCGCGATGCCGGCGCGGCGGCCGAACACGTTGATGTCGAGCAGCGAGTTCGTGCCGAGCCGGTTCGAACCGTGCACGGACACGCACGCGACCTCGCCCGCGGCGTACAGGCCGGGGATGACGTTCTCGTTGTCCCGCAGCGCTTCGCCGTGGATGTTGGTCGGGATGCCGCCCATCACGTAGTGACACGTCGGGAAGACCGGCACCGGCTCCTTCACCGGGTCGACGCCCAGGTAGGTCCGGGAGAACTCCATGATGTCCGGGAGCTTCGCGTTCAGCGTCTCCTCGGGGATGTGCGTGACGTCCAGGACGACGTAGTCCTTGTTCGGGCCGCACCCGCGGCCCTGCAGCACTTCCTGCACCATCGAGCGGGCGACGATGTCGCGCGGCGCGAGGTCCTTGATGGTGGGGGCGTAGCGCTCCATGAACCGCTCGCCGGAGGCGTTGCGCAGGATCCCGCCCTCGCCGCGGACGGCTTCGGAGATCAGGATGCCCAGGCCCGCGAGGCCGGTCGGGTGGAACTGGAAGAACTCCATGTCCTCCAGCGGGAGGCCCTTGCGGAAGATGATGCCGAGGCCGTCACCGGTCAGGGTGTGCGCGTTCGACGTCGTCTTGAAGATCTTGCCCGCGCCGCCGGTGGCGAACACGATCGACTTCGCCTGGAAGACGTGCAGCTCGCCGGTGGCCAGCTCGTAGGCGACGACGCCGGAAGCGACCGGGTTGCCGTTCTCGTCCGGGGTGGTGACGAGGTCGAGCACGTAGAACTCGTTGAAGAACTCCGTGCCGTACTTGACGCAGTTTTGGTACAGCGTCTGGAGGATCATGTGCCCGGTGCGGTCCGCGGCGTAGCAGGCGCGGCGGACCGCGGCCTTGCCGTGGTCACGCGTGTGGCCGCCGAAGCGGCGCTGGTCGATCTTGCCTTCGGGCGTGCGGTTGAACGGCAGGCCCATCTTCTCGAGGTCGAGGACCGCGTCGATGGCCTCCTTCGCCATGATCTCGGCGGCGTCCTGGTCGACCAGGTAGTCGCCGCCCTTGATCGTGTCGAAGGTGTGCCACTCCCAGTTGTCCTCTTCGACGTTCGCCAGCGCGGCGCACATGCCGCCCTGGGCCGCGCCGGTGTGGGACCGGGTCGGGTAGAGCTTGGTGAGGACCGCGGTGCGGGCGCGCTGGCCGGACTCGATGGCCGCGCGCATCCCGGCGCCGCCGGCGCCGACGATCACCACGTCGTACTTGTGGACCTGCATGGTGGGAAGTCTCCGGGGTCAGTTCGCGGGCATGTTCGGGTCGAACGTGAAGATCACCATCGTGCCGACGGCCAGGATCAGCACCATCGAGACGTACAGCAGGATCTTCAGCCAGAACCGCGTGCTGTCCTTGCGGGCGTAGTCGTCGATGATCGTGCGCAGCCCGTTGCCGCCGTGGATCTCGGCGAGCCACAGCATCAGCAGGTCCCAGAACTGCCAGAACGGCGAGGCCCAGCGGCCGGCGACGAAGCCCCAGTTGATCCGGTGCACGCCGCCGTCGAGGATGTTCATGATCAGCAGGTGGCCGAGCACCAGGACGACCAGGACCAGCCCGGAGATCCGCATGAACAGCCAGCTGTAGAGCTCGAAGTTGCTCCGGCGCGCGGCGGGGCGCTTCGGCGCGCGCGGGTTCGCGAGGGCGAGGTCGGCCATGTCAGTTACCCCCGAAGAGCATTTCGGCGGTGCGCTTCAGCATGAAGAACGCACCGGGGACCATCACGACGACCCAGACGACGCCGATGACCCACAGCATCGCCTTCTGCAGCTTCGGGCCCTTCGACCAGAAGTCGACCAGCATGACGCGGATGCCGTTCAGCGCGTGGAACAGCACCGCGCCGACCAGGCCGACCTCCAGGAGGTTCACGATCGGCGTCTTGTAGGTCTCGATGACCTGGTCGTAGGTGTTCGGCGACACGCGCACCAGCGCGGTGTCGAGCACGTGCACGAACAGGAAGAAGAATGTGAGCACGCCGGTGATGCGGTGCAGCACCCAGGACCACATGCCGGGGTCGCCCCGGTAGAAGGTCCCCTGCCGGCGTGAGGCACCCGCCCGATCGCTCGCCTCTGCCGCTGTGGCAGTGCTCGCCGTGGTGGACATCGGTGAACGGCCTCCAACGTCTGACTGTGCGCCCGGTGGCCGGTGAGGTCCGCTGTCGCCGCGGGAACGGCGGCTGTGCCGAGATCAACGTCATCGAGCCTGGATGAATCGGATGCTAGACCCGCACCCGAAAGGCGGCTCACCTCCGGGTTCCCCTCTGTGATGGACCAGACACCGGTACTCCCGCACCGCCACCCGGCGGTGTGGTGCAGCGCACTCGGTGGCGCGGCGCCCAGGAGTGTCCCGATGAACGGTCATCTGACCTCTGCAAGATCTGATATCTGATGCGCTACGCCGAACGGCTGGTGATCCCGGTGTGTCATTGACCATCTGCGACACCGTCCCTAGCGTCGCTCGGGCAAACATCGGATCTCTCACGATGGGGTGACGTTCTGGTGCGACGACTCGGCTTGGTGATCGCCGTCGCGGTCCTGCTGCCCGTGGTGTCGGTCACGCCCGCGCAGGCACTGCCCGACGGACTGGCGCTGACCCCGCCGATGGGCTTCAACAACTGGAACACCACCGGCTGCGCCGTCGACGAGCGGCTCATCCGCGACACCGCCGACATCTTCGTCGACAAAGGACTCAAGGCCGCCGGCTACGAGTACGTCAACGTCGACGACTGCTGGGCCGAGCCGGAGCGCGACGCCGACGGGCGCATGCAGGCCAGCAAGGCCCGGTTCCCCGGCGGCATCAAGGCGCTGGCCGACTACGTCCATTCGAAGGGCCTCAAGTTCGGCATCTACACCAGCGCGGGCACGCTGACCTGCGCGAAGACCCAGCCGGGCGCGCTCGACCACGAAGACGTCGACGCGCAGACGTTCGCGGACTGGGGTGTCGACTACCTCAAGTACGACAACTGCAACAACCAAGGCCGCCCGGCGCTCGAGCGCTACACGAAGATGCGCGACGCCCTGAAGAAGACCGGTCGCCCGATCGTGTACTCGCTCTGCGAGTGGGGCGAGAACAAGCCGTGGACGTGGGGCGGTGACGTCGGGCACCTGTGGCGCACCACCGGCGACATCAAGGACAACTGGGCCAAGATGGTCCAGATCCTCAAGGCGAACGCGCCGCTGGCGCCGTACGCCGGGCCGGGGCACTGGAACGATCCCGACATGCTCGAGGTCGGCAACGGCGGGATGACGACCGAGGAGTACCGCTCGCACTTCTCGCTGTGGGCGATGATGGCCGCCCCGCTGCTCATCGGGGCCGACCTGCGCAAGGTGTCGCCGGCGAACTTCGACGTCCTGCGCAACGCCGAGGTCATCGCGCTCGACCAGGACCGCCGCGGCGTCCAGGCGCGGGTGCTGTCCAACCAGGACGGACACTGGGTGTTCGCCAAGCCGCTGGACGGCGGCGACGTGGCGATCGCGCTGTTCAACGAGACGACGTCCAGCGCCACGATCGGCACCACCGCGGCCGCCGCGGGGCTGCCGAACGCCGCCGGGTACAGCGCGCGAGACCTCTGGGCGCACCGCGACCTCCAGACGGCGGGCCGGCTCTCCGCGGTCGTCCCGCCGCACGCGACGGTCGTCTACCGGGTCCACGCGGGTGGGTCGTGGTGGCGGAACGCGCCGCTGGTGAGCACCGGCATCGAGCTGGCTTCGCCGGTCCCGGGCGTCCCGGGCGAGATCACGCCCGCCGGGCAGCCGTTCGAGGTCACGGTGTCGGCGACCGACGAGGCCCGCGTCCCGGTGTTCGACCCCCGCGTGACGCTCACCGCACCCGCCGGCTGGCACGTCGAGCAGGTGGCGCGGCCGCGGGCCGTCGTGCTCGGGACCGGCGAGACCGCGGCCGGCCGCTGGCGGGTCACCCCGCCCGCCGGGACCGAAGGCACGACGGCGGTGCTGCGCGGCGGCGTCACCTACCGCGCGCTCGGGTTTCCACAGGTCACCTGGGCCGGTGACCAGCAGCTGACCGTCCCCGCCGCACCGCCCACCACGTCCGCGTGGGCCAGCGACCTGCGCTGGGCGGCGGAGAAGAACGGCTACGGCCCGGTCGAGCGGGACATGTCCAACGGCAGCATCCCGGCCGGCGACGGCAAACCGCTGACGATCAACGGCGTCGTCTACCCGAAGGGCCTCGGCGCGCACGCGCCCAGCGAAGTCGTCTTCTACCTGGGCGGGCGCTGCACGGCGTTCACCGCGGACGTCGGCGTCGACGACGAGCGCGAGGCGACGAACAAGCAGGGCTCGGCGACGTTCGAGATCTACGCCGACGGCACGAAGGCGGCTTCGACCGGCGTGCGCACCTGGCAGGACCCGGCGACGCCGCTGGCGGCGGACCTGCACGGGGCGCGGTACCTGCGGCTCGTCGTCACCGACGGCGGGGACGGCAACTCCTACGACCGCAGCGACTGGGCCGGCGCCCGGCTGACTTGCGCCTGAAGGGACTTCGCATGAGGAAGCGCACGGCAACGGCGGCCACCTTGGCCGTCGGGGTGGCGCTGGTCGGGCTGCCCGCCGCCGGACAGCCCGCGCCGGTGACGTCCTGGACGCTCACCGCGCCCGGGGCGGCCCTGGCACCCACGCCCGAGGCGCACATCGCCCTGGACCGGGGAAGGCTCACGCTGTCGGTCACCCGCGGCGCGACGACGGTGCTCGAGCCGTCCGCGCTCGGCGTCGAGACGGCGAACGGCGACCTCACCCAGGGGCTGAAGGTCACTGGGTTCGGCCAGCGTCCGGTGCACGACGAGTACACGACCACCACCGGCAAACGTTTGCGGCACAGCTACGACGCCGCCGAAACCACGCTGGACGTCAAGGGGCCCGGTGGCGCGTTCGCCGTCGTCTTCCGGGTCTCCCGCGACGGCGTCGCCTACCGGTACGTCTTCGACACCCCGAAGTGGGTGACAGTGATCCGCGAGGCGTCGGAGTTCGCCGTCCCGCAGACCGCCGACTCCTTCCTGCTGCCGTTCGACAACGGCCGCAGCGACTACGAGAGCATCCACGTCCACCGGCCGGTCGCGCGGCAGGACCCGGCCGAGTACGGCTACCCGGCGCTGTTCCACGTCGGTGACACCTGGCTGTCGGTCCTCGAATCCGACCTGAACGGCAGCTACGCGGGCTCGCGGCTGACGCTCACCCCGCAGCACGGCTTCCGGCTGACCCTCGGCGACCCGGCGGAAGTCGCGGAGGGACCGCTGGCCACGCCGTGGCGGGCGATGATCGTCGGCGACCTGGCGACCGTCACGCAGTCGGACCTGAGCACCGACCTCGCGAGCCCGGCGAAGGTCGCCGACACGTCGTGGATCAAGCCCGGTGCGGGGGCGTGGTCGTGGTGGTCGGAAGGCACCGGCGACCTGGCGCTGCAGGAGAAGTACGTCGACCTCGCGGCGAAGGAGGGCTGGACGTACAACCTCGTCGACGCGGGCTGGAACGCCGCCTGGGTGCCCGACCTGGTCGCCTACGCCAAGCAACGCGGCGTCGGCATCTGGCTCTGGGCCGACGCGAAGATCACCGACACCGACAGCGAGCGGGAGAAGAACTTCAAGCAGTACGCCGGTTGGGGCGTCGCCGGACTGAAGATCGACTTCGTCGAGTCCGAACGGCAGGACCGCACCCGCTGGTACGACGCGGTGCTCGCGGCGGCCGCGAAGGACCACCTTGTGGTGAACTTCCACGGCGCGCCGATCCCGCGGGGCATCCAGCGGACCTGGCCGAACGTGATGAGCGTCGAGGCGGTGAAGGGCGCCGAGGGCACGAAGCCGAAGCCGGGGCGCGTGCCGTTCCCGATCGAGCACTACCTGACGCTGCCGTTCACGCGGAACCTGTCCGGCTCGATGGACTTCACGCCGGTGACCTTTTCCGGCGTCCGGCCGACCAGCGACGGCGGCGAGCTCGCGCTGTCAGTGCTGTTCGAATCCGGCGTCCAGCACTTCGCGGACAGCGTCGCGAGCTACGACGCCCACCCCGTCGCCGAGCGGCTGCTCAGGGGCATCCCGACGGCGTGGGAGGACACGCGGCTGCTGGCCGGTGACCCCGGGAAGCTCGCGGTGATCGCCCGCCGCAGCGGCGCGCAGTGGTACGTCGGGGCGCTGGCGGCGGGGCCGGCGACCCGGCTCGACGCACCGCTCGATTTCCTCCCACCGGGTGATTGGCTCGCCGAGATCTACGGCGACGGCGCCGACGGGAAGCTTCAGGTCACGACACAGCGCGTGACATCCGGCGGCGTCCTCACCGTTCCGGTGGCCGCGAACGGCGGATTCGCGGCGCGCCTCTGCGTCGCCCCCGCGGGCGCGTCGACCTGCCCCTGAGTAGCCCGAATGGCTGCTGCAGGCTGCTATCAGGGCACGGAATGCCCTGGTGGCGGCCCGCTGGGGGGCTTTTTGCCCGGCCGCTGCGCCGTTCGGATGATCACGTTCGGTGTCCGGTTCGTCGCGCGCGCGACTCGTGAGTAAACGTTTGTGTTACGTAGCGTGCCTTTCCTATGGCGCATTCCGGTCCGGCGGGTACGGTCTGGCGGTCGACCCGGCAGTAGGGCCGGGTCGTGCCCTTGACCATCCGCTGGATCAGCGGGGAGGGAGAAACACGTTGCGTCGCATGCGTGGAACCGCGCTGGCCGCCGTGGCCATGGCCGGGGTGCTCACCCTGGCCGGGTGCGCCAAGGACTCGAGCGGTGGCAGCAGCAACAACAGCGCCGCGCCTTCGTCGGGTGGCTCGGACTGCGTCACCGCGCAGAAGCCGCCCGCCGCTCCCGCCGCGTCGAGCAGCACGGCCGCCGCCGGGGGCAAGGTCGACGGCAGCCAGCTCAAGATCGGCCTGGCCTTCGACGTCGGCGGCCGGGGTGACGCGTCGTTCAACGACGCCGCCGCCGCGGGCACCGACAAGGCGAAGTCCGACCTCGGCGTCACGACGGTCAACGAAAGCACCGCCTCCGCCAGCGAGGCCGAGTCGGCCAAGCAGCAGCGCCTCGACCAGATGGCTTCGCAGGGCCTGAACCCGATCGTCGCGGTCGGCTTCGCGTACGCCGATTCCGTCAAGGCCGTCGCCACCAAGTACCCGAACACCAAGTTCGCGATCGTCGACGACGACTCGATCCAGCTGCCGAACGTGACGCCGCTGGTGTTCGCCGAGGAGCAGGGCTCGTTCCTGGCCGGCGTCGCCGCCGCGTACAAGAGCAAGAACTGCCACATCGGCTTCGTCGGCGGTGTCAACACCCCGCTGATCCAGAAGTTCGAGGCCGGCTTCCTGCAGGGCGCGAAGACCGTTTCGTCCAAGGTCAAGATCGAGGACGAGTACCTGACCCCGGCCGGTGACTTCTCCGGGTTCCAGGACCCGCCGAAGGGCAACGCGAAGGCCGCCGCCGAGATCGCCAAGGGCGCGGACGTCATCTACCACGCCGCCGGCGCTTCCGGTAAGGGCGTGTTCGACGCCGCCAAGGCGGGCAACGCGCTGGCCATCGGGGTCGACTCCGACCAGTACAACCAGAAGACCGTCGCGGCCGACAAGGACGTCATCATCACGTCCATGCTCAAGCGCGTCGACGTCGCGGTGTTCGACTACATCCAGGCCGTCGCCAAGGGTGACCTGACGGTCCTGCCGAAGCGGTTCGACCTCAAGGTCGACGGCGTCGGCTACGCCACCTCCGGCGGCAAGGTCGACGACATCAAGGACGTCCTGGAAGGGTACAAGGCCCAGATCATCTCGGGCGCGATCACCGTTTCGGACAAGCCGCAGAAGTAGCTCACAACGTGTTCGGGGCTCGGAGGAATTCTCCTCCGGGCCCCTCACGCGTTCCAGAGATATGGAATTCTCCCGCCCATGAGCACAGCCGAGGCCCCGGCCGAGGCCGTCCCCGACCGGGGCGCCCCCGCCGTCCAGCTGACCGGGATCACCAAGCGCTTTCCCGGCGTGGTGGCCAACTCCGACGTCAACCTCACCGTCACCGCCGGCGAGGTGCACGCCATCTGTGGCGAGAACGGCGCCGGCAAGTCCACCCTGATGAAGATCCTTTACGGCATGCAGCCGCCGGACGAGGGCACCATCGCGATCAACGGCGAAGAGGTGAAACTGCGCAACCCGCAGGACGCCATCCGCGCCGGCATCGGCATGGTGCACCAGCACTTCATGCTCGCCGACAACCTGACCGTCGGCGAGAACGTCTTCCTCGGCGCCGAGGGCCTGCACGGCATCGGCCGCGCCGCCCGCGCGCGGCTGGCCGAGCTCGCCGAGCGGACCGGCCTGCACGCCAAGCCGGAGACGCTGCTGGAGGAGCTCGGCGTCGCCGACCGCCAGCGCGTCGAGATCGTCAAGGTGCTCTACCGCGGGGCGAAGATCATCATCCTGGACGAGCCGACCGCGGTCCTCGTGCCGCAGGAGGTCGACGCGCTCTTCGAGACCGTGCGGGAGATGAAGGCCGGCGGCTACACGTTCCTCTTCATCTCGCACAAGCTCGACGAGGTCCGGGCGATCGCCGACACCGTCACGGTGATCCGCCGCGGCACGACCGTGGGCACCGCCGACCCGAAGACCATCACCTCCCGCCAGCTCGCGGAGATGATGGTCGGGTCCGAGCTGCCCAGCCCGGAGACCCGCGAGTCCACGGTCACCGACCGGGACGTGCTGCGGCTGACCGGGCTGACGCTGGGCGCCGAGGGCTCCGGCCGCAACGCGCTCGACGACGTCTCCTTCACCGTGCACGCCGGCGAGGTGCTCGGCGTGGCCGGCGTCGAGGGCAACGGCCAGACCGAGCTGGTCGAAACGATCATGGGCATGCGCAAGCCGTCCGGCGGCACGATCGAATTGGTGGACGCCGACGGCAAGGCGCGCGACCTCACCAAGGCGGGCACGCTGGCGCGCCGCGAGGCCGGTATCGGCTACATCGCCGAAGACCGCACCCGGCACAGCTTGCTGCTCACGCAACCGTTGTGGGTCAACCGGATCCTCGGTTACCAGACCCGCCGCCCGGTCTCCAAAGGACAGCTGCTCGACATCGCGGGCGCCCGCGCGGACACCGAGCGGATCGTCCGCGACTACGACGTCCGCACGCCGGGCATCGACGTCCCGGCCGCGGCGCTCTCGGGCGGCAACCAGCAGAAGCTGATCGTCGGGCGAGAGCTGTCCGGTGACCCGGTGCTGCTCATCGCGTCGCACCCCACGCGCGGCGTCGACGTCGGCGCGCAGGCGCTGATCTGGGAGAACATCCGCCAGGCCCGCGCCGCCGGGCTCGCGGTGCTGCTGATCTCCGCCGACCTCGACGAGCTGATCGGCCTGTCCGACACGATCCGGGTCATGCTGCGCGGGCGCCTCGTGAGCGAGGCCGACCCGGCGACCGTGACTCCGCAGGAACTGGGCTCCGCGATGACCGGCGCGGGAGAGGGTGACGAAGAATGACCTCCTGGCGCACGAAACTGCTGCCGCCGCTGCTGGCGATCGTGTTCGCGGTGCTGCTGTCGGCGATCGCGCTGATCATCTCCGGCGCGGATCCGCTGCAGGCGTACGGCACGATGATCGGCCAGATGTTCAAGGGCTCGACCGCCGTCGACACGGTGAACCTGGCGACGGTGTACTACCTGTCCGGCCTGGCGGTCGCCATCGGCTTCCAGATGAACCTGTTCAACATCGGTGTCGAAGGCCAGTACCGCTTCGCCGCCGTCGTCGCGGCCATCGCCGGCGGCGCGATGAAGCTGCCGCCGGTCGTCCACGTCCTCGCGATCCTGGTCGTCGCGGTCGTGGCGGGCATGGCCTACGCGGCGGTCCCGGCGATCCTCAAGGTGACCCGCGGGGTCAGCGAGGTCATCTCGACGATCATGCTCAACGCGATCGTCGCCGGCATCATCGCGTTCCTCATCAACGCCGACCAGTTCGGCGTGCAGCGGGGCAACAACATCGGCACCCGCGTGATCGAGCCGTCCGGCCGGATCCCGGGCATCCCGCTCGGCTCGGGCACGCTGTTCGGGTTCGTCGTCATCGCCGCGATCGTCGGCGGGGCCTACTGGTTCATGCTCAACCGCACCCGGTTCGGCTTCGAGCTCAAGGCGTCCGGCGAGTCCACCACCGCGGCCGCCGCCGGCGGGGTCAGCGCCAAGAAGATGACGCTGATCGCGATGCTGCTCTCCGGTGGCGTCGCCGGCCTGGTCGCCATGCCGGAACTGCTCGGCCGCGACTACAGCTACGGCATCACCGCGACCCAGATGTACGGCTTCACCGGCATCGCGGTCGCGCTGCTCGGCCGCAACCACCCCGGCGGCATCGCGCTCGGCGCGCTGCTGTGGGCGTTCCTCGACACCTCCGCGGTGTCGCTGGAGCAGATCAACGTGTCCAAGGAGATCGCGACGATCATGCAGGGCATCATCGTGCTGTCGGTCGTCGTGGCGTACGAGGTCGTGCGCCGGGCCGACCTCGCGGCCGAACAACGCAGGGTCGGGCGCGCACTCGCCGGCCGCAAGGGTTCCACGGTCGCCGAAGGGGGTGCGGTGTGATCACCGACGTCGCTCCCGAATCCGGCTCGACCATGCCGGTGCAGCGCAAGCGGGGCCGGGTCCCCGGCTGGCTGCGCGGCGTGATCTGGGCCGTGGTGGCCATCGCCGTCGTCTCGACGGCGTCCTACTCCACCGGCGTCGCCGCGCTGACGTCGTCCAACACCGCGCAGACGGCGTTGCGCCTGGCCCTGCCGATCCTGCTCTGCGCGCTGGGCGGTCTCTGGGCCGAGCGCGCGGGCGTGGTGAACATCGGGCTCGAGGGCATGATGATCCTCGGCACCTGGGGCGCCGCCTGGGGTTCGTACTACGGCGGCGCGTGGTCCGGCCTGCTGGCCGCGCTGCTGTTCGGCGCGCTGGGCGGGCTGCTGCACGCGGTGGCGACGGTGACGTTCAACGTCAACCACATCGTCTCCGGCGTCGCGATCAACCTGCTCGGCCTGGGTGTCACGAAGTACCTGGCGAACCTGATCTTCGCGCCGATCTCCGGCAACCCGCGGCAGTCGCCGCCGGTGCCGAAGTTCGACACCTACTCGGCGACGTTCCTCTCGGACTGGCTGGGCGACCTGGAGAAGGAGCAGCGCGTCGGCATCTCCGACGTCGCGGGCATCCTGCGGGGGCTGGTCACCGAGGTGGCGCCGCTGACGATGCTCGCGATCATCCTGGTGCCGGTGAGCTTCTGGGTGCTCTGGAAGACCCGGTTCGGCCTGCGGCTGCGGTCCTGCGGCGAGAACCCGGTCGCGGCCGAGTCGCTCGGCGTGAACGTGTACCTGCACAAGTACGCGGCCGTGATCATCTCCGGCGCGTTCGCCGGCATGGGTGGCGCCTCGCTGGTGCTGCTGCGCGGCGGCGCGGACTACCTGGAGAACCAGACGAACGGCCGCGGGTACATCGGCCTGGCGGCGATGATCTTCGGCAACTGGCGCCCGGGCGGCCTGCTCGGTGGCGCGGCGCTGTTCGGCTACGCGGACGGCTTGCAGCTCGCCGGCGGCGGGGAGGCGGTGCTCGCGCTGCTGTACGGCGCGGTGATCCTGGTCGCCGTGATCGTCGTCGTGCAGCTGTTCCGTCGCCAGTGGATCGCGGCCGGGCTCGGCGTCGTCGGCGCCGGTGTGCTGTATGCGATCTACTGGGCCAACGACACGCTGCCGTCGGACCTGATCCCGTACACCGCGCACTTCGTCACGCTGATCGTGCTGGCCGTGGCTTCGCAGCGGCTGCGGCCGCCGAAGGCCGACGGGCAGCCGTACCGGCGAGGGGAGGACTGATGTCTGCAGTGTCCTCTGTGGATTGGGACGCGCTGCGTTCTCAGGCGATCGAAGCGGCTTCCCATGCGTACGCGCCTTATTCGGGTCTGCACGTCGGGGTGGCCGGGATCGTCGACGACGGCCGGGTCGTGACCGGGTGCAACGTGGAGAACGCTTCCTACGGGCTCGGGCTGTGCGCCGAGTGCACGATGGCCGGGCAGCTGCGGCTGTCCGGCGGCGGCCGGCTGGTCGCCGTGGCGTGCCGGTCCGGCGCCGGTGACCTGCTGATGCCGTGCGGACGGTGTCGCCAGATCCTGTTCGAGCTGGGCGGTTCCGCGTGCCTGGTGGACACTCCGCGCGGGGTGCTGCCGATGTCCGACGTCCTGCCGGACGCGTTCGGCCCGGACGACCTGCCGTGAGCGCGTTCGCTGCGGTCGACGTCATCCGCACCAAGCGGGACGGCGGCCGGTTGTCCGACGAGCAGATCGACTGGGTCGTCGACGCCTACACCCGCGGTGACGTCGCCGAAGAGCAGATGTCGGCGCTGGCCATGGCGATCTTCTTGCGGGGCATGGATTCCGGCGAGATCTCGCGGTGGACCGGCGCGATGATCGCGTCGGGGGAGCGGCTGTCGCTGTCGGTTTCCCGGCCGACGGTGGACAAGCACTCGACGGGCGGGGTCGGCGACAAGATCACGCTGCCGCTGGCGCCGCTGGTGGCCGCGTGCGGCGCGGCCGTGCCGCAGCTGTCCGGGCGCGGGCTCGGCCATACGGGTGGGACGCTCGACAAGCTGGAGTCGATCCCGGGCTGGCGCGCTTCACTGTCCACTTCGGAGATTCAGGCGCAGCTGGAGGACGTCGGCGCGGTGGTCTGCGCGGCGACGTCCGGGCTGGCGCCGGCGGACAAGAAGCTGTACGCGCTGCGGGACGTCACCTCGACGGTGGAGTCGATCCCGCTGATCGCCAGCTCGATCATGAGCAAGAAGATCGCCGAAGGCGCGTCCGGGCTGGTCCTGGACGTGAAGTTCGGGTCGGGCGCGTTCATGAAGACGCTTTCGCAGGCACGTGAGCTGGCGTCGACGTTGACTTCGATCGGCGCGGACCACGGTGTCCCGACGACGGCGTTGCTGACCGACATGAACGTCCCGCTGGGCCGGGCGGTCGGGAACGCGGTGGAGGTCGCGGAGTCGGTCGACGTGCTCAAGGGCGGCGGTCCCGCGGACGTGGTGGCGCTGACCGTGGCCTTGGCCCGGGAGATGCTCGCCCTCGCGGGTCTCGACGTGGACCCGGCGGCGGTGCTGGCTTCGGGTGAGGCGTACGAGGTCTGGTGCCGGATGATCGCGGCCCAGGGTGGCGACCCTGCGGCGCCGCTGCCTTCGCCTGCTCACGTGCACACGGTCGTTGCTCCGGCTTCGGGCGTGCTGGCTTCGCTGGACGCCTACGCGGTGGGTGTCGCGGCGTGGCGGCTCGGCGCGGGGCGCGCCCGCAAGGAGGACCCGGTCCAAGCGGCGGCGGGCATCCTGTGCCTGGCCAAGCCGGGGGACCGCGTCGCCGAGGGTGACCCGCTGCTGGAACTCCACACGGACACACCCGACGCGGTCCCGGCGGCGCTGTCCGCTCTCGAGGACGGCTTCACGATCGCTTCGTCGGCTCCGGAGCCGGGCCCGATCGTCGTGGAAACCATCCGCGGCTAGCTCGGCTGTGATGATCGTCGCGAAGATGATCACCCGTCCGAGTGACGTCTGAAGCATGAGAAGGCCCCCGTCGGGATCCGGCGGGGGCCTTCTTCGTGCGTGAGTCCTACTCCGTGGCTTCTTCCGAGCCTTCGCCCGTCTTGCCCTTCACGTCGGCCGGCTTCGGGGCGCGGCCGTTGCGGGAGCTGCGACGCGGCTGGCGCGGCGCCGGCGGGGGCGGGGAGATCTGCTGGACCGCCGGGCCGCCGCCGAGCATCAGCTCCGCGAACGTCGCCATCGCCTCGTCGAGCTGGCCGCCGATGCGGCGGACGCTCTCGTCGTTGCTCTTGCGGACCAGCGAGTCCACCGAGTCGGTGTCCGGCTGCTTCGACAGCGTGCCCTCGACCTTCGACAGCCCCGCCTTGAGCGCGCCGTCGAGGTCGCCGATGCCGGACAGGAAACCGTCCTCCACCTTGTCGAGGCGGCCGGCCAGGTCGTCGAGGCGGGTGGTGACCGTTTCGAGCCGGTTGCCCAGGTTCTCCAGCCGGTCGGACGCGTCGATCATCTCGCCGGTCTCGGTCAGCGCGACCTTGAGCGCCTCGGTGTTGGCGTCGATCCGCTCGTGGGTCGTGCGGCCCAGCTCGCCGACGCGCTCCTGCGTGACGCGGCTCAGCTCGTCGACCTTGCCCCGCAGCTCGTGGTCGGCGTGGTCGACGCGCTCGCGCAGCGCCGCCTCGGTCTGCTCGATCCGCTCGCGGACCGGGCCGGTGACCGACTGCGGCAGCGACTCGATCTTCGCGTCCTGCTTGTCGAGGTGCCCGCCCAGCTCGTCGATCCGGCGGTGGATGTTCTGGAGCTTGTCCTCGAGCCCGTCCATCCGGCCCGCGACGCCCTCGAAGCGCGCGGCGACGCCGTCGAGGCGGCCGTCGAGCTGCGCGAACGGCTTGGCGAGCTTGTCGACGATGCTCTCGACCGCGCGGGTGAGGGCGGCGAGGGCCGCGTCCTGCGCCTCGAGGCGGGACATCGTCTCGTCGAGGCGCTCGGCCAGGACGCTGACCTCGGTGCGGTCGGGCATCTCGGAGAGCCGCTTGCGGACCGCGCCCAGCGAGTCCACCGGCGCGAGGCGGGCGTAGATGTCGTCGAGCGCGTCGAAGATCTGCTGCTGCTCGCTCTCACGCACTTCGGCCGCGCGCACCAGCATGTTGCGCATCCGGTCGAAGGACGGGGCGGCAATGTGGTTGTCAGTGGTCACTGCTGTGTGTCCTTCGTCGGCGGGGAAATGGAGGGACGTGCCACGAAGCTTATCGATTGCAAAAATTGCTGTCTGTATGGCCCCCGTGAAGAGGCTATTGCGGAGGCTGCCCCCGGATGGCCGATTCGGGACATGATCCTCAACGCTGAGGGTTAGCCCGAGCCTGAGAGTTACGGCCATGTAGGGGAATGACAACGAGGTTACCGTTGGGGGATGCCTGACGAAAGCCCTGTTCTGCCCACCGAGACACTCCGCCGCGCACCCAAGGTGCTGCTGCACGACCACCTCGACGGCGGCCTGCGCCCCGCGACCGTCGCCGAGCTCGCCGACGCGACCGGTTATGCCGGTCTGCCCACCACCGACCCGGCCGAACTGGGCACCTGGTTCCGCCGTGCGGCCGACTCCGGCTCACTCGTTTCCTACCTCGAGACGTTCGCGCACACCTGCGGAGTGATGCAAACGGAGGAATCGCTGGTCAGGGTCGCCGCGGAGGCGGTGGAGGACCTGGCCGCCGACGGCGTCGTCTACGCCGAGGTGCGCTACGCACCGGAGTTGTTCGTCGAACGCGGTCTGTCACTCGATGCGGTGGTCGAGGCTGTCCAGGCGGGGTTCACGGAGGGCGCACGGCGAGTGGCCGCGAACGGCGGCACCGTCCGCGTCGCGACGTTGCTCTGCGCGATGCGCCAGCACGCCCGGGCGCTCGAGATCGCGAACCTGGCCGTCCGCTACCGGGACACCGGTGTGGCCGGGTTCGACATCGCCGGTCCCGAGGACGGATTCCCGCCCACCCGCAATCTCGACGCGTTCGAATATCTGCGTCAGAACAATGCGCACTTCACCATTCACGCGGGCGAAGCCTTCGGTTTGCCGTCCATTTGGGAAGCGATTCAGCACTGCGGCGCCGAGCGGCTCGGGCACGGCGTGCGCATCGCCGAGGACATCAAGACCGACGCGGACGGCACGGTCCACCTTGGACGGTTGGCCGCGTACGTCCGCGACCGCCGCATCCCCCTGGAGATCTGCCCGACGTCGAACGTCCAAACAGGCACCGTCCGCTCGATCGCCGAGCACCCCATCGGCCTGCTCGCCAAGCTGCGCTTCCGGGTGACCGTGAACACGGACAACCGGCTGATGAGCGGATGCACGATGACCAGCGAATTCGCCGCGCTGCACGAGGCGTTCGGCTATGGTATCGACGACTTCCGCTGGTTCACCATCAACGCGATGAAATCCGCGTTCATCGATTTCGACGCCCGGCTCGCGCTGATCGACGACGTCATCAAGCCCGGGTACGCCGCGCTGACCTGACCCGCCCCGCTTCGGACCGCAACGTGCTTGCGGTCCTTAGCTGTGCCAACTATCGTTCACTATGTAGGAAAAACTTCCCATAGTTTGAGACGGTGGCCAAGATGGCGCAGGTCGGAAGCGGTGCGGGTGAACAGCTTCAGGCGAGTTCACGGCGGTGGCTCATCCTCGCGCTCGGCCTCGCCGCGCAGACCGCGAGCTGCTCGTTCCTCTACGGCCTCCCGTTCCTGGTCCCGGCCATGCGCGCCGCCGAGGGGCTGACGCTGGCCGAGGCCGGCACGGTCGTCGCGGCGCCGAGCATCGGGTTGTTGTTCACCCTGATCGTGTGGGGCGCGGCTGCGGACCGTTACGGAGAGCGCCTCATCATGGCCCTTGGCCTGGGCTTCTCGGGGTTACTCTTGGTGTACGCCGGGGTAGGAAATCACCCGGTCGAGCTCCTCTTTGGAGTGTTTTTGGCGGCGGGCGCCTGTACGGCTTCGGTGAACGCGGCAAGCGGTCGCGTGGTGATGGGCTGGTTCGCGAAGTCCGAGCGGGGCGTGGCGATGGGGATCCGCCAGACGGCCCAGCCGCTCGGCGTGGGCGTGGCCGCGCTGGGGCTGCCCCCGCTGGCCGCGCACTTCGGCTTCCGGGCGGCGATCCTGCTGCCGGCCGGGCTGGCGATCGCCGTGGCGCTGCTGGTGGCGTGGCTGGTGACGGACCCGCCCCGGCCGCCTCGCCCGGCATCGGGGGAGAAGCCGCCTTCGCCGTACCGGCACGCGACGCTGTGGCGGGTGCACGGGGCGAGCGCGCTGCTGGTGGTGCCGCAGTTCGCGGTGTCGGCGTTCGCGCCGGTGTACCTGGTGGCGGTGCAGCACTGGAGCCCGCTGTCGGCGGGCTGGTACCTGGCGGTGGTCCAGGTGCTGGGCGCTCTTGGACGGCTCGGGTCAGGTTGGTGGTCGGACCGGGTGGGCAGTCGCCTGCGCCCGATGCGTCAGCTCGCCGTCTTGAGTTGCCTGGTCATGCTCTTGGTCGCCTTGGGCGACGCCACTTGGCCGTGGCTGGTGCTGCTGGCGCTGGCCTTGGCGGGGGTGATCACGGTGGCCGACAACGGCCTGGGCTTCACGGCCTCGGCGGAGCTGGCGGGCCTGGCGTGGTCGGGCCGCGCGATGGGAACGCAGAACACCGGCCAGAACATCGCGGCGTCGCTGACGCCGCCGTTGCTGGGCCTGGTGATCGGCGACAGCCGGTACGCACTGGCGTTCTGCGTGGCAGCGGTGTTCCCGGCGCTGGCGGTGCTGGTGGTCCCGGTCCGCGCGGAGCACGCTTCGGAGGACTGACACCCGCCGGCCCGCGGGGGCGCCCCCCGTCTCCAGCGTATCGGCCGCCTACGACGGAAACGGGCTGTGGCGGGCGCGCTCAGCCGGGTTGTCCACATCCGCCGGGGGTTGGGGAAGGCTGGGGAGTGGGGAAGCCGGCCGGAGGTGGGCGCCAAAAAAAAAATAGAACACCACACAACCCCAAAAAAAGAATCGACAAACAACACGACCCACCCCACCACCCACCCCCCCATCGCCCGG
>NZ_JBEZYY010000007.1:184583-439961 GCF_040638975.1 Amycolatopsis sp. NPDC024027
TTCCGGAGACCTCGATGCCCCGGCCGTCGACGACCAGTGACGCACCGGCGGACACCCCGGCGTCGCGACACCCTCGCCGCCGTCGCACCCCGGACACGGCGAAGGCCGCCTCCCGAACCCGGGAGGCGGCCTTCGAAAGCCGGAACTCAAGCCACCGTAAGGCGGTTCTCGAAAGTTTCGACGAGCTTGCGCCAAGCGCCCTGCTCCGCGTCGAACGGCGCCGACGGCTCCAGGCGCGTCGGGTCCGGGCGCAGGACGAACGACACCAGCCAGCCCAGGCTTTCGTTGCTCGCCAGCTCCGTCTCGGCCGTGTCGTCGCCCGCCCAGTCCGCCGCGTCCGTGATCAGCTCGACCGCCAGCTCCAGCTGGGTCGGGTCGATCGCCTCCGGGCCCTCCGCGATGTCCGCGTCCAGGCCCGTGAGGACGTACGTGTTCTCCGGGTCGACCTCGATCTCGAGCTCGCCCGCCGTCGCCTTCGCCAGGACCTCGTCCCACGTGGACACGTCGGCGAGGTCGGTGTCGGCCAGGTCCTTGCCGTCGGCGAGGGCGCGGGCGAGCGCGCCCGGGGAGGTGAACACGTCGATCTCGCCCTCGGTGCCCAGGAACACCGGCGCGTCGTCGAGGTAGCAGCGCAGCGTGTAGTACTCCGCGCCGGACGTGATGATCTTGATCGGGTCGATGCCGACCTCGGCCCAGAAGCCGACCGGGCCCTCGTCCTCTTCCTCGTCTTCGTCGTCCGAAGAATCGAGGGTGTCGATGGCCTCGAGGTCCTCTACGCCCTCGGCGCCGGCTTCGGCCTCGGCGGACTCCTCGTGGAACGCCGCCAGCTCCTCGGCCGTCTGCTCCAGGACCTTCTCGTCGACCTCCGGCTGGGTCACCAGGCCGTCGATCGCGTCGAGCACGGTGTCCCACTTCTGCGACACCGTCTCGGACAGGTCGTTCCACACCTGGCCGCCGACGCTGCCGGTGAACGGCAGCGTGCCCTGGTCGAGCAGCGAGAAGCCCTCGGTCGAGTCGAGGATCTCGTGGACCTCTTCGAGGTCGCAGACGTCGGCGAGCGACCGCACGATGCCGACGATCTCCGCCAGCTCGGCGATGTGCCAGACGTCCGGCTCCTCGGCGACGAGCTCCGGCACGCCCACGAGGTCGTACGTGTGGTCCTCGTCCGGGATCAGCTCCGGCACGTTCAGCGACGGCACCGCGTCCCAGGCCGGGTGGTCGAGCAGGTCGTGCCGCTCGGACGTGCGGACGAAGGCGGCCAGGTGAGCTGCGTCGGCGAAGGCGTACAGGTCGTCCTCGTCGCCGAGGAACGCTTCCCACTCCTCGCCGTCTTCCCGCCAGCGCGGCGCCCACAGGGTGACGACGTCGCCCTGCGGCAGGCCGAGTTCGATCGGGATGATGTCCTGTGCCATTCCTAAGCCCTCCGGAGTACCGCCCGTGTGCGCGCGGGACCGGAAGTATCACCCAGTCGCCGCGCGGTACCGCGAAGCCTACGGGTTTCGCACTCGCGATGCGATCGCCCCTGCCGACTTTGCGACGAGCGGATGGCACGATGGACGCCTGATGACTCTCACAGACCTCCTGCCTGCGGATCCCGACCCCGACGCCCTCTTCGAAGCCTTCACCACCTGGACGGCCGAGCGGGGCATCGAGCTGTACCCGGCGCAGGAGGAGGCGGTGATGGAGGTCGTCTCCGGATCGAACGTCATCCTTTCGACGCCGACCGGCTCCGGGAAGAGCCTCGTCGCCGTCGGCGCGCACTTCACCGCGCTCGCCCAGGGCCGCCGCAGCTACTACACCGCGCCCATCAAGGCCCTCGTTTCGGAGAAGTTCTTCCAGCTCATCGACATCTTCGGCGCCGAGAGCGTCGGGATGATGACCGGCGACTCCAGCGTCAACCCGGACGCCCCGATCATCTGCTGCACGGCCGAAATCCTGGCGAACATCGCGCTGCGGTTCGGTGCGGACGCCCCGGTCGGGCAGGTCGTCGCCGACGAGTTCCACTTCTACTCCGAGCCCGACCGCGGCTGGGCGTGGCAGGTGCCGATCCTCGAGCTGCCGAGGGCCCAGTTCGTCCTGATGTCGGCGACCCTGGGGGACGTGTCCTTCTTCGAAAAGGACCTCACCCGCCGCACCGGCAGGCCGACGGCCGTCGTCACGTCGGTGCAGCGCCCGGTGCCGCTGACCTTCCGGTACGCGCTGACGCCACTGCACGAGACGATGTCCGAGCTGCTCAACGGCGGCCAGGCGCCGGTCTACGTCGTGCACTTCTCGCAGGCCGCGGCCATCGAGCGGGCGCAGACGCTGATGAGCATCAACGTGACGTCGAAGGCCGAAAAGGACGCCATCGCCGAGCTGATCGGCGACTTCCGGTTCGCCGCCGGCTTCGGCAAGACGCTCTCGCGGCTGGTCCGCCACGGCATCGGCGTCCACCACGCCGGCATGCTGCCCAAGTACCGGCGATTGGTCGAGACCCTGGCCCAGTCGGGGCTGCTCAAGGTGATCTGCGGGACCGACACCCTCGGCGTCGGCATCAACGTGCCGATCCGGACGGTCGTCTTCTCGGCACTGACGAAGTACGACGGCGTCCGCCAGCGGCACCTCAAGGCCCGCGAGTTCCACCAGATCGCCGGCCGGGCCGGGCGCGCGGGCTACGACACCGACGGCTACGTCGTCGTGCAGGCCCCCGACCACGTCGTCGAGAACGCGAAGGCACTCGAGAAGGCGGGCGACGACCCGAAGAAGAAAAAGAAGATCGTCCGGAAGAAGGCGCCCGAGGGGTTCGTCAACTGGACCGAGAGCACGTTCGACCGGCTCATCGCCGCCGACCCGGAGCCGCTGACGTCCAGCTTCAAGGTCACGCACTCGATGCTGCTGAACGTGATTTCGCGGCCGGGCAACGCCTTCGACTCGATGCGGCACCTGCTCGAGGACAACCACGAGGACCGCGCGTCGCAGCGCAAGCTCATCCTGCGCGCCATCGCGATCTACCGCGCGCTGCTCGCCGCCGGCGTCGTCGAACGGCTGTCCGAACCGGACGAACAGGGCCGGGTCATCCGGCTCACCGTCGACCTGCAGTTCGACTTCGCGCTCAACCAGCCGCTTTCGCCGTTCGCGCTGGCCGCGATCGAGCTGTTCGACCTCGAGTCGCCGAGCTACGCGCTCGACGTCGTGTCCACTGTGGAATCCACGGTGGACAACCCGCGGCCGGTGCTCTCGCAGCAGCAGTTCAAGGCGCGCGGCGAGGCCGTGCAGGCGATGAAGGCCGAAGGCATCGAGTACGACGAGCGGATGGAGCTGCTCGAGAACGTCAGCTACCCGAAGCCGCTCGAAGAGCTGCTGCAGGGCGCGTTCCACAGCTACCGGCAGGGCCACCCGTGGGTCGACGACTACGAGCTGTCGCCGAAGTCGGTCGTGCGGGACATGTACGAGCGCGCGATGAACTTCGTCGAGTACATCGGCTTCTACCAGCTGGCCCGGTCCGAGGGCCTGGTGCTGCGCTACCTCACGGACGTCTACGACTCCTTGCGGCACACGGTCCCGGACGAGGCGAAGACCGAGTCGCTGCAGGACCTCATCGAGTGGCTCGGCGAGCTCGTCCGGCAGGTCGACTCCAGCCTCCTCGACGAGTGGGAAGCCCTGCGTCACCCGGACGAAGAGGGCCCGGTCTCGACGCGGCCGCCGTCCGAGCCGCCGGCCGTCACGCGCAACGAGCGCGCGTTCCGCGTCCTGGTGCGCAACGAGCTGTTCCGCCGGGTGGAGCTGTTCGCGCGGCGGGCGTGGTTCCCGCTCGGCGAGCTGGACGCGGCCTCGGGCTGGGACGCCGACGCGTGGCAGGAAGCGATCGAGGGCTACTTCGAGGAGTACGAGACGCTCGGCACCGGCCCGGACGCGCGCGGCCCGCAGCTGCTGATGATCGAGCAGCAGCCGGACGTCTGGAAGGTGCGCCAGATCTTCGACGACCCGGCGGGCGACCACGACTGGGGCATCAGCGCCGAGGTCGATCTGGCCGCGTCGGACGAAGCCGGAATGGCGGTCGTCCGGGTGACCGAGGTGGGCGCGCACTAGCTCCCCGGGCACCACTCACGGAACCGGGGTCAGGATCGCCTGGGCGTCTTCGCCCGCGAACCACAGCCCGATGACGAACGCCGCCGTGGCCTCCAGCAGGGCCGCGCGGTCCAGGCCGCCCGCGGGTACCGGCTTGGCGCCGATGTCCCGGACCAGCGTGCTCACCGCGTCGAGCGCTCCCCTGTCGTCGCCGCACAACGGCACCGACAGGGGGCGGCCGTCGAACACCGGTGGCGTCATCCGCCAGACGTCGACGTGAGCCAGGTTGAACGCCTTGACGACGTGGGCGTCCGTGGCGATCCGCGACGCCACGGGGGTGCCCGTCAGATCCGGGTGGTTGGTGCAGTCCACCAGTACCTTCCCGGTCAGCGGACCCGCCTCGGCGAGCACTTCACCGATCGCCGCGGCGGGCACGGCCAGGAGCAGCACGTCGGCGAAGGCGGCTGTCTCGCGCCACGGTCCGGTCGCGGCGCCGAGCCGCGCGGCCACCGCGGCGGGGTCGGACCGGCCGCTCACCATCAGCTCGTGTCCCGCCCGCGCCCACTGCGTGCCGAGCGCGTCCGCCATCCCGCCCGTGCCGAAGATCCCGATCCGCATGCGTCCTCCTTGTGCTTGGCTGGTACCAGAACGACGGTAGGAGCCTGGGAAGGAACCGAACGGTAACCATGGACTTCCTCGCGGATTGCCGGACGCGGCTCGCGTTCGACCTGGTCGCCAACACGTGGAACCCGGTGGTGGTGTGGGCCTTGCGCACCGGGCCGCAGCGGCACGTCGACCTGCGGCGCACCATCGGTGGCATCAGCGCGAAGGTGCTGACGGAAACCCTGCGGCGCCTCGAATTCGACGGTCTCGTCGAGCGGTGCGAAGGCGCGTACGCGCTCACGCCGCTGGGGAGGACGCTGCTCGGGCCGATCGAGGGCTTCGGACGCTGGGCTGCCGAGCACGGCGACGACGTCGTCGCCGCTCAAACCCGAGCAGCACGATCAGCATGACCAGCTCCACCGCCGGGAGCGGACGTCCCCAGAACACGCTGATCGTCACGTCGGCAAGCGGCGTCAAGACGCCCGCCACGAACACCCAGGTCGGCGCGGTGGGCGGCTTCGCGGCGGGGGACCACGGCGTCTTCTTCCCCGGCTTCGCGACCGAAAGCCACGCCTGAAAGGCCAGTGCGCCGGCCATCATCGACGTACCGGCGACCTGCGCCCACGTGCCGGTCGCGGTGTCCGCGGACGCCCGCAGAGCGGAGGAGAGCAGGAAGATCCCGGCGTAGAGCTGCGCCAGCGTCAGGGCGAACTTCGTGAGCACCCACCAGTGCCGGAAGAAGCCCCACGCCGTCGCGCCGGCGAGCAGCAAGCCGGTGAACGCGGAGACGTTCGCCATCGGCGCGAGCAGCACGGAGTCGAGTTTTTCGGCCATCGACGTCGCAGCCGGTGCCTCGGCGGGGCTGGTGAGGGTCAGCGACATCAGGACGACGAGGGTCAGGGCCTGGCTCATCCAGGCCACCGAGGACACGACGTGCAGCCACACGACGGCCTGGCGCCAGCGGGGAGAAGTCTTGGTGGTCACGGGATCCAGGCTCGCCGAGCGCGGCCGTGGCCGCATCGGGCGCGACCCGGGTTTCGCCCCGGAGCCGGGACCGGTGAGATTGCGCCCGGTGCGGTAGGACGCCGGTGGCGAAGTACTCCCGGGGGAGTATCAGCGGGGCGGGTTCTTCGCCGCCAGCGCCAGCAACGGCACCGCTGCCGCGGCGTCGGTGATGAGCGTCGAGACCATGCCGGACCGGAGAACCGCGTCCACCGCCGCGGCTTTGGGCCTGCTGTAGCCCAGGGCGATCACCTCCGGGACCGCCATCAGCTCCTCGTGGCTGATCGCCAGCACGTGGTGGGCCAGGCCCGTCGACAGCGCGTTGCCGGACGCGTCGAACAGCCGGGCCGCGACCTCCGCCGTCGCCCCGCGGGCCGCGATCGCCGCGCGCTCGGCCTCGTCCAGCGCGTCGTACACCGTCGACTCGCCCGGCTGCCACGCGCCGATGCTGACCACCGCCTTCGTCAGGTTGCGGAACTGGCCGAACGTCTCCGCGATCCCCGGCTGACGCCGCAACGTCTCGGTCGTCCGGCGGTCGGGCAGCACCAGCGGGCCGAAGATCGGGTACGCGTCGCCGCCGGACACCGAGGTCACGCGGCTGACCGTCTCCACCGAGCGGCCGCGCATGTCCATCCCGGCCTGCACCCCGCAGAGCTGGACGATCGGGCAGCGCGGCAGCGCCCGGATCGCCTCGGTCATCGCGTTCACCGAGCGCGCCCACGACAGGCCGATGACGTCGGACGGGACCGCGATCTCCTCCAGCAGCAGCGCCGCCAGCGAGCCGATCTTGGCCCGGACGACCTCCTTCGGCTCGCGCTCGGTTGAGCGTTCGAGCACCAGGGCCCGCTTCAAGCCGTACGCGGAACACACCTCGTCCGACAGCGCCAGGTCCACCGGGGCCGGCAGGGAGAACTCCACCCTGACCAGGCCGGACTCCATCGCGGTGTCGAGCATCCGCGCCACCTTGAACCGGCTGACGCCGAACTCGTCGGCGATCTCCAGCTTGGAGCGTCCCTGCACGTAGAAGCGCCGGGCGACGGTGGCGAGCAGCAGTGCCTCCGAAAGCGAAGGGGGCTTCTTGGTGGCGCTCATATGAGCATAATAGCGCGAAATCCAGCCGAAAGGTTGACGTAATACCGACGTCAGACCTGTAATGCCTTCACGTGTTCTCGACTCGATAGGTCAACGTTGCTCAATTGAGCGCGAGGAAGGGGCAGGCATGCGTGCCGCCATCGTCGACCGGCCCGGTGAGATCAGGGTCGGCGAGGTGCCCGATCCGAAACCCGGGGAACGTCAGGTCGTCGTCAAGGTCGGAGCGTGCGGCATCTGCGGCACCGACCTGCACATCGCGGACGGGCACTTCCCGCCCACGCCGTACCCCATCGTCCCCGGGCACGAGTTCGCCGGGGAGATCGTCGAGCTCGGCGCGGACGTGCCGGGCGAGTGGAAGGTCGGCGACCGCGTGGCCGTCGACCCGTCCCTGTTCTGCGGCTACTGCGGCCCGTGCCGCGCCGGCCACGGCAACCTCTGCGCGAACTGGGGCGCCACCGGCGACACCGTCAACGGCGCCTTCGCCGAGTACGTCGCCGTCCCGTCGTCCACCTGCTATCGCATGCCCGACACGATGAGCTGGGAACAGGGCGCGCTGGTCGAGCCGGTTTCCTGTGCGGTGCACGGTGTTCGCCGGGTCGGTGTCGAGGCCGGTGAACGCTTCCTCGTCGTCGGCGCCGGCACCATGGGCCTGATCATGCAGCAGCTGCTGCAGCGCTCGGGCGCGCGGGTCACGGTGGTCGACCGCAACGAAGCCCGCTTGCCACGGGCGAAAAGCCTCGGTGCCGTCGCCACCGCGAAGGACGTCGGCGACCTGAACGGCGAGAAGTTCGACGTCGCCGTCGACTGCACCGGCGCCGCGCCCGCCATCGAAGCCGCCTTCGACGCGATCCGACGCGGGGGACGGCTGCTCGTCTTCGGCGTCGCCCCGGCCGAAGCCCGCGTCGCGCTTTCGCCGTTCCGCATCTACAACGACGAAATCACGATCGTCGGCTCGATGGCCGTGCTGCACAGTTTCGGCGCCGCTCTCGACCTCGTCGCGAGCGGCGCGATCGACACCGGCGCGTTGCTCACCGACACCCTGCCGCTGGAGCAGTACCCCGAGGCGCTGGCCAAGATGCGCAGCGGCTCGGGCCTCAAGGTGCAGGTCCTCCCCGGAGGTGGCCGTGCGTAAGCTCCTCACCCTCCTCGCGGCGACGTCGCTGCTGGCCACCGGCTGCGCGGGCGCCGGCTCGCTCGGCACTGGTAACTCGACGCTCGTCATCGCCATCGTGTCGAACCCGCAGATGAAGGACGCGATCGCGCTCGCGCCGGAGTTCGAGAAGGCCACCGGCATCGGCCTCAAGTTCGTGTCCCTGCCGGAAAACCAGGCCCGCGCCAAGATCACCGCGTCGACCGCCACCGAGGGCGGCGAGTTCGACGTCGTCATGATCAGCAACTACGAGGCCCCGCAGTGGGCGGCCAACGGCTGGCTCGAGAACCTCGAACCGCACATGGCGGCCACTCCGGGCTACGACGAAGGCGACTTCATCCCCAGCATCAAGCAGTCGCTGTCGTACCGGAACCAGATGTACGCGGTGCCGTTCTACGGCGAGTCGTCGTTCCTGGCCTACCGCAAGGACCTCTTCGACAAGGCCGGGATCACCATGCCGGCCAAGCCGACGTGGCAGCAAATCGCCGACTACGCCGCGAAGCTCGACGACAAGGCCAACGGCGTCGCCGGCATCTGCCTGCGCGGCAAGCCGGGCTGGGGCGAGAGCCTCGCGCCGTTCACCACCGTGGCCAACACCTTCGGCGCGCAGTGGTTCGACAAGGACTGGAACGCCAAGCTGACGTCGCCGGAGTTCAAGGAAGCCGCGAACTTCTACGTCAACCTGATCCGCGAGCACGGCGAGGTCGGCGCCTCCAGCGCCGGGTTCTCCGAGTGCGGCACGCGCTACACCCAAGGCAACGCGGCGATGTGGTACGACGCCACGGTCATGGCGGGCACCAACGAGGACCCGTCGAGCAGCAAGATCGTCGGAAAGTCCGGGTACGCGCCCGCGCCGGTGGTCAAGACGCAGGCCAGCGGCTGGCTCTACACCTGGGCCCTGGGCATCCCGAAGGTCGCGAAGGACAAGGACGCGGCCTGGAAGTTCATGGCCTGGATGACCGACAAGGCGTACGTGCAGAAGGTCGGCCACACCTACGGCTGGAACCGCGTGCCGCCGGGCGTCCGCCAGTCGACGTACGCCATCCCCGAGTACGCCGACGCGGCGAAGGCCTACGCGAAGCCCACGCTCGACGGCATCGCGGACGCGAACCAGCAGAAGGCCATGGCGAACCCGGTGCCCTACCCCGGCATCCAGTTCGTCGGCATCCCCGAGTTCCAGGACCTGGGCACCCGGGTGAGCCAGCAGCTGTCGGCCGCGATCGCCGGCCGCGAGTCCGTCGAAGACGCCCTGAAGCAGTCCCAGGACTACGCCCAGACGGTGGGCGACTCCTACAAGGCGGTGCAGTGATGTCCACGCTCTCCGTAGATGCCCCCACGTCCACCTCCCACGCGAAGGTCGAAGAGAAACGCGGCCTGAGCACCGCGGCCAAGCGGCGGCTGCCACTGCTGCCCGCGCTGATCTTCGTCATCGCGGTGACGCAGCTGCCGTTCCTGCTCACCGTGTTCTACTCGTTCCAGTCGTGGAACCTGGTCCGGCCCGGCTCGCGGCACTTCGTCGGCCTGGACAACTACATCGACGTCTTCAGCGACACGACGTTCCTGGTCGCGCTGCTCAACACGGTGGTACTGACCGTCGTGTGCGTGTTCGTCGCGCTCCTGCTCGGCCTCGGCCTGGCGATCCTGCTGGACCGCAAGTTCCTCGGCCGCGGCGTCGTCCGGACGCTGCTCATCACGCCGTTCCTGATCCTGCCGGCGGCCGGCGCGCTGCTGTGGAAGACAACGGTGTTCGACCCGACCTACGGGCTGCTGCACTTCGTCTTCGGCACCGACACCGACTGGCTTTCGGAGTTCCCGCTGGCGTCGGTGATGGCCCAGATCGTGTGGCAGTGGACGCCGTTCATGATGCTGCTCATCCTGGCCGGCCTGCAGAGCCAGGCCAAGGACGTGCTCGAAGCGGCCAATGTGGACGGTGCCGGTCGCTGGCGGACGTTCGTCTCCATCACGCTGCCGCACCTGTCCCGGTTCCTGCAGCTGGCCACGTTGCTGGGCGCGATCTACATCGTGAACAGCTTCGACGCGATCTTCCTGATGACCCAGGGCGGTCCGGGCACGGCGAGCACCAACCTGCCGTACTACATCTACCAGCGCGCGTTCGAGGGCTTCGACGTCGGCCAGTCCTCGGCGATGGGCGTGATCGTGGTGATCCTGACGATGATCGTCGCGACCTTCGCGCTGCGCCTGATGTTCCGGACCTTCTCGGTGAGCGGAGGCATCAAATGACGACGGTTGCGCCCCGCAAGCGGGCTTACGGCAAAGGTTCGCTGACCGTCGCGACCTGGATCATCGCGATCCTGTTCGTGTTCCCGCTGCTGTGGATGATCCTCACCGCGTTCAAGCAGGAGGCGGACGCCTACACCGACCCGCCGAAGCTGTTCTTCACCCCGACGTTCGAGCAGCTCGGCAACGTCCTGAGCGGCGGGTTCCTGCCGTACGTGTCGAACTCGGCGTTCGTGACGATCCTGTCGACGGCCCTGGTACTGCTCTTCGGCGTCCCGGCGGCGTACGCGCTTTCGCTGGCGCCGGTCAAGGGCACGTCGAACGCGCTCGGCTTCTTCCTCTCGACGAAGATGCTGCCGATCGTGGCGGCGATCATCCCGCTGTACGTGATCTCGCAGAACACCGAGCTGCTCGACACGGTGTGGGCGCTGGTCATCCTGTACACGTCGATGAACCTGCCGCTGGCCATCTGGATGATGCGGTCGTTCTTCCTCGAAGTACCGCACGAGATGATCGAGGCGGGCCGGATCGACGGCGCCAACCTGCCGACGCTGCTGCGCAAGATCATCATGCCGGTGGTCGCGCCCGGGATCGCGGCGACCGCGCTGATCTGCGTGATCTTCTCCTGGACGGAGTTCTTCTACGCGGTCAACCTGACCGCGGCCCGGGCCGGCACGGTCCCGGTGTTCCTGGTCGGGTTCATCACCAGCGAAGGCCTGTACTGGGCGCAGCTGTCGGCCGCCGCGCTGCTGGCTTCGCTGCCGGTGATGATCGTCGGCTGGATCGCGCAGAACCACCTGGTCCGCGGCCTGTCGATGGGCGCGGTCAAGTAGCTCGAAAGTGCGCGAAGGCCACCTCGAGGAGTCTCGAGGTGGCCTTCTCGCTGGGTCACTCCTGGAGGGAGAGGGCCTGGCTCGGGCAGACGTGCACCGCTTCACGGGCCTTCTCGACCAGCGCGCCCTGCGGCTGGTCGTCGAGCACGATGACCGTGCCGTCCTCCTCGCTCTGGTCGAACAGCGAGGGCTCGGTGAGCACGCACTGCCCGGCGCCGACGCACTTGCCGGTGTCCGCGATGATCTTCATGGTCCTCTTCTTCCCCTGTGGTGGTTCGGCAGTTCGTCTCTACCAGGTCACCGGCAACCGGTACAGGCCGTAGATGTTCGCGTCGTCCTTGAACGGCAGGTCGTCGACCGGCGCGGCCAGCTTGAGCTCCGGGATCCGGCGGAAGAGGGTGTCGAAGACGATCTGCAGCTCCATCCGGGCGAGGTTCTGGCCGAGGCACTGGTGCGGCCCGAACCCGAACGCCACGTGGTGCCGCGCGCCGCGCTCGATGTCCAGCTCGTCGGGGTTCTCGAACGCCGTTTTGTCGCGGTTGGCCGCGTAGCCCAGCGCCAGCACGCCTTCGCCGGCCCGGATCAGCTGGCCGCCGACCTCGGTGTCCTCGACGCACAGCCGCGCGGTGGCGGCGTCGACGATGGTGAAGTACCGCAGCAGCTCCTCGACGGCGTCGAGCGTCTTGCCCGGGTCGTCCTTGATCAGTGCCAGCTGCTCCGGGTTCTCCAGCAGCCCGACCGTGCCGAGGGAGATCATGTTCGCCGTCGTCTCGTGGCCGGCGACGAGCAGCAGGAACCCGGTCGCGGCCAGCGCCGCCCGCCGGTAAGTGCCCTCTTCGCGCAGCTTGACGATCTGCCGTCCGAGCAGGTCGTCCGGCGGGTTGTCCTCTTTCCCCGCGATGAGGTCGCCCATGTACCCGCGCACGGCCTCGACCGCGGCCCGCCGCTCCTGCGGGGGCGTGCCACGCTTGATCAGCTTCGTCGTGTGGGTCTGGAAGAAGTCGTGGTCGGCGTACGGCACGCCGAGCATCTCGCAGATGACCAGCGACGGCACCGGCAGCGACAGCGTCTCGACCAGGTCGCCCGGCTTCGGCCCGGCCAGCAGCGCGTCGATCCGCTCGTCGACGATCTCCTGGATCCGCGGCCGCAGCGCCTCCATCCGGCGCACGGTGAACTCGCCGAGCACGGCCTTGCGGGCCGGCCCGTGCTCGGGCGCGTCCATGGTGATCATGGTGCGCTCGTCGTCCGGCCGCCGGAACCCGGGCACCAGCTGCGGGAAGTCCGGGTGCTGCCGGTCGGCGCTGAACCGCCGGTCGTTCAGCACGGCCCGGACGTCCTCGTGCCTGCTGACCACCCAGGCCCGCCTGCCGTCGGGCAGCCCCACCCGGGTGACCGGGTCCTCCTCGCGGATCTCGGTGTACGCCGTCGGCGGCGCGAACGGGCACGTCCGCGTCATCGGGAATTCGTGGACCGCGGTCATGACGTCTCCCTCACCAGGTCACGGGCAGGCAGTAGAGGCCGAAGATCGACGAGTCGTGCTTGAACGGCAGCTGGTCCACCGGGGCGGCCAGCTTGAGCTCCGGGATGCGGCGGAACAGCGTGTCGAAGACGATCTGCAGTTCCATCCGGGCCAGGTTCTGGCCGAGGCACTGGTGCGGGCCGAAGCCGAACGCGACGTGGTGGCGCGCGCCGCGCTCGAGGTCGAGGGCGTCGGGGTTCTCGAACGCGGCTTCGTCGCGGTTGCCGGAGTAGCTCAGGCCGAGCACGCCCTCGCCTTCGCGGATCAGCTGCCCGCCGATCTCGACGTCCTCCGTGGCGACCCGCGAGGTCGCGAACTCGGCGATGGTGAAGTAGCGCAGCAGTTCCTCGACGGCGTCGAGCGTCTTGCCGGGGTCGTTCTTGATGATCTCGAGCTGGTCCGGGTTCTCCAGCAGCGCCACGGTGCCGAGCGAGATCATGTTCGCCGTCGTCTCGTGCCCGGCGAGGAGCAGGAGGAACGCCAGCGAGACCAGCGAGTCGTGGTCGACGTCGCCGTGCTCCTCGCGCTGCTTGAGGACCTGCCGGCCGAGCAGGTCGTCGGTCGGGTCGGCCTCCTTGGCGGCGACGAGCTTGTCGAGGTAGTCCTGCATCTCTTCGACGGCCTGCATGCGCGCCTCCTGCGTCACCTCCCGGTTCAGCAGGGTGGAGCTGCGCGACTGAAAGAAGTCGTGGTCGGCGTAGGGGACGCCGAGCTGCTCGCAGATGACCAGCGACGGCACCGGCAGGCTCAGCGCGGAGACCAGGTCGGCGGGTTTCGGGCCGTCCAGGATTGCGTCGATGTGCTCGTCGACGATCTGCTGGATCCGCGGCTGCAGCGCCTTCATCCGCTTGACGGTGAACTCGCCGACGACCTCGCGCCGGGCGGCGCCGTGCTCCGGCGGGTCCATGTTGATCAGCGACGCCGTGAAGCGGCGACGCTGCGGGCGGCCGCCCTTCGTCAGGATCGGGAAGCCCGGGTTGAACCGGTTGGAGCTGAACCGCGGGTCGGTCAGCACTTGCCGGACTTCCTCCAGGCGGGTGATGGCCCAGGCCTCCGAGCCGTCGGGCAGCCCGACGCGCTGGACCGGACCGGCTTCGCGCAGCTTCTCGTACGCCGGCGGCGGTGCGAACGGACAGGTGCGGGCCAGCGGAAAAGTCTCGTCCCGCGTGGCGGGTTCTGCCAATTCAGTCATTTCGGACCCCCTAAATCGGACGGAAAGTATGCGGAGGATTACATTCCGGTTCCCTGTCCAAGGTACTCAAGCGGAGGGAATTCGTCCACTAGATGCCGACTACCCACTCGCGCGGGGAGTGTGTGGCCCGCTGACCATGCGAGAATCACCCCGCGCGATTCAGCGGAAGGCGAACGGCATGACGGCAGACCCCGAGACGACCCTGCGGGCGGACGCGCGGCGCAACCGCGACCAGATCCTGGCCGCCGCGAAGGCCATCTTCGCCGCTTCAGGTCCTGACGCGCCGATGGAGGAGATCGCGCGCGCGGCCGGCGTCGGCGTCGGCACGCTCTACCGGCGGTTCCCGGACCGGGACGCGCTGATCCGGGCGGTCGCGATGGACAACTTCGAACGGGTGCTGATCGACGCGCGCGTGATCGCCGCCGAGGAGACGTCGGCGTGGCGGGCGCTCGAGCGGCTGCTGCGGCAGTCGGTGGAGCTGCAGCTGAGCGTGCAGCTGGCGATGGTCTCGCACCGGGCGCTGGTGATCCTCAAGAACGACCCGGAGGTCCGCCGGCTGCGCGACGAGATCCTGGCCGTCCTCGACGGCTTCGTCGACGGCGCGAAGGCCGAGGGCAAGCTGCGCGACGACGTCGGCGCCGGTGACATCGCGATCCTGTTCGCGACGCTGCTGCGCCAGATGCGCGCGAAGTCGCCGGAGGTCGCCGCGATGGCGGCTCGGCGGTGTGTCGGCATCATGATCGACGGTCTCAGCGCGCGGCCGGGTTCGGCGCTCCCCGGCCGTCCGATCACGTCGCGGGATCTCGACCCCGACTGAATCCGCCGATTTCCGTGTTAGGGTCCGCCTCGTTCTGCCGGCAATTGCAGCTATGGGCGGGAAAATGCGACGAAGAACGCTGGCCGTGTTGTTGGCGATTTCCTTTCCGGTGCTCGCCGGGTGCGGCGGCGCGCCCGTCGACGGCGCGGCGGCCGCGCCGGCTTCGACGCCCACGTCTTCTTCGGTGACGGCCCCTGCTCCTTCGTCGTATTCGTCGTCGCCGGTGCCTTCGGCGTCTCTACCTGCGCCTCCGTCGATTCCGGCGCCGCCGTCGACCACGCCGGTCCGGAGCTGCCGCAGCCCGGAGTTCACCACGAGCGACCCCGACGGCGGCTGGTCCGACGGTGGTTATTACGTCCACAACAACATGTGGAACGCCGGGGAAGCGGGCCCGGAAACGCTGCGGGCGTGCGCGTACGACAACTGGTACGTCGAATCCACCCAACCCGATTCGACGTCGGTGAAAACCTATCCGAACGTGCACAAGGACATCAACGATCAGAACGGAAAACCGTTCAACGACTATTCGGTGATCAAATCGACGTTCGCCGGCCGCGGCCCGGGCACCGGCATCTACGACGTGGCCTACGACCTCTGGCTGAACGGCGTGGGCGACGGCAAGGGCGTCAGCGAGCTGATGGTCTGGACGGAGAACCACAAGCAGGTCCCGGGGGGCGACAAGCTGACGACGTACACGGCGGGCGGCCTCACGTACGACGTCTGGGCGGACGACGAGGGGTACGTGGCGTTCGTGTCCCGCTCGACGCAGTATGCGGGCAGTGTGGACCTGAAGGCGATGATCGCGTGGGCGATCGGCAAGGGCCTGATCCCCTCGAACCCGACGGTCAACCAGATCGGCTACGGCATCGAGTTCTGCGCCACCGGCGGCGGCAAGGCCCGGTTCACGCTGTCGGACTTCTCGGTGACGATGAGCTAGCGTCAAGCCGCGGCGCGGGTGGCCAGGTAGGCCAGGTGGTGTGAGGTCGCGAACGCGATCGGCTTGCTGGTGTCGCCCAGAGCCCTCCCGCCGCCCGCCGCCACCTCGTGGATTTCGTGATCGCCCCAGGAGAAGCCCGGGCCGGCGTAGCCCGCCGATTCGACCACGCGGCGGCACACGACCCGGAACGCTCGGCCGCGGGCCGGTTCGTCGCCCGGCTCGTCGGGCATCCGCTCTCGCGAGTAGAGCCAGCGGTGCGGGCACGTGTACTTCAGCGCGACGTGCTTGCTGCGGAAGCCCGGCCCGGGGATCGGGTGCACGGCGCCGTAGTCGCCGAACCGCAGGTTCGCGGCCCCGGCCCCCACCAGGTGTTCCCACAGCACTTCTTCGGCTCGCGCCTGTTCCCAGGTCGCGGTCTGGCCGAGCGTCTTCGGGATCGAGCCGGTCAGCAGGCTCGTCGAGCCGAAGACGCCCAAGCCGGTGAGCACGGCCAGCATGGCGGCGGCCCGCTCGGCCCGCGTGGTCGTCGCCTCGGCGACGTACTGGAGGTCCAGGACCACGTGGATGTCGCCCGGTTCGAGCGCCAGCCGCTCGACGAGCCGGCCGAGGGTGTCCCGGTCGGCCGTGCCCGGCCGCACCCGGAGGGCGACTCCGGCTCCCAGCTCGGCGCCGAGGCGCCCCAGCGTCGCGGCCCCCTGCTCGGTGGCGTCGCTGCGGACCACCGGGACGAACGGGACCGGCCAAGCCGTGTCGAGGAGGTCGGCCGGGCCGGCCAGGTGGTCGGCCAGCCGGCCGAGCGCGCCACCGGCGCCGAACCCGGGCCGGTCCGCCACGTCGGAGGCGTCGATCCAGCAGCACCGGCCCAGGCGGTGCAGGTGGCGTGCGACCTCTTCGACGTCGTCGAGCTGGTCGGCGGGGCGCTTCCGGCCCGGGTCGAACTGCAGCAGCGGCTGAACCCGCCGGACCTGGGCGGGCCGGGTCAGGGCGCGGAGCGCGGCCAGTTCGCCGGCCTTCGCGCGCAGAGCCACCAGCGTCGTGAAGCCGGCGTGAGCAGCCACGGAGCTTCCGATCACGTCAAGTGAGTACCCGATTACATCGAGCGTAGATCGGCGGGGCTCGGCGGAGAATCCACCACACGAATGAAGGCCACCACCCGGCCGACCAGGTGGTGGCCTCCGCTCACCAGGTCAGACGCCCAGCGGGTGCCAGACCGTCTTGGCCTCCAGGTACCGCCGCAGCCGCGTGAGGTCCGGCGCCGTCGTCCAGTCCGGTTCCGCTTCCGGGACCGTCAGCACCCGCTTCACCGTGTTCGCCGCTTCGCGCGCCAGGGCCGGGCGGTCCGCCGGGGCGGCTCCCGTCGGGTCCAGTGCGTTGACGTCGCCGTGCGAGGCCAGCCAGGGGCCCAGCTCGGCCGCGTGGCCCGTGAGGATGTTCGCCACGCCGCCCGGGACGTCGGAGGTCGCCAGGACCTCCGACAGCGTGATCGCCGGCAACGGCCGCTCCGCGCTCGAGACCACCACCGCCGTCGAGCCCGTCGCCAGGACCGGGGCCAGCACCTCGACCAGGCCCAGCAGCGACGACTGCTGCGGCGCCAGGACACCCACCACACCCGTGGGCTCCGGGAGCGTGAACGAGAAGTACGGGCCCGCCACCGGGTTGGCCGAACCCAGCACGGAGGCGATCTTGTCCGTCCAGCCCGCGTACCAGACCCAGCGGTCGATCGCCGCGTCCACAATGGACTCGGCCTTCTTCGCGGCCAGGCCTTCCGACGCCGATACCTCGGCGATGAACTGGTCGCGGCGGCCCTCCAGGACCTCCGCCACCCGGTAGAGCACCTGGCCGCGGTTGTACGCCGTGGCCGCCGACCAGCCGGGGAACGCCTTGCGTGCGGCCACCACCGCGTCGCGGACGTCCTTGCGCGAAGCGTGCGCCGCGTTCGCCAGGAACTTGCCCTTGCCGTCCGTCACCGGGTAGACCCGGCCGGACTCCGAGCGCGGGAACTTGCCGCCGATGTACAGCTTGTACGTCTTCGCGACGGAAATTCGGTCAGACATTCAGGTACGCCTCCAGCCCGGTGCGGCCGCCTTCGCGCCCGAAGCCGGATTCCTGGTAGCCGCCGAAGGGGGCGGTGGGGTCGAAGCGGTTGAAGGTGTTGGCCCAGACCACGCCGGCGCGCAGCTGGTTCGCCATCCACAGGATCCGGGAGCCCTTTTCGGTCCAGATGCCGGCCGAAAGCCCGTACGGCGTGTTGTTCGCCTTCGCCACGGCCTCGTCCGGCGTGCGGAACGTCAGCACCGACAGCACCGGCCCGAAGATCTCCTCGCGGGCGATCCGCATCGACTGGTGGACGTTCGCGAACACCGTCGGGGCGAAGAAGAACCCGCGGTCCGGGACCGGGCACGGGCTGGTCCAGCGCTGCGCCCCCTCGGCGTCCCCGGCTTCGACGAGCCCTTGGATCTTCGCCAGCTGCTCGGCCGAGTTGATCGCGCCGACGTCGGTGTTCTTGTCCAGCGGATCGCCGACGCGCAGCGTCGAGACGCGGTAGCGCAGCTTCTCCAGCACCTCTTCGGCGATGGACTCCTGCGCCAGCAGGCGCGAGCCCGCGCAGCAGACGTGGCCCTGGTTGAAGAAGATGCCGTTGACGATGCCCTCGATCGCCTGGTCGAGCGGGGCGTCCTCGAAGACGATGTTCGCCGCCTTGCCGCCCAGTTCCAGCGTCAGCTTCTTCGCCGTGCCCGCCACCTGGCGCTGGATCGCCTTGCCGACCTCGGTCGAGCCGGTGAAGGCGATCTTGTCGATGTCGGCGTGCTCCACAATGGACGCACCGATGTCGCCCGCGCCCGGCAGGATGTTCACCACGCCCGGCGGCAGTTCGGCCTGCTGGCAGATCTCGGCGAACACGAGCGCGGTCAACGGCGTCGTCTCGGCCGGCTTGAGGACCACGGTGTTGCCGGTGGCCAGCGCCGGGGCGATCTTCCAGGCCAGCATGAGCAGCGGGAAGTTCCACGGGATGATCTGGCCCGCCACGCCCAGCGGACGCGGGTCGGGGCCGTAGCCCGCGTAGTCCAGCTTGTCGGCCCAGCCGGCGTGGTAGAAGAAGTGCGCGGCCGCCGTCGGGACGTCGGAGTCGCGCGACTCCTTGATCGGCTTGCCGTTGTCGAGGCTCTCCAGCACGGCCAGCTCGCGCGAGCGCTCCTGGATGAGCCGCGCGATGCGGAAGAGGTACTTCGCGCGTTCGGTGCCCGGCATCTTGGACCAGACGCCGGTGTGGGCCTTGCGCGCGGCCTTGACCGCGGTGTCCACATCGGACTTCGACGCGGTGCCGACCTCGGCCAGGACCTCTTCGGTGGCCGGGTTGATCGTCTTCAGCGGCTCGCCCGAGCCGTCGACGAACTCCCCGTTGACGAAGGGCTTGTAGGAGTCCTTCAGGTTCGCGATGGCGCGCGATTCCGGCGCCGGTGCGTACTCGAAAACAGGCATCAGTCCACCGTCACGTAGTCGGGGCCGCTGTAGTGGCCGTCCACCTGGGTGCGGCGCTGCAGCAGCAGGTCGTTGAGCAGGCTGGACGCGCCGAAGCGGAACAGGTCCGGGGCCAGCCACGGCTCGCCGGCGACTTCGTGCACCGCGACCAGGTACTTGATCGCGTCCTTCGTCGTCCGGATGCCGCCCGCGGGCTTGACGCCGCGCAGCTCGCCGGTCTGCACGTGCCAGTCGTGGACGGCCTGCAGCATGATGTGGGTGACCGGCAGCGTCGCGGCGGGGGACACCTTGCCGGTGGAGGTCTTGATGAAGTCGCCGCCGGCCAGCAGCGCCAGCCACGACGCGCGCCGCACGTTGTCGTAGGTCGCCAGCTCGCCGGTCTCGAGGATGACCTTCAGGTGGGCGTCGCCGCAGGCGGCCTTGATGGCCCGGATCTCCTCGAAGACGTCCATGTACCGGCCTTCGAGGAAGGCGCCGCGATCGATCACCATGTCGACTTCGTGCGCACCGGCCTCGACGGCGATCTTGGTGTCGGCCAGTTTGATCTCGCGGCTGGTGCGCCCGGCGGGGAAGCCGGTGGCGACGCTCGCGACGTGCACGCCGCTGCCCTTCAGCGCTTCGACGGCCGTGGCGACCATGTCCGGGTACACGCAGACGGCGGCGACGCGCGGGGTGTCCTGGCGTTCGGGATCGGGCCGCACCGCCTTCGCGGCCAGCGCCCGGACCTTGCCCCGGGTGTCGGCGCCCTCCAGCGTGGTCAGGTCGACCATGGAGATGGCGGTGTCGATGGCCCACCGCTTGGCGTCCTTCTTGATGCTGCGCGTGCCGAGGCCCGCCGCGCGCTGCTCGACGCCGACCTGATCGACACCGGGCAGCCCGAGCAGGAAGCGGCGCAGGCTCGCGTCATCGCGAGTCGCGTCCACCAGCGGTGCCGGGGTGGCCGGCGCCGCTGACGTGCTGGTCGTGGCTGTCATGCGCCTGAGTCTAGGCGGCGGTCCCGACAGTGCGAGCCCCCATGCGTTGTGACGCTCGGTGCCACTCGCGTCACGTTGCCGAGGTCAGGACCCTGCGATCTGCGGCGGTTCGGTCCGCTTCGCCGGCTTCCGGTACACGACGACCCCACCCCAGAACGCCAGGCCGTTGATCTTCACGGTCGGGGCTGTCGGCGGGGCCGGTGGTGCGCCCGACTTGTCCTCCAGCACGAACCCGCCCATCAGGCCGAGGCCGGTGACGTCCACGTTGACGTCGTCCGGGACCGTGATCTGGATGCCGCCCATGATCGCCACCGCGGTGATCGTGCAGTGCTTGTCCGCGAACCGCGCCTGCCGCAGGTCGATCTCCGCGCCGCCCCAGAACGCGAAGCTGTTGTGCTGCGGGGGCAGGACCCAGCTGCCCTTGCGGACCGCGCCCGACAGCACGCCGATCGACACCGGGGAGCCCGGGTGGCCGCCGATGCGCTGGTCCGGGAAGCCGAGGGCCCGCGTCGTGGCCGGCTCGACCGCCGCGGACGACATCGGCAGGTCCGCCGTCACCGGCTTCAGTTCGCCCAGGGTTTTCGCCGCGTAGATCGTCGTGAGCCGTTCTTCCAGCTCGTTCACGGTGATCCGGCCCTCCGAGAGGGCGTTGTGCAGCACCTGGGCGACGCGTTCGCGGTCCGCGTCGGAAGCCCGCATCTGGTCGGGCGTCAGTTCGCTCACCCGGCGGAGCTTATCGGCGAAAACCACTCAGCGTGTCCATCTTCTGGAGGACACTGACCCGATGGGATCCACGACAGTCGAATTTCCGGACGGCGTGCGGGTCCGCGGCCGCGGACTGGGCCGCCCGCGGCCCGCCGAACCCGCCCCGGATTTCGGGCTCTACCTGGGGACGAGCCGGCTGCGACGCAAACACGGCGGGGGCATCACCTGGCCGCACGAATGGGTGACCTGGCCGGACTTCCTGCTGCCGGTCCACCCCGCCGACGCCCGCGAAAAGATCAAGGCCGTCCACGAGCGGGCGAAGGCCGAGACCGTCGAAGTCGCGTGCTACGGCGGCGCCGGCCGGACTGGCACGGTGATGGCTTGCCTGGCCACGCTCTCCGGCGTCCCGGCCGAGGACGCCGTCGCCTGGGTGCGGGCGCACTACCACGAACGAGCCGTCGAAACGCCCTGGCAGCGCGGCTGGGTGAAGAGCTTCGCGAAACGGCTAGATTGACCCGCATGGATGTGCACGTCGTCGACCACCCCCTCGCGAAGGCCCGGCTTTCCACGATGCGCGACGCGCGCACCGACAGCGCCGCGTTCCGGGCCGCGCTGCACGAGCTGACCGTCATGCTGGTCTACGAAGCCACGCGCGCCGTGCCGGTGAAGATCGAGAAGATCCACACGCCGGTCGCCCGCACCGACGGCTACAAGCTGGCCAAGCCGCCGCTGCTGGTGCCGGTGCTGCGCGCCGGGCTGGGGATGGCCGACCAGGCGCACAAGCTGATCCCGGACGCGCAGATGGGCTTCGTCGGCCTGGCGCGCGACGAGGAGACGCTCAAGCCGACGCCGTACCTGGAGTCGCTGCCGGAATCGCTCGCCGACCGGCCGGTAATGGTGCTCGACCCGATGCTCGCCACCGGCGGCTCGATGGAGTACACGATCCGCCTGCTCACCGACCGCGGCGCCGACGACGTGACGGCGATCTGCGCGCTCGCGGCGCCGGAAGGCTTGGCGCACCTGGAGAAGACGGGCCTGCCGGTCCGGGTGGTCACGGCGAGCATCGACGAGCGCCTCAACGACTCGGGCTTCATCGTCCCGGGCCTCGGTGACGCGGGTGACCGCCAGTACGGCGCCGTCTGAGCCGGTGCCGGTCCTGAAGTGGCGGTGGATCGCCGTGACCGCCGTCGCGGTCGCCGCCGTCACCGGGGTCCTGCTCTGGCTGTTCCTGGCCTGGTCCGGGCGGCCGGACGCGCCGGTCCGGATCGACGCCGTCAAGACGGCGTTCGGCGTCGGCGCGGGCGCGGGCGGCGTGTTCGCGCTGTGGCTGGCGACGCGCCGCCAGCGCACGCTGGAGGTGCAGCTGGCCGAGACGACGCGGGACCTCGAGGAGCGCAGGGTCACCGAGTTGTACACGAAAGCCGTGGAGCAGCTCGGCAGCGACAAAGCTCCCGTCCGGCTCGGCGGGCTGTACGCGCTCGAGCGGCTCGGGCAGGACAACCCGAAGCAGCGCCAGACGATCGTCAACGTGTGGTGCGCCTACTTGCGGATGCCGTTCAAGCCCCCGGCCGGCGGCCTCAAGGGCAACGCGGCGCGCGACCTGGCCGACGACCCCGGCGAGAGCGAACTCCTGGTCCGGTTGGCCGTGCAGGAACTGCTCAAGACGCACTTGAGCCGCGACGCACCGGGCTGCTGGCCGGGAATGTCGGTCGACCTGCAGCGGGCCACCCTCGTCGACTTCCGGCTGAGCGGCTGCACCCTGGCCGCCGCCGACTTCAGCCGCGCCCGGTTCGTCGGTCAGCTCCACATCCGCGGCACGCACTTCGCCCACCAGGCGGGGTTCTACGGCGCGGAGTTCCGCGACATCGCGAACTTCGACCGGTCGGTCTTCGAGGAGGGCGCGTTCTTCTCCCGGGCGCATTTCGCCAGGGACGTCCGCTTCACCGGGATTCGCTCGGGCGGCCGGTTCGAGTTCCCGCGCGCGGTCTTCGCCGAGGGAGCCGACTTCGACGGAGGCGAACACCAGGAGCTCGATCTGACGGACGCGCAGTTCCCCGAGGCCGGGTAGCGCAACGTCCGGGCCGGTGCCGGCCATTGAAGAGTGTGACCAGCCATGTGACGGGGGCGCCGGTGGGTGACCGGGCACCGGGTGATCGAACACTGTGGGACCGGGCGGCCGAAGGCGACGAAGCGGCCTTCAGCGAGCTCTTCGAACGCCACGTGGAGGCTGTCTGGAACCACGCCTACCGGCTGACCGGCTCGTGGAGCGCGGCCGAGGACCTCACCTCGAACACGTTCCTCACCGCTTGGCGCCGCCGCGCCGAGGTGACGCTGGTGCGCGACAGCGCGTTGCCGTGGCTCTACACCGTCGCCGGCAACGCGGCCAGGGACGAGTACCGCGGCGCGCGAAGGCGGCTGCGGCTGCTGCAAAAGATGCCTGACGCGCCGGTCGTGTCCGACCACGCCGACACCGTGGCCGAGCGGCTCGACGGCGAGCAGCGGCTGCGCGAAATCGCCGACGCCGTCCGGACGCTGCCCAAGGCGCAGCGGGAGGTCGTCGAGCTGTGCCTGCTCGGCGACCTGAACACCGCCGATGCCGCGGCGCTGCTGGCCGTCGCCGAGGGCACCGTCCGCGCCCACCTGTCCCGGGCCCGCGCCCGGCTGCGCACGTTGCTGGAGGAGAAATGAGCGACGACCTCGGCCTGCCGCTCCGGCAGAAGCTCCCGGACGACGTCCGGGCGCGGTTGCGGACCGAAGTCCGCCAGGGCCTCACGAAACCACGGCGGAGGAAGCACGTCTGGTACGCCGCCGCGGCGGCCGTCGTGGTGCTGGCCGCGGGCGCGGTCGTCGCGACGCAGGCGATCCGGCCGCGGCCCGTGGCCGGTCCCGCGTCGGGACCGCCGCCGAGCCGGCAGGAACCCCACCCCCTCACCCTCGACGTGCGGGTGGCGACCTCGTCGCTGGATCGCTGCTGGGCCGCGGTGCAGGCGGCGGGCAAGGCGGACCGCCTGCCCCCGCGTCAGGACTGGGTCCCCGTGTTCACGCAGGGCTCCCGCACCGACTCGGTGGTCGCGGCGACCGCCGCCGGCAAGCCGATGTTCTGCGAGACCACCGAGACGACCGTGACGCTGTCGGACCCGGAAGCCACGCCCGCCTACGCCCCGGGCACGCACACGGGGCTGCTGCTGTACAGCGCGACCGGGATGGCCGGCGGAATCCTCGGCCCCGACGGGGACGGGAGCTACCTCGACGCACGGACCGAGGGCGGGGACAGCAGCGTGTCGCAGACATTCGTCTCCCCGATCACCCGCCAGTTCGTCGGCGTGACCCGGAGCGACCCGGCGCGGACGACGCTCACCATCGGCAAGCCGAGGCAACCGGGCACGACGCTGCCCGCGGCGCCGCCGCCCCTGCTTTCGGCCGTGGACCGGCCGGTGACGACCGACCGGACGTCGTCCGCGGGCCGGGCGCTGGGCGACTGCCTGGCGGCGGCGGAGCTGGAGGTGGTCCCCGACGCGGCGGCGTACGCGCCGGGCCCGCTGCTCGAGACGGACGACTACCTGGTGGTCCTCGGCCGCCACGGCGACCGGTTCGTGGTGTGCACCACCGAGCCCGACTACCGGCGGCCGGGGAAGACGAGGGTCCGCGCGTTCCCCAGTGGCCTCCCCCCGGAGAAACCGCAGGCGTCCCCCTTGATCGTGGACACCCTGGGCCATCCCCAGACGGGTGCCCCGCCGGGGGTGGCTCGCCGGCCGTTCGCCGCGGCCCTGCCCGTGACCGCGGCGACGGCGGTCGTCGACTTCGGGAGCGGCGCGAGCACCGAGACCCACGTCGTGGACGGCATGGTCGTCGTGTGGGCTCCCGCGAACATCCGGATCGAACTGGCGACGAAGGTCCACGTGACGGCGCGGGACGCGCGCGGCGCGATCGTCTACGACGGGACGGTGCCGCTGGTCTGAGGCCGCAGCCAGCCGGAGGCGTTCGCGCGCAGGGCCCGCTCGTAGGAGCTGGTGACGTCGAACCCCTCCGGCAGGTTGCCGGTCAGCTCCAGCGACACCAGGCCGTGCACGATGGCCCAGCAGCCGACCGCGACCGTCTCCGCGGGGACGTCGAGGAAGACGCCGTCGGCGATGGCGCGGCGGATGATCCGTTCCAGGGGCTTGAGCGTTTCGCGGGCGAGCTTTTCGGCGTCGTCGTTCGGCTCGAACCCGGGCACCGACTTGGTGAACATGATCCCGTAGAGGTGCGGGTCGGCCAGTGCGCTGGTGCGGTACGCGCCGCCGAGGGCGACGAGGTCCTCGACGGCGTCGCCGGTCAGCGGCGTCCCGGCCATCCGGGCGCCGAAGCGGCGGAAGCCCTCGGTGTACAGGGCGTTCACCAGATCGGGTTTGCTCCCGAAGAGCGAGTACACGGCGGTGGTCGACGTCCCGGCGTCGGCGGCCAGCTTGCGCAGGGAAAGCGCCTTCGGGCCGTCGGCCGCGAGGAGTTCGCCGGCCCGGTCGAGCAGCTTGAGCCGGAGCGCTTCGTCGTGCGTGCGTGGTCGCGCCATGTACGCAGCGTATCGGAACGGTGTTATGGAAGGCCAGTGCCGGGATTTGACCTGGAGTGCACTCCAGGTCGTACTGTCGGGCCATGAGCTACTCGATAGCGGAAGCCGCGCGACGTAGCGGACTGTCCATCGACACCCTCCGGTACTACGAGCGCATCAAACTGCTCGATCCGCCCGCACGGGACACCGCGGGCCGCCGGGCCTATTCCGACGACGACCTCGGCTGGCTGGGTTTCCTGACCAAGCTGCGCACCACCGGGATGCCCATCAAGAGCATGCGCGAGTACGCGTCGCTGCGCCGTCACGGCGCCGCGAGCGCGGGCCGCCGCAAGGCCCTGCTGGTGGAGCAGCGCCGGTCGGTCGCCGAGCGGATCGCCGAGTTGCAGGGCTGTCTCGACGTCCTCGACTACAAGATCGAAAACTACGCCCAGGTCGAGCGCAAGGTGCTCGGCGTGGAACCCGGTATGGAGGAGATTTCCGCGTGAAGAACAGGAAGCTGGGCGGCCTGGAAGTCGGCGCCCAGGGGCTGGGCTGCATGGGGATGAGCCAGGCCTACGGCGTCCGCGACAACGACGACGAGTCGATCGCCACCATCCACCGCGCGCTCGAGCTCGGCGTGACGCTGCTGGACACGGCGAACGTCTACGCCAACGGCGTCAACGAGGAGCTGGTCGGCCGCGCGATCGCCGGCCGCCGCGACGAGGTCGTGCTCGCGACGAAGTTCGGCATCGTGTGGAACGACGGCGCGATGGGCGCCCGCGGTGACGCCGCGTACGTGAAGCAGTCGTGCGACGAGTCGCTGCGCCGCCTCGGCGTCGACCACATCGACCTCTACTACCAGCACCGCGTCGACCCGGACACGCCGATCGAGGAGACCTGGGGCGCGCTGGCGTCGCTCGTGGAGGCCGGAAAGATCCGGTACGCCGGGATTTCCGAGGCGAGCGCGGCGACGATCCGGGCCGCGCACGCGGTGCACCCGGTGACGGCGCTGCAGAGCGAGTGGTCGCTGTGGACGCGGGGGATCGAGGGCGAAATCCTGGACACGTGCCGGGAGCTCGGCATCGGGATCGTCCCGTTTTCGCCGCTGGGCCGCGGTTTCCTGACGGGTGCGGTGAAGTCGGTCGCGGACCTCCCGGAGGACGACATGCGCCGCGGCCTGCCGCGCTTCGCCGAAGGCAACTTCGAGCACAACATGGCGATCGTCGAGGCCCTGCGCGAGCTGGCCTCGGCCAAAGGCGTGACGGCGGGACAGCTGGCGCTGGCGTGGGTCCAGTCCCAGGGCGACGACGTGGTGCCGATCCCGGGCACCAAGCGCCGCAAGTACCTCGAGGAGAACGTGGCGGCGGCTTCCCTGGAACTGACGGCCGACGACCTGGCCGCCATCGCGGCAGCCGCACCGGCCGACGCGATCGCGGGAGAGCGCTACCCCGAACGGCTCGCCCGCGCGGCCGGCAAGTAACCACGGCCAAGGTGCCGCGAATGACTCATTCGGGACCTCAGAGGTCCCGAATGAGTCATTCGCGACGTCGAGCCGGTCCCGCGCGGCCGGGAAGTAACTTACTTCTGAGGCTTTTCTGAGATCTCCGGAGCAGGCTCGGCGCCGATCATGCGGTCGGTGCCGAGCCCCAGGAGGTCGTCGTGGCGGAGGAAGTGCTCGATTATCTGGTCGTCGGGGCCGGGCCGGCCGGGTTGCAGCTGGGGCAGCACCTCGGCCACGCCGGGCACCGGTACCTGGTGCTGGAAGGCGGTTCCGCGCCCGGGCACTTCTTCGAGACCTTCCCGCGGCACCGGACCCTCATCTCCATCAACAAGAAGCACACCGGGTACGCCGACCCGGAGCTGCGCATGCGGATGGACTGGAACTCGATCCTCGCCGAGCCCGACGCCGGCGACGACGCGCTCGTCTTCACCGGCTACAGCGACAAGCTCTTCCCGGACGCCCCGGACTTCCTCCGCTACATCGCCGACTACGCGGCGAAGCACGAAGTCGACGTCCGCTACGACACCCGGGTGACGCGCATCCGCCGGGAGCAGGAGATCTTCGTCCTCACCGCCGGTGACGAAGAATTCAAGGCCCCCCGGCTGGTCATGGCCACCGGTGTCACCAAGCCGTACATCCCGCAGTTCCCCGGCGTCGAGCTGATCGACCAGTACGTGGACGTCGACGTCGACCCGAAGAGCTTCACCGGCCAGCGCGTCCTCGTGCTGGGCAAGGGGAACTCGGCGTTCGAGACGGCGGACAACCTCATCGAGACGGCCGCGGTCGTGCACGTCGGCGGGCCGCGGCCGGTGAAGCTGGCCTGGCGCACGCACTTCGTCGGCCACCTCCGCGCGTACAACGCGGGCATCCTCGACATGTACCAGCTGAAGCTCCAGCACGCGATCCTCGACGGCGACGTGCGCGAAGTCCGCAAGGACGCCGACGGCTACCACGTCAAGTTCGCCTTCGCCCGCGCCGACGAGGTGATCAAGGAGATCCGCTACGACCGGGTGATCGGCTGCACCGGCTTCCGGTTCGACGCGTCGCTGTTCGACGAGGACTGCCGCCCGGAGCTGACCATCGACGACCGCTTCCCGGCGCAGACCCCGGACTGGGAGTCGGTGAACGTGCCCGGCCTCTACTTCGCCGGCACGATCACGCAGGTCCGCGACTTCAAGAAGGCCACCAGCGCGTTCATCCACGGCTTCCGCTACGGCGTCCGCGCGCTCTCCAAGGTCTTGAACGAGCGCCACCACGACACGCCGTGGCCGAGCACCGAGCTGCCCGCCAAACCGGACGCGCTGACCGACGCGGTGATCACCCGGATCAACTGGAGTTCCGCGCTGTACCAGCAGTTCGGTTTCCTCGGCGACATCCTGGTCGTGGACGGCGACACCGCCCGCTACCTCGAAGAGGTGCCGGTCGACCGCGTTCTCCAGGACCCGCCGGACGACGCCTACGTCGTCACCCTCGACTACGGCCCCGACCACGACAAGATCGACCCGTTCGACTTCGTCGCGCGCGCCGCCCAGGACAAGGCGAACGACTCCGGCGAAGGCCACTACCTGCACCCGATCGTCCGCCACTACCGCCGCGGCGAGCTGGTCGCCACCCACCACGTCACCGAGAACCTCGAGAACGAGTGGGACAAAGAGGTGCACGTCGAGCCGCTGACCGCGTTCTTCGCCCGGGAGCTGTGATGCGCACGATCGCCGAGTTCGAGGCGGCGGCCCGCGGCCGCCTCGACCCGGCCCACTACGACTACTTCGCGGGTGGCGCGCAGGACGAGATCACCCTGCGGGAGAACGAAACGGCGTTCCAGCACCTGCGGCTGGTGCCCCGGGTGCTGCGCGGCAGCGACAAACGGGACCTGAGCATCGAGCTGCTCGGGACGCCGTCCTCGATGCCGATCCTGGTCGCGCCCACGGCGTTCCACCGGCTCGCGCACCCCGACGGCGAGCTGGCCACCGCGCGGGCGGCATCGCGGGCGGGCACGATCATGATCGTCAGCATGGCCGCGACCACGGCGATCGAGGACATCGCCGCGGCGGCCCGCGAGGCCGCACCGGATCCGGGCCTGTGGTTCCAGCTCTACCTGCAGCCGGACCTGGAGTTCACCGAGGCGATCGTGCGCCGCGCCGAAGCCGCGGGCGTGAAGGCGTTCGTCGTCACCGTCGACTCGCCCGTGCTCGGCCGCCGCGACCGCGACGACCGCAACGCCTTCCACGACCTGCCGCCCGGCCTGGCCGTGGAGAACCTCCGCAACATCGGCGAAAACCGCAGCGGCGGCAACACGAGCCACGTCCGCGAGATCGTCATGTCGGCCGGGCTGAACTGGGACCACATCGCGTGGCTGCGGTCGAAGACCAAGCTCCCCGTGCTGATCAAGGGCCTGCTCCACGCCGAGGACGCGCGGCTGGCCGTGCACCACGGCGTCGCCGGGATCGTCGTGTCCAACCACGGCGGCCGCCAGCTCGACACCGTGCCCGCGACGATCGACGTGCTCCCCGAGATCGCCGCGGCCGTCGGCGGCGCGCTGCCGGTGCTGCTGGACGGCGGGATCCGCCGCGGCACCGACGTCGTCAAGGCGCTCGCCCTGGGCGCGGACGCGGTCGGCGTCGGCCGCCCGATCGTGTGGGGGCTGGCGGCCGGCGGGCGCGAAGGCGTCTCGGAAGTCCTGGACCTGCTGCGGGACGACTTCGACCAGGCCCTCGCGCTGTGCGGCGGGCGGCACCCGGCAGACCTCACCCCGGACCAGGTGCGGCGGTGATCGGCAAGGTGCTGGCGGCCGCGGCGGCGGTGTCCGCGCCCGCCTGGCTGCCCCAGCGGGTGGTGGCGCTGCGGATGAAGATCTTCGCGCTGGTCAACGGCCAGGACGCGGTGACGATCCCGGGGCCGCAGGTCGGCGCCGCGGACTTCAAGCGCGTCTACGCCGACCCGGCGGCGAACGGCCGCAGCCGCGGCGCCGCGCTGTCCGACCTGTTCTGGTACTGGCTCGCGCCCGGGCCCCAGGTGCACCAGGAGCACCTCGAGGCCGGGCCGCGCTACGACGCCGTCGCCAAGTGCACCCGGCACATCCTGGTCCGGTCCAAAAAGGACTCCGAGGAGCTGGCCCGGCGGGTGGCCGCGCACGTCCTCGACGGCGTCGAGCCCGGCCTCGTCCGGCTGCGCGACGTGATGATGCCGATCTGGGCCGAGCTGTACTACGAGCTGGTGTTCGAGGAGCCGTGCCCGCCCGAGGCGCGCGACCTCATCGTCGGGCACGCCGACGACGTCGTCTCGGCGCTCAAGTGCGTGCGGCCGCGGAACATGCGCCGCCGGGCCCGGCTGACGAAGTACCTGCGACGGCGCCTCGCCGACGTCCCGCACCCGCTGCCGGAGTCCCTGACCCCGGAAGAGCAGGCCTACTACCTGCAGGGGACGTTCTTCAACACCGCCGTCGTGCAGATGTCCGAGGCGATGGCGCACCTGCTGATGATCATCGCCCAGTCCCCGGACACCCAGCGGCGGCTCGCCGGGCACCCGGACGACGACGCCTACCTCGACGGCGTCATCGACGACGGCCTCCGCCGGTTCCCGCTGTTCGGCATCGCGCACCGGATCTCCACCGCCGACATCGAGGTGGCGGACCTGACCATTCCGGCGGGCACGGTGCTGTGCTTCAGCTACCCGGGCTACGCCGCCCAGTCCGGAAAGGACGATTTCGTCCCGTTCGGCGTCGCGCAGAACCGCGCCTGCCCGGCCCGGGGGCTCGCACCGCCGACCATGCGGGTCGTGACGCGGGAGGTGCTGCGCCGCTTCAGCCTCGCCTCGACGGCCACGCACACGCGCTCGATCCCCAACCGCGGCCCGGCGCTGCTCACGCCGCGCGGGGCCCGCCCCCGCCGCGCACCTCTGGTGTGGCTCGCGGTCCGCGACCGCTGGGAAGACGTCTGGCGCAGCTTCGCCCAGCTCGTGTTCGGCACGTACATGGTCCTCGACGCCCGTCGCCAAGCCCTGTGTTCGACCTACTTCGCCGGAGGCAACCGATGAGCCCGTCCGAAGCGGCGCCCACGTTCTTCCTCGCCGTCGTGGCGATCCTCGTGGTGGTCAGGCTGGTCTGCCTGGTCGCGGTCAAGCTCGGCCAGCCACCGGTGGTCGGGGAGATGATCGCCGGCGTGCTCCTCGGGCCCTCGCTGTTCGGGCTGCTGCTGCCGGACGTCCAGGCGGCACTGTTCCCGGACGCGATCCGGTCGCTGCTCTACGTCGGCGGCCAGATCGGCCTGGTCATCTACATGTTCGGAGCCGGCTACGAGTTCAACCTGGACAGCATCATGCGGTCGCGGAAGTCGGTCGCGGCGATCTCGTCGGCCGGGACGCTGGTGCCGCTGGCGCTCGGGGTCGGCGTCGCCATCCTGGGCACGTCGTGGGTCGGCATCGGCAAGGACGGCGTTTCGCTGGTGACCTCGGCCGCGTTCGTCGGGGTGGCGGTGGCGATCACGGCGTTCCCGATGATGGTCCGGATCATCACCGAACGCGGGATCGGGGGGACGCGGTTCGGCTCGCTGGCGCTGGCCTGCGGCGCGCTCGACGACGTCCTCGCGTGGCTGCTGCTGGCGGTCGTGCTGGGGATGCACGCCGGGTCGCTGGGGCCGATCGCGCTCGCCCTCGGTGGCGGGCTGCTGTTCGCGCTGCTGGTGTTCATCGTCGGGCGGCGCCTGCTGACCCGGGTGATGGCCAGTGACGGGACGAGCGTCGACCAGCGGGTGCTCATCACCGCGATGACGTTGTTCGCGGCCGCCTGGTTCACCGACACCATCGGGCTGTACGCGGTGTTCGGCGCGTTCACCGTGGGGGTGGCGTTCCCCCGCGGCGCGGCCTCCGACGCCGTGCTCGCGAAGCTCATGCCGATCGGGTCGATCGTGTTCGTTCCGCTGTTCTTCACCTATTCCGGCCTGAACACCCGGTTCGCGCTGCTCGCCGACCCGAAGCTGCTCGCCTTCGCCCTGCTGACGGTGGCGGTGGCGATCATCGGCAAGCTGGGCGCGTCCTGGGGCGCGGCCCGGCTCGCGGGGGAGCCGCCGGCGATCGCCACGCGCGTCGGCGTGCTCGTCAACGCCCGCGGGCTGATGCAGCTGATCGCGCTCAACGTCGGGCTCGCCGCCGGCATCGTTTCGCCGGCGTTGTTCACCGTGCTGGTGCTCGTCGCGCTGGTCACCACGATCATGACCGCACCGGTGCTGGCCTGGCTCGACCGGCGCGATGTCCGCAAGGGGAGCAGTGAAGTGCTCCTGATGGCCGAACCCGTTCCGGTGACCGGGAAAAGTTGATTCTTCAAGTTCGGAAATAACTGCCAAGATGGATCGGTGCGCGACGGGGTGGCGAAACCGAGAGTGCTGCTGGTCGAAGACGACCGGGAACTGGCCGGCATGCTGCGCGAGCTGCTCGCGGACGAGGGCTATGAAACCGAAGCGGCGCACGACGGCCAGCGGGGCCTGCACCTCGGGCTCACCGGGCACTACGACGTGATGGTCATCGACCGCCGGCTCCCGGTGCTCGACGGGCTCGAGCTGCTGCGGCGGCTGCGGGCCCGGGCGGTGACCACGCGGGTCCTGGTGCTCTCGGCGCTGGGCGAGGTGGCCGACCGCGTGGCGGGCCTCGACGCCGGCGCGGACGACTACCTCGTCAAGCCGTTCGAGGCCGAGGAACTGCTGGCGCGGCTGCGCGCGCTGGGCCGGCGTGACCTCGAGGGTGCCGAGTGCCTGCCGCTCGGCACGGCGGCCCTCGACCTGCAGCGCCACGAAGTCGTGCTGCCGCGCGGTGAGCGGATCACGCTTTCGGGGCGGGAGTTCGAGCTGCTGCGGACGCTGGCGCAGCGGCCCAAGGCGATCCACCCGCGGGCGGCGCTGCGCACGCGCGTGTTCGCCGATTCGACCGGTGAGTCCATTGTGGATACTTACGTGTACTACCTGCGGCGCAAGCTCGGCCGGGACGTCGTGCGGACCGTGCACGGCCTGGGGTACCAGATCGGCGTGGTATGAGTCCCGACTCCGAGGAACGGGCCCTGCGGCGGGCGCGGTGGGTGATCACCGCGCAGATCGCCGTGGTGGTGTCGCTGCTCGTGGCCGTCGCGGGCGCGATCGCGTACGGGATCCTGCTGTCCGGCCAGCACGCCGACGCGGACCGGCTGCTGGCCAGGACGATCCAGCTCGGCCCCGGCGCGACCCCGCCGGGCTGCGTCTGGCTCTTCACGCCGGGGGTGCACGCGCCCGCGGGACCGCCGCCGCCGGGAATGCCGATCCCGGAGCTGGCCGCGTTCGTGCCCTCGCCCGGCGACGTCTACACCGATCGGCGGTCGATCGGCGGGATGACGCACACGATCCGGGTGGAGAACCACGGCGGCGTCGTCTCCCAGGCGTTCTTCGAGGAGCGGTACCAGGTCGAGGACCGCGCATCGCTGGTGCTGGGGCTCGGCGTCGCCGAGGTGCTCGCGCTGCTGGCGGCCCTGGGGTGCGGGCGGGTGCTGGCCCGCCGGGCGATCCGGCCGCTGGAGGACGCCCTGCGGCGGCAGCGGACGTTCGTCGCGGACGCGTCCCACGAACTGCGGGCCCCGCTGACCCGGCTGCACACGCGCGCCCAGCTGCTCGCCCGGCGGTCGTCCGGGCGTGACGCGGCGGAACTCGACCAGCTGGTGCGCGGCACGCGGGAGCTCGGCGAGGTCGTCGAGGACCTGCTGCTGTCGGCGCAGGCGTGCGGCGAACGGCCGTCGCTGGAGCTGGTCGAGCTGGGGGTGCTGGCCGAGGAGGCGGTCGCGGCCGAGGCGGTCCGCGCCTCGGAGGGCCAGGTCCGGCTGGCGGTGACGCGGGAGCGGCGGCCGTACGTCGTCCAGGGCGTGCCGACGGCGTTGCGCCGCGTGCTGTCGGCGTTGCTGGACAACGCACTCGGCCACACCCCGCCGGGCGGCTCGATCGAGGTGTGGCTGGGCGTCCCCGACGAGCGGCACGTGGAACTGCGGGTCCGCGACACGGGGGTCGGCTTCCCGGCCACCGACGCGGACCGCATCTTCGAGCGGTTCGCCCGCGGTTCGGACGGCGACGGCCGCCGCTTCGGCCTCGGCCTCGCCCTGGTCCGCGAAGTGGTGACCGGCCACGGCGGAACGATCGCGGCCGCGGCCCGCCCCGGAGCCGGAGCAACCTTCACCCTCCGCCTCCTCCGCGCCGACCCCTCGGGACCAGGCGGGCATCTCGCGTGATCGAGCGGGCATCACACGTGATCAGGCGGGCATCTCGCGTGATTGAGCGGGCATCAGCGCGATGCCTCCCCAATCACGCGTGATGCCCCTCTGATCACGCGAGATGCCCCTCCAAACACGGGGGATGCCTCTTTGATCACGTGAGTTTCGGGAGGGCGAAGCGGATTTGGCGGGCCAAGGCCGGGGTGAGGGTGGTGCAGGCCGCGTCGATTTCGGCGGCCAGGGCCGGGGACGGGGTGGTGTAGGTGTCCGCTGAATGCGCCAGCCAGGCGCGGATGTCCTCGTGGGCGTCGGCGGCCAGGTCCGGGTCGCGCAGGAGGGTGAGGTCCGTGTGCAGGCGCCGCCAGGTGTCGCGGTCGCGGAGCAGGGCCGCGGCCGCCCGGCGCGTGTGGATCGGGTGCGCCGGGGACAGGAGGGCCTGCAGCGTGGCCAGGTCGACGAACTTCCCGCGCAGGAACGTCACCACCTGGCGGGTCACCGCCGGCGACGGGTCCGTCAGCAACGGCCGCACCGCCGGCGACTCCGGCGCGATCCGGCGCAGGCCGCGGACCGCCACTCCGCGGATCCGGGGACGCTCGTCGGCGAGGTGACGCTCCAGGACCGGTGCGTCGGGGGCGGTCCCCGTTTCGCCGAGGCCCGCGAGCGCGCCGAACGAGACCGGCATCGCGCGGTAGTGCGCCGCCGGGTCGCCGCCCGCCTTCAGGACCAGCGCCTGCGCCATCGACCGGACCGCCGACGAGCGGTCGGCCAGGTGCGCCACGGCGGCTTCGGGGCCGAGCAACGTCAACGCCCGCATCCGGACCTTCGGCGCTCCGGCCGCCAGCAGTTCCTCGACGCATTCGCCGCGGTCGAGCAGCGCGTCGCCGCACAACACGCGGACGACGAAGTCGTGGTCGCGCACCGCGATGTCGAGCAGCCGCTCGCGAGAAAGGAGGCCTTTCGCCTCCGTGTGGACCCACCGGCGGGTTTCCCGGTCTTCCAGCGCCAACGCGTCGTCGAGCAAGCGAGGCAGGGCTTCGCGCAGTAGCGAGGTCATCCAGGCGTCGAACTGACGCCGCCGCAGGACGCCGATCAAGGGCAGCGCCGCGCGAAGCACCGTGTCGTCCAGTTTGGACATCACGATCGACCGGGCGAGCTCCCGGACCGGCCGGACCCAGTCGACGCACCGGAGCAGCAGCAGCGGTACGGCTTCAGGGTCGGTGCTGACCGCCAGCCGTTCGACAGCGGCCTGGCGCAGATATCCGTCACGGTCGCACGCGGCTTCGGCCAGCTCTTCGCGCGAAGGCCGGCGGCTCAGCCGTCTGTTGCGGCGATACCCCGCCGCTCGCCGCACGGTGGCGTCGAACTCGACCCACTGCCGCGCGTCTTCGTAAACGATCATCGGCATCCCCTCCGGCGCCCAGGATGCCCGGGCGCCGGAGGGGAGTCGATCCGATTTACGCCAGCAGCGCGCGCACCGCCGCCGGGGCGTCGGCGACCGCGACCGGGTTCTGCTCCCGGGTCGCCAGGCTGCGGACCGTGACGTTCCCCGCGGCCCAGTCCTCCTGGCCGACGATCACCACCGCGACCGCGCCCGCCTTGTCCGCGCGGGTCAGCTCCTTGCCCAGCTTGCGGTGCTCGATCGGCGTCGACGTCCGCAGCCCGGCCTGCCGCAGCGAGCCCGCCACCGACCGGGCCGCGTCCGCGAGGTCCTCGGTCACCGGGATCACCATGACGTCGACCTCGCTGCGCGGGGCCGGGGTCAGGCCGTGCGTGTCGAGGAAGTCGATCAGCGTGACGTCGCCCATGCCGAACCCGATGCCCGGGATCTGCTGCGGGGTGAACATCGACGCGAGGTCGCTGTAGCGGCCGCCGCCGAAGAGGGCGCGGCGGTTCTCCGGGGAGGTGTCGAAGACCTCGAACACGGTCGACGTGTAGTACGCCAGCCCGCGCACGATGATCGGCTCGTACTTCACCAGCGAACCCGCGCTGCTGTTCAGGACGCGGACCAGGTTCGACTCCGCCCGCACCGCGGCCGGCAGCTCGTCGAGCAGCGCCTCGCCCGCGTCGAGCGTCTCGGCGAGCTTCTCGAACTGCTTGTCCGAGAGCCCGATCTCGCCGGCGCTCTCGGCCAGCTTCTCGCGCGGGTACTTCTCCCACCGGTCGACCAGCGCGAACACCTGGGACAGGTGGTCCGCCGACACGCCGGCGACGTCGGTGAGCGCCGACGTCAGCAGGTTCCGGTCGTTGACGCGCAGCACGAACATGTCCGGCGTGGCACCCAGCGCGGCCATCATGTCGTGCACCAGCTCGAAGATCTCGATCTCGCAGTTGGCGCTGTCCGAGCCGAAGATGTCCGCGTTGATCTGCCAGTGCTCGCGGACGCGGCCGCGCTGCGGCGCCTCGTACCGGTGGCAGTTGGGGTGGCTGTACCAGCGCACCGGGAACGACAGCGACTTCGCGCTCCCGGCGATCATCCGCGCCACCGACGGCGTCATCTCCGGCCGCAGCGCCAGCCGCCGCCCGCCCTTGTCGGTCAGCGTGTACAGCTGCTTGTCGGCGAGCTCCTGGCCGGACTTCCGCTCGTAGATCTCGGCCGATTCGAGGATCGGGCCGTCGTAGCGGAGGAAGCCGCGGCGCTCGAGGACGTCGTAGAGATGACCGAACACCTGCGTACGCACGGACATTTCGGCGGGCAGGAAGTCCCGGGTCCCCTTGTAGGGCGCGGTCGGCAGGTATTCAGGCACGTCACCAGCTTAACGACCGGTGTTCAGGCGAAGGCGACCCCGTACGCGGTGAGCAGTGTGGCCGCGGCCAGGAACACCGCGCCCACGGACGTCACGCGCCCGCCGAGCTTGCCGCGGTTCGGGATCAGGTGGAAGAAGAATCCACCCGATTGGGCGAGGATCCCGAACAGCAGCAGGAAGCAGCCGATCCACAACGTCGTGTCGGACAGCGTCGTGCGGCTGAGGATCTGCAGCGCGACCAGGGCGAGGATCAGCAAGACGCCGGCGTGGGCGTGGCCGGCCCGGAACATCGCGCGCTGGTGTTCGGTGAGCTTGCGGTCGCGCATGACGCCCATCAGCGCGTAACCGCCGTACATCACGGTCGGCAGCGAGACCAGCGCGATCACCGTGAACAGCTGGGTCGGTCCGTGCATCGGGAAGCTCCTTCGAGGTGGGGTAGCGCAACAGTAACACTGTTTTAAAACGCTGTCACCAAACTGTGCGTTCCCCGATCGGGAACCTAGGCGGGACGGCCCTGGGCCAGCACCAGCAGTGGGTTGCGGAGCGCGGCCAGCGTTTCCAGGGGGTCGCCTTCGACGACCAGGACGTCCGCCGCGAGTCCGGCTTCCAGGCGTCCGGTCACGTCGCCGAGGCCCAGTCCGGCCGCGCTGTCCTCGGTCGCGATCTCCAGGATCCGGCGACGCGGGAAACCGAGCCACTCGTAGAGTTCCAGCGCGCCCACGGGGTCGTCGAACACCGAGCCGGGCAGGCCGGCGTCAGTCCCGGCAAGCAGCCGGACGCCGTGTTCCTCGAGCCACGGCAGCCGCCCGTACATCGCCTGGGCGGCGTCGTCGCCGAGCTTCTCGACGAGCACGCGCCAGTTGCGGCTGCTCGTCGAGCACGCCGAGATCCCGTCGGCCGCCATCCGCTTCGCCACGTGCTCCCGGCGGTCGAAGGAGCGAGGCCCGGTCAGGAAGCTGCAGTGCTCGACCGTCGACACCCCGGCCTCGACGGCCGCCTCGATCGCGTCGGCGCCGTGGGCGTGCGCGGCGACCGGCAGCCCGTGCGACGCCGCGTGCTCGGTGACCACGCGCAGCTGCCGGGCGTCGAACTGCGACTCCCACATGTCCGCGCCGCCCTCGGTGATCTGGCCGCCGCTGGCCATCACCTTGATCACGTCCGCGCCCGCGGCCGCGTTCGCGTCGATCAGGGCGCGGATTTCGGCGTCCGAAGCCGTTTCACCGCCGAAAAAGTGGCAATGCCCGCCCGGGACGGTGATCGGCGGCCCCGACACCAGCAGCCGCGGCGCAGGAAAGCCGTCGAACGACCGCCGGACGGCCGCGCCGAGGTGCCCGCGGTCGCCGAGGTCCCGCACGGTCGTGACGCCGCTGCGCAGCATCGCCGTGAGCCGCGAGCGCGCGCCGTCCAGCGGCTCTTCGCTTTCCGAGAAGTGGGCCAGCACCTCGCGGGACGCGTCGAACGCCAGGTGCACGTGGACGTTGCACAGCCCGGCGAGCGCGGTCCCGGTGGGGAAGTCGTGCCGGGACGCGTCCGGCGCGGCCTGCGCGACGACGTCCGCGCGCGGGCCCGCCGCGACGATGACGCCGTCGCGCACCAGCACGGCACCGTCGTCGACCGGCGTGGACGGCCGGGGCAGCACCCGGCCGGCGGTGATCAGGGTGTCCACGTCACTTCCCGTTCGTCATCGCGGCCGACAGCGCGAGCAGCGGCCGGACGTCGGATTCGAGGTCGTCGGCCCCGGCGGGCAGGACCTGCTTGGCGCGGCCGTCGCTGGCTTCGCCGTCCGCGTGCCGCCGCAGCGCCGCCTTCAACGCGGCCGCCGCTGCGGCGGGATCGGCGGCGGCGACCTCACCGAAGTCCGCCTCGAGATACGGCGACAGCTGCACCAGGCCGTCGCGGATCTCGATCACCCGGCGGTAGTGCACGCGGTGGCTGCCGCGCGGGGACAGCCGGTCGCCACGGCGTGGCGGGGTGCGCAGCACGATGCTGGGGAACGCCTCGACCAGGACCGTCCACAAGGGAGCCAGGGCCTCGTGCTCCCGCCGGTGCTGGCGGCGGCGCCGCAGCGCCGAAACCCGCGCCCGCACCCCGGGGTAGGTCACGCCGGCGAGGAACAGCATCCCGCCGGCGATCACGAACGGCACGCCGAGCAGCAGCAGGACCTTGACGACAGGTCCGAACGCCCACGCCACCACGATGTACAGCGCGCGGAAGATGCTGCCGATGGCCGAGCTGGCCAGGCCGATCGCGCCCAGCCGCAGCCCGATCCGCAGGTCCCGGTCGGCCACCCGCAGGTACCGCACGATCCAGGCCGTGCAGGCGACGAGGCCGTAGATCAGGTACAGCCCGGCGCCGAGGTAGAAGACCGCGACGCCGCTGTCGTGGATCGTCGACGGCCCCAGCGGCCGGCCCCGCAGCTGCGGCGGCGTCAGGCTCATCGCGACGATCATCAGCGCGATCGCCGCGGCCAGCGGGATCAGCTCGGCCACCACCCGGCGGTACCGGCGCGGGCCCAGCGCCGAGCCGAGGAAGAAGATCACCAGCGCGCAGACAGCGCACGCCAGCAGCGCGTTGTTCGCCACTCGCGCCGCACCCCGGCCCAGCAGCGCGTCGACTTCGTCGGAGAGCACCGGCTGCTGCAGCAGGAACGCCGCGGCGAAGCCGGCCACGCATGCGGTGACGGCCCAGTTCGGCACCGTCGGCGCGCGCGTCACCTGGTAGATCCGCCACGCGAGCGCGGCGGAGAAGAGCACGAGAGCTATCAAGTTGACCGGGCTGAACAGTGTGTTCACAACCACCCTTGGTGATCGCCGAGCGCCCCCTGGATCCGGCGAAGATCCCGGTCAGCGGCGCGCCGGGGGATCGTGTAGTTCAGGACCGACGCCCATTCGAGGATGATCGTCGCGACCGTTTCGGCTTCCCACTCGTGCGCGTCATCGTAGGACGAACGACGCAGTGCGCGGTGTACGGCATCCGGGTCAAGATCCGTCGCGGGACCGCGCAGGAAGTCCGCGGGTTCGGCGTCGCCCTGCGGGTGGTGGTCGGCCAGCATGTGCCCGAGTTCGTGCAGGATGATGTGGTCCTGGTGCGATTTCGTCGTTTCGGCCTGGTAGAAGATGTAGTCCGCGGACGACGTCGCGATCCAGCAGCCGAACGGCCCCGGCACCTCGAGCGGGTACGCCAGCAGCCGGATCGGCTTCCCGCGCCGCTCGCCCAGCCGCGCGCACAGCACCTCGACGTCCAGCGGCGGCTCGATGTCCAGCTCCTTGAGCAGCTTCCGGCAGCGCCGGCGCAGCTCGCGTTCCTTCATCGCACTGCGCTTCCCGGGCCCCGGCCCTCGCCGTCCTCCGGGTTCCGGCCCTCGCGTTCGGCCCGCTCGTAGCGCTCGACGAGTTCCAGCAGGTCCATCACCTGACGGCGGCCCTGCGGGGACAGCTCCTGGGCGCGCATCGCCATCAGTTGGGCCTCACCCGCGGGTGCCGCGGCCGCCTCCGCGTCGAAGAAGTACGTGACCGGCACACCGAACAGCTTCGCCAGCGCCTCGACGTAGTGGATCTTCGGGTTGACCCGCTTGCCCGTCGCGAGCTGTTGCAGGTAGGCGGGCGACATCGCCGGGCCGCCCGCCCGCTCGACGGCGGCCGAGATCTCCCGGTAGCTGTGCGGTGCCCGCCCGTCCAGCCGAGCGGCCTCGATCAGGGCGCTCAAGCGCTCCGCGAAGGTGCGTTCCCGTGCCATCTCCACCCCCTGGCCATCCAGCCGCGGAAATTCTAACCGGAAACCACTGTACGCACATGTTGACAGCTGGCGTATGCAGTGGTTTACAGTTGGCTCGCCTCTCGCCTGACCCTCCGTGCCCTGGGGGTGCACGGAACGGCTCAGGCGAGAGGTTGTCGCGCCTTCGACTCGTCATGATCGGCCGTCTGTAGTACGCTTCACAGGCCAAGGTTGATCGCCCTCGGGCGAACCCTTGGTCACGGCCTGTTGCCGGAGGTCGACCCCCAGGGCTTCCGGTGACAGGCCCCTTTAATTTCCGCCCATTTCGTCAGCTCATCAGCGTGGCGGCCAGCGTGCCGCCCAATTCGGTGCACGCCTCGACGGTTCTCTTGTCCGGTTCACCCGTGGTGATGACGGGTTTCGCCGCGTTGACCCACGCCAGGCCCGTCGTGATGGCCAGCAGTTGCCGTTCGGTGCCCGAAGTGTCGCTGTTGCCGTGAATCCAGTACCCGAACGGGCGACCTCGCGTCTCGTCCAGGCACGGGTAGTAGATCGTGTCGAAGAAGTGCTTGAGCGCACCGCTCATGCTGCCGAGGTTCGCCGGCGTGCCCAGCAGGTAGCCGTCCGCCTCGAGGACGTCGGTGACCGTGGCCGCCAGCGCCGCGCGGCGGACCACCTCCACCCCCTCGATGTCCGGGTGCGTCGCTCCCGCCACGACCGCCTCGAACAGTGCCTGCGTCGACGGGGACGGCGTGTGGTGAACGATCAGCAGCCGCGGCATCAGGTGAGCAGCTCCTCGACGTCCGCCCGCAGCGCCGTCAGCCGCTCCTGCGCCGCACTGCGCGCGCCGGCCAGTTCGTCCGTCACCGGCGCCACCACCTGCAGGTACGCCTTCAGCTTCGGCTCGGTCCCGGACGGCCGCACGACCACGCGGACGCCGTCGCCGGTCAGCCGCACCACGTCGGCGTCCGGCAGCAGGTCTTCGAGGCCGACCTCGACGCCGCCGAGCCGGGACGGCGGGGTCGCCCGCACCTTCGCCATCAGCCGGCCGCGGACCGCGAGATCCGTGACCCGCAGCGAAACCTGATCGGTCAGGTGGACGCCGTGGCGCCGCGCCAGCTCGTCGAGCACATCCAGCGGCGTGCGGCCCTGCGCCTTCAGCTGCGCGGCGAGCCCGGCCGCCAGCGTCGCGGCGGCGATGCCGTCCTTGTCGCGCACGAACCCCGGGTTCACGCACAGCCCGAGCGCCTCTTCGTAGGCGAACACCAGGTCCTCGCCGGCCCGGACCAGCCATTTGAAGCCGGTCAACGTCTCGGCGTAGCGGGCGCCTTCGGCTTTCGCGATTTCGCCGAGCATCGACGACGACACGATCGTGGTCGCCACCAGCGGGTCCGGCAGGACCGTTCGGTCCACTGTGGACAGGACGTACGAGCCGAGCAGCACGCCGGTCTCGTCGCCGCGCAGCATGCGCCACCGCCCGTCCCGCTCGCGCACGCCGAGCGCGCACCGGTCGGCGTCCGGGTCGAGCGCGACGGCCAGGTCGGCGTCCACATCGGACGCCAGCGCCAGCAGCAGGTCCGTCGCGCCCGGCTCTTCGGGGTTCGGGAACGACACGGTCGGGAAGTCCGGGTCCGGCGCGGCCTGTTCGCCGACCAGGTGCAGGTCGGTGAACCCGGCCCGCTCGAACGCCGCGCGCAGCGTGCCGGCGCCGACGCCGTGCAACGCCGTCGCGGCGACCCGCACCGCGCGTTCGTGGCCCAGCGGCAACGTCGCGACCTCGTCGAGGTAGCGGTCCAGCAGGTCGGCGACCTCGGCGCCGGGCGCCCGCGGCACGTCGGCGGCGGGCGGCGCGGCCTCGATGGCGCGCTCGATCTCGCCGTCGGACGGCGGGACGATCTGCCCGCCGGTCGCGTCGTAGAGCTTGTACCCGTTGTCCGCCGGGGGATTGTGCGACGCGGTGATCTGGATCCCGGCCACCGCGCCGAGCCGGCCGACGGCGAACGCGAGCACCGGCGTCGGCAGCGGGCGGGGGAACACCTTGACGTCGAAGCCGGCCGCGGTCAGCACCTCGGCGGCGGCCGTCGCGAAGGCTTCCGAGCCGTGCCGGGCGTCGCGGCCGACGACGACCAGCGCGCCGGCGTGCCCGTGCGCCTTCAGCCACTCCGCGACCCCGGCCGTCGTCCGGGTGACGACGGCGACGTTCATGCCGTTCGGCCCGGCGCGCACCGGGCCGCGCAGGCCGGCGGTGCCGAATTCCAGCGGGCCGGCCAGCCGGTCGGCCAGGTCTTCGGCGGCACCGGGTTCGCCGCCGTCCGCGCGGGCCAGCACGGCTTCCAGTTCGGCACGGGTGCCGGCGTCCGGGTCGGTGGCGATCCAGCGGGAAGCGGCGTCACGCAGGGTGGAATCTGATGTCACCGCGTCAGCCTACGGGCTATGGTCGGGTAGGTGCGCTTACTGTTCACCTCACTGGGGTCCTTCGGTCACACCTTCCCGCTCGTCCCGCTGGCGGTCGCCGCGCGCGACGCGGGCCACGACGTCGTCTTCGCCACCACTGAAGAGTTCCTTCCACAGCTGCGGAAAGCCGGGCTCGAAACGGCGGCGGCCGGCATTTCCATGGAGAACGCGTTCGGCCAGGCGTTCGCCGAGGCCGGGCCGCCCGGCCCGCGGCGCCCGCCCGGCGACATCCCGCCGGAGGAGCTGTTCCCGGTCGTGGCGAAGGTGTTCGGCGAACTGCTGCCGAAGCGGTTCCTCGCCGACCTGCTACCGCTGTTCGAGCACGTCCGGCCCGATCTGGTCGTGAGCGAGGCGGGCAACCCGGGCGGGTTGTTCGCCGCGCGGAAGGCCGGGCTCCCGGTGGTGGCGCACGGTTTCGGCCGGGTGTCGACCGGCGACCCGATGACCACGAAGATCCGGGACGCGATCCGCGAGCACGCTGCGGGGCTGGGGATCGAGGCCGGCGAGGACCTGGCGTTCGGCGGCCCGTTCATCGACATCTGCCCGGAGTCGGTGCAGGACCCGGATTTCCTGGCGCGCACCCGCCGGGTGCCGCTGCGCCCGGTCGGCTGGAGCGAGCCGGGCGAGCTGCCGGCGGGCGTGCTGGACAAGCGGCGGCCGCTGGTCTACCTGACGCTGGGCACGGCGATGGGCCACGCGGGCGTGCTCACCGAGGCGATCGCCGGGCTGTCCGGTTTGGACGTCGACGTCCTGGTCGCCACCGGCCCGTCGCTGCCCGAGGACGCGCTGGGCGAGGTTCCGGCGAACGTCCGGCTCGAGGCCTGGGTCCCGCAGGCGGCGCTGCTCCCGCACGTCGACCTGGTGATCCACCACGGCGGCAGCGGCACCACGCTCGGCGCGTTCGGCGCGGCCCTCCCACAGCTGCTGCTCCCGCAGGGCGCGGACCAGTTCGCCAACGCGGACGCGGTCCTGGCGGCCGGCGTGGGCGACCGCCTGCTCGGCACGGAGGTCACGGCCGAGGCTGTGGCGGCGAAAGCGCGTCACCTGCTCACGGACTCGTCGGTCCGCGACGCGGCCCGCACCTTGGCCGCCGAAGTGGCGGCCATGCCGTCCCCGGCCGACGTCGCCGCCGAACTCCCCACCCTGGCCTGAAGCCGTGAATGCCACCTTCAGGGACCAAGCGTCCCTGAAGGTGGCATTCACGGACCTTCGTCAGGCGCGGGTGACCAGTTCCCGCAGCAGGGAGCCCATCTTGGTCGCGGCCGCGCGGCCGGCTTCCAGGACCTCTTCGTGGTTCAGCGGCTCGCCGGTCATGCCCGCGGCCAGGTTCGTCACCAGGGACAGGCCGAAGACCTCGACGCCGGCCGCGCGGGCGGCGATCGCCTCCAGCACCGTCGACATGCCGACCAGGTCCGCGCCCAGCGTGCGCAGCATCCGGATTTCCGCCGGCGTCTCGAAGTGCGGCCCGGTCAGGCCCGCGTAGACGCCTTCTTCGAGCGACGGGTCGATCTCCTGCGCGACCTTCCGCAGCCGCGCCGAGTACAGGTCCGTCAGGTCGACGAAGTTCGCGCCGACGATCGGGGAGCGCGCGGTCAGGTTCAGGTGGTCGGAAATCAGCACCGGCTGCCCCACGTGGAAGCCCTCGCGCAGGCCGCCCGCCGCGTTCGTCAGCAGCACCGACCGGACGCCGGCCGCCGCCGCGGTGCGCACGTTGTGCACCACCGGGTCGATGCCCTTGCCCTCGTAGAAGTGGGTCCGGCCCAGCATCACCAGGACGTTCTTGCCGCCGACCTTCAGCGAGCGGATGGTGCCGCCGTGGCCCACCGCACCGGGCGTGGTGAAACCGGGCAGCTCGGCGAACGGGATCTCCGTCTCGCACTCCCCGATGACGTCCGCCGCCGGGCGCCAGCCCGACCCCAGGACCACCGCGATGTCGTGCGCGTCCACGCCGGTGCGCTTGGCGATGGCGCTCGCGGCTTCGTGTTCACTCATGCGAGGGAGCGTATCCGGACGGCCCGCACCACGAGGAACACCACCAGGCCGAACGGTGACAGGAAGATCGTCAGCAGCAGGATCGGGCTGACGAGCCACGGCGAGATCTCCCGGTCCCGCGCCTCGAAGTACATCCAGCGGGCGATGAACAGGTCGAACGCGATGAGGTGCGCCCAGACGAGCCCGGCGCCCCACGGCGTGGCCAGCAGCGTCTGCAGGACGCCGAGGTCGGGCCGCAGCATCGCCCGCCCCCACTCGCCGAAGTGCGGCAGCACGAGCCCGAAGTAGCACACCAGCGGCAGCAGCGGCACCCACGGCGACTTCATGATCCGCGCGGTCCACCGCCATTTCGGGGCCAGGATCATCAGTGCCCAGAACGGCGCCGCCAGGGGAAACGCCCAGGTGAACAGGGTCATCGAACCGCCTTCCGTTCCGGCGCGCGGACGACGGCCAGCGCACCCAGCCCGACCGCCGCGACCAGCAGCGCGAACGCGCCCAGTGTCGTCGCGTCCGGGTGCACGATCGACTGCGCCCGCAGCGCCTGCCACGTGAGCAGCGCGAGCAGCCCCGCGTACCCGGCCGCGCCGACCAGGACGAGCCGGGCGCGGACGACGTCGTCACGCAGCCGCGGGAACCGCGAGGCCAGCGCCAGGAGCCCGATGGCGAGCAGCGGCAGCGCCTGCAGGGCGTGCATCCCGGCGAAGTGCGGGATCCGCAGGTCGCCCCCCACCGTGCTCCAGCCGAGGATCGGCAGGCCGGGGCCGCCGTCGGCGAGCCCGACGGTGTGCGCGCCGACCATGTCCGGCTTTCCACCGGACTTCCACCGCGCGAGCTGCTGCGCGGTCGGGCTCGTCATCAGGACGCCCAGCGAGATCCCGGCCAGGGAGAGCGCGGCCCCGGTGCGGACCGCCCAGAAGCTCGCCCGGTCCGGCACCTTCGTGAACATCACCAGGACCGTCAGCACGAGCGTGGCGGCCCACAGCCCCATGATCATCTTGCCCATGACGTCGTAGATCAAGGCGTCCTGCGGCGTCGCGTTGTTGAAGTGGCTCGCGTGGCCGCGCGCCGCCTGGAACACCAGCAGGACGTACTCGGCGGCGAAGATGAGGACCAGGAGGTTCGTGAGCCAGGACGCCGTGCGCCGGAACCGCGGCAGCAGCGAGACGAGCCAGCTCCAGGTCGCGAAGTAGAGCGCGCCGGAGACCGCGAACTTGAACGGCTTCGCCCAGATCGGCGCGCCGCCCAGGGTCCGCTGGTCGAGGAGCATGGCGGCCACGCACAGCACGGCCACCACCCCCAGCCCGGCGGCCGCGAGCGCGGACGGCCGGTGCCACGTGTGCGTTCTGCTCCGGAGATCGGCAAGGATGGTCATGGTTCCTCCCAGAACGGATAGTGAAACTCTCCGTTATGGGAAGTTAAACTATCCATGCTGAGAAGTCTTCAGGGTTGTCCCCGAGACGGACCCCGGGATCGGAGCGGAAACGCATGCGGATGGCCGAGCTGAGCGCCGAGTCCGGGGTGCCGGTCGCGACCGTCAAGTTCTACCTGCGCGAGGGCCTGCTCCCACCCGGCGAGCGCACCAGCCCGAACCAGGCGCGGTACTCCGCCGCGCACGTCCAGCGGCTGCGGCTGATCAAGGCGCTCACCGAAGTCGGCGGGCTGCCGCTGGCCTCGGTCGGCGTCGTGCTCGGCGCGATCGACGGCGACAAAACCCCGCACCGGACGATGGGCGTCGTCCAGCAGGAGCTGGCCGGGCCGACGCCCAAGGTGTCCGACGAGGCCGCCGAGTGGGCGGCCGGCCTGCTGGCGGACCTCATCCACCGCCAAGGCTGGAAGGCGCACCCGCCCGAGCACCGCGCGATGGCCAACCTCGTCGCCGCGCTGGCGACGGCCAAGGAGCTGGGCCAGGAGAAACTGGCCGGACGCCTCGAGGAGTACGCCGGCCTGGCGATGCGCGCCGCGGAGCTCGACGTCGAATCGGTGCAGGGCCTGACGTCGTTCGACGAGATCATCGAGACCGGGCTGGTCGCGACCGTGCTCGGCGACCGGATCTTCGCCGGCCTGCGCCACCTCGCCCAGGAACAGGTGTCCCGCGAGGTCCTCGGCGGCTAGTCCGAGACGCTCAGGGTGGGGGCGACGCGGTCGAAGACGTCCTGGCGGCCCGAGTCTTCCTGCTCCGCCGGCACGGTGACGGAGAGGATCCACAGGCTGGTGTTCGCCTGGACCAGGTTCATGAACGTCACCCGGGTGCCGCCGCCGTCGCTTTCGGGGAGGTTGCCGCCCTCGGCCAGGCGGTACGTCAGCGTCGAGCCCTTGCCGCCCGGCAGCGGCATCGGGTCGTAGAGCTGGAACGCGTTGGGTGGGTAGGACCCCTTCAGCCAGGCGATGTACTCGTCGTCGTGGGGGTACTGGGCGAAGTACTTCGGCAGCCGTTCCACACGCAGCGACCGGCGGCCGTCGGGGGAGACGTACTGGACCGCCGTGCTCGCGCCGAACTTCGTCGTCGTGTGCGGGGCGACGAACTTCTGCCAGCCCTCCGGCACCTGGAGGCCGAACTGCCCGCCGTTGCCGGTCGCGAAGCTCGCGTCGCCCGACTGCTGCACCAGCGTCGGCGGCGGCACGTCGGTCACGCCGTTCGACGTGTTCCGCGGCGCGGCGGCCGGAGGCAGCAGCGACTGGCCGCCGACCGTCCTGGCCAGCGCGAACCCGCCGCCCGCGGCGAGGAGGAAGAGCAGGATCGCCACCGCGACGAGCACGGCGGTGGCCGTGGAGCTGCGCCGCGCCGGCCGCGGTGGCGGCGGCGGGACGAACATCGTCGGCGCACCCGAGGTGGGGGCCGCCGGCGCCGCCGGGGCGGGCGGGCGCAGGAACGGCAGCGGGCCCGGGTCGGCGGCGAGCTCGCTGCTCGACGCCTCGGCCTTCTTCTCCGCCTTGGCCTTCTCGGGCAGGACGGTCTTGATCACCTGCGTGTCGGTCGCGTCCGGCTGCGCGGACGTCTTCTTGCCGTCCGGGGTGTGGAACAGTTCGGGCCCGAACAGGTCGAGCGGCGTCTTCGTCTGCAGCGGGTACAGCCGGTGCCGGACGTCCCGCAGCGTGATCCGCCGGGCCGGCTCCTTCGTCATGAGGGCGCTGATGACGTCGGCGAGCGGGCCGGCCTTCGGCTTCGGCACCTTCCCGTTGACGACCTTGCCGACCGTCTCCAGCGGATCGCCGTCGGCGTCGTACGGCGGCGCGCCCTCGACCGCGGCGAACAGCGTCGCGCCGAGGCCCCACAGGTCCGCGGCCGGCGTGACGGCGCCGCCGGAGGCCACTTCCGGCGCGATGTAGGCGGGCGAGCCGAGCATGATCCCGGTGCGGGTCATGGTCGCCTCGGAGACGTTGCGGGCGATGCCGAAGTCGGTCAGCTTGATCCGGCCGTCGCTGGCCACCAGGACGTTGCCCGGCTTGACGTCGCGGTGCGTGATCCCGGCCGAGTGCGCGGCCTCCAGCGCGGACGCCACGGCGATGCCGACCGCGGCGGCCTGCCCGACGGTCAGCGGCCCGTGGTCGCGCAGGATGTGCGCCAGGCTGCGCGAGGGCAGCAGCTCCATCACCACGAACGGCTGGTCGTCCTCGCGGGCGACGTCGTGCAGGATGATCACATTGGGGTGGGAGAGGACCGCGATCGCGCGCGCCTCGCGCAGCGTGCGCTCCCTCAGCTCGTCCGCCTGCGCCGCCGGGATGCCCGGCGGCACCTTCATCTCCTTGACGGCCACCTGCCGGTGCAGGAACTCGTCGTACGCCGACCAGACGGTGCCCATCGACCCGGAGCCGAGCACCGAACGCAGCCGGTAACGACCGGCGACCACTCGTGTCTCTTCGCTGGAGGGGGGCACCTCCTGATTGTGTCGTACGCGGCTCACCGCCGGCTGCCTAGGGGCGCGACTAGAGTCACAGGTCGGACGCGGCCCGTGCCTCTACCATCACTGGTTATGACTGAAGTGGCCGGTCCGGAATCAGCGCCGATCTCCGAGCTCGACCTCGCGGCCGAGTTTCCGCAGGCGACGCGCGAGCAGTGGCAAGAGCTGGTCGCCGGTGTGCTGCGCAAGAGCGGGAAGCTGCCGGAGGACTTCGCGGGTGCCCCGGAGAGCAAGCTCGTCACGCGGACCTACGACGGGATCGAGATCCAGCCGCTGTACACGGCCGAGGACGTCCCCGGCGACATCGGCTTCCCCGGCCTGCCGCCCTACGTGCGTGGTGCGCGCCCGGACGGCCAGGTCGCCACCGGCTGGGACGTCCGGGCCCGGTTCACCGGCGACGACGCCCGCGCGGTCAACCAGGCGATCCTCGCCGACCTCGAAGGCGGCGTGACGTCGATCTGGCTGTCGGTGCCCCCCGCCTCCCTCGCCGACGCCCTGAACGAGGTGTACCTCGACCTGGCGCCCGTCGTGCTGGACACCGGTCCCGGGTACGAAGCCGCGGCTTCGGAGCTGCTGGCGCTGTTCGACGAGCGCGAGATCCCGGCGAGCGAGGCCACCGCCGTGCTGGGCGCCGACCCGATCGGGCTGGCGGCCCGCTCCGGCTCCGCCGTGGCGCTCGAACCGGCCGCCGCGCTCGCGGCGCGTGTCGCCGGGAAGTACCCGAAAGTGCGGACGATCGTCGCCGACGGCCTGCCGTTCCACGAGGCCGGCGGGTCGGACGCGCAGGAGCTGGGCGCGCTCGTCGCCGCCGGCGTCAGCTACCTGCGGGCGCTGACCGACGCCGGTCTGACCGTCGAGGCCGCCGCCGGGCAGCTGGAGTTCCGGCTGGCCGCGACCGCCGACCAGTTCTCCACCATCGCGAAGCTGCGCGCGGCCCGCCGCCTGTGGGCGCGCGTCGCCGAAGTCTGTGGCTTCACCTCACCCATGCGCCAGCACGCCGTGACGTCGCCGGCCATGCTGACCAGGCGCGATCCCTGGGTGAACATGCTGCGCACGACCGTGGCCTGCTTCGGCGCGGGCGCCGGCGGCGCGGACGCGGTCACCGTATTGCCGTTCGACGCGGCGATCGGCCGTCCCGACGCCTTCTCCGCGCGGATCGCCCGCAACACCCACGCCGTGCTGCTGGAGGAGGCCAAGCTGGCCGGCGTGGCCGACCCGGCGGGTGGCTCCTGGTACGTCGAGAAGCTTACGGACGACCTCGCGCACGCCGCCTGGGCCGAGTTCACCGCCATCGAAGGCGCGGGCGGCCTGGTCGCCGAGCTTTCTTCCGGCGCGCTCGCCGGGCGGCTGGCTTCGACGTGGGAGAAGCGCTCGAAGCGGATCGCCACCCGGCGCGACCCGCTCACCGGCGTCAGCGAGTTCCCGAACCTGGCCGAGAAGCCGGTGGTCCGCCCGCCGGTGGAGTCCACTGTGGAAGGTGGACTGCCGCGGCACCGGTACGCCGAAGGCTTCGAAGCCTTGCGGGACGCGTCGGACGCGTACCTCGCTTCGCACGGCGAGCGGCCGAAGATCTTCCTCGCGACGCTCGGCCCGGTCGCCGCGCACACCGCGCGGGCCGGGTTCGCCGCCAACCTGTTCCAGGCGGGCGGGATCGAAGCCGTCAACCCGGGCGCGACCGACGACCTGCCCGGCGCGTTCCGCGCGTCCGGCGCCCGCGTCGCCTGCCTCTGCGGCACCGACGACGCCTACGCGGCGCAGGCGGCCGACGTCGCCGCGTCCCTCGGCGCCGAGTACGTCTTACTGGCGGGGAAGGGGTCCTACGACGGCGTGGCCGGGAACGTCTTCGCCGGCTGCCACGCCCTGGAAGTCCTCGACGGCCTGCACGCCAAGCTGGGAGTTGCGCGATGACCATCCCGAACTTCGCCGGTCTCGACCTCGGCACGCCGTCCCCGGGCGACCGCGACGCGTGGGCGCGCGCCGTCGAGAGCGCCACCGGCAAGGGCCCGGACGCCCTGGCCTGGGAGACGCCCGAAGGCATCGGCGTCAAGCCCGTCTACACCGCCGCCGACCTGTCCGATGTGGACTTCCTGGGCACGTACCCGGGCATCGCGCCCTTCCTGCGCGGGCCGTACCCGACGATGTACGTCAACCAGCCGTGGACCATCCGCCAGTACGCCGGGTTCTCCACCGCCGAGGAGTCCAACGCCTTCTACCGGCGCAACCTCGCCGCCGGGCAGAAGGGCCTCTCGGTCGCTTTCGACCTGGCCACCCACCGCGGCTACGACTCCGACCACCCGCGCGTGTCGGGTGACGTCGGCATGGCGGGCGTCGCGATCGACTCCATCTACGACATGCGGCAACTCTTCGACGGCATCCCGCTCGACAAGATGTCGGTGTCGATGACCATGAACGGCGCGGTGCTGCCGGTGCTCGCCCTGTACGTCGTCGCGGCGGAGGAGCAGGGCGTCAAACCCGAGCAGCTCGCGGGGACCATCCAGAACGACATCCTCAAGGAGTTCATGGTCCGCAACACCTACATCTACCCGCCGCAGCCGTCGATGCGGATCATCTCCGACATCTTCTCCTTCACTTCGCAGCACATGCCGAAGTACAACTCGATCTCCATCTCCGGCTACCACATGCAGGAAGCCGGCGCGACGGCCGACTTGGAGCTGGCCTACACGCTCGCCGACGGCGTCGAGTACATCCGCTCGGGCGTCGATGCGGGGCTGAGCGTCGACAAGTTCGCGCCGCGGCTGTCGTTCTTCTGGGCGATCGGCATGAACTTCTTCATGGAGGTCGCGAAGCTGCGCGCCGCCCGGCTGCTGTGGGCGAAGCTGGTGAAGGGCTTCAACCCTTCGTCGTCGAAGTCGTTGTCGCTGCGCACGCACTCCCAGACGTCGGGCTGGTCGCTCACCGCGCAGGACGTCTACAACAACGTCGTCCGGACGTGCGTCGAGGCGATGGCCGCGACCCAGGGGCACACGCAGTCGCTGCACACGAACGCCCTCGACGAGGCCCTCGCGCTGCCGACGGACTTCTCCGCGCGGATCGCCCGCAACACCCAGCTGCTGCTACAGCAGGAGTCCGGCACCACGCGCGTGATCGACCCGTGGGGCGGCAGCGCCTTCGTCGAGAAGCTGACCTACGACCTCGCGCGCAAGGCGTGGGGCCACATCAGCGAGGTCGAGCAGGCCGGCGGCATGGCCAAGGCGATCGACGCGGGCATCCCCAAGCTGCGCATCGAAGAGGCCGCCGCCCGGACGCAGGCGCGCATCGACTCCGGCCGGCAGCCGGTGATCGGCGTCAACAAGTACCAGGTCACGAACGACGAAGACATCGAAGTGCTCAAAGTGGACAACGCCGGCGTCCGGACGCAACAGCTCGAGAAGCTGCGGCGGCTGCGCTCCGAACGCGACTCCGCGGCCACCGAAGACGCGCTGCGGCGCCTCACCGAAGGGGCCGGGAACGGCGGCAACCTGCTGGAACTGGCCATCGGCGCGGCCCGCGCGAAGGCCACGGTCGGCGAGATCTCCGACGCTCTCGAGAAGCTCTGGGGCCGGCACGCCGGCCAGATCCGGACCATCTCGGGGGTGTACCGCGAGGAGGTGGGGAAGACGCAGAACGTCGAGAAGGCCCGTCAGCTGGTCGACGAGTTCGCCGCGGAGGAGGGCCGTCGGCCCCGGATCCTCGTCGCGAAGATGGGCCAGGACGGCCACGACCGCGGCCAGAAGGTGATCGCCACCGGCTTCGCCGACCTCGGCTTCGACGTCGACGTCGGCCCGCTGTTCTCCACCCCGGCCGAGGTCGCCCGCCAGGCGATCGAGGCGGACGTGCACGTCGTCGGTGTCTCGTCGCTGGCCGCCGGGCACCTCTCGCTGGTGCCCGCGCTGCGCCACGAGCTCGCCGAGCTGGGCCGCGAGGACATCATGGTCGTCGTCGGCGGCGTCATCCCGCCGCAGGACTACCCGGCGTTGCGGGAGGCCGGGGCGGCGGCGATCTTCGGGCCCGGCACGGTGCTCGCGGACGCGGCCATCGACCTGCTCGGCCAGCTGACCGCGCAGGAGTCCTGACCCTTGCCGCGCAAGATCGACGTCACCGCCTACGCCAAGGGCGTGCTGGCGGGGGACCGCGGGACGCTGTCGAAGGCGATCACGCTGGTCGAGTCGCAGCGGGAGGACCACCGGGCGCTGGCGCAGGAGCTGCTGGTCGAGCTGCTGCCGTCGGCCGGCGGCGCTCAGCGCGTCGGCATCACCGGCGTCCCCGGAGTCGGCAAGTCGACATTCATCGACCAGCTGGGCACCGACCTGACCGCGGCCGGGCACCGGGTGGCCGTGCTGGCCGTCGACCCGTCGTCGACGCGGACCGGCGGGTCGATCCTCGGCGACAAGACCCGGATGGCGCGGCTGGCCGTCGATCCGCGGGCGTTCATCCGGCCGTCGCCGACGTCCGGGACGCTCGGCGGCGTCGCGCGGGCGACCCGCGAGACGATCGTGCTGATGGAGGCGGCCGGCTACGACATCGTGCTGGTCGAGACGGTCGGCGTCGGCCAGTCCGAGGTGACCGTGGCGAACATGGTCGACTGCTTCCTGTTCCTGACCCTGGCCCGCACCGGCGACCAGCTCCAGGGCATCAAGAAGGGCGTGCTGGAGCTCGCCGACGTCATCGCCGTCAACAAGGCCGACGGCGACCACGAGCGGGATGCCCGGCGCGCGGCGCGGGAGCTGGCGGGCGCGCTGCGGATGATCTACGGGCCCGAAGCGTCGTGGACGCCCCCGGTGCTGACCTGCAGCGGCCTGCACAACCTGCGTCTCGACGAGGTCTGGGGCGCGATCGAGCAGCACCGCGACACGCTCACCGCGTCCGGCGAACTCGACGCCCGGCGGCGGCAGCAGCAGGTCGACTGGACGTGGGCGATGGTGCGCGAACAGCTGCTGGGTCGGCTGGCGGCGCATCCGGAGGTGCGAACGGTCGTTCCCGACGTCGAACGGGCGGTGCGGAACGGTGAACTGACGGCTACCCTCGGTGCACAGCGGATCCTCGACGCGTTCGGTGGCTGACGTGCGGGCGGTTCGTGGGCAGAATGCCTGGTCGCGGCGGAAGGATGACATGGCGAAACTGCGGGGTCTGGTCCTGGTCGGGCTGCTGGGAGCGGTGCTGTTCACCGCGTCGCCGGCGCTGGCCGAGCCGGTGCGTCCGGCCGCCGTCACGATGAGCGTGGCGCACGCGTCCGCGGGGCTGGTCCCGGTGCAGACGCAGCCCCCGGGCCCGGTCCTCGACCCGGCCCAGACGGACAAGGCCAACACGGAGAAGACCAAGAACAAGCTGATCGCGGGCCTGCTCGCGGTGGTCCTGCTCGGCATCGTGATCTGGGGGCGCAAGATCCGTTCGAAGCGGGCCAAGAAGGCCTGAGGTTTTCGGCTTTGCCGAACTAGTGCACGCCGTTCAACGCAGATCCGGTACCGGCCGTCTAGGACGGCTGTTTTCAAGGCGCGGCTTGCCGCCTGCATGGTGCACGATCGTCTGCAAATGCGTACGACAGATCGATCGGCACGAAGCGTGACCCCAGCCGCTGCGCGGGTTACCCGTGTTGCGGGAGGAGGTGCGGCGTGACGGTGTTGGATTCACGACCGGACGTTCCAGGCGACCCCCAAGGGCGCATCATCAACCCCATGGAGGGGTCCGAGGCGCTGATTTCCGAAGCCGGCGTAAGCATGGCTCCTGTGGAGGACCTTGGTGCGGGCCGCGGCCCGTTCTGGCTGGACGGCTGGCTGCGCGCCAACGCGACCGACCTGATCGCCTGGCGGCGGCACATCCACGCGCACCCGGAGCTGTCGCGGCACGAGTTCGCGACCACGGAACTGGTCGTCACGCTGCTGCGTTCGGTCGGGCTCAAGCCGTGGGTGCTGCCGGGCGGCACCGGTGTCGTGTGCGACATCGGCAGCGGTGAGCGGTGCGTGGCGCTGCGCGCGGACATGGACGCGCTGCCGCTGACGGAGGCGACCGGCCTGCCGTACGCGTCGACGATCGAGGGCGCGGCCCACATGTGCGGCCACGACGCCCACACGGCGATCCTGCTCGGCGCGGCCCGCGCCCTGGCCGGCGCGCCGGAGCTGCCCGGCCGGGTGCGGCTGATCTTCCAGCCGGCCGAGGAGGTCATGCCCGGCGGCGCGCTGGACATGATCGCGGCGGGCGCGCTGGACGGCGTCGAGCGCATCTACGGCCTGCACGTCGACCCGCGGCTCGAGGTGGGTTCCGTCGGGATGCGCGTCGGCGCCTTGACGTCGGCCGCCGACCTGATCGAGCTGCGCCTGACGTCGCCGGGCGGCCACACGTCCCGGCCGCACCTGACGGCCGACCTGGTGCACGCGCTGGGCACGGTGATCACGTCCCTGCCCGCGGTGCTCTCCCGCCGCGTCGACCCGCGGTCGGGCACGGTCCTGGTCTGGGGAGCGGTCCACGCGGGCCAAGCGGCCAACGCGGTCCCGCAGGACGGCGTCCTGCGCGGCACGCTGCGCACGGCCGATCACGAGGTCTGGACGGCCCTGGAGCCGCTGGTGGCGTCGTCGGTGGAGTCCCTGCTGGCCCCGACCGGCGTCGGCTTCCACCTGGACTACCGCCGCGGCGTCCCGCCGGTGGTCTCGGACCCCGAGTCGACGGCCCTGATGCGCGCGGGCACCGAAGCGGCCCTCGGCGAGGGCGCGGTGGCCCCCACGGAGCAGTCCTCGGGCGGCGAGGACTTCGGCTGGTACCTGGAGCACGTCCAGGGAGCCTTCGCCCGCCTCGGCGTCTGGCCCGGCCCCCCGGCCCCCCAATCGGACATCCACCGCCCCACGTTCGTCCTCGACGAGCGAGCCCTCCTCTGCGGAGTCCGAACCCTGGTCCACACCGCCCTAACCACCCTCGCGTGAGATGCCCCTCCAATCACGCGTGATGCCTCTCCAGACACACGAGATGCCTCTTTCCGCACAGAGTTATCCACAGGTATAGCGAGTTGTCCACAGATCGCGAAATCGGCCCTTCCCTTCGTCGAGGGAAGGGCCGATCCTCGATTACGTGATCGATTGGGGAGGGCGACATGGGGCGGTTTCGCGGGCCGAGGCTGATCGGATCTTGGGACGCCGGGCGGTGCTCGAAGGGCTGGCGACGGGCATCCTCGCGCAGCCCTGGCGCGGGGTGCTCATCCACGCCGCTGATTCGCTGAACCTGTTGACGCTGGCCCAGGCGGCGTTGATCCACGTCGGCCGGCCTGCGGCCTTGTCTGGCGCGACTTCTCTTGCGCTGCATGGGATTTCGGCTGTCGCGGACACGGTGGTCCACCTGTCCGTACCCCCGTCGAAGCGGGCCCGTTCGAAGCCCGGCCTGGTCGTGCACCGGGCCGAATACGAGCCGTCCGACGTGATCGAACTGGAGGGTCTTCCGGTCTTCTCCCTCGATCTCGCCCTGGCCGACTATCTCTGCGACGGCGACGAGCGGACCGCCTTCGCGGCGGTCGACCAGGCCATGGCGGGGCTTCCACCGGCCCACTGCCGGACCCTGCGGGAGAACGTCCGAGACCGCCTTGTCGACCGCCGGAACCGGCGAGGTATCCACAGGGGGCAGATGCTGCTGGCCTTGGCGACCGGGAAGGCCGAATCGCCCCCGGAGAGCATCCTCAGGCTGCTCGTGGTCGAGGCCGGCTTCCCGGTTCCAGAGGTGCAGTTCGAGATCACCGGCGTCGACGGTCGCCGGCTCTACGTCCTCGACATCGCCTGGCCCGGGCTGCGGATCGCGCTCGAGTACGACGGCTTCGCCGCGCACGAGGAGCGGCACGAGCGTGACGCGGAGCGGGATGCCCGGATGGCGGGGCGAGGGTGGGTCACCATCCGCGCGACGGCGGCCGACCTTCGCGACCCCGGCCGCGTCCTCGCCGAGCTGCGGGATGCCTTCAGGTTACGTTCGAGGCATCTCGCGTGACTGGAAGGGCATCTCGCGTGATCAGAAGGGCATCTCGCGTGATTGGAGGGGCATTAGCCGGTTATGCCGGAGCAGGGGCGGGTTCGGAGGTCGCCGACGTAGTCGGCTGGGGCGCCGGCCGCCTCGGCGGCGTCGGCCAGGACGCCCAGGTAGCGGGCGGACGGGAGGCCGCCTTCGTAGGCGTCCAGGACGTACAGCCAGGCCAGGACCGAGCCGTCCATCGTCTGGACGCGGAGGCGGATCTTCGAGTGGATCCCGAGCTCGCCGCCTTCCCAGCGGTCCAGCCCGGTCTCGTCCAGCGGGGTCACGTCGTAGAGGACGACGAACACCCGTGACCCCGGGTCCTCGACGATCGTGGCCAGGGCACCTTCCCAGCCGAGGTCCTCGCCGCCGAAGGTCAGGCGCCACCCCTCCAGCCAGCCGGTGCCGGCCATCGGAGAGTGCGGCGCGCGCTCCAGCATCTGGGCGGGCTCCATGTTCGATCCGTACGCGGCATACAACGGCACGCCGACAGCGTAGCGACACCTCCCTGACCCGAGTGGACGCACTCGCCGTGTTCGCCCACTTCAGTGTCCGGTCACCTTCGCCGCGTACGGTGAGAGCACCGCACGGACTGCCTTAGGAGGACCCAGGTGACCAGGATCGTGATCATGGGCGGTGGCCCGGCCGGCTACGAAGCCGCGCTGGTCGCAGCCCAGCACGGGGCCGACGTCACGATCGTCGAGCGGGACGGCCTGGGTGGCGCCTGCGTCCTCTACGACTGCGTCCCTTCGAAGACGTTCATCGCGAGCTCCGGCGCCCTGGCGAAGATGCACGACCTCGGCGAGCTCGGCATCAACACCGACATGGCCGACACGAGGATCGATCTCCCGACGGTCCACGGCCGGGTGAAGGGTCTCGCGCTCGCCCAGTCCGCCGACATCCGCGCCCGCGTCCAGCGCGAAGGCGTCCGCGTCATCGCCGGCGAGGCCCGGTTCTGCGACGAAGAGCCCGGCCTGGCGACGCACAAGGTCGCCGTCACGACGAAGGACGGCACCGAGAAACTGCCCGCCGACGTCGTCCTCATCGCCACCGGCGCCACCCCGCGCGTCCTGCCCGGCGCCGTGCCGGACGGCGAGCGCATCCTCGACTGGCGCCAGCTCTACGAGCTCCAGGAGCTGCCGGAGCACCTCGCCGTGATCGGCTCGGGCGTCACCGGCGCCGAGTTCGCCTCCGCCTACACCGAGATGGGCGTCAAGGTCACCGTCGTCTCCAGCCGCGACCGCGTCCTCCCGCACGAAGACGCCGACGCCGCCGCGGTGCTCGAGGAGGTCTTCTCGCAGCGCGGCACGACCGTCGCGAAGCAGGCGCGCGCCGACCGCGTCGAGCGCACCGAAAAGGGTGTCGAGATCCACCTCGCCGACGGCCGCGTGATCGAAGCCAGCCACGCGCTGATGACCGTCGGTTCGGTCCCCAACACCAAGGACATCGGCCTCGACAAGGTCGGCATCTCGCCCGGCCCCGGCGGGTTCATCACCGTCGACCGCGTTTCGCGCACCTCCGTTCCCGGGATCTACGCCGCCGGCGACTGCACCGGCGTGCTCATGCTCGCCTCGGTGGCGAGCATGCAGGGCCGCATCGCGATGTGGCACGCGCTGGGCGAAGGCGTCGCGCCGATCAAGCTCAAGACCGTCGCCGCCAACGTGTTCACCCACCCGGAGATCGCCACCGTCGGCATCAGCCAGCAGGCGATCGACTCCGGCGAGGTGCCCGCGCGCACCATCATGCTGCCCCTGGCCACCAACGCGCGCGCGAAGATGGAGGGCCTCCGCCGAGGCTTCGTGAAGCTGTTCTGCCGCCCCGCCACCGGCGTGGTCGTCGGTGGTGTCGTCGTGGCGCCGCAGGCGAGCGAGCTCATCCTTCCCATCGCGCTCGCCGTCCAGAACCAGCTCACAGTGGACCACCTGGCACTGACATTTTCGGTGTACCCGTCGCTCTCGGGCTCGATCACCGAGGCCGGCCGCCAGCTCATGCGCCACGACGATCTCGACTGATCCGGCACGCAACCCGGGCGCACCCATCGCGTCTTGTCGGTTGTAAGACTGAAGGACGCGAAGGGTGCGAACGTGCGCAAGACGGTGGTTTTCGTTGCGGCAGCGGTGATCGGGGCGACGACGCTGACGGGGTCGGCGATGGCGCAGAGCACCGGCGCGGCGCCGAGCACGAGCCCGGCGCCGAAGACCGCCGCGGGCATGGTGCAGCTCAACGTGAACACCGCGATCAACCAGTCGCTGGTGGACAAGTACGTCCGCGACGCGCCGAACGTCGCGCTGGCGAAGTGCGAAGGCCCTTCTCCGGCGTTCTCCTCGCCGGCGCTGACCTTCACCAACTACACCCCCGGCCCGTTCATGGGCGCCGACGCGAACATCAGCGCCGACGCCGAGCTCAAGCCCGGCACCCCGGCGGGGACGTACCCGCTGACCGTGACCTGCGGCGGCCAGACCTACACCACGCAGTTCACGGTGCCGGCCTCGCAGGTCGCGAAGGTGCCGTCCGGCGCCGCGAAGGCGGGCGACGGCAGCATGGCCGGCTGATTTCCCGAAACCGCCCACGACCACCCCGGAGCCGCGCTCCGGGGTGGTTTTTTCTGGGCCCGAGGCAACCTCTCCGCAGGTAGAGCGTCTTTCGAAACAGAACTTCCGGGGGAGGGAAAAGGGATGGAAACGAAAAAGGTACTGGCTGTCGCCGCCGTTTCCGGTGGATTGCTGCTCGCGGCCCCGGCGACTTTCGCCGCGACGCCGGCCGAACACGCGGGGAACCCGAAGGCCTACTTCCGCGTCATGCCGACCGCGGCCCGCGCGGGCGCGAAGGTGGAGATCCGGCTCGGGTGCGAAGCCGCGAGCACCCGCGACCTCGCGTCCCCGGTCCTGCAGATCGGTGCGCTCCGGCGCGTCGGCCCGCAGAACGATCCGGCCAAGGCGCCCGCCGCGGCCGCGTCGGCGACCGTCCAGCCCGCGAAGCCCGGCGTGTACCAGGTGTCGTTCTCCTGCGGAGGCGCCCAGCTGACCACGAAGTTCACCGTCCTGGGTGACCGCCGTCAGGTGGCGAAGGTACCGTCGGGAGCGCCGCAGACCGGGGGCGGACCGGCCGATCACGGACCGCTCGCCGCCGCGGGCGCCATGGGCGTGCTGGCCGTCGGCGGTGGCGGGCTCGTGCTGGCCCGGCGGTTCTGGCGGCGCTGACCGCGGGCCCGGCTCGACCGCGCGGGGCCACCCGGACGTGTGACCGGCGAGCGAAGGGGGGAGAGAGCATGAGCACGAAGACCACGGGCCACCGGCGGGGCTTCCTGATCGCCCTCGTCGTGGTCTTGGCGGCCACGGTGGCCGTGCTGGCGGTGACGCTCGGCGGTGGCCCCGGTCCGGACACCGCGCAGCCGCCGCCCGCCCAGCCGGTCGCGGTCGTCCCGGCGCCCCAGGTGCGCAGCGAGGACGCCGCCGCGACGCTGCCCCGGTCCGAGCCCGTCTCGCTCGACATCCCGAAGATCGGGGCGCACTCGTCGCTGGTCCCGCTCGGCCTCAACCCCGACAACACCGTCGAGGTGCCGCCGGTGACCACGCCGCTGCAGGCCGGCTGGTACACCTACGCGCCGACGCCGGGCGAGACCGGCCCGGCCGTCGTCCTCGGGCACGTCGACGGCAACCACCAGAAGGGCATCTTCTTCCGGCTCAAGGAGCTGGCTCCCGGCGACCGGGTCTCGATCGCCCGCAAGGACGGCACCACGGTGGTGTTCGAGGTGACGAAGGTGCACCAGGTACCGAAGAAGGACTTCGAGGGCGAAGGCGTCTACGACGACACGGCCGGTCCCGAGCTGCGGCTGATCACCTGCGGGGGCGTCTTCGACCGGAACGCGCACAACTACGTCGACAACATCGTCGTCTACGCCCGCCTGGTCCAGGCCTGATTTTCGGTTTTTGTCGGTGCCCGGTGCCAGACTGTCCCGGTCGTCACCAGCGGCGGCACAGACGAGGGTTGGGAGTCGGCATGGTGTTCCGGGACGAAAGATGGCCCGACGGTACGCCCGGCTGGGTGGACCTGATGGTGCCCGATCAGGCGAAGGCGATCGCCTTCTACAGCAGCCTGTTCGGCTGGGACGTGCATCGGGGTGGTGAGGAGACCGGTTTCTACGGCATGGCGGAGCTGCGGGGACGCCCGGTCGCCGGCATCGGCCAGACCCCGCCGGGCCAGGACATCCCCGCGGCCTGGACGACCTACCTCGCGGTGTCCGATGTGGACCGGACGGCCGCGGCCATCACCGAGGCGGGCGGGCAGATCGTCGTGCCAGTGATGGAGGTGACGAAGGAGGGCCGGATGGCCGTCGCGGCCGATCCGGCGGGCGCGGTCTTCGGCCTCTGGGAGGCCGGAAACCACATCGGCACGCAGGTCACGTCGGCCCCGGGCACCCTGGCCTGGAACGACTGCATGAGCCGGGACTACCCGGCGGCGAAGCCGTTCTACGAAGAGATCTTCGGCTTCGGCTTCCAGGACATCTCGGGCGACGACTTCACGTACGCGGTGGTGCTCATCGACGGGCGCCCGGTCGGCGGCCTCGGCGCGATGCCCGCCTCGGTGCCCCCGGAGGTGCCGTCGTACTGGGCGGCGTACTTCTGGGTGGCGGACGCCGACGCGAGCGCGGCCAAGGTGGCCGAGCTCGGCGGCACGGTCGACGGTAAACCGTGGGACTCGCCGTACGGGCGGCAGGTGCGGGTCACCGACGACCAGGGCGTGCCGTTCATCGTGATCGCCCCGAACGAGCAGTCCGGCGAGCCGGAAGGCTGGGAGGTGTGAAGGGGCGGGCCGGGAGCGCCGTGAGGCGGCACCCCCGGCCCTCGCCGGTCAGTCCTCTTCGGAGACCCAGTCGAAGGTCTTGGTGACGGCCTTCTTCCAGTTGCGGTACTCGCGCTCGCGGCGGGCGTCGTCCATGCCCGGGTCCCACTGCTTGTCCTGGGCCCAGTTGGTGCGGATGTCGTCTTCGGACTTCCAGAACCCGACGGCGAGGCCGGCGGCGTACGCGGCACCCAGCGCGGTGGTCTCGTTGACCACCGGGCGGATCACCGGCACGCCGAGGATGTCGGCCTGGAACTGCATGAGCAGCTCGTTGACGACCATGCCGCCGTCGACCTTGAGCGACTTCAGCGGGACTCCGGAGTCGGCGTTCATCGCGTCGATGACCTCGCGCGACTGGAAGGCGGTCGCCTCCAGCACCGCGCGGGCGAGGTGTCCCTTGTTGACGAACCGGGTGAGCCCGACGATCGCGCCGCGAGCGTCGGATCGCCAGTAAGGAGCGAACAGACCCGAGAACGCCGGGACGAAGTACGCGCCGCCGTTGTCCTCGACGCTGCGCGCGTGCTCCTCGATCTCGGCCGCGGTCGCGATCATGCCGAGGTTGTCGCGCAGCCACTGCACCAGCGAGCCGGTGACGGCGATGGAGCCTTCCAGCGCGTAGATCGTGTCGTTCGAGCCGATCTTGTAGCAGACCGTGGTGAGCAGCCCGTTCTCCGACATCACCTTCTCGGTGCCGGTGTTGAGCAGCATGAAGTTGCCGGTGCCGTAGGTGTTCTTGGCCTCGCCGGGCGAGAGGCAGGCCTGGCCGAACGTCGCGGCCTGCTGGTCGCCCAGGATGCCCGCGATCGGGACGCCGGCCAGCGCGCCCTTCTCGCGGACCTTGCCGTACTCCTCGGACGAGGAGCGGATCTCCGGCAGCATCGAAAGGGGGATGCCCATCTCGCCGGCGATCTCGGCGTCCCACTGCAGTGTGTCGAGGTCCATCAGCATGGTGCGGGAGGCGTTGGTCGGGTCGGTGACGTGCACGCCGCCGTCGGTCCCGCCGGTCATGTTCCACAGCACCCAGGTGTCCATGTTGCCGAAGATCAGGTCACCGGCCTCGGCCTTCTCGCGCGCGCCCTCGACGTTGTCCAGGATCCACTTGACCTTGGGGCCGGAGAAGTAGGTCGCGAGCGGGAGGCCGACCTTGTCGCGGTAGCGCTCCTGGCCGCCGCCGAGGTTGCCGAGCTCGGTGACGATCTTGTCGGTGCGGGTGTCCTGCCAGACGATCGCGTTGTACACCGGCCGGCCGGTGGTCTTGTCCCAGACGAGCGCGGTTTCGCGCTGGTTGGTGATGCCGACGGCGGCGATGTCCTTGGCGGTGAGGTCGGCCTTGGCCAGCGCGCCCGCGGCGACGCGGCGGGTGTTCTCCCAGATCTCTTCCGCGTTGTGCTCGACCCAGCCGGCGCGGGGGAAGATCTGCTCGTGCTCGCGCTGGTCGACCGAGACGACCCGGCCCTCGTGGTTGAAGATCATGCACCGGGTGGAGGTGGTGCCCTGGTCGATCGCGGCTACGTACGAAGTCATTTGTGCTCCCGGAAATCGGCGTCGGAGGAGGCGATCAGGTCAGGTTGTGGACGACGAGGTAGAGCAGGGCGGCGAGGGCGCCGCCGACCAGGGGGCCGACGACGGGGATCCACGAGTAGCCCCAGTTGGCGTTCGCCTTGTTCCGGATCGGCATCAGGAACGCGTATGCGATCCGGGGGCCGAGGTCACGCGCCGGGTTGATGGCGTACCCCGTCGGGCCACCGAGGGAGGTACCGATGACGAGGACGACGAACGAGACACCCGCGTAGCCCAGCGCGGAGTTGCCGAAGTTCGGCGTCCCGCTGTCGCCGGCGGCGTAGGTCGGGCTGAGCAGGATCCACGCGACCAGCACGAAGGTGCCGATGACCTCGGTGACGAGGTTCCACACGGTGTTCGGGATCTGCGGGCCGGTGGAGAAGATGCCGAGGGTGTTCTCCGGCTCGGGGTGGTCGTCGAACTGCAGCTTGTAGGTGGCCCAGCAGAGCATGGCGCCGATGATGGCGCCGGCGAACTGGCCGATGAAGTAGAAGGGGACGTCGGCCCACGGGGTCTTGTCGGCGATGGCGAGGCCCAGCGTCACCGCCGGGTTGAGGTGCGCGCCACTGGGCGCGGCGATGCTGGCGCCCGTGAAGACGGCGAAGGCCCAGCCGAAGTTGATGAACAGCATGCCGCCGTTGTTGCCGTTGGTCTTACGGAGGACGTGGTTCGCGACCACACCGTTGCCGAGCAGGATCAGGGCCGCTGTTCCCAGCAGCTCCCAGACGATTATCGCTCCAGCACTCACCGCTGCACCTCCACACTGGACACTCTGCGCAGGGTCGATCACGGCGTGCCACGGCACCGTTGCCGACCCACGTCCGCGCGACGCTACCGGGGCGTAGAAGCTTCTTCCAAGCACCGGGCAGCAGAATTCTTTCAAGATCGCGGTCAAGATCGCGGAGGGTTACGCCACAAGTGTCATCCGTGGACGGGCGGATGATCACCGGGTCGTGCGATGCTGGAAGCCTCGCCGGCACGAGGAGGAATGTCACGTGGCGCAGCACGCAGCGGAGACGAACCCGGCTCGACTGGGCCCGGTCAAGCGGGAAGCGACTTGGCAGCGGCTCGGCAAGGAGACGTTCGACGTCGTCGTGATCGGCGGCGGCGTGGTCGGGGCGGGCACGGCGCTGGACGCCGCGACGCGCGGCCTGCGGGTCGCCCTCGTCGAGGCCCGCGACCTCGCGTCCGGGACGTCGAGCCGGTCGAGCAAGCTCTTCCACGGCGGCCTGCGGTACCTCGAGCAGCTCGAATTCGGGCTGGTCCGGGAGGCGCTGCGCGAGCGCGAGCTGATGCTGACGACCATCGCGCCCCACCTGGTGAAGCCGGTCAGCTTCCTGTACCCGCTGACGCACCGCGTCTGGGAGCGGCCGTACACCGCGGCGGGCCTGCTGATGTACGACACGATGGGCGGCGCCCGCAGCGTCCCGGGCCAGAAGCACCTGACCCGCGCGGGCGCGCTGCGGATGGTGCCGGCGCTCAAGCGGTCGGCCCTGATCGGCGGGATCCGCTACTACGACGCGCAGTCCGACGACGCCCGCCACACGATGACCGTGGCGCGGACGGCGGCGCACTACGGCGCGGTCGTGCGGACGTCGACCCAGGTCGTCGGCTTCCTGCGCGAAGCCGACCGCGTGTCGGGCGTGCGCGTGCGCGACGTCGAGGACGGCCGCGAGACGGAGATTTCGGCGGCCGCGGTGATCAACTGCACCGGCGTCTGGACCGACGAGCTGCAGCGCCTGTCGGGCGGCCGCGGCCGGTTCCGGGTGCGCGCGAGCAAGGGCGTGCACATCGTCGTCCCGCGCGACCGGATCGTCTCGGAGTCGGGGATGATCCTGCGCACCGAGAAGTCGGTGCTGTTCGTCATCCCGTGGCGCAACCACTGGATCGTCGGGACGACGGACACCGACTGGGAGCTCGACCTGGCCCACCCGGCGGCGACGAAGCACGACATCGACTACATCCTCGAGCACGTCAACACGGTCCTGGCGACACCGCTGACCCACGACGACATCGAAGGCGTGTACGCGGGCCTTCGCCCGCTGCTGGCGGGGGAGAGCGAAGAGACCTCGAAGCTTTCGCGTGAGCACGCGGTGGCGAGGGTGGCCCCGGGCCTGGTGGCGATCGCGGGCGGCAAGTACACGACGTACCGCGTGATGGCGGCGGACGCGGTCGACGCGGCGGCGGTGGACCTGCCGGGCCGGTCCCAGCCCTCGATCACGGACAAGGTCCCCCTCATCGGTGCGGACGGCTACCACGCGCTGGTCAACCAGGCCGATCACCTGGCGGCGGAGCACGGCCTGCACCCCTACCGGGTGAGGCACCTCCTGGACCGCTACGGCTCGCTGGTCCACGAGGTCCTGGCCTCGGCGGAGGGCCGCCCGGAGCTGCTGAAGCCGATCGAGCACGCCCCGGACTACCTGGGCGTCGAAGTGGTGTACGCGGCTTCGCACGAGGGGGCGTTGCACCTGGAGGACGTCCTGGCCCGCCGGACGCGCATCTCGATCGAGTACGCGCACCGGGGAGTGGACTGCGCCGAGCAGGTGGCCGCCCTGGTGGGTGAGGTCCTGGGCTGGTCGCCCGAAACGGTGAAGCACGAAATCGAGGTCTACCGGGCCCGGGTGGAGGCGGAGCGCAAGTCCCAGTCCCAGCCGAGCGACGAAGCGGCGGACGCGTTGCGGTCAGCGGCCCCGGAGGCCCGGGCGGGCATCGTGGAGCCGGTGAGCTGAGGTCCGGCGCGGGGTCGCCCTCCGGGCGACCGGGGTGATCCCGCGAGAGAACCCCGTCATCGCGCGATCTTCGCCGACGCCGTCGCGGTCAAGCTCAGCAGTTCGCGCAGCACCTCCGCGGCGATGTCGGCGAGTGACCGCTGCTCGTCCTCGCGGATCCACTGCGTGAACGCGATCGCGAACACGGTGGCGCCCGACTCGGCGGCCAGGGTCGCGGCCACCTCGTCGACGCCTCGGCGGCGCAGGGCGCCGGCGACCGTGGTGGCGATGCTGGCGAGCTTGTGCCGCTCGCGTTCCTGCAGCGCCGGGTTCTGGTCGATGATCGATTGCCGGAGCCGGGAGTGGGCGCGACGCTCGGCCGGGAAGAAGGACGTCGCGGACCGCAGCGCGGAGGCGACGACCTCGATCGGGGACGCCTCCGGTGGCGCCGCGTCGACACCGGCGAGGAACGCTTCCGCCAGCAGCTGCTGCCCGTGGAAGAGCACCTCGCGCTTGTCGCTGAAGTGGCGGAAGAAGGTGCGCTCGGTCAAGCCGACGGACTCGGCGATCTCCGTGGCGGTCGTCTGCTCGAACCCGCGCGTGGCGAACAACTCGAGAGCGGCTTTCTGAAGCCGCTCGGCAGCTCCCGGTTCCCAGCGCACCATGCGGTCGAGTGTAGTGATGACAGCGGCTGACTTGAAGGGTACGGTGATGTCTGTGGCTGACGTCAGTCGCAGACATCACTCGCTTCGCCCCTCGCGGAGCCGTCGGAGGAGAGCACTCATGCACGTTTTCGTCACCGGAGCATCCGGCTGGATCGGCTCGGCCGTCGTCACCGACCTGCTCGGCGCCGGCCACGAAGTCACCGGGCTGGCCAGGTCCGACGCGTCCGCCGCCGCGGTGGCGGCGAAGGGCGCCCACGTTCGCCGCGGTGACCTGGACGACCTGGACGGCCTCCGCGCCGGCGCCAAGGACGCCGACGCCGTCATCCACCTCGCGAACAAGCACGACTTCCTCAACCCGGCCGTCTCGAACGCGGCCGAGCGCGCCGCCGTCCAGACCATCGGCGACACGCTCGCGGGCACCGGCCGCCCGTTCCTGCTCGCCTCCGGCATCGCCGTCCTCACCCAGGGCCGGCCCGCCACCGAGGACGACGCCTCCCCGTTCCACGGCGCCGACTCGCCGCGAGGCGGGAGCGAGAACCTTGCGCTCGAGTTCGTCGACCACGGGGTGCGCAGCGTGAGCCTGCGCTTCGCGCCGAGCGTCCACGGCACCGGCGACCACGGGTTCATCGCCATCCTCGCCGCGATCGCCCGCGAGAAGGGTGTCTCCGGCTACCCCGGCGACGGCACCCACCGCTGGGCCGCCGTGCACCGCACCGACGCCGCCCGGATGGTCACCCTCGGCCTCGAGAACGCACCGGCCGGCACCCGCCTGCACGCCGTCGCCGAAGAAGGCGTGCCGACCCGCGAAATCGCCGAGGCGATCGGCCGCGCGTTCGACCTGCCCGTCGCCTCGATCCCCGACGGCGACGTCCCGGCCCACTTCGGCTGGATCGGCGCCTTCTTCGCCATGGACCTGGCCGCGACCAGCACGGCCACGCAGAAGCTGCTCGGCTGGACGCCCAGCGGGCCGGCTCTCGTCGACGACCTGGCCGCGGGGGCGTACTCGGTATAGGCGCCGGTCAGGACGTCCGGTGCCAGCGGATCAGGCGCTCGCCCGTCGGCGCTCGCTCCGCCTCCGGGCCGACCAGCGTGAACCCGCAGCGTTCCGCCACGATCGCCGAGGGCGCGTTGCTCTCCTCGTACCGGTAACTCACCTCGGTCAGCCCCAACCCGCCGAAGCCGAACCGCAGCGCCGCGTTCAACGCCGTCGTCGCGATTCCCTTGCCCCGCTCCGCCGGGTGGACCCAGACCGTCGCCTCCGCGTAGGAGGCGTCCAGGTTCAGCTCGCGCAACCCCACTTCGCCCAGGAGCCGGCCCGAGGTCGGCTCCGCGATCGCCCAGGAACAGCGCTCGTCGCCGGCCCACTGGGCCGCGCGCAGGGCCACGTACTCCGTGGCCTCGTCCAGCGTGCGCAGCCGGTAGTTCAGCACGTACTTGCGGTGCGTCGGATCGGCGAACGCCTCCATCAACGACGGGCGGTCGTCGATGTGGCGATCGGCGCGCAGCTGACGCAGGTAGTACGTGCCCGCGTTGATCTCCACCGGTTCCACTCCACCCAGCCTAGCCAGGCCGGGAGCACACCGCCCCCGGCCTGGCGATCAAGGCGGGGTCACGGGGTGAAGCGCCAGATCACCGGCACTCCGCCCTCGTCGAGCGGGCCGTTCGACGCCCACCCCGCGAACACTCCGTCGTCGGTGACGTGGCCTGCTGCGTAGCCCGTGTACGTGCCCGGCTGCTTCAGCTCGCCGGCCGGGGTCGTTCCGCGCCACGCCGTCGGCTTGCCGCGGAACGAACCCGGGATCGGGGCTTCGCCGACCGTCAGGCCGCGCGCGTTCAGGTCGCCCGCGTAGTCGCCGCCGGTCAGCGCGACCGGTGTCTCCGGCGTCGTCCAGCGGATCGCCTGCGACGCGTTGCCGTTCGACGCGAACCCGACCACGACGCCGTTGCGGATCGCCGATCCGTGCGGGTTCGAGAAGCCGGCGATGTCGGCCAGCGGCCTGCTCACCCCGTCCTTCAAGACGATGTCACGGTCGAACCCGCTGAACAGGATCGCGCCGTCGTCGTCGATGTCGGTCACGGAGTCCGCGCCTGCCGGGTAGGCCAGGACCGTGGGGGCAGCCGCCCCAGCGGGCCAGACGGCCGGCACGTACGTCGCCGGGGTACCGGTGGGCAGGGTGCCCAGTGCGTCGCCGTGCCGGTTGACCGCGCAGATCCCGAAGTCGCCATAGCCCGGCGGGGGCGCCCACAGGTGGAAGCCGGTGGCGTCGAGGGTGAAGGTCCGGTTGACGTCGGTGTCGTAGTCGAGCGCCTCGCCGTAGATCCGCCCCGCTCTGTCCTCCCCGACGACCCTCGCCCACTCGAAGCCCGCCGGCGTCCCGCGCAGCACCGGCTTGCCGCCGCGCCAGCTCACCACCTGCAGCTTGTCGCCTACGATGAACGACCCCGCGTACTCGCCGCGGCCGTCCGAAGCGTTCAGAAATCCGCGCCCCGCCGGGTCGGCTCCAGCGGGCAACGGCAGCAGCGTCGCCTGCCAGCCCAGTCGGCCCGTCGCGGCCTGCGCCGGGCCCGCCGCCAAAGCCGCGACGGCGATCGCCACGGTGGCGAGCACCCCCGATCGCGCCCACATCTTGTTCATGGATCCTCCCTTGTCCCCCGACCTGCGTGATCACCACGTCGGAACGCGGGAGCAGGTTGCCCGGCAAAGGGAGCAATCAGGAACGGCGGCGGCGCGCCCCGGCGATCATCGCGACGACCAGCGGCAGCGCCACCGAAATGATCAGCAGCCGCCCGCGGGAAAGGATCAGCACCGCGATCGCCAGGACGATCGCGATCGGCACCGCGCCCGCCGTCAGGAACCGCGCCAGGGCGCTGTCCTCCGACGACGCGACCGGAACTCCGGGCGCGGAAACCCCGTTCAGCAACGCGCTCGGGCGCGGCGACGGGAGGTCGTCGAAGAGCGGCACGAGCTCGCTGACCCGCCTTGCCGCCGTGACCTTCGCGGACCTGGTCCCGTACTCGTCGATGTCGAGCCGGCCGGTGCGGACGTGTTCTTCGAGGACGTCCAGGGCGTCCTGGCGTTCCTCGTCGCTCAACCGCATGTCGCCCACGGCGGGATCAGCGGCCCATCTCGCGCCGGCGATCACGGTAGGAGTCGCGCAGTTCGCGGCGGCGCTCCCGGTCGCGCAGGTGCCGGTCCCGGCGGTCGTGGTGGTCGTGCCCGTGGCCCCACATCGCCCGCCCGAAGACGCTCAGCCCGATCGGGATGAGGATGAGCGTGCCGTGCACGACGCCGGTGGCGATCAGCGCGATCGTCGCGATCCAGACCAGCGGGAGGAACGCGGCGACGAACCGCTGCCCGCCGTTCCAGCCGTCGGGCGAACGCGGTGGCGCCGGCACGGGTTCCTTGGGCGGTTCGGGTGCGGCGACGGCCGGTGGGGCGTCGTCGTAGCGCGGATGCGGTGCGGGCAGGTCGGTGAAGATCTCGACGAGTTCGCCGCGCGTCTTGGCCGCGGTGATCCGGGCCGAGCGTTCGCCGTACTCGTCGATGTCGATCCGGCCCGCGCTCATGTGCTCCCCGAGCGCGGACAGCGCGGACTCACGGTTCTGGTCGCTGATCCGCAGCTGCGGAGACGGGACTTCGGTCACGTAGTCGATGGTAGGCCGCCCCGGGGGCGGCCCACCACGACATCTGTAACGAACCGCGCTACTTGAGCTCGAGAAGCTGCGTGCCCTGCGTCACGGCGGCGCCGACCTCGACCGAAAGCCCGGTGACGGTGCCCGCTTTGTGTGCGGTGACCGGGTTCTCCATCTTCATCGCCTCGAGGACGACGATCAGCTCACCGGCTTCGACCGTCTGGCCCTCTTCGACGGCCACCTTCACGATCGTGCCCTGCATCGGTGCGGTGACGGCGTCGCCGCTCACCGCGGCCTTGCCGCCGCCGGCACGCTTGCGCGGCTTCGCCTTGACACCGGTGCCGCCCCCGCCGCCGCCTTCGAGCGCGAACCCGCCCGGCAGCGACACTTCGAGCCGCCGCCCGCCGACCTCGACCACGACGTTCTGCCGCGGCTCCTCTTCGGCGGCTTCGACGTCCGGCGCCACGAACGGCTCGATCTGGTTGTCGAACTCCGTCTCGATCCAGCGCGTGTGCACGCTGAAGCCGTTCTCGTCGCCGATGAACGCCGGGTCGTTCACGATCACGCGGTCGAAGGGCAGGACCGTCGCCATGCCTTCGACGACCATCTCGTCGAGCGCGCGGCGGCTGCGCTCCAGGGCGTTGTTCCGGTCCGAGCCGGTGACGATCAGCTTGGCCAGCATCGAGTCGAACTGCCCGCCGACGACGCTGCCGGCTTCGACGCCGGAGTCGACGCGCACGCCCGGGCCGCTCGGCGCGACGAACTTCGTCACCGTGCCCGGCGCGGGCAGGAAGCCGCGGCCGGCGTCCTCGCCGTTGATGCGGAACTCGATCGAGTGGCCGCGCGGCTCGGGGTCCTCGGTGATCCGCAGCTTCTCGCCGCGCGCGATCCGGAACATCTCGCGCACCAGGTCGAGCCCGGTCGTCTCCTCCGACACCGGGTGCTCGACCTGCAGCCGGGTGTTGACCTCGAGGAAGGAGATCGTGCCGTCGACGGCGACGAGGTACTCGACCGTGCCGGCGCCGTAGTACCCGGCTTCCTTGCAGATCGCCTTCGCGGATTCGTGGATGCGCTTGCGCTGCTCGTCGCTCAGGTACGGCGCGGGCGCCTCCTCGACGAGCTTCTGGTGCCGGCGCTGCAGCGAGCAGTCGCGGGTGCCGACGACGATCGCGTTGCCGTGCATGTCGGCCAGCACCTGCGCCTCGACGTGCCGCGGCTTGTCCAGGTACCGCTCGACGAAGCACTCGCCGCGGCCGAACGCGGCGACCGCCTCACGCGTGGCCGACTCGAACAGCTCGGGGATCTCTTCGCGGGTGCGCGCGACCTTCAGGCCGCGGCCGCCACCGCCGAACGCGGCCTTGATGGCCACCGGCAGGCCGTGTTCGTCGGCGAACGCGACGATCTCGGCGGCGTCCTTGGCCGGCTCCTTCGTGCCCGGCACCAGCGGCGCGCCCGCGCGCGTGGCGATGTGGCGGGCGGTGACCTTGTCGCCGAGGTCGCGGATGGCCTGCGGGCTCGGCCCGATCCAGGTCAGCCCGGCGTCGAGGACGGCCTGGGCGAAGTCCGCGTTTTCGGAGAGGAAGCCGTAACCCGGGTGCACCGAATCGGCGCCCGAACGCTTGGCGGCGTCCAGGAGCTTGTCGAAGTTGAGGTAGCTCTCGGCCGCCGTGGTGCCGCCGAGCGCGAAGGCTTCGTCGGCCAGCCGGACGTGTGGCGCGTCGCGGTCCGGATCGGCGTACACCGCGACACTGGCCAGGCCAGCGTCCTTCGCGGCTCTGATGACGCGTACCGCGATTTCGCCACGGTTGGCGACCAGGATCTTGGTCACCGGACCACCCGTGGATTCGCCGACCTGCTCGGCCACCCCGCACCTCCTGCGTCCGACAGCTGCATTGCTGACCGCCCACGCGGCATCAGGGAAGTCTACGGATATGCGGTCGGGAGTCTCTTGAGTGAGAGGTGAACCACGCTCAGACGTGGTGGCGGAGCTCCTGCGGCAGCGGCGAGTCGAGCACGATCACGTCGTACGGGTTCGCGGCGTGCACCTTCGCCAGGTGCTCGGTGTTCACCAGCGCCCACGGCTGGTGCTCGCCGCAGCAGTCGATCAGCCGGTCCAGCGCGGTGAAGGCGACCAGCGCGGTGCGGCCGTCCGGCGTGCGGCGCAGCTCGATCGACGCGCCTTCGGTCTCGGCGCTGGCCGGGCCGGTCGGGAGGTACAAGGCGGGAGGCAGGTTCGGGTTCGTCACCCGGACAACATAGACGGACACGTTCCGCTACTCGTGACCCCGTCGGGTTGAACCCACCACATCGCGCCGGGGCGCTTCCGACGCACAGTCGCGAAGCGGCTTACGCTCTGTCTTATGCGGACTACGGCAGCGCGGACGCCCCGGTCGGCGCTGCTCACCGCGGTGCTGGCCGCGGTGGTCACGGTCGGCGCGATCGGCGCCGTGTTCCTGCTGCGGCCGCGGCCCGAGGCGGCCCCCGGACTGGCCGAACCCGCCGCCGCACCGGTGAAGCCCCTGGTGACCTGCGGCGGCGGTCCGTGCCGCCAGCTCGCGGCGGTGACGGTCGGGGGCACCCCGGTGGTGCTGCTGACCGACACCACGGGCGGTTCGGCCCGCCTGCGCGTCGGACCCGAGCCGGGCACGGTGTTCGAGCTGTCGATCGCGCAGCTGGGCGTGCGGCTGGACCAGAACTCGCTGCGCTGCATCGACGGCCCGGCCCCGGCGTGCCTGGTCCGCGGCGACGTCGGCGACGACGGGACGGCCGCGTACGGCGAGCTGCTCGTCGGCAGCGGGGGAGTGTGGCGCGACCCGGGCAAGCCGTTCTACGCGGACGCCGGGACGCTGTCGCTCTACGACGTCACGGCCGACGCCAGCCCGGACGTGATCGTGGTCCGCCACGACTGCCCGGACTCCGCGGCCGGCACCCCGAAGTGCACGGCGGCGCCGGTGCTGGGCGAGGTGTACGACCTGGCGGGCCGGTCGGTGGGCTGCACGCGGCGGGTGACGTCGCCGTCGGACCTGCGCGGCTGGCCGGATATCCGCCTGACCCACGCCGACCTCCGCACCTGCCCGTCCTGAACGCCGTGGAGGCCGCCTCGAACACTCGAGACGGCCTTCGCGGACTCCTGCGTCAGGCGGGGGCGGGTTCCGTGTGGCGGGCCGTCGAGCCGTCGTCGGTGTGCAGCGGGTTGTCCGTCGGGGCGTTGAGGACCTCGTCGTCGAGGAGGCCTTCGCTGCGCGCCACGATCGTCGGGACGACGATCTGGCCGGCCACGTTCGTCGCCGTGCGCATCATGTCCATGATCGGGTTGACGGAGTAGATCAGCGCCAGGCCCAGCGCCACCTGCTTGGCGTCCAAGCCGATGAAGGACGTCGTCAGGGTGAAGGCCGTCAGCCAGCCCGTGGTCCCGGCGGTCGCCAGTGCGCCGACCACGGCGACCACGACGATGCCCACGTACTGCCAGAAGTTCAGCGACACCCCGGCCAGGTTGGCGACGAAGATCGCCGCGATCGCCGGGAACACGGCCGCGCAGCCGTCCATCTTGGTCGCGCTGCCCAGCGGGGTCGCGAAGGCCGCGTACGCCGGCTGGACGCCGAGGTTCACCGCGGACTGGCGGGTCAGCGGCAGCGTCGCGGCCGAAGACTGCGAGGCGAACGCGAACTGGATCGCCGTGCCCGCCTTCGCGAAGAACTTCAGCGGGCTGACCTTCGCCACGAACTGCAGCAGGATCGGGTAGACGACGAACAGCACGAGCAGGCAGCCGACGTACACCGCGAGCGTGGTGGAGAACAGCGGCCGGAACAGCGCGTCGCCGTAGTTCGACACCGCCGCGCCGATCAGGCCGATGATGCCGATCGGGGCGAGCCGGACGATCCAGCCCAGGTAGCGCTGGATGATCTCGAACACGCTCGTCGTGAAGTCCACGAACGGCTTCGCCTTCTCACCCAGGCTGTAGGCCGCGGCACCGATGATCAACGCCAGGAACAGCACCTGCAGCGTCTCGCCGTCGGAGAACGCTTTCACGAAGTTCTCCGGCAGCAGCCCGTTGACGAAGGCGTCCCACGAGCCCCAGTGGTCGACGCTCTTGGCCGCCTTGTCGGCGTTCTTGGCGGTCGCTTCGACGCCGCCGAGCCCGCCGGCGCCCGGGTTGAAGATCCGGCCGACCGCGATGCCGATCAGCGACGCGATGAACGACGTGATGGCGAACCACAGCACGGTCTTGCCGCCGAGGCGCGCGGCGGTGCGGCCGCCGCCGAGGCCCCGGAGGCTGTTGATGCCGACCACGATCGCCGTGAAGACCAGCGGGATCACCGCGATCTGCAGCAGCGTCGTGAAGATGGTGCCGATCTGGTCGAGGAGATCGGTCAGCCAGCCGGCCTCGGTCTGCCGCGCGACGACGCCGAGGAGGGCGCCGACGACGAGCGAGCCGAGAACCGCGGCCGCGAACACCCGCGGCTTGGTGTATGTCCGTACGAAAGACACGGGGCGACTCCGGTGCTCGAAAGTTTCCTGTCTTGCCTCGTGAAGAGAACGTTAGGCAAGAGAGGACTCTTCCGGATCACCCGTTGGTGTGGCGCCCTTCTCAGGATGCGGGAGGCCGCCAGAGATCCACGACACTGACGCCGACCTCGGCCAGCAGCCGGCGCGTCAGCGGCAGGCTGATGCCGATGACGCTCGTGTGGCCGCCGTCGAGCCCTTCGACGAACCAGCCGCCCAGGCCGTCGATCGTGAAGCCGCCGGCGACGTTGAGCGGCTCGCCGCTGGCGACGTAGGCGTCGATCTCGTGCTCGCTCGGCGTGCTGAACCGGACGGTGGTCGATTCCCAGCCCGCGGTCTCCTTCGCGCGCCTCCCGCCGTCGAGCCGGACGACCGCATGACCGGTGAGGAGTTCGCCGGATGTTCCCGCCATCGCGGCCCAGCGGCTGCGGGCAACGTCCGGTGAGCCCGGCTTGCCGACCATCTGCCCGTGGATCGAAAGCATCGAATCGCAGGCGACGACGACGGCGTCCGGATGGGCCGCGGCGACCTGGTCGATGACCGCTTCGGCCTTGGCCGCGGCGAGGGCCATGACCAGCTCGGAAGGGGACGGATCGGGCAGGGAAGCGGCGACCGCGTCCTCGTCGACGCCGGAGACGAACACGGCGGGATCGAGGCCCGCGGAACGCAGGAGGGCGAGCCGGGCGGGGGACTGGGAGGCGAGGACGAACTGCACGACTGAAACTTACTTGACCAGGCGGCCGTGACCGAATTGTGACCGGCGTCACTCTCGGGGAGAGCTATTTTGTTGTGGCTCGCAACTTATAGATCGACGGATCGTCACGGAGAGACCACATGCCGCTCCTCCGCACCAGAAGATCGCTGCGAACCACTGTTCTCGCCGGTCTGCTCCTCGCGGGCACGGCTCTCGTCCCGATGGCGTCCGCCTCCGCGACGCCGCTCTACAAGAACCCGCGTGCCTCGGTGGCCGACCGCGTCACGGACCTGATGGCCCGGATGACGCTCGACGACAAGGTCGGGCAGATGACCGAGGGCGAGCGCGGCGCCGCGACCCCCGCCCAGTCCGCCGCCGCCCGGCTCGGCTCCATCCTCTCCGGCGGCGGTTCGACGCCGGCCCCGAACACCCCGCAAGCGTGGGCGGACATGATCGACGCCTACCAGAAGGCGGCGACGTCGACCGGCCTCGGCATCCCGATCATCTACGGCTCTGACACCGTGCACGGCCACAACAACGTCTACGGCGCCACGGTTTTCCCGCACAACATCGGCCTGGGGGCCGCGAACGACCCGCAGCTGGTCGAGAACATCGGCGCGATCACCGCGGACGAAGCCGCCGCCACCGGCGTCAAGTGGGGCTTCGCGCCCTGCCTGTGCGTCGCCCGCGACGACCGCTGGGGCCGCACCTACGAGTCCTTCGGCGAGGTCCCCGACAACGCCGTCGCGAACTCCGTCATCGTCGAAGGCCTGCAGGGCCGCTCGCTCGGCGACCCGGCGTCGATCCTGGCCACGGCCAAGCACTTCATCGGCGACGGCGGCACCACCGGCGGCGTCGACCAGGGCAACACCCAGATCAGCCTCGACGAGCTGCGGAAGATCCACTTGCCGCCGTTCCAGGCCGCGGTGAACCACGGCGTCGGCTCGGTGATGATCAGCTTCAACAGCTGGAACGGCGTGAAGGACCACGGCAACAAGTTCCTGATCACCGACCTGCTCAAGGGCGAGCTGGGCTTCTCCGGGTACGTGATCTCCGACTGGAACGGCATCGACCAGATCGACGGCCAGACCGGCTTCACCGCGGCCGAGGTCAAGCAGGCCGTCAACGCCGGGATCGACATGGTCATGGTCCCCAACGACTACCTGAAGTTCGTCAGCACGCTCAAGGCCGAAGTCCTCAACGGACACATCCCGATGGCCCGCATCGACGACGCCAACCGGCGGATCCTCACGAAGAAGTTCGAACTGGGCCTGTTCGAGCACCCCTACACCGACCGCTCGCTGCAGAAGGACTTCGGCAGCGCGGCACACCACGCCGTGGCGCGGCAGGCGGTGCGCGAGTCGCAGGTGCTGCTGAAGAACGACGGCGTGCTGCCACTGGCGAAGCAGAACAACAAGATCTTCGTGGCCGGGAAGAACGCCGACGACATGGGCAACCAGGCGGGCGGCTGGACGCTGACCTGGCAGGGCCAGAGCGGCGCGCGGGTCATCCCGGGCACGACGATCCTCGACGGCATCAAGGCCGGTGCCGGGAAGGGCACGGGGGTGACCTATGACCGTGCGGGTAACGGAATCGACGCCGGCTACCAGGTCGCCGTCGCCGTGGTGGGCGAAACGCCGTACGCCGAAGGGCAGGGAGACCGGCCGGGCGGACTCGCCCTCGACGCCGAAGACCTCGCCCTCATCGGCAAGCTGAAGGCCTCGGGCGTGCCCCTGGTCGTGGTGACCGTCTCGGGGCGGCCGCTGGACATCGCGGCGCAGCTGCCGTCGGTCAAGGGACTGGTGGCGGCCTGGCTGCCGGGCTCGGAAGGCGCCGGCGTCGCGGACGTGCTCTACGGCGACTACAACCCGACCGGCAAGCTGAGCTTCACCTGGCCGACGAGCTCTTCCCAGGAACCGATCAACGCCGGTGACGGCAAGCAGGGCCTGTTCCCGTACGGGTACGGCCTGTCCTACCGCCGCCACCGCTAGACCACCGCTCCCGCGGTCCGTGCAGGCCCCCGATCCGGTCCCGACACCCGGATTCGGGGGCCTGCCCGGTTCAGGCCGTGGCCGCTTCGGGCACCGGCGCCGGGGATTCCCAGCGCGGCTTGACCCGCTGCATCACCGCCGCCGAGATCACGCCGAGCAGGAGCACGCCCATCGGCAGCAGCATCGTCACCCGGGCGGCGTCGGTCAGTCCACTGTGGACTGCCTCGGTCGCCAGCTTCCCCGCCTGCGCGGCGATCTCGGCGGGCAGGCCCGGCATCGGGGCCGGGCCGCCGGCCGAGCCGAACTCCCCGGTGCTCGCCGCCGCGTGCGCGATCCCCTCGGTGAACGGCGCCCGGTACTGCTCCGGCAGCTGCGAAGCCGCCTTCGTGGCCTCGTCCGCGATGGACGCGCTGATCCGCGCCTGCAGCAGCACGCCGATCGCCGCACTGCCGAGCACGCCACCCACCTGGCGCGCGGTGTTGAAGATGCCGGACGCGGTCCCGGCGAGCCGCGGCTCGACCGAGCCCATCGTCAGGTTGCTCATCGGCGAGAAGATGCAGCCGATGCCGAGCCCGCACACCAGCAGCGCCGGGACGAACGTCCACGGGTTGCTGTCCGGCGTCGCCTGCAGCGCGATGATCCCGAGCCCGGCCGCGAGTGCCGCCAGGCCGAACATCACCAGGTACTTGCCGTTGACCTTGTCCGACGCTCGCCCGACGAACGGTGCGATGATCCCGGACAGCAGCGACATCGGCGCGGTGAGCAGCCCGCCCATGGTCGGGCTCAGCCCGAGCACCGACTGGATGTAGATGACCAGCGGCAGGAACATGCCGGTCATCGCGAAGCCGACGGTCGACGCGGTCAGCGTCCCGGCCGAGAAGTTCCGGTTCGAGAACACCTGCAGCGGCAGCAGCGGCTCCCGTTTGTTGAAGCGCTGCCACACCACGAACGCGATCAGCAGCAGCACGCCGGCGGCGATGATCTCGAAGACGGTGATCCCGCCGAAGACCGTGCCCCAGTCGTACTGCTGGCCGTTCTGGACGCCGAACACGATGCAGAGCAGCGCGGCACTCGAGAGCACGATCCCCAGCAGGTCGAACGAGTGCGAGTGCTTCGGCTGCCAGTCCGGCACCAGGAAGAGGGTCAGCACGACGGCGATCACGCCGATCGGCACGTTGACGAAGAAGATCCACTCCCAGCCGAAGTGGTCGACGAGCACGCCGCCGAGCAGCGGGCCCGCGATCGTCGCCAGCCCGGCGACGCCACCCCACATGCCCATCGCCGGGCCGCGCTTGGCCGGCGGGAACAGGTGCGTGATGAACGCCAGCGTCTGCGGCGTCATCAGCGCGGCGCCGAGCCCCTGCACGGCCCGCGCGGCGATGAGCATCTCGACGTTGCCGGACAGGCCGCACCACAGCGAGGCGCCGGTGAACACGAGCAGGCCGGCGAGGAACACGCGCTTCGGGCCGAAGCGGTCACCGAGCCGGCTGGTGAAGAGCATCGGCACGGCGTAGGTGAGCAGGTAGACGCTGATCACCCAGACGATCGAGTTCAGCCCGGCGCCCAGCTCGCGCAGCATGGTCGGGATCGCGATCGACACGATCGTCGTGTCGAGCAGGATCATGAAGAAGCCGAGGCACAGCGCGCCCAGCGCAGCCCACGGATTAGCTTGTCTTGCGTTCATCGTCGTCTTCCTTGGTGATGAGCGTGAGCTTGGGTTGTCCCTCGTCCTGGAACGGGATCCGCCCGGACCGCAGGTCGTCGTGGAGCCGCTCGGTCCACCCGAGCTCGAACTTCCGGTGGTCGCACTGGTAGCGCCAGTCCAGCCAGTAGACCGGCGGCGTCCCGTCTTCGGCCAGCCGCTGCAGCACCGCCTCGTCGGCGGCCACCGCGGCGCGCAACCGCGTGATCCGGTGTTCGAGCTCGATCAACGAGCTTTCCTTCCCCAGTTCGTCGATCACGGCGAGCCCGGACAGGAAGGCGGGGAACTCCTCGGCGAGGTCACCGAGCAGTTCGCGGCCGCGCTGGTTGAACTCGTCCAGTCCGGTCTGCGTCATGCCGTAGACGGTCCGTTCGGGCCGCCGGCCGTCCCGCTGCGTGTCGACGATCTCGATGAAACCGCTGCGGTGCAGGCGTTCCACGGTGTGGTAGAGCGAGCCGGCCTTCACGTTGACCCGCGTGCTGACGTACCGCTCGCGCATCACCTGCGTCATCTCGTACGGGTGCATGGGCTTCTCGTGGAGCAGCTCCAGCACGGCGATGCCGAGTGGCGTCAGCTTGGCCGCGGCCATCAAGTGATCCCTCCAGGTCGGTTATTCCACGTGGACTATACGACGTGGGCTAGGGGGTGGTCCACGGTCATTCCTGTGACGGTCCGTACACAGCGTGAAGGCCCCCATGCTCTCGTCACGGGGGCCTTCACGGCGTCTCTCAGAACGGCCAGTCTGCGCGCTGACCCCGCTCGAGCAGCGGGATCATCCGGAAACCCTGGTCGGTCAGGCCGCCGAAGGTGTGCCGGTGCCCGCCGCCGGACGGCGCGTGCCCGGCCCGGTAGCCGGCGAGGTTCCAGGTGTACAGCGGCACGCGTGCGGGCAGGGCCTGCCCGACGTCGCCGTACGAGGCCTGCTCGTCGGTGAGGATCACGACGCGGTCGTGGTTCGCGAAGTGCTTCTTTACCGCGCCCGCCGTGTCGGTGCCGCCGCCGATGAAGTACCCGCCGGACTTCCAGCGCTCGACGTCGCTCAGCAGCGAGCCGCCCCGGCGGACCTTGAACACCTTGGTGCCCCGGCCCCAGCAGCCGTCCGAGAACGACACGACGTCGGCCTTCGCGCAGCGCCGTCCGAGCGCGAGGCCGAACACCGCGGCCGCGTCCCACCGCATCAGGCTGCCGTCCTTGCCGAAGCGGTCGTTCATCGACGCCGACGTGTCGACGAGGATCAGCGTCCGCCCGGCCAGCGACGGCACGTTGGCCAGCGCGTGCGCGATCGCCTGCTCCAGCGCCCACGCCCACCGCAGCGACGGCGCCGCGCGGTAGGCCGACAGGAACCGCATGGGCAGCTGCCGCGACTTCGCGACCTGCGCCGGATCGGCGAGCCGCTCGGCGACCTGCCGCGCGACGGTGTCCGAGACGCCGGCCTCGTCGAAGTTGCGGAGGTTCCGCAACAGGGCCATGTAACCCATCGACGGGATCAGCGCCTCCCAGACGCGCGCGTCCAGGGGACCCTGCAGCCACCCGGCGACGGACTCCCACGTCATGCCCGCCGCCCGCAGCACGTCCGCGGCGTCCGGCCGGTCGAAGAGCTTCCGGCGGTCGCCGACGTCCCGGCTCATGAGCTCCGCGCGGGCGCGCAGGGTGCTGAGGGCGTCCGGGATCGCGTTGCCGCGGTCGTGCCGCTCGTCGAGGATGTGCTTGAACAGCTCGCCCCCGCCGGCCGGGTGGGTCAGCTCGAGCACGTCGGCGAACCGGAAGGCGTGCGCGGCGGAGTCCCACTTGACGAAGGACCGCTCGTCGTACAGCCGCACCGCCGCATCGGCGATCCCGCGCTTGACGGGCTTCGGCACGGCCCGGCCGTGCACGGAAGTCCAGTAGGCGAGCAGCTCACCGGGCTCGTCGGCCCGCTGCAGCACGTCGGCGACGACCTGACGGCTCAGCCCGTCGAGACCGGCGTCCCGCCGCGCCTTGGCGAACTCGGCGGCACCGACCAGTGACGCCGTCCGCAGGTTCGCGCCGGAGCGCAGCCAGCGCAGGAATCGTACGGTCCACTGTGGATCGTCCAAGGTGGACTTCCGGACGAGCTCGGCGTAGCGCGTGTCGCGCGTGTCCGCGGACTCGTAGAAGGCGTGCTCGCCGACCATGTTGGTGACGGCGAGCAAGAAGAGCTCGGACTTGGTGTCGCGCGCGTAACCGGCGCCACCCTCGTGCGTGACGGTGGACGGCGTGGCCTCGCCGCGGACCGGAGAGGTCGCGGCGGGTGCTCGTGCGGTGTTGAACTTGCTCACTTTCTTCCCCCTCTTGCGGAGGGAGCCACGGCCACAGCGATGCCCGAGATCGAAGTCGGTGAAGGTACACAGCTGCTCTGCCACTGAGCTACCGGACCGTGTGGTCCGGGAGGGATTCGAACCCCCGACCTGCCCACTGAGAGGAAGTAACCCTCGCCTGCGCACCGGGCATCGGTGTGGCCGTGGCTCCCGAGATCGGTGACGCACCGGGAGTGCGGATGAAGTTGGGTGCCCGAGGTCTCGGTCGGCGAAGGTGTGTTGACCGGTCACCGTGAGGTGGCCGGGTTTGGATTCGAACCAATGATCACCGAAGTAACCTTCCCCGTCGCACCGGGCGAAACCAAGGTAGCAAGCGATCGCCGGCGGCTCGACTCATTTTCCGGCCGGGCCGCGCGAGGTCTCACCGCCCCGAAAGACAAGTAGTTCGCATCAAGAACTACCTATGCTATGTTCGTAGTACGAACTAACTGGGAGGAATCATGACGCACTTCGGCATCGGCGTGTCCACCTCGGTCACCGCTGTCCCCGACACCCTGAAGCTGGCCGTCCAGGCCGACCGTGGCGGGCTCGACCTCGTCACCGTGTCCGATCATCCCTATTTCGCCGACCGGCTCGACGCGTACGCCGAACTCGGTGTCCTGCTGGGCAAGACCGAACGGGTCTCCGGCCTGGTCAGCGTCACCAACCTGCCGACGCGGCCCGCGGCGATGCTCGCCCGCACGATCACCTCCCTGTCCGCGCTGACCGGGGGCCGGATCGTGCTCGGCATGGGCGTCGGCGGACTGTGGGACGACATCGCGCGGCTCGGCTTCACCAAGCTGACGCCGGGGCAGGCCGTCCGCGCGTTCGAGGAGGGGATCCGGCTGGTGAAGCTGCTGGGCGGGGGCGGCGAGCCGGTCACCTTCGACGGCGAGTTCTACCAGGTCACCGCCCTGGAGCCGGCCGCGGAAGCGATGCCGCCGGTGTGGACCGGGTCGGTCGGGCCGAAGTCCCTCGCCGTCACCGGGCGGGTGGCCGACGGGTGGATGCCCGGGCGCGCCGCCGACTGGCTCAGCGAGCGCTACCGCACTTCGCGCCCGCTGATCGACGAGGCGGCGGTGGACGCCGGGCGCGACCCCGGTGACATCGCCACCGTCTACAACTTCCCCGGACGCATCACCGCGGAGCCGCTCGCGAAGACCCGCGCCGAGGACGGACGCTGGATCGGCGGCTCGCCCGCGCAGTGGATCGAGGAGCTGACCGGCGCGGTGCTGGAGCACGGCGCGGCCGGATTCGTGCTCTTCGGGGCCGACCGCACCACACCCGACGAGGTCGCCGTCGCGCGGTGGGCCGAGGAGATCGTGCCCGCCGTGCGCGAGGCCGTCGCGAAGTAGGCTGAGCGGATGGGGAAGAGCGGGACGGACATCGGTGTGGTGGCCGGGCTCGTGCGGGCATCGTTCCTGGTGAACGCCGTCTACGCCGAGTCCGCCCGCGAGTACGGGCTCACCGTGCAGCAGGGGCAGCTGCTGTGCGTGCTGATGGGCCGGCCGTACGGGATGGGCGACCTGGGCGCCACGCTCGGCCTCGAAAAATCCAGCCTCACCGGTCTGGTCGACCGGGCGGTCAAGCGCGGGCTCGTCCGCCGCGAACCCGACCCGGACGACCGCCGCGCCGTGCACGTCGTCCTGACCGGGGAAGGCCACGAGCTCGCGGAGGACTTCTACGCGGCGACGTGCCGCCGCGTCGACGAGCTGGCCGCGAGCCTGGGCACCCCGGACCGCGACCGGCTCGCGGGGCTGCTGGGCACGATCGTCCGGGAAAACCAAGCCCCGACGGTGTTCCTCGACGCCCTTCAGCCCTGAGGCAGACCCGAAGCGCGCCAAGCCCCTTCGCCCGGGCGAAGCGGCCGACGCAGCGAAGCGGCGTGATCGCCCCACCACGACGAACGCGGCTTCGGCTTCTCCGGCGCCTTCGCGGCCGACGCCGCGGCGACGACCGCCGTCAGCGCCGCCAGCTCGGCGTCGCTCGGGTTTCCGTGGACCACCCGCAGCAGGGGCTTCTTTTCCTCGCTCACAGCGGGATGTTCCCGTGCTTCTTGGGCGGCAGCGACTCCCGCTTGTTCCGCAGCAGCGACAGTGCCCGCGCGACGTGGCCGCGGGTGTGCGCCGGCACGATCACCGAGTCGACGTACCCCCGCTCCGCCGCCGCGTACGGGTTCAGCAGCGTGTCCTCGTACTCCTGGATCAGCTCCGCGCGGAGCTGATCCACGTCGCGGCCCTCGTTGGCCGCGTTGGCCAGGGTCTTGCGGTGCACGATGTTCGCCGCGCCCTGGGCACCCATCACCGCGACCTGCGCGGTCGGCCAGGCCAGGTTGATGTCCGCGCCGAGGTGCTTCGACCCCATGACGTCGTACGCGCCGCCGTAGGCCTTGCGCGTGATGATCGTGACCAGCGGGACGGTGGCCTCCGCGTAGGCGTAGATCAGCTTCGCGCCGCGGCGGATGATGCCGTTCCACTCCTGCTCGGTGCCCGGGAGGAAGCCCGGGACGTCGACGAAGGTGAGCACCGGGATGTTGAACGCGTCGCAGGTGCGGACGAACCGCGCGGCCTTCTCGGACGCGTCGATGTCGAGGCAGCCGGCGAACTGCGTCGGCTGGTTCGCCACCACGCCGACGCTCTGGCCGTCGACGCGGCCGAAACCGACGATGATGTTCGGTGCGAACAGCTCGTGGACCTCGAGGAAGTCGCCGTCGTCGACGACCCGGGTGATCACCTCGTGCATGTCGTACGGGGTGTTCGGCGAGTCCGGGATGATCGTGTCGAGCTCGCGGTCGGCGTCGGTGACGTCGTCGAAGAACCCGGCCGGGCTGTCCGGCGATTCGAACACCGGCGCGTCCGACAGGTTGTTCTGCGGCAGGTAGGAAAGCAGTTCCTTGACGTAGGCGATGGCGTCCTCGTCGTCGGAACCGAGGTAGTGCGCGACGCCGGACTTCGTGTTGTGGGTGCGGCCGCCGCCGAGCTCCTCGAAGGTGACGTCCTCGCCGGTGACCGTCTTGACGACGTCCGGGCCGGTGATGAACATCTGCGAGGTCTCGTCGACCATCACGACGAAGTCGGTCAGCGCGGGGGAGTAGACGTGCCCGCCCGCGTTCGCGCCCATGATCAGCGAAATCTGCGGGATGACGCCGGAGGCCTGCACGTTGCGGCGGAAGATCTCGCCGTAGAGGCCGAGCGAGACGACGCCCTCCTGGATGCGTGCGCCGCCGCCCTCGTTGATGCCGACGATCGGGCGCCCGGTCTTGATCGCCAGGTCCATCACCTTGACGATCTTCTCGCCGTACACCTCGCCGAGGCTGCCGCCGAAGACGGTGACGTCCTGGCTGAACACGCACACCGGACGGCCGTCGACGGTGCCGTAGCCGGTGACGACGCCGTCGCCGTAGGGCCGGTTCTTCTCCTGGCCGAAGTTGGTCGAGCGGTGCCGGGCCAGCTCGTCGAGCTCGACGAACGAGTTCTCGTCGAGCAGCAGCTCGATCCGCTCGCGCGCGGTCTTCTTGCCCTTGGCGTGCTGCTTCTCCACCGCACGGGCCGAACCGGCGTGCACCGCCTCGTCGTACCGGCGGTAGAGGTCGGCCAGCTTGCCGGCCGTGGTGTGGATGTCCGGTTCATCCTCGGGCGGCGTCCCGAGCGGCTCCGTCGCACTGCTCATGCCACGGGAGCTTAACTACTTGTCGGTCACTTGGCGTGTGGCGTAGGCAACGTCCATGGAGATCCGGACCCTCGCCGCCGCCGACCTGCCCGCCTGCTCCGACCTGGCCGAGTCCCGCTCGTGGCCGCGGGAACCACCGAAGTGGCAGCTGCTGCACGAGGTCGGCCGGGTGTTCGGAGTGGCCGCGCCGGACGGCGACGGCCTGGCGGCGGCCGCCGTCCTGGTGCCGTTCGGCTCGGTGGCGTCGATCTCGATGGTCCTGGTCGCACCTCGCTACGAGCGGCAGGGCCTGGGCCGCGCGATCACCGCGCACGCCGTCGCGGCGGCGGGGGACCGGGTCGTCTGGCTGCACGCGTCGAAGTTCGGGCGGCCGTTGTACGAATCGATGGGGTTCGTCCCCGATGGCGGTTGCCAGGGCCACACCGGGACGTTCGCCGATGACGGCGGCCCGGGAGCTTCGCCCGGCTCGCTGTCCGACGTCTTCGCGCTGGACCTCGCGGCCCAGGGCGTCGACCGGCGGCCGCTGCTGGAACGGCTGGGGGAGCCCTACGTGGTCGACGGCGGCTTCGCGTTCGGGACGGACATCGGCCACGTGACGGTGATCGGCCCGGTCGTCGCGGCGACCGAGGAGCAGGCGCGGCGGCTGATCCGCGGGGTGGCGCGGTCGGTGCCGGGCGAGGTGCGGGTGGATCCGGACCACCGGTTCCCCGGCCTGACGACGTGGATCCGCGAACGGGGGCTGGTCCCGGGCGCCCCGGCACCGCGGCTGGTCCTGGACGGCCGTCCGCTGCCCGGAGATCCGTCGATGCGGTTCGCCCCGTTCACCCGGGCGGTGGGGTGAGGGGTTCGCCGGTGACCGCGTCCAGGTACGTCACGCGCAGGTAGGCGATCTTCGAGCCCGGGATGACCACTCGCCGCCAGTCCTCGCCGATGACCTTCGTTCCCGCGTCGTTCTCGCAGGTCAACGCCGCACCCTCCAGGACCAGCTCACGGTCGGCGAGCGGACCCGACGGTGTGTACGAGCGGACGTACCCGTAGAACGACGTGCCGTTCTCCAGCTGGGCGTGCGCCCACGCGCGGCTGCCGATGGGCCGGTCCGTGCGCAACGCCTGGGCCCACGCCGAGCGCTGCTGGACCGTGGCCGCTTCGCCGCGTCGGCGGGCCAAGAACGCTTCGAACCCCGTCGCGAGCGCGCACGCCACGGCCAGCTCGACGGCGACGCTGACGACGATCAGCGTCAGGTGCTCGCGCGCGTAGGCCTCACCGCGGGTCAGCCAGCCCACCGGGCTGACGAACAACCGGGCGCCGGCCGCCTGCACCGCCGTCATGAGCAGCACGGAGACCAGCGTGAAGACGAGACTGCCGAGGGCGACGCGGGAAGCCTCGCGGAACGCCGTCTCCTGGTGGCGGCCGCGGCGGCGTTCGCGGCGCAGCTCGAACACGATGCCCGGCGCGACGAGCGCCAGGAACCCGGCGAGCGCGCCCAGGGTCTGGGGGATCACGACGGCTCAGCCGGTCGGGCCGCCGCGGCGGGGCGGGGGTCCGTCCTCCGAGTCGAGTTCGCGCATCGGCTGGTGCGGGCCGTGGCCGGGCACCCCGCCCTGGTTGCCCCAATCGGGACGCGACTCCGGCTCCCAGTCCTCGTCCGGCGGCACGAGCGGCGGCGGGAGGAGCTCGTCCTCGCCCGGCTCGCGACGTTCGGTGCTCATCGGATCCCCCCTCGTGATCGGCCGTTCCACCCTACTCAGGACGCCGTCGGCCGGACCAGCCCGGATTCGTACGCCGCGATCACCAGCTGCGCCCGGTCGCGGGCCGCGAGCTTGTGCAGCAGCCGGCCGATGTGCGTCTTCACCGTCGCGATGCCCAGGTGCAGGCGCGCCGCGATCTCGTCGTTCGACAGGCCGCGGGCGATCAGCGACAGCACCTCCTGTTCGCGGGCCGTCACGCCGTCCAGCCGGGTCACCGGGCCCGACGGCAGCCGGGCGAACTCCGCCACCAGGCGCCGCGTCACCGACGGCGCCAGCAGCGCGTTGCCGGACGCCACGACGTCGATCGCCGCCAGGAGGTCCGCCGGGCGGGTGTCCTTCAGGAGGAACCCGCTCGCGCCCGCGCGCAGCGCCGAATAGACGTACTCGTCGAGGTCGAACGTCGTCAGCATCAGTACCCGGACGTCGGATTCCGCGCAGATCCGGCGGGTCGCCTCGATGCCGTCCATCTCCGGCATCCGGACGTCCATGAGCACGACGTCCGGCCGCTCGACGCGGGTCAGGGCCACCGCCTCGGCGCCGTCGGACGCCTCGCCGACGACTTCGAGGCCCGGCGCGCTGTCGACCAGCACCCGGAAGCTTCCGCGCAGCAACGCCTGGTCGTCGGCGATCAGGACGCGGGTCATCGGGCCGTCACCGGTGCTTCGTAGGGCAGCCGCGCGAAGACGCGGAAGCCGGTTTCGCCGGGCGCCGCGGAGAATTCCCCCGCGTAGACCGCGACGCGTTCGCGCATCCCGATCAGCCCGTGGCCGGGGACGGCCTCGCCGCCGCGGCCGTCGTCGAGCACTTCGATCGCCACCTCGCCGTCGCCGCCGGTGACGTGGATCCGGCACGTCGCCGCGCCCGCGTGCTTGACCACATTGGTCAGTGCCTCCTGCACGATCCGGTACACCGACTGGCCGACCCCGCCCGGCAGCTCGGTGAGGCCGTCGACGACCAGGTCGACGGCGGGACCCGCCTGCTGCGCGCGTTCGGCGAGCGCCCGCAGGTCGTCGAGCGACGGCGCGGGCGCCAGCGCCGGGACGCCGGTGCCGTCGCGCAGCACGCCGAGCACGCGCCGCAGCTCGGCCAGGGTCTCGCGGCTGGTCTCTTCGATGACGCGCAGGGCGTCGCGGGCCTGGTCGGGCTGTTCGAGGGCGACGTGGTTGCCGACCGCCGCCTTCACCGCGATCAGGCTCATGCTGTGCGCGACGACGTCGTGCATCTCCCGCGCGATCCGCAGCCGTTCCGCCGAAACCGCTTGCTGGGCATGGGTTTCCCGCTCGATCGCGGCGTGCTCGCGGCGGCCGTGGACGGCGATGCCGAGTGCGAACCCCACGATCAGCGCCGACGCGCCGAAGTTCACCGTCGTCGCCGAGCTCGGGTTCGGCACCGCGATGCCGACCACGCCGACGCCGACCAGCCCGGCCACGAACCCGACCCGGGTCGCCCGGCTGCCGTGGGCCACCACGAAGGTGTACAGCGCACAGCCCGCCGCCACGACGGCGATCGCCAGCACCGGCCCGCCGATCGGCACCGCCGCCGCGGTCATCACCAGCGAAAGGATGTAGGCGGGCCGCGGCCACCAGCGCCGCAGCAGGATCGGCACGACGCTCCCCACGAGGATGGTCCAGCCGAGCCAGGCGGGCAGCCACAGCGGCAGCGTCCACGCGCCGGCGGCGAGGTTGCCGCCGGCCCCCAGGGTCAGCACCAGGACGGCCAGCACGTCCAGAACGACGCGAATGCGCATGAACCGACCGTAATGCGGACCTCCGGCCCGCGCGTCAACCTTGGGTCGGATGCTCCGCGTAATGCTTCTTCACGGCTTCGACGCGCTCGGGCGGCCAGTCCGGCAAGGTGACGCCGTGGGTCGCGGCGAACAGCTTGTCCAGTTGCTCGTGGCGCCGGGCCAGCTGCGCCGGGACGTCGTCGCCGGCCGCTTCGGTGAACTCGACCCGGGTGCCTTCGAGGGGGTCCTGGAGCACGTGCCAGCCGGGTTCGTCCGGCAGCAGGGCCCGGACCTCGTCCACCGGCTTCCAGACGAGGTCGCGGCGGAAGCGGATCGTGCCGTCGCCGAGGACTTCGCCGTCGTCGAGGCCGAATTCCTCCACATAGGACGCCATCCGCCCGTGCCACTCCCGCGGTTGCGCGAAGTCCCGCCCGGCCAGGCGGGCGGCGAGCGCGTCGAGGCAGGTGTCCCAGCCCGCGGCGGTGCGGCCCGCCGCGAGCTTCGCGATCGCCGGGTCGCCGCGGCCGAAGGTGTGGGTGAACTCCAGCAGGCTGCCGTCGCCGTCGGGGGAGATCAGCCAGCGCAGCGTGTCGTCGTTCCAGACGAAGGTGAATTCGCGCGGCGGGTCGGCGGTGACGACCTGCCCGGTCGTCGTGTCGTCCTGGCCGGGGAAGGTGAACCGGATCGCGCCGCCCGCGCGCAGTTCTACGTCGACCTTCGCGGGGAACCAGTGCTCGAGCTCCGCCGGGTCGGTGATGGCGTGCCAGACCTTTTCGGGCGGGTGCTTCAGGCGGCGCTCCAGCCGGAGCGCCGGACGTTCGCCGTCGGTCTGCAGCTTCGCTCGTCCGGACACGCGTCCTCCCGTGGGTTGCCTGTCCCGGTATATAACCACTGAGGAATATTCGGGTCAAGCGCCGCGGACGGCGGCGACGGCGGCGGCGAGTTCCGGGTCGCTCGCGGCCTTGTCGAGCGCGGTCCGCAGCACCGCGCAGTACGTCGGTTCGGTTTCGCTGTAGCGCTTGCGGCCGGTGTCGGTGATCACCGAGTAGACGCCGCGGCGGTCGTCTTCGCACAGGTCGCGGATGGTCAGGCCGGCTTCTTCGAGGCGGGCGCACATCCGGCTGACCGAGCTCTGGTTGAGGCCGATCGCGTCGGCGAGCTCCTGCATTCGTAAGCCACCGCGGGGACCCGCGACCAGTCTGCCGAGGGCGCGGTACTCGGACAGCCCGAGCCCGTGGCGCCGCTGCAGCGCTTTGGCGAGTTCCTGCTCGATCCGGGCGTGCAGCACGAGCACGCGGCCCCAGGCCAGTTCGTCGACGGTCATTTCCGGCCTCCTCTTGACGCCAGGATAGTCCAGGGACAGTATTTATATGTACATGCAAGTACATCGAGAGGGTGGACATGAGCGACCGCAGCTTCCTGTTCCTGGTCGGCGCCGCGCGGGCCGGGGGCAACACCGAAATGCTGGCCAGGCTGGCGGCCAAAGAACTGCCCAAGGACGTCGAGCAGCGGTGGATCCGGCTGCCCGAGGTGCCGCTGCCGCCGTTCGAGGACCGCCGCCACGGCGCCGGTGCGCACCCGGAGCCCGGCGAGAACGAGCAGCTGCTGATGGACGCGACCTTCGCGGCGACCGACATCGTGATCGTGTCGCCGGTGTACTGGTACTCGGTGGCGGCGAGCGTGAAGCTCTACCTCGACTACTGGTCGGGCTGGATGCGGCTGCCGGTGGAGTTCAAGCCGCGGATGCGCGGCAAGGCGCTGTGGGGCGTCAGCGTCTTGAGCGAGACGGCGCGCGAGGCCCAGCCGCTGATCGGCACGCTGGAACTGTGCGCCGAGTACCTGAGCATGAACTGGGGCGGCGTCCTGCTCGGCAACGGCAGCCGCCCCGGCGACGTGCTCCTGGACGCCGACGCGACGGCAGCCGCGCGAACGTTCTTCGCCGGGGCGGACCTGGTCGCCGTCTAGGTCAGGACGTCCTTCGCGATCAGGCGCAGGCCGCACGCCAGGTCGGCGCCCGATGGCGCGTGGTCCGGGTCGATCAGCCACTGGAGCATCACGCCCGACAGCAGGGCCTGGTGCACCGTGCCGGCGGCCCGGGCCTCGGCGCTCCCGTCGTCGAGGCCCTGGAAGAGGTTCGCCAGGCCGTGCCGGGCCAGTTCGACGGCGTTCGCCAGCTGGGCGCGGACCTGCTCGTCGAGGTCCGGCTGGGAACAGGCCTCGAAGCTCACCGCCCACATCCGGCGGTGCTCGCCGAACGACTCGATCACGCGCTGCCAGATCAGCTCGAAGCGCTCGGCCGGTGGCGTGTCCGGCGGCGTCTCCACCTGCAGCGTCTTCGCCAGCGTTTCGCTCCACTCCTCGTTCGCCTCGATCAGCGCGGCGTTGAGCAGCGCCTCGCGCGAACCGAAGTGGTAGCCGATGGCCGCCATGCTCACGTTCGCCGCCGAAGCCAGGTCTCGCACCGTCGTGCGGGCGTAGCCCTTCTCGTACAGGCAGCGCTTGGCGCCCGCCAGCAGTGACTCCTTGTTGCCCATGGACGGAGCCTAGCACGAACGTCTTAGGCGAACGCCTTGCGCGATCGCCCAAATCGGGGTTACCGTGCTTGGCATGCAGAACAGACGAGTCCTCATCTCCGGCGCGAGCGTCGCCGGCCCCGCGCTGGCCTTCTGGCTCCGCCGTCACGGCTTCACGCCGACGGTCGTCGAACGCGCTCCCGAACTGCGCGACGGCGGCTACGCGGTCGACTTCCGCGGCGCGTCGATGCGGGTCCTCGACCGCATGGGCCTGCTGGGCGCGGTCGAAGCGGCGGCGACCCGGATGGGCGAAGTGACCTATGTGGACAGAGCGGACCGGCCGCTGGTGGTCACACCGCCGACCTACCAGAGCGGCGAACTCGAGATCCTGCGTGGCGACCTCGCGCGCATCCTGTACGACGCGACGCGGGACGGCGTCGAGTACGTCTTCGGCGATTCCGTCACCGGCATCGCCGAGCACGGCGACGGCGTCACGGTCACCTTCGCCCACGGCGAACCGCGCGAGTTCGGCCTGGTCATCGGGGCCGACGGGCTGCACTCGAACGTGCGGTCGCTGGCTTTCGGCGAGGAGTCCCGGTTCCGGCGCGACCTCGGCTACTACGTCTCGATCTTCACCGTGCCCAACCACCTCGGCCTCGACCGCGCCGGCCGGTTCTACAACGAGCCGAACCGGACCGTCGGCGTCTACAGCGCGCGGGACAACACCGAGGCCAAGGCGCTGTTCTGGTTCGGCGCCGACCGGCTCGACCACGACCCCCGGGATGCCGCGCAGCAGCGCCGGATCGTCGAGGAGAAGTTCCGCGACGTCGGCTGGGAGACGCCGGCGCTGCTGGCGGCCATGCGGGAAGCGCCGGACTTCTACTTCGACTCGGCGAGCCAGATCAAGCTGGACTCGTACGCACGCGGGCGCGTCGCGCTGGTCGGCGACGCCGCGTACTGCGCCGCACCGCTCTCGGGAATGGGAACGAGCCTGGCGATCGTCGGTGCGTACGTGCTCGCGGGCGAGCTCGCGGCCGCCGGCGGCGACCACGCGACGGCGTTCGGCGCCTACACCCGCGAGATGCGCGGGTTCGTCGACGCCTGCCAGAAACTGGCCGAGGGCAACGGGAAGTGGTTCGTCCCGCCGACGCGGGGGTGGCTGAAGTTCCGCAACCTGAACTACCGGCTGCTGCCGTACCTGCCGTGGCGCAAGCTGATCGAAGAGCTGCCGCTCAAGGCGGGCAACGCGATCACGCTGAAGCCGTATGCGGTGGCGCCGGCGTGACGCCCCGGCGCTCCGCGATGCCGGCCATGTTCTCCTCGCCCCAGTCACCCAGCGGCAGCAACGCCGTGTTCAGCCGCTGACCCAGCCCGGTCAGCGAGTACTCGACCTTCGGCGGGATCTCGTGGAACACCTCGCGGTGCACGATCTCGTCCGCCTCCAGTTCCCGCAGGGCCTGGATCAGCATCTTTTCGCTGATCCCCGCCACCTTGCGCTTCAGCTCGCCGAACCGCAGCGGCTCGGCGTGCAGCGCCCAGAGGATCAGGGCCTTCCACCGGCCGCCGATCACGTCGACGGCCGCGTCCAACCCGCAGCGGTACGTTCGAGGCTGCATCCAGGATCCTTACGTTTTGGTGGGTACCTGACTTATTAGTCGGTACTTGTCCAGTGTAAAGCGCGCCAGCAGCATGGAATCCATGGGAGAAAGCCAGAAACACGTGGGCGTGCTCGGCCTGGGGCGGATGGGCGCCGCCCTCGCCGGGGCGCTCTTGGGGGCGGGACACGACGTCTCGGTGTGGAACCGGTCGCCGCTCAAGGCGGGGCCGCTGCTCGACCGCGGCGCCCGGCTCGCGGCGACACCGGCGGAAGCGGCTTCGGCCGACGTCGTCCTCAGTTGCCTGTCCACCTACGACACCCAGCGGCCCGTGCTCGAAGCCGCTACGCCGAAAGTGCTCGTCAACCTCACGTCCGGGACGCCGGAGCAGGCGCGGGGCGCCGCGAAGTGGGCGGCTTCCGAGGGCATCGACTACGTGGACGGCGTGATCATGGCCGTACCGCAGGGCATCGGCACACCGGCGGCGCAGATCCTCTACGGGGGCTCGGAACCGGCGTTCGCGGCGCAGCGCGACGTGCTGGAAGTGCTGGGCGCACCGGTGTTCCTCGGCGAGGACGCCGGCCTGCCGGCGCTGTACGACCTGGCGCTGCTCGGCATGATGTGGTCGACGATGGCCGGCTACCTGCACGCGCTGGCGCTGGTCGGGACCGAGGGCGTCACGCCTGAGCAGTTCGCGCCGATGGCATCGGCGTGGCAGTCGGCCGTCGGCGGGTTCCTGCCGGGCATCGGCGAGCAGGTCGCGAGCGGCGACTACACCACCGATGTGTCCGCTTTGGACATCAACGCGGCGGGACTCGGCTTGCTGGTCGAGACGAGCCGCGCGCAGGGGATCAGCACAGCGGTGCCCGCGGTGCTGCGGGAGTTGTTCGACCGAGCGGTCGCGGCGGGCCACGGTGCGCACGCGATCGCCAGCGTCATCGAGGAGATCCGGTGAAGTACCAGGAAAAGAAGGCCGTCGTCGCCGGCGGCACGCACGGGATGGGGCTGGCGGTGGTGCGCGCCCTGCTCGACGGCGGCGCGGAGGTGCTGCTCACCGGCCGGGACGTGACCCCGCTGGCGGGAACGCTGCCGGGCAAGGCGCACCTGCTTTCCTCGGACGCGGCGCGCTTGGCCGACGTCGCCGAGCTGGGTGAGGTGGCCGCGCGCACGCTCGGTGAGCTGGACCTGGTGTTCCTCAACGTCGGGTTCTCGACGCTGACGCCGCACGAGGACGCGACGCCCGAGCTCTACGACCGGACGTTCGACGTCAACACCAAGGGCGCGTACTTCACGGCCCGGCGGCTCGCGCCGCTGGTCCGGCCGGGTGGCTCCTTCGTCTTCACGACGTCGGTCGCGGCCGAGGCGGGGATCGCCGGGATGGGCCTGTATTCGGCGGCGAAGGCGGCGGTGCGCTCGTTCGCCCGCACGTACGCGGCCGAGCTGGCGCCGCGCGGGATCCGGGTGAACGTGGTCAGCCCCGGGTACACGGACACGCCGACGATGGGGGTGACCGGTGTGCCGGAGTCCGTCCTGGCGGAGTTCAAGGCGATCGGCGACGAGATCACGCCGTTGAAGCGCCACGCCACCGCGGAGGAGGTCGCGGCGGCGGTGCTGTTCCTGGCGTTCGAAGCGACGTTCACGACGGGCGCCGACCTCCCCGTGGACGGCGGTCTCGGCCAGCGGCTCACCCTGCCCGCGTGAGGTGGGCGCCCAGGCCGGTGACTCCCGGCGCGCGGTCGGGGCGCAGGACGAGTTCGTCGTCGTAGTCGCCGCCGTTCTGCGTGCGGAACGGGATGGGCTCCTCGGTTTCGAGCGTCCGCAGGCGTTCGCGAAGCAGGTCCCGCGCCTCGGCGAACTCGTCGTCCGGCACGCGGTCGGCGCCGTAGACCGCCACCGGCGGTAACACCGGCATCCCCGCGTAGAAGAGGGTCCCGTGGTGCAGCGGGAACAGGATGTCGTCCAGTGCGCCGTTAACCCCGCGCGGCCCCATGGACGGCTCGCGGGCACCCGCGGTGAGCACCACCATCGCGCGCTTGCCCGCGAGCCGGCCCTCGCCGTAGCGCAGGGTCCGGCCGTCCTCGGCGCGGACGCCGTACCCGAAGCCCTTCACGAAGACGCGGTCGAACCAGCCCTTGAGGATCGCCGGCAGGCCGTACCACCACAACGGGAACTGCACGACGACCGCGTCCGCCCAAGCCAATTTTTCCTGCTCGGCCACGATGTCCGCGCTCAGCTCGCCGCGCGCGTGCGCCCGGGCCGACGTCGCCCCGATGACCAGCCGGCCGTCGTCGGCTTCGGCTCCGAAGTCGGCGGCGTCGACCACCGGGTTCCACTTCATGGCGTACAGGTCCGACTCCCGGACGTCGTGGCCGAGCTCCCGGAGCGTCCGGAGCCCGTCGTCACGGAGGGCCCCGCTCAGGGAGCGCGGCTCGGGATGCGCGAAAACCCACAAGACGTTCATGACTTCGATGGTCATCCGGCCGCCCGGTTTGATCGAGTGGCCGGAAAGCCAACATGTGCAAGAATCGAGCCATGGCCGAATTCGTGCACCCGAACCGCCACCACGTCGCCGTCCTCGTTCGCCACGGCATGCTGGTGATGGAGCTGGGCATCGTCCACCGCCTGTTCGGCCAGGCCCGCTCGGCGTCGGGGGAGCCGCTGTACGAGGTCGTGACCTGCACGCTCGAGCCCGGCTTGGTGCGCACCGACTCCGACGTCGCCATCCCGGTCGACCGCGGCCCCGAGGTGCTGGCCGAGGCCGACACGGTGATCGTCCCGGCGTCCCTGGTGGAGTACGAGCCGCTGGCGCGCGTGCTGACCCCGCCGCTCGAGGTCGCCCTCGGCCGCATTCCGCCGGCCGCGCGCATCGCGTCCATCTGCACCGGCGCGTTCGTGCTCGCCGCGGCCGGCCTGCTCGACGGCCGCCGCGCCACCACCCACTGGCGTTCCGCCGAGGAACTGCAGGAGCGGTTCCCCGAGGTCGACGTCGACCCGTGCGTGCTCTACACCGACGACGGCGACGTGCTGACCTCGGCGGGCGTCGCCGCCGGAATAGACCTGGTGCTGCACATGATCCGCCGCGACCACGGCACGGCGGTGGCCAACGAGGTCGCCCGCGGCACGGTCGTGTCCCCGCACCGCGAAGGCGGCCAGGCCCAGTTCGTCCGGCGGCCGGTCCCCGAGCCCCGGACGTCGTCGACGAAGGCGGCACGAGCCTGGGCGCTGGAGAACCTGCACCGGCCGCTGACCCTGCGCGAGCTCGCCGCCCGCGAGGCGATGAGCACGCGCACGTTCACCCGCCGCTTCCGCGAGGAGGTCGGCATCTCGGCCCTGCAGTGGCTGACCCAGCAACGGGTCGAGCGCGCCCGCCAGCTCCTCGAGGAGACGGACCTGCCGGTCGACCGCGTCGCCACGGAAGCCGGCTTCGGCGCGGCGGCCTCGCTGCGCCAGCACTTCCAGGCGGCGCTCGGGGTGTCGCCGAGCGCGTACCGGTCGACCTTCCGCGGAGAACTGGCTGTTCAAGCGGGCTGAAATTTCGCTAGCGTCGGGCCCATGGACGACTTCTACGTCAGCCACAGCCGGTTCAGCGACCCGGGCCCGCACGCGGACTGGCTCGACGCCACCCCGGCCGACCTCGCCGTCCTGCGGGAAGCGGCGTCCCAGCTGGTGTTCCACTACTGGGGTGCGGGCGCGATCACCGAGCACGGGTTTCCGGCCGCCCGCAACGACGAGATCACCCTGCGGTACGCCGCGGCCATGTGGGCGCGCCTGCGCGAGCTCGACCCGGCCCCACCTGGCGAGCCGCGGCCGCCGCTGCACCGGATCGTCGGCTGCTGCCGCGACTTCACGCTGCTGTTCGTCTCGATGGCCCGCCACCACGGCATCCCGGCCCGCGCCCGCGTCGGCTTCGCGAGCTACCTGATGCCCGGCTGGTACCTCGACCACGTCGTCGCCGAGGTCCGCACCGCCGACGGCTGGCACCTGGTCGAGCCCCAGCTCTCACCCGGCTTCCGCGACCCGGTGGACGACGTGGCTTTCGACCTCCTCGACGTGCCCCGCGACCGGTTCCTGACCGGCCCCGACGCGTGGACCGCCGTGCGCGCCGGCGAGCTCGACCCGGACCTGCTGGTCGTTTCGCCGGACCTGGACGTGCCGTTCCTGCGCGGGATCCCGTACGTGTGGCACAACCTCGTGCTGGACCTCGCCGCGCTCAACAAGCACGAGATGCTCCAGTGGGACGTCTGGGGCGCACTCGACGACTCCGCCACGCTCGCCCCGGCCACCGTCGCCCGTGCCGACGAGCTGGCCGAGCTGCTGGCCGACGCGGACGTCGAGCAGCTGCGGGTGGCCTTCGAGGCCGACGACGTCCGGGTGCCGCCGGTGATCCACACGGTCACCCCGCCGGGACAGCTCCCGGTCGAGGTAGTGCTTCGCTGACTTCGGTGGCGGTCCGCACGAACCGCGCGATCCGCGGGTCCCGCGCCCCGGCCGGCCAGGCGAGGGCCAGCGAGTACGGCGTCGCGTCGACAACCGGCCGGTAGACGACGTCGTCCCGCGAGCGCAGCTCGGCGACCGACGCGGGCAGCAACGCGACCGCCTGCCCGAGCGCGACTGCCTCCAGCAGCTGGGCGCTGTCGTGCACGATCGGTCCGGGGGTCACCGGTCCGCCGGTCACGTCCTGCCCGGACCAGTACGCCCGGTCCGCGGCCGAGGAGAGCGGCCAGCACGGCGTCGGCTGCCCGGCGAAGTCGGCGCAGGTCAGCACGGACCGGCCGGCGAGCTCGTGGCCCGGCGGCAGTGCGGCCACCCGCGGTTCGCTGAACAGCACCTCGACGTCCAGGCCGTGGTGGGTGCCGCCGTGGCAGCCGAGCACGGCCACGTCGGTCCGGCCGTCCCGCAGCATCTCCGTCTGTTCGCCGAACCCGCTGACCCGGAGGTCGACCGGATCCGGGTGCGCGTCGGCGATCCGCCGCAGCAGATCGGTCGCGACCCCCGGCTTCGCGGTGACGACCAGCGCCGGCGTCCGCTGCGCTGCCCGCCGCGTGCGCCGGACGGCCGCGGTGACGGCCTCCAGTGCCTTCGCCGACTCGACGAGGAGGACGGCGCCGGCCGGCGTCAGCGAGACGTGCCGGCTGGTGCGTTCGAAGAGCTGCACCCCGAGCCGCCGCTCCAGTAGCCGGATCGCCCGCGACAACGGTGGCTGCGCCATCCCGAGCCGCTCGGCGGCGCGCGAGAAGTTCAGCTCTTCGGCGACCGCGCGGAAATACCGCAGCTCACGGACCTCGACATCGTCCATACCGGGAGAGTATCGCGGCAGAGTCCACAGGTCTTTCCTTTTCTCTTTCGCGCATGGTGGGCTTGGTGTCGATAACTCCACAAAGGACGGACGCCGATGACGGAATCGCACGCGACAAGGAAGCGGTCCTGGGCTTCCTCCGGCCGGCCTGCACCGAGAAGCGCCCGGCCGACGCCTTCGCCGAGTACGTCGGCGATGGCTACGTCCAGCACAACCCCGACGCCCCGGCGAGCGCGGAGTGCAGGAGGTGCCGGAGACGACGGTGAGCGGCAACCCGATGATCTGGGTGGGTGGTCCTGGAAGGGGTGAAGGGGCTGTGCCGCTAGGCGGGCAAGCGCCGGTCCGGTCCGGGCCGGACCCGGCCGCGGTCGAGCGGCGGGTGGGGCTTCCACCTCTCAGGACAGCACGCCTCGGCGATCGCGCCCGGCTTAACTGGGCCGGCGGAAAGGCGCTGCGCAACCCGGGACACCAGCCGGCTGCGCCCAGCCAGCCGGGTGGGAGACGTCCTACCGTCCGGAACACCACCGCTCGGCAGCTGCGCCTACCGGCTGGGCGGCTGGCGGCCTTCTGGGGAAGTCACGCTGCGGCGACTGCGCCTGGCTTGGCTGGGGCGGGAGGCCGTGGCTGGCTTGGTTAGGGCGGGATGCCGTGGGCGGCTTGGTTAGGGCGGAAGGCCGTGGCTGGCTTGGCTGGGGCGGGAGGTCATGCCCCGGCGACCGCGCCCGGCCGGTTGGGCGCGCCCTCCTTCGGGAGTCACACCTCGGCGATAGCGCCCGGCTTCGTCGGCCGGGACGTCACGCCTCGGCGACCGTGCCCGGGTCGTCGTCCGCCGGTTCGGTCTCCCTCGGCGCGATGCCGTGGAGCGCCGCGCTCACCACCGAGTTCACCGGTGGCGGGTCGAGGGGTGCCGTGTGCGGGAAGACCGTCGTGAGCACCGAGGCGTGGCAATAGCCGACCAGCATGGCCGCCGTTGCGTCCACTTCGGACTCCGGCCGCAGGCGGCCCAGTGCGCGTTCCGCTTCGAGGTAGGCCACCAGCCGATCGCGCCAGTGGCCGGACCACTCGCTGATCTCCGCGAACCGCTCCAGCACCCTGGGCTGCGAGACCAGGCCGCTGAACGCCGGCACGAGCGCCTTGTGCAGCGCCAAGCCGAACTCCACGTGGCGGCGGAGGTTCCCGAAGAGGACGCCTTCACCGGGCACCGGCAACTCGCCCAGCTCCGCCTCCGTCGTGCGCACGTGCTCCAGCAGGGCCCGGGCCACCAGTTCCTCCTTGTCGGAGAAGTGGTTGTAGAGCACGCCGTCGGCGACGCCCGCCATGCGCGCGATCTCCCGCACGGTCATGCCGGTCGTGCCGTGCGTGGCGATCATCTTCTGCGCGGTCTCGAGCAGCAGGTCGTGCAGTGACTGCCCGTCCTGCTGGGCGGCGGCTTTCCTCGGTGACATCACCGCCATCGTACGGGCGCCCCCGCTACGGCCTCCTTCCCGTGACCAGCCACGCCGTGCCGCGCAGCCGGACCGCGTCCTGACCCGCGAACGGCTCGAGCGCCTCCGCGAGGGCTTCGGCCGCCTTGGCCGCCGTCGCGCTGTCGAGCCGGTCCAGGTGGTGGCGGACCGGGCCCCAGTCCGCCATGAACCGGGCCGCGTCGGGGACGTCACGGCCCCAGACCTGGCCGGCCTCGACGCGGGTGCACACCACGTCTTCGAAGCCGGCTTCGGTCAGCACCGCCCTGGTCCGGTCCGGGTCCGCGAACGACGTCGGCCCGCTGCCGTCCGGCCCGGTCGGCTGCGGCAGGTAGGCCGCCATCGCGCCGAACACCCGGCCGAGGTCGGTGCCGGCCAGCGCCGTCATGCAGAGGAACGCGAGCCGGCCGCCGGAAGACAGCGCACGCCGGACGTTGCCGAACGCCGCCACCGGATCGGCGAAGAACATCACCCCGAACCGGCTGATCGCCAGGTCGAACCCGTCTTCGGCGAACGGGTGGACCTGGACGTCACCCTGCTCGAACGTCACGTTCGGCACCTCGGCCGCCCGCCTCCGCGCGGTCGCGAGCATCGGCCCGGACAGGTCGACGCCGATCGCGGACCGGGCCCGCGCCGCGGCGAGCCGTGTCAGCTGGCCGTTGCCGCAGCCGATGTCGAGCACGCGGTCGCCGGAATCCACCAGTTCGAGCAGGAAACCGTTGAACCCGCTGTTCACGGCGTCGTAGCGGTCGGCGTGCGTCGCCCAGTGCTCCCCTTCGTAGCCGTTCCACGCCTCGGCCTGTGCGGTGTTGACGATCCCGGTCATCCCCAGTCCCTCCGTTATGAACACACGTTCATGAACATGTGTTCATGCTGCCGTCGCGGCCACCGGCTGTCAAGGCATCGGCCACCCGCCGCCGGATGTCGGCCAGGTGGCAGATCTTCCCGGCGGGCGAACGCGGAAGACTTCTCCTCATCAGGGCAAAACGCCTCTGACCAGCCAAAAGGAGATCGAAATGGCCGACGTCATCGCCAACATGTCCATGTCCCTCGACGGCTTCGTGGCCGACCCGGAAGACCGCATCGATCACCTGTTCGAGTGGTTCGGCAACGGCGACGTCGAGGTCCCCACCGCCGTCGACTGGGCCACCTTCAAGACCTCCGAAGCCAGCGCGAAGATGCTGCGCGCGGCGATGGAGAACGTCGGCGCGCTGATCACCGGCCGCCGCCTGTTCACCCTCACCCAGGGCTGGGGCGGTGCGCACCCGATGGGCGTCCCGGTCTTCGTCGTCACCCACGAGGAGCCCGCGGACTGGCCGCACCCGGACGCGCCGTTCACCTTCGTCACCGACGGCCTCGAAAGCGCCGTCGAGCAGGCCAAGAAGACCGCCGGCGACAAGACCGTCGCGGTCGCCAGCACGACGATCGCCCAGCAGTGCCTCAACCTCGGCCTGCTCGACGGCGTCCAGGTCGACCTGATCCCGGTCCTGCTCGGCTCCGGCGTCCGCTTCTTCGACCACCTCGACGCCACCACGAAGCTGACCGACCCGGAGGTCACCGAGGGCACCGGCGTGACGCACCTGTCCTACCGGATCAAGCGCTGAGGAGCGTGACGTGCAGCGCGGCGAGGCGGGCGGGGTCGGCGATCACCTCATACGCCGCCACCCGCTCGCCGTCGACTGCCACGGCCAAGGCGAGCACCAGCCGGCCGCGGGGCGCGACGACGACGCCGACCGCGCCGTCGACCAGGGCCGTTTCGGCGAACCGGGCCCGGTTCCCGAACACCTGCGTCTCCTCGGCCACCGCGCGGGCCCCCCGCGTCTCGAGGGCCGCGCCCGCCGGCAGCGCGGCCGCGTCGGCGCGGCGCACGACGTCCGGGGCCAGCACGTCGAGCAGGGCGGCGAGGTCGCCGCCGCGGGCGGCGGCCAGGAACGCGTCGACCACCCGGCGGTGCCGGGCCAGGTCGGCCGGGGGCAGCGGGGAGGTGCCCCGGACCCGGTGCCGCGCGCGGCTCGCCAGCTTCTTCGCCGCCACCGGCGTGCGGTCCAGCACCGGGGCGATCCGGTCGAACGGCACGGCGAACAGGTCGTGCAGCACGAACGCGATCCGCTCGGCCGGCCCGAGTGCGGCCAGCACGACGAGCAGCGCGCGGCCCACCGCGTCGGCGAGCGCGGCTTCGTCCGCCGGATCGGCGTCGTCCACCGGCTCCGGGAACACCTCGAACGGCTCCTCGCGGCGGGTTTTCCGCGAACGCAGGACGTCGAGGCAGACGCGGGACACGACCGTGGTCAGCCAGGCCGCCAGGTTGTCGACCGGGTCGGCCCGGTTCAGCCGCAGCCACGCTTCCTGCACGGCGTCGTCCGCTTCGGCCGCCGAGCCGAGCATCCGGTAGGCCAGCCCGCGCAGCCGGCCGCGTTCGGCCTCGAAGTCCGCCGCCAGGTCCTCCATCGGTCACCTTTCGCTCGCGTCCACCGTCGCCTCCTCGACGTATCCCCGCGACCGGAGGTGACCGATGAGCTTGCTGACCCCTGCCGACCTGGACGGCCGGCGCCTGCCGAACCGCGTCGTCGTGGCACCGACGACCCGGGCGCGCGTCCCCGGTGGCGTGCCCGGCGACCTCCAGGCCGCCTACTACGCGCAGCGCGCCGGCGCCGGGCTCATCGTCGCCGAAGGCACTTGGGTGAGCGAACGGGCCATCGGCTTCTCGGACGTCCCGGGGATCTACACCGAAGCACAGGTTGCCGGCTGGCGGCGGGTCACGGACGTCGTGCACGCGCTCGGCGGCCGGATCGTGCTGCAGCTGTGGCACGCCGGAGCCGTTTCGCACCCGGACTTCCTCGGCGGGCTGCCCGCGGGGCCCTCGGCCGTGAACCCCGACGAGCCGGTGTACCCGGCGTCCGGACGGCGCCGCACCGGCACCCCGCGCGAGCTGAGCGTGGCCGAGATCCGGGCCACGGTCGCGGATTACGGCGCGGCGGCCGAGAAGGCGCACCGCGCCGGGTTCGACGGCGTCGAGATCGCCGCCAACGGCGTGTACCTGCTCGCGCAGTTCCTGCACCCGCGGCTCAACCACCGCACCGACGCCTACGGCGGCTCACCGGCCGCGCGCCGCAGGTTGCTCGCCGAGGTCGTCGACGCGGCCGCCGCACACGGCCGGGTCGGTGTCCGGCTTTCGCCGTGGTGGACCGGCGGACTGTTCACTGTGGACGAAGCACTCCGCGCCGAGTACGACGAACTGGTCGCCGGCCTCGCCGCGGACTACCTGCACCTCCGGGGTCCCGACGCCGGGCCGGACTTCGCGGCCTTCGCCCGCTACCGGGAGCTGTTCGGCGGCCCGTTGATCGTCAACAACGGCTTCGACCGCGAGACGGGCGACGCGGTGATCGAGGCCGGCATCGCCGACGCGGTTTCGTACGCCCGGCACTTCATCGCGAACCCGGACCTGGTGACGCGGTTCGCGCTCGGCCTGCCGACCGCGCCGGCCGACCCCGCGACGTACTACGGCGGCGGGGCCGCCGGTTACGTCGAGCAGGCGGCCGCGATGGCGGCACTGTCCCAGTAGAACGGGCGGACTTCGGTGATGCGGCCACCGGCCACGGTGATCGTCTGGAGGATCGGGAACTCGAGCTCGCGACCGGTGGCGCGGGCCCGGGCGCGCACGTTCGTCAGCACGACGAGCGGGGATGTCGTGGCGAGGAACGCCTGGTCCACGAAGTCGAAGGCCTCCCACGTGCGGCTCATCGCCGCGAAGAACCGCCGCAGGCCGTCGTGGCCGCGCCAGGCTCCGCCGTACGGCAGGCCTTCGGCCTGGTGCAGCACGAAGTCCGCGGCGAAGAACCGCCGCAGCGGGGCGAAGTCGCCGGTGGCGAAGTACTCGGCTTCGGCGGCGTACATGCCTTCGAGAACGGAGACGCTCATGATGATCACCATGGCGCACCGGTGAGCGGGCCACCGGCGGAAACCGGACGTCGCGTCAGGCGTCCGGGCACCACACCGCCAGCTCGCTCCCGCCGGGCTCGCGGAAGTGGAAGCGGCGTCCGCCCGGGAAGGCGAACGGTTCCTTCGTCACCACGCCGCCCGCTGCCGCCACCGCCTCGCGGGCCGCCGTCAGGTCGTCCGTGCGGATCGTGAGCAGCGGCGCGCTGGTCTGTTCGTCCGCGGCCGATTGGAACCCCAAGGTGAGGCCGGCGCCCCGGACGTCGGTGTAGTCCGGGCCGTACGGTGTCACCGCCCAGCCGAACGCGCGCTCGAAGAACTTCCCGGACGCCGCGGCGGACGTGGACGGGAACTCGGCGAAGTCGATTTCGTACATGCCCCCGACGCTAGCGGCGACCACCGACAAAACCGCGCGAGCGGGCCATCGACAGCCCGCCGAGGACGAGGGCGACCGCGCCGATCACCAGGTCCACGTAGCCCCCGACGATCCCGTAGCCGGTGCCGGGCCCGCCTTTCGCGGCGGCCACCACCCAGCCGCCGATCACGACGGAAGCCAGGCCACCGGCCAGGGCCACGACGGCTCCGCGGCCGCGGGCCAGTGCCCGCCCGCCCGCGACGACCCCCGCGACCCCGAGCACGACGGCGATCAGGGACCAGAGCCGTCCCGGGGTGAGGTCGTAGGAACCGGCCGCGGCGAGGACGTTCATGAGGTGCTCCTTCGGTTCGGATCGGACGCCGGAAGCATGTCCGCCGGACCCGCCGTCCGTCGTGGTGCGCGAGCAGACACTTCGCGCTGCCGCGGACGCCGCAGGAGCCGGCCGGGCTACCGCAGCTGCGGTAGCCCGGAACTGCTCTTCGTGCGGGACTTCGCCGGGCGGTCACCCGGTTAGGGTTCAGGGGTGAGCCGCGCGCAAGTCCTCGACGGGGTGATCGCCGCCGGCGTCGCGGTGGCCCTGGTGGTCGCCGGGGTGTCCGGCGCGCACCGCATCCCGGAGCTCGACGTCCTGGGGTACGCGGCGCTGGCCGCCGGTGGGCTGGCGCTGGCCGCGCGCCGCCGGGCGCCGATCGCCGTGCTGGCCGCGACCGCGGTCTGCGCGCTCGCGTACCAGCTCGCCGGCTTCGAAGTGCCCGTCGTCGCCTACCTCTTCGCCGTGTACGCCGCCGTCCGCGCGGGACACCGGATCGCCGCGGTGGCCGCTTCGGTGCTGATGCTGGCCGCGATCCCGCTCGCGCTCCTGGCTTCGGGCGTGGCCGACACGGGCGCGGCGTTCACGCAGTCGCGGGACGTCCTCCAGCTGGCGTGGCTGATCGCCGCCGGGGCGGCGGGGGAGGCGTTGCGCCAGGCCGAGCGCCGCGCCGACGAAGCCGAACGCACCCGCGAGGAAACCGCGCGGCGGCGCGCGGACGAGGAACGGCTGCACATCGCGCGGGAGCTGCACGATTCGCTCACCCACCAGATCTCCGTCATCAAGGTGCAGGCCGAAGTCGCCGTCCACCTGGCCCGCAAGCGCGGCGAAGACGTGCCCGACGCGCTGCTGGCGATCCGCGACGCCGGCCGCGAGGCGGCGCGGGAACTGCGGGCGACCCTGGAGGCGTTGCGCGACGACGACAAGGATCCGCCGCGCGGGCTCGACGACGTGCCGGACCTCGTGCGCCGCGCCCGGACCACCGGTCTCGACGCGCGGCTGACGGTCGAGGGCCGGTGCGACGGCGTGCCGGCCGCGGTCGGCCGGACCGCCTACCGGATCGTCCAGGAGTCGCTCACCAACGTCGCCCGGCACGCCGCCGCGGCCACCGCGTCGGTCCGGATCGACCACCGGCCCGGCACGCTGGTCATCCGGGTGGACGACGACGGCCAGGCCACCGTGGACAGTGCCCCGGGCGTCGGCCTGACCGGGATGCGCGAGCGCGTCACGGCGCTGGGCGGCCGGCTCCAGGCCGGGCCTCGCCGTGAAGGCGGCTTCAGCGTCCAGGCCGAACTGCCGGTGGACCCCGCGTGATCCGCGTCCTGCTGGCCGACGACCAGCCGCTCATCCGCAGCGGGTTCCGCGCGCTGCTCGACGTCGAGGCCGACATCGAGGTGGTCGCCGAAGCGGGCGATGGCGGCGAGGCGGTGCGGCTCGCGCTGGCGCACCTGCCGGACATCGCGCTCCTCGACGTCCAGATGCCCGGCGTCGACGGCATCGAGGCGACCCGGCGCATCGCCGCGCACCCGGCGCTGGCCGCGGTGCACGTCGTCATCCTGACCAACTACGGCCTGGACGAGTACGTCTTCGAGGCGCTGCGCGCGGGCGCGGCCGGGTTCCTGGTCAAGGACATCCAGCCGGAGGACTTCCTGCACGCGGTGCGCGTCGCGGCCCGCGGGGACGCCCTGCTGGCGCCGTCGATCACCCGCAAGCTGATCGACCGGTACGTGACCCAGCCGCTCGTCCCCGGCGCGGGGCTGGCGGAGCTGACGAACCGGGAACGCGAAGCCGTTGCGCTCGTCGCGAGGGGGCTGTCGAACGAGGAGATCGCCGGGCGGATGGTGATCAGCCCGCTCACCGCGAAGACGCACGTCAACCGGGCCATGATGAAGCTGCACGCGCGCGACCGGGCGCAGCTGGTGGTGTTCGCCTACGAATCGGGGCTGGTGGTGCCGCGGTGAGTGGAGTCACCGAGGTCATGGCCGAGCTGGCCGCGCTCGCCGACCCCAGGATCCGCGCGGTGAACGAGAACCACGGCGACGACCACGGGGTGAACCTCGGCAAGCTGCGCGCGCTGGCGAAGCAGCTGAAGACGCAGCAGGAGCTCGCCCGCGAGCTCTGGGCCTCGGGCGACTCCGCCGCGCGCCTGCTGGCGATCCTGATCTGCCGCCCGAAGGCGTTCGAGCGCGACGAGCTGGACGCCATGGTGGGCGAGGCGCGCACGCCCAAGGTGCTCGACTGGCTCGTGAACTATGTGGTGAAGAAGAGCCCGCACGCCGAGCAGCTGCGCGTGGCCTGGTCCGCCGACCCGGACCCGGTGGTCGCGAGCGCCGGCTGGGCGCTGACCACCGAACGCGTGGTCAAGCGGCCCGAGGGGCTCGACCTCGCGGGGCTGCTCGACGTCATCGAAGCCGAGCTGAAAACCGCTCCCGACCGCCTGCAGTGGGCGATGAACAGCTGCCTGGCGCAGATCGGGATCGAGCACGCCGGGCTCCGCGCCCGGGCCGTCGCCATCGGGGAGCGCCTGGCGGTGCTGAAGGACTACCCGACGCCGCCGGGCTGCACGTCTCCGTTCGCGCCCGTCTGGATCGCCGAGGTGGTGCGTCGTCAGGCCGGGCGGCCCGCGCCCGCGTAGTCGTCGCCCTTCGAGTGGTACGTGTGGATCTGGATCGCCTGGCCCTCGGTCGGTGCGTTGATCATCAGGCCGTTGCCGAGGTACAGGCCGACGTGGTGGATGCGGGTGGCCGGGCTGCCGTAGAACACCAGGTCGCCCAGGCGGGGCTCCTGGGCGGCCGGCACCGGCGGAAGGGCGCGGAACTGGCTGTCCGCCGTCCGGGGGAGGGCGACGCCCGCGCTGTCGTACGACGCCTTCGTCAGGCCGGAGCAGTCGAAGCCCGCCGCGCCCGCGTCCGGGCCGTTGCCGCCCCAGACGTACGGGAGGCCGAGCTGGCCCAGCGCGAAGCGGGTCGCCCGGACGCGCGGCGAGCTCGCCGACGCCGGGTCGAGGGACAGCGTGGCGTACAGCTGGGCCATGCCGAGCACGCGCTGGCGGAACAGCTCGGTGTCACTGCCCGGGTGGTAGGCCGCGACGGCCTTCCACCAGCCGGGGCCGGCGCCGAGGTCGGTGCCGCCCGCGCACAGCGCCCGGCCGGCCGCCGCCGGTGCGTCGGAGCCGTACTTCCTGGTCTGCGCCGCCGTCAGGCCCAGCAGGTTGCCGCCACCCCGGCCGTGATCGGACGCCGCCGCGCCGACGCCCGCGAGCGTGACCCACGAGAGGTGGCACGACGGGTCTTCGCCGCGCAGCGCCAGCTCGCCGTTCGCGTAGCCGATCAGCGCGTCCGCGGGGATGTCGAGGGGACCGGCCAGCTGCTCGGCCCACTGCTGCAGCGGGCTCTTGCCGCCCTGGCCGGACGCGCCCTGGCCCGGCTCCTGCGCCTTCACCGGCGCGCTGACTTCGAGGACCGACGGGCCCGACGCCGCGTCGCGGACGACCGGCGGGGGAACCGGGGCGGCCGCGGGTTCCGGCGACCGGTCGGCCAGCAGCCAGCCCGCCGTGACGAGCCCGGCGACGAGCGGCAGCGCGACCAGGCCGCGCAGCGCAGCGCCGCGGGCCCACGAAGCCTGCTTGGTCGTCACGGGTTCCAACTTAGAAGAGCGCACCTCTTAGTGAACGAGCGAGTAGCTTGCACGTTAGGGGGACTCTCATATTGTGGGCACATGCCTGAGATCGACGCTGCCCGGCTCGCTGCGGCGCTCCAAGATCGTTACGCGAAGATCGACGTCGTCGAGCGCACCGGCTCCACCAACGCTGACCTGCGAAAAGCCCTCGAAAACGGCGCCGCCGACCGGACCGTTCTGCTCGCCGAAGAGCAGACCGCGGGCGTCGGCCGGCGGGCTCGTTCGTGGAGCTCGCCGAAGGGGGCCGGGCTGTACCTGAGCGTCGCGCTCCGGCCGGGTGTCCCCTTCTCGGTGCTCGGCTCACTGTCCGTCGTCGCCGGGCTCGCCGTTCGCGCGGCCGCTGCGTCCGTCGGGGTGGACGCCGTGCTCAAGTGGCCCAACGACGTCCTGGTCGACGGCGCGAAGTGCGCCGGCATCCTCGCCGAGGCCGTCGCCGGGGCCGACCCGTCGATCGTGCTCGGCATCGGCCTCAACGTCCTGCCCCTCGGCGACGTCCAGCCGGGGCCCGGCGGGCTGCCCGCGACGTCGCTGGCCGAGCGGGGTGCCACGAACACCGACCGCACCGACGTCGCGGTCGCGTTGCTCACCGGGTTCGACGACCTCGAGCGGCGCTGGCGCCTGGCCGGCGGCGACCTCACCGAGGCCGGCCTGCTCGGCGACTACCGCGCCCACTGCGCGACCCTCGGCCAGGACGTCGAGGTGCAGCTGCCGGACGGGTCGGCGCTCGTCGGGCGGGCCGCCGACATCGACGCCGCCGGGCAGCTGCAGGTCGACGTGGCGGGCGGCCAGCGGCACACCGTCTTCGCGGGTGACGTGGTCCACGTGCGTCCGGCCTGATTCTTCGGGGCGTTGCCCCCCACCGCCTCCTCGCTCGCCGGTACGGTGAGACGACACCGCCGCACCGACCTTGGGAGCGTCCGCCGTGGCTTATCCGGACGATTTGCTCAGCGAGCAAGAGCACGTCGTGGTGCACAGTCACCCCCACTTCAAGATGCTGATCTTCCCGACGCTCGCGCTGCTGGTCGCCCTGGGCGCGGGCACCTGGGGCGTGGTCATGACCAAGGACGCCGCGGCGCCGTGGAACTCGATCGGCCTGATCGCCATCGGGGTCGTCGTGCTGGTGCTGGTGGTGTGGCTGTTCCTGGCGCCGTTCGTCCGCTGGCGCACCACCCACTTCATCGTGACGACCGACCGGCTGATCGCCCGCGAGGGCGTCCTCAAGCGCACCGGCATCGACATCCCGATGGGCCGGATCAACAGCGTCCAGTTCGAGCACGGCCTGCTGGACCGGGTCTTCGGCTGCGGCACGCTCATCATCGAGTCGGCCTCCGACGAGCCGCTGCGCTTCGAGGACATCCCGCACGTCGAAAAGGTGCACACGGTCATCTACCGCGAGGTCAACGACAACCCGTACGACGACTACCGGCCGGGTGCCCCGCAGCAGCAGCCCCAGCAGACCACGCCCCTGCCGCCCCAGGGCGGCGGCCGGCCGCCGCGTGGCGAGAGACGCCGCTGATGGGCACGCGCGAGCTGGGCCTGCCCGAGCGGGTCCCCTCGGCGGGGGAGCTGCCGGACTCCGTCACGATCTGGGAGGTCGGCCCGCGCGACGGGCTGCAGAACGAGAAGACGATCGTCCCGGTCGAGGTCAAGCTGGAGTTCCTCGACCGGCTCGCGGGCGCCGGGCTCACCACGCTGGAGGCGACCAGCTTCGTCCACCCGAAGTGGGTGCCGCAGCTCGCCGACGCCGAGCAGCTGCTGGCCCGGCTCGACCGCCGCGCAGGCGTCCGGTACCCGGTGCTGGTCCCGAACGAGAAGGGCCTGAACCGGGCCCTCGAAGCCGGCGTCGAGCACATCGCGATCTTCGCCAGCGCGACGGAGACGTTCGCGCGCAAGAACCTCAACTCCTCGCTCGACGAACAGTTCGCGATGTTCGAGCCGGTCGTCACGCGAGCCCGGGAAGCGGGCTTGGCCGTCCGCGGCTACCTCTCGATGTGTTTCGGCGACCCCTGGGAAGGCGTCGTGCCGGCGAAGCAGGTCGCCGCCGCCGGCCGCCGCCTGCTGGACATGGGGTGCTCGCAGCTTTCACTGGGCGACACCATCGGCGTCGCGACGGCCGGACAGGTCGAAACGCTCATCGGGCTGTTCGACGACGTCGGTACTTTGGCCGTGCACTTCCACGACACCTACGGTCAAGCTCTCGCCAACACGCTCGCGGCGCTCCGATGTGGAGTGTCAACTGTGGACTCTTCGGCGGGCGGGCTCGGCGGCTGCCCGTACGCCGAATCGGCCACCGGGAACCTGGCGACCGAGGACCTGGTGTGGATGCTGGAGGGCCTCGGGGTGGCCACCGGTGTCGACTTGGACGCGCTGGTGGCGGCCAGCGTGTGGATGGCGGGACAGCTCGGCCGCCCGAGCCCGTCCCGCGTGGTCGCCGCATTGGGCTGACCTCGTCGCGCCCCCGGGGAAGGGGTGCGGTATCAAGGGGGACCGGCAGCGCCGCGGCCGCGTCGAACAGCGTGTGCCCCCCGGGCACCGACCGAGCCGGAGGATGGGTGTGACCGAGCCTTCCGAGGCGGGCTCCGAACCGGTCGAGGCCGACCTCGACACCGGGCCGGTGCAGCTGCCCGGGTACGGCCTGGCGGATTCGGGCGCCTTCGAAGAGGCCCCGACCCCGCCCTCGGGCAACCCCGCGGCCTGGCCGCACGCGGTGTCGCCGCTGCTGCCGCCGTTCCCGCTGCCCCCGGCCCCACCGGCCCCACCGACGCCGCCTCCGGCCCCCCTACCGCCGCCGGTGGCCGGGCCACCGCCGGTCGCGGGCCCGCCACCGAACCCGGGGTCACCCGTGCCGCTGCCGCCGCTCGGCTCGCCGCGCACGGAACGGGAAAGCATCGTCGCGCTGTTCCTGGTGCACATGTTCCCGATCGGGCACCTGCCGGTGGCGATGGACAAGCCGGCGCTTCAGCTGCCACTGCCCGAGGACCCCGACGGCTTCGCGCCGAACGACCACCCGGACGCCCGGCTGATCTTCGACGACCAGGCCCTGACCAACGTCACCGCGGGCTTCCGCCGCTCGCCGACCGCGCCGTCGCGGCCGGTGCCGCGGCACCTCACCGACGGGTACGTGCCGTACGCGCGCGCCACCCAAGCTGTCTGGATCCGCCGGTTCGTCGTCGGGCACAGCGAGCTCGGCCCCGAATACGCGTGGCCACCGGGCGAGCAGTTCCCCGAGAGCAGCGTCGACTGGCCCGAGCCGGTGATGGTCCCGGCCGACACGGTCCTCGACCGCTTCGGCCCGGCCTACGGGCGGGTGCTCTTCGCCGACGGGACGCCGTTCGCGGAGCGCTCGCTGCCGCCCGCCTTCCTGGACGCCGAGTACCGCCGGTACGTCGTGGTGCGCAAGGTGCCGATGTGGCGCTCGGAGACCGCGAACTGGTTCGGTCAGGTCGGCGGCGGCACGCGGTACCGTGCCCTGCTGGCGGCCGACGAACTGGTGACCCTCGGCTACCTCGCCGAGGCCAAGGGGGATGAGGACTGATGAACACCCAGTCGATCCAGCGGTGGCTCGGCGTGCTGGGCGTGCCGCCGGAGGTCGTCTCGCTCGGCGCCGAGGTCGACAACGCCTGGTGCCTGATGCAGGGCGAGGACGAGGCGTGGGAAGTGTTCTGGCGCGAGCAGGGCAACCGCTACGACTGGGCGCGCTTCACCAGCGAACAGGTGGCGTGCCACTACCTCTTCGGCCGGCTGGCCTGGGCCCAGGTCGCCCGCGGCGCCGTCGGCCTGCTGCCCGGGTCGTGACGGACGCACGACCCGGGCCACCGCCTCAGCTCACCGCGTAGGTGAAGACGTGCGCCTGCCCCGCGCCGGTCGAGGTGGGCAGGGTGATGCTGCGAACCTGCTTCGCCGGGTCGAGGGCGATCGGGGCCGTCGCGAACAGGTACGACGTGTACGGCCGCTGAAGCCGGAACATGTACCGCGGGAACGCCGAGTTCACGTACGGCACCTTCGCGACGACCGTGTTCCCGAACTGCGGCGTCTCCTCACCGCCCTTCAGCAGCCACTCCGACAACCCGAGTTGTGCCTGCTGGGCCGAGCCGTCGGTGTAGGTGACGGTCACGGTGCCCTGGGCGTCCGCGCCGGTCGCCGCGCCGAGGAACGACAGCTTCGACGCGCCCGCCGGAGCGTCCACCGCAAGCGTTTGCCCCGCCGCGATCACGTTGTCCGGTGACCCGGCCGGGCTCGACGGCCAGCGGAACTGCTGCCCGTTCGCGGTCACCGTCGCGCCCGGCGTGATGCCGTTCGCGGCGAAGCCCTGCGCCGAGTAGGAGAACGCGAACCCGCCCGGGTAGAGGTCGGTCTCGCCGAAGTCGCCGTACTGGACGAACTTGTCGTCGGTGACGCCGACGTTCGTGCTCGCCGCGGGCAGCGTCCCCGGCTTTCCGACGGTCACCGGCAGGACCGCGGGGACCGGTTGCCCGTCGAAGGTCACCGGCACGCTCGTGTACGCGTCGGCCATCCTGGGCGCGGCGGTGACCCGCACCTGCTGCGAGGCGGTGCCGTGCGCGCCCACGGCGAGCGTCCCGCTCGACGGCGTCACGGTGATCCCCGCCGGCGGCTTCGCCTGCCAGGACACCGTGCCCGCGCCGGTGATGCCTTCGGCGATCACCGTGGCGCCGGTGGCTCCGCCGGGCGCGACCGCGACCCGGCCCGGGCCGACCCGGCCGCGCACCGGAACTTCACCGTCGCGGAAGGACGGCGGGACGTCGGAAGCGCCCGACCCCCACGACGTCGGTGACGCGCCGAGCGTGAAGTCCAGCCGCCCGCCGTTCACCGCGAACGACTCCGGCAGCCACGGTTTCGTGCTCGGCCGGCCGTTCACCTTCAGGTTCTTCACGTACTTCACCGAGCTGGACGCGCCGGGCGCGGTGATCGTGATCCGCTGCCCGGTCGCCCGGGTCAGTGTGATCTTCGGGAACATCGGGCTGGCCAGCACCATTTCGGCGCGGCCGGGTGCCTCCGGGTACATCCCGAGCGCGGCGAAGACGTACCACGCCGACGTCGCCCCGAGGTCGTCGTTGCCCGGCAGGCCGTCTTCACCCGGCTTGAACAACAGCTCCGCCGAGCGGCGCACGATGTCCTGGGTCTTCGACGGCGCGCCCGCGTAGGCGTACTCCCACGGCACCTCGAACGACGGTTCGTTCGACATGAACGCGTACGGCGAGCTGGCGTCGCTGTTCAGCTTCGTGAAGAAGAAGTCGAGACGCTTCTTCACGGCGTCGTCGCCGCCCATCGCGTCGAAGAGGCCTCGGACGTTGTAGGGCACCATCCACGTGTACTGCGCCGCGTTCCCTTCCTGGTAGCGCATTTCCTGGTACTGCGCGGGGTCGAAGGGCGAGAGGAACTGGCCGTCGCGCATCCGGGTCTGCAGGTAGCCCGTCGCCGGGTTGTAGACGTTCTCCCAGTACTGGGCGCGGCTCATGAACCGGTGGTAGGTCCGCGGATCGCCGAGCCGCTGGGCGAGCTGCGCGATGCCGAAGTCCGCCGTCGTCTCCTCGAGCATGTCGGAGACGTTGTTCGGGTGGTAGCCCAGCGTCTGGTAGTCCGACAGGCCCGGGCGTTCGAGGGCTCGTTCGCCCGCCTGCTGGACACGGGTGGCGCCGTGCACCATCGACTTCAGGGCGCTTCGGGCGTCGAAGTCCGTGGCGCCGAAGGCGTACGTGCTGGCGATGATCGAGTGGTACGGATCGCCGCCCATCACGCCCATGAAGTCGTTGTTCTGCGACCAGCGGTCCCAGATCCCGCCCGCCTGATCCGCCTGGTTGAGCATCGACTGCGCCATGTCGGCGGCCTCGTGCGGGGCGAGCAGCGACAGCAGCTGGACCTCGTCGCGGTAGGTGTCCCAGCCGGAGAAGTTCGCGTACTGCGCGTGTCCCGGCTTGGCGTGGTGGATCGCCTTGTCGAACCCGGGATAGCGACCGTCCACATCGGAAAAGACGTTGGGCTGCATGAGGGTGTGGTACAGCGCGGTGTAGAACGTCTTCGTGGCCGCGTCCGTGCCGCCTTCGACGGCGATCTGCCGCAGCCGGTCGTTCCACGCCCGGCGTGCGTTGCCCTGCACGGTGCCGAAGGAGTCCTGACGCTGTTCGAGATCGGCGTTGAGCCGCGCCCCGGCCGCGTCCACATAGGACAGGCCGACCCGGACCTGGACCGGTTTCGCCGGGTCGAAGGTCAGGTAGGCGCCGGCGCCGCCCTCGGCGGTGACCACCTGCTTGTCCCACGTCGTCTTGCTCAGGTTGCCGCCGCGGGCGCTGGTGCCGCCGGGCGCCACGGTCGCGTCCTGCCAGGTCCCGGACGTGCGGAACGGCTGGTCGAAGGTGGCCTGGAAGTAGACCTTGTAGGTGTTCGGGCCGCGGCAGAAGTGGCCGCTGGAGACCCAGCCTTCGACGGTGCGCCGGGCCGGGTCGACGGTCACGGCGGCGTCGTCGCTGCCCATCGCGGACTGCGCGACGTCGATCAGCAGCGTGGCGGGGGCGTCCTTCGGGAAGGTGAAGCGGCCCAGGCCGGAGCGCTGGGTCGCGGTCAGCTCGGTGGTGACGCCCGAATCGGTCGTCACCTTGTAGTAGCCGGGTGACGCCGATTCGTTCGCGTGGCTGAAGGTGGGGAAGTACTTCGTGGCGTCGACGGCGGGAGACGTCGTCAGGGCGCCGGCGATCGGCAGGAACGGGACGTCGCCCGCCGCGCCGCCGCAGCCGGCGCCGTTGAAGTGGGTGAGGCTGAAGCCGCGGAGCCGGTTCTCTTCCCAGGCGTAGCCGCCGTCGCGGTCCCGGGCGTAATAGCGGCCCTGGCCGGCGGGTGGCTTGGGCTGCAGGGGCGTGTCGGGGCTCCACTGCACCATGCCGAACGGGACGTCGGCGCCGGGGAACGTGTCGCCGGCGTAGGTGTTGGTCTCGGGCGTGTCGCCGGCCTTCGCGCCGGCGAACGGGTTGACGTAGGCGGCGAAGTCTCGGTTCAGGGGTTCGGCGGCCGCCGGTGCGACCGCCGTGACGAGGGGGACGATCAAAGCCGCGGTGACGACTCTGCGCATGCTCTTCCTCCCGGGGTGAGCGGATCACCCCGGTTGACAACGTTGTCAGAAGACCGGGTGACCCGGCGAGCACCGTGAGTGAACCACTGCTGGTCCAGACCGGTCAAGAAGTGCTCGCCGGGCCGCCGTCAGCGCTCGAGGACCGCCAAGGCCGCGTCGTGGAGGCGGCCGTTCGTCGAGAGCGCGCTGCCGTTGTCGTAGCGCTCGGCGCCGTCCAGATCGCTGAACCGGCCGCCCGCCTCGGTCACGATCACCTGCGCGGCCGCGACGTCCCACGGGTTGACGATGCACTCCGCCGCCACGTCCAGCGCGCCCTCGGCCACCAGCACGTGGTGCCAGAAGTCGCCGAACGCCCGGGTCTCCCAGCACGCGTCCACCAGTTCGAGGTACTTCTCGCGCGAGTGGTACTCGATCCAGGAGTTGAGGTCCGTTGTGGACAGATAAGCGTCCGAAAGGGACGAAACCTTCGAAACCGACAGCCGGCGGGTTCCGGCCGAGTCGCTCGAAAACGCCCCGTCGCCCGAAGCCGCCCACCAGCGGCGGCCCAGCAGGGGCGCGCTGATCAGGCCGACGACCGGGTCGCCGTCCTCCACCAGGGCGATGAGGGTCGCCCAAACGGGTACTCCGCGGAGGAAGTTCTTGGTCCCGTCGATCGGGTCGAGCACCCACGCTCGGCCCGTCGCGGCCGAGCCGCCACGCTCCTCGCCGAGCACCGCGTCGGCCGGGCGTTCGGCCGCCAGCAGCGCGCGGATCGCGTCCTCGACCGCGGTGTCGGCGTCGGTCACCGGGGTGCGGTCGGGCTTGCGCTCCACCGCCAGGTCCAGGGCGCGGAACCGCGCCGTCGTGATCGCGTCGGCGGCGTCGGCCAGCCGGGTGGCGAGAGCCAGATCATCTTCGTAGCCAGGCACGGTCACGATGGTTTCACGCCCGCGAGCCGTAGAGTTGGCCAGGTGAGCATGGTCCTACTTGCCGAAGACGATCCGGCCATCGCCGAACCGCTCTCCCGCGCCCTCGAACGTGAGGGATACGAGATCCACGTCGTCACCGACGGCCCTTCGGTGCTCGACGCCACCGCCGCCCAGCGCGTCGACCTGCTCGTGCTCGACCTCGGCCTGCCCGGGATGGACGGTCTGGAGGTCTGCCGCCGCCTGCGCGCCGCCGGCACCGAGCTGCCCGTCCTGATGCTCACCGCCCGCACCGACGAGGTCGACTTCGTCGTCGGCCTGGACGCGGGCGCCGACGACTACGTCGCCAAGCCGTTCCGCCTCGCCGAGTTGCTCGCCCGGATCCGCGCGCTGCTGCGCCGGCGGGTGCCCGACGTCCTGGAGGCCGGCGGGGTGCGGATGGACCTCGGCGCCCGGCTGGTGACGGTGGACAACCACGAAGTCCAGCTGGCGAACAAGGAGTTCGAGCTGCTGCGCGTGCTGATGAGCCGCGCCGGGCAGGTCGTCAGCCGCGACGAGATCCTCGCCGAGGTCTGGAACGACCTCGAGTCGAAGACGTCCAAGACGCTCGACATGCACATGTCGTGGCTGCGCCGGAAGCTCGCCATCGCCGCCGACGAGGCCGCCGGCCGCACCAGCAAGACCCACGACGGCGAGCGGCGGATCGCGACCGTCCGCGGCGTCGGCTTCCGCTTCAACGCCGAATAAGCCGTGCGCCGCCGCATCCTGCTGGCCATCCTGCTGGCCGTCGCCGTCACCGCGGCGGTCCTCGGCATCCCGCTGGGCATCGTGGCGAGCTGGCAGATCGAGTCGAGCTACCGCGAAACGCTCGCCGAGAACGCCCGTGCGGCGGCGGCGATCCTGGACACCGAAATCGCCAACGGCCAGGAGATCGACCTCGACCAGGTGCGCGCGGCGGTCCCGGCGAACGGGCTGCTGACCGTCCGGGCCAGCGGCCAGACCGAGAAGCGCTACGGCAGCAGTCCCGGCCCCGACACCGTCACCGAGACGGCCGACCTGGCCCGCGACGGCAAGGTGGAGATCGCCGTCCCGGCCGGCCCGATGCACGAGCGGCAGACGACGGTGACGCTGGTCGTCGTGCTGCTGGTGCTGCTGTCGGTGGGCACCGGCGCGGTGGTGGCGATCGCGACGGCCAGGCGGCTCGCGAAGCCGCTGCGGCACGTGGCCGAACGCGCGGCCCGGCTGGGCGGCGGCGACTTCCGGCCCGACCCGAGCCGCTACGGCGTCGGCGAACTCGACATGGTCGCCGAAGCGCTGGACGCGTCCGGCACCGCACTGGCCCAGCTGGTCCAGCGGGAACGCCAGCTCGTCGGGGACGTCTCGCACCAGCTGCGCAGCCGGCTGACGGCGTTGCAGCTGCGGCTGGAACCGCTCACGGTCCACCCGGACGACGAGGTGGCCGACGAGTCGAAGGCGGCCCAGGAACAGGCGGACCGGCTCGCCGAGGCACTGGACGAGCTGCTGGCGGCGGCCCGCGCGGCGCGTGAGGTCGGCGCGGAACCGGTGGACCTGCCGACCCAGCTGCCGGCGATGGCCCAGGAGTGGCGCGAGCTGCTCCGCTCGGAGGGCCGCAACCTGCGGACGCGCGTGGCCGACGGCTTGATGGCGCGGGCCACTCCGGGACGGCTCCGCGAGGTCATCGGCGTGCTGCTGGACAACGCGCTGCGCCACGGCTCGGGCACGGTGACGCTCATCGCCCGCCGCGGCGACGCCGAGGGCACGGTGGTGATCGAGGTGAGCGACACCGGCCCCGGCGTCCCGGACGAGCTCGCTCCGCACATCTTCGAGCGCGGCTTCTCCGGCGGCGGCTCGACGGGCGTGGGACTGGCCTTGGCGCGGGCGCTGGTCGAGGCCGACGGCGGCCGCCTGGAGCTGTCGAACCGCCGTCCGGCGGTGTTCAGCCTGTTCCTCAAGGTGCCGCGGCCGACCGACGTCCCCGAGGTGCGCTGGCCGGCCGAGCGCGTCCCGCGTTAGGAAGCGCTCAGATCAGCCCCTCCCGCAACGCGTAAGCGACCGCGTGCGACCGGTTCCGCAGCTGGAACCGGTTGGTCACGTCGTGGAGGATGCTCTTCACCGTGCGCTGCGAGTAGCACAGCTCGTCGGCGATCTCCTGCGTCGAATGACCCGCCGCGACGAGCTTGAGGACCTCCGTCTCGCGGTCGCTCATGCCGCCCAGGCGCAGGCCGCGCGGCTGGAGCACCTGGCGCTGCAGGCGCGAAACCCGGTTCAGCAACCGGCCGAGCAGCTCGGGCGGCAACGCGCCTTCCCCGGCCGCGGCGGCCTTGATCAGGCGGACCAGGACGTCGGGCCCCGCGTCGGCGCGGCGGGCGACCGCGCAGACCCCGTGCTCGACGGCGTTCAGGATCTCGTTGTCGCCGACTTCGCCCGCGATCAGCACGATGCGGGTGAAGCCCTGGTGGTGCAACGCGGCCAGCAGCCGGGTCATCGGCTCGTCGAGCCGGTCGGCGACCAGCAGGGCGACCAGGGCCGTGCCGTCGTCCACCACCCGGACGTCGGCGCGCGACCGCAGCGCCGTGCAGACGCCGTCGTGCAGGATCGGATCGGTGGCGCGGACCACCACCGGGGTGCGCTCGGTTTCGAACATCGTTCCCCATTTCCCCTCGAACGGTGCAGGCTGCCCAGCCTGCCCGCTCGCGTGTCCCGGGCGCATGGGACCGGCGTCCCGATGTTGCCCGGGCGGACCGTGCGTCAGGACTTCGGTTTGGGGGTCCGGGTGGCGGAGTCCCCGGCCCGGGGCGAAGCCCCGCTTGTCACAGACCGGCCGAGACCCGCGTCCCTGGCCCGGACGATCGCCTCGGCCCGGTCGGCCACGTGCAGCTTGGCGAAGACGTTCGAGATGTGGTTGCGCACGGTTTTCGGGCTCAGGCACAGCGTGCTCGCGATGAGGCTGTTGCTGTGCCCGGCCGCGATCAGCGCGAGCACCTCGCGTTCGCGCCCGGTCAGTTCCGGGAACACCGGTTCGCTGGCCGGTGGCTGGGTGAAGAAGGCGAGCACGCGGTTCGCGATGTCCGGGCCGAAGATCGCTTCCCGCCGGGCGACCGCCTGGACGGCGCGGATGATCTCGTCCGGCTCGGCGTCCTTGAGCAGGTAGCCCCGGGCACCGGCGCGCATCGCCGCGAAGACCGACTCGCTTTCGTCGGCCATCGTCAGCATCAGCACGCCGGTGCCCGGGTTCGCCGCCACGATGTGCCGGGTCGCCTGGATGCCGGACAGGTCGGGCAGGTGCAGGTCCATCACGACGACGTCCGGCCGCAGAGCGGTGGCGGAGGCGATGGCGTCGGCTCCGCCGGCGGCCTCGCCGACGACCTCGATCCCGGGTTCGGCGGCGAGCAGCGTGCTCACGCCGATCCGGAACAGGGGGTGGTCGTCCACGACGAGGACGCGCAGGGCGCGCATCCGCCTCACCTCCCCATCGTCACTCCTGGTGATGGTACGCGGACGCGTTCTCCCGTGCCCAGGCCGCGAAGGTCAGCGGCGGCCGGCCGAGCAGCCGCTCGACGTTGTCGAAGACGACGTGTTCGTGCGGGGCCGACTCGCGCTTGAGGGCGAAGAGGCCGTCGATGGCCTTCACGGGCCAGCCGTACACCCGGATCAGCCGCTCCTTCGCGGCGCTTTCGGTTTCTTCGACGTACTTCAGCGGACGGCCGATCGCCTCGGCCAGGATGGCGACCTGCCGCTCGGTGGTCAGGGCTTCGCCGCCGGTGAGCTCGTAGGTCGCGCCTTCGTGCCCGGACGTCGTCAGCACGAGGGCCGCGACTTCGGCGATGTCCCGGACGTGGATCAGCGCGGACGGCGGATCGGTGTCGGGCACGTACACGGCGTTCTCTTCGCGGATCGAGCCGATCCAGGCGAACCGGTTGTCCATGAAGGCACCGGGACGCAGGATCGTCCACGCCGGACCGGCTTCGCGGACCGCCTGCTCGGCTTCGGCGTGTGTGCGGCTGATCGGGTCGTTCTGTCCGAAGTGGACACCGGTGGTGGACAGCTTGACCAGGTGGGTGACGCCGGCCTGGTCGGCGGCCCGTGCGACCGCCGCTTCCCGGTCGGCGCTGTGCCCCTGGGTCAGCACGAACACGCGGTCCGCACCGGCCAGGAGGGCGGGCAGGTCCGAGGTGCCGAGGTCGCCGCGGACCACTTCGGCACGCGGGTCGATCCGGGCCTTCGCCGGGTCTCGGGTCAGCGCGCGGACGGCGGCGCCGGCGTCGAGCAGGGCGGGGACGAGGTGGCGGCCGACCTTGCCGGTGGCGCCGAGGACGAAGATCATCGAGGTTCTCCTATCGGGAAAGCGTGACGTGGGGGAGCGCGAACGCCGTGACGAGGCCGAGCGCGAGCACGGGCAGCAGCGCGAGGAACACGGTGTGGGTGCCGGCGTGGTAGGCGAAGCCGAGCGCGACCGGCCCGAGGGCCGAGCCGAGCGCGCGGGCGAGGTTGACGCCGGCGGCGACCGCGCCGCGGTCCGCGGCGGGGGCGGTGTTCTGCGTGGCCATGGCGAGCACCTGCAGGTTCAGCCCGGCCGCGAGGCCGAAGACGACCAGGCAGCCGAGCGCGGCCGGCAAACCGTCCAGGGTGAGCAGGCCGAGCACCGCGAGCAGGCCGAGCGCCATGCTCGACCGCGGCGCCCAGCGGTACGCGCCGGTGCGGGCGATGACCTTGCTGGCGACGACGGAGGAGACCGAAACGGCGAGCGTCATCGGCAGCAGCCGCAGCCCACCTTCCGCCGGACCGGCGTCGGCCTGCAGGAAGACCGCGATGTAATTGACCGAGCCGAGGAACGCGAACCCGGCGAGCACGCTGAGCAGCACGGACACGGTGAACGTCCGGTCGCGGAACAGTCGCGGGGGCAGCACCGGCGCTTCGGCCCGCCGTTCGACGACCACGAACACCACGGCCGCGGCCGCGCCGAGCGCGACCGACCACGGCGTGAGCAGGGTGAACCCGGTGATCGCCGTGCCGAGCAGGAGCACGCCGGCGAAGTCGAACGGCGCTTCCCGGCGCCGTCTCGACAGCTCGAGCGGCTTGAGGCAGGCCAGGGCGACGAGCCCGAGCGGCAGGTTGACCAGGAAGATCGACCGCCACCCGGCGACCCCGGTGAGCAGGCCGCCGACGACGGGACCGGCGAGCGAAGCGACGGCGAAGCAGATCGAGAACCAGCCGAAGTACTTCGCGCCTTCGCGAGGCGTGAACATCTCACCGAGCGAAGCGCCGACGGAGACGAAGAGGCCGCCGGAACCGGCACCCTGCAGCACGCGCCCGGCGATCAGGAACGCGGCCGACGGCGCCAGGCCGCAAACGAGCGAGCCGAGCAGGAAGAGGGCGAGCGCGCCCAGGAGCACACGTTTGCGGCCGAAGACGTCACCGAGCTTGCCGTACAGGGGCGCGGTGGCGCTCCCGGCGAGCAGGTAGGCGGTGGTGACCCAGGCGTAGGCGCCGGTCCCGCCGAACTCGGCGGCGATCCGGGGAAGCGCGGTGGCGACGACCTGGGCGTCGAGCATCGCGAGGAAAACGGACAGGAACAGGCCCGTGAGGGCAGGTTTCAGGGCGCGCGAAGGCGCGATCGTGCTCAAGAGGAAGTCCTTGTTTCGTCAGAAGAGACGAGAGATACCGGCGGCGCGCGAGAACACGCCGACCTCGAGTCGGGAAAAGGCTCCATCGTCATCCGCGGGCGGATGCGACCTCTTCGCGCTCGGAAACCACCTCGAATCGTCCCGCTCGCCCGGCCGAACCCGGACGGCGTCCTTGCGAAGGAACACTGACGAGGATGACAGTAGACAACTACATGTCAAAAGACAAGTACTTTTGCGGCCTGGGTCAGGGCAGGGGGGTGATCTGGTCGTTGTCCCGCCGCCGCTCGCCCAGCTCGTCCGGGAACACCCACTTCTTGAAGCCCCAGAAGCGGAAGAACATGGCCAGCAGCATGCCGATGATCGAGCCGCTCGCGAAGTCCGCGATTTCCTGGACCAGGAACGTCACGTGCGGGACTTCGAGGTCGAGCACGTACCGCGAGACGATCAGGGGGACCAGGTTGACGCCCACCGCGACGCCGCTGATGACGAAGAACAGCGCCGCTTCGTGGTGGCGCTCGCGCCCGCCGCGGGTCCGGAAGGACCACTCGCGGTTGAGGATGTAGGACACGATGGTCGCGACGATGATCGCGATCGCCTTCGCCGTCGTCGGTTTCGGCTCCAGCACCGTCAGCTTCAGCGTGTACCAGACGCCGTTGTCGACCAGGAACGTCGTGCCGCCCACGATCGCGAACTTCAGCAGCTCCCGGTGCTTGATCAGCACCGAACGCAGTGGCTCCGGCGTGCGCTTGAGCACGGTTTCCACAACGGTCACACCACGCAGTCTAGGAGCACACCGCGTTGACCTGTGGTTCAGGCGGCCTTGCTGTCGCTAATGTCCGGATCTTCGGCGCTTTCGGCGGGCACCGCGCGCGGCCGGCCGGCGGCGTCGGGGAAGACCCACTTCTTGAAGGCCCACCACCGGAACAGCGTGCCCAGCAGCGTGCCGATGACGATGCCGCTGACGAAGTCGGCCACCTCGACGCCGAACGGGGACAGCCGCGGCACCTGCAGGTCCAGCACGTACCGCGAGAACCACTGCGGCAGCGCGTTCAGGCCCAGTGCGATGCCGCTGAGCAGGAAGAACAGCGCGGCCTCGTGGGCCCGCTCCCGGCCGCCGCGGGTGCGGAACGACCACTCGCGGTTGGCGACGTAGGAGAAGATCGTCGCGACGAGGACGCCGACGATCAGCGCCGTCACCGGGTGGGTCCGCAGCACGGTGAACTTCAAGCCGTAGTCGATGGACATCGTGATCACGAAGCTGATCCCGCCGACGACGGCGAAGCGGAGGAGCTCGCGATGCTTCTTCAGCAGCTCGCGCACCGCGCGGACGCTACCCCGTCAGCCAGCCGAAAACCTTCGCGGGGCTGACCGTCGGCGGCTTGGCCCCCGGTTTCCCGCCGGACCGCGGTGGTGCGCTGGTCGTGGTCGTGGACACCGGCGGCTCGCTTGCCGGCTCGTCGGTGTCCGTCGTCGTCACCGGGGGCTTCGACGTCGGCTTCGACGGCTTGGTCGGCGTCGGCTTGGGCGGAGTCGGCGTGGGGACCGACGGGGTCGTCGGCGTGGGCAGCGGGTCCTTGCCGCACCAGTGGCGCCAGCAGCCGAAGTCCACGGTCACCGGCGGTGCCGCCGCCCGGCCGAGCTGCGCGGTGATCGTCACCCGGCCCTCGTCGGGACGCTCCAGCAGCCGCACCCACAGGTTGACGTGCTGGCCCGGCGCCACCGCGCTCTTCGTCGTGCAGCTCGCGCCTTCGTTCGTCGTCGTGCAGGGGAAGCCGCGCAGGCTCCACCACTGCTTGAGCGGGTGGTCGAAGGTGACCGTGACCGGCTTGGTCGTCTCGCCGGTGTTGCGGACCCGCACGTAGACCAGCGGGTGGTGGTTCCAGGGGAACGCCGACAGCCCGTCGCCCAGCGCTTCCAGGGCCACGGCGTCCGGCGGGAGCTTCACGGTGACCTTGACGCTCACGTCGACGGAGATCTGCACGCCGGCCGTGACCGACGCCTTCACCGTGCCGCCCTCGGCGTCTTCGTCGGCCTGCAAGCGGAAGTTGAGCGTCGCGCTCTGGCCGGGCTGCAGGCCGGCGCCGGTCTTGCAGACGACCGTGCCCTCGCCGCCGGGGCAGTTCACCGAGATCGGGGCGGGGTCCTCCGCGCGGGCCATCGGTGCGCCGCCACCGCCGGTGTCGACCGCGCGCACCCCGCGTGGCAGCTGCAGCGCGACGGCCACCGGCTCGGACAGGCTGCCGCCGTCGTTGCGCACGGTGATCGGCAGGTTCTTCGCGGCACCCGGGCTGAGCTCGAGGCCGTCCGGCGGGGTCGTCGCGGACATCGACGGTGGCGCCGGTGCCGGTGCGGGCGGGGCCGGTGCGGGCGGGGGTGCCGGAGCCGGGGGCGCGACCGGCGGTGGGGCGGGCGCGACGGGCGGAGCCGGGGGCGGCGCGACGGGCTGCGGGCCCGGGGGCGGGGGTACCGGGGGTTCAGGCTGCTGCGGCGCGGGCGGGGCCGGGGGCGGCGGCTGCGGGGCCGGCGGTTCGACCTGCTGGGTCGGCGGCGGCACCTGGGCGGCGACCGGGATCTCCTGCGTCCCGCCGCCCGCGGTCAGCGCGATGACGATGGCCGCGACGATCGCCGTGCCCGAGGCGGCGACGCCGGCGAACTGGCGAGGCCCCGAGGCGGCGGCTCCCGCACCCGCGCCGGCTTTGCCCCCGGCCGCCGCGGCACCGGCGGCGGCCGCCCCCGCGGTGGCCGCGGTGGCCGCGCTCGCCTTCGCGGCGCCGATGGTGGCGAGGTAGCCCAGCGCGGCGCCACCGAGGACGATCGGGGCGATGATCGCGCGCAGCCCGCCGTTGACGTCGGCCAGCTCCGCGGCCAGTGCCCGGCACCGGTCGCACTCGTCGAGGTGGCTCTCGACCTGGGCGCGTTCGCGCTTGGACAGCCCGTCGCGGGTCCACGCGCCGAGCCGCTCGGCGCAGGCGCGGCAGCGTTCCTCGGCGTTCTCCTGGAGGTGGACCTGCAGGTATGCCTGGCGGAGTCCCTCGCGGGCGCGGTAGGCGAGCGCGGAGACGCCGTTCGCGGTCAGGCCGAGCAGCGGAGCGACCTCGGCGGGGCTCTGCTGCTCGATTTCGGTGTGCCAGAGCACCGCCTGCCAGCGTTCCGGCAGCCGTGCGAACGCCTTGGCGGCCATCGTCCGCTCGAGCCCGGCGACCGCGGTGTCGGAGAACGGCACGGTCAGCGCCTCCGCCGCGGCGCCGCCGACCTCGGTCATGTCTTCGTTGAGGTCGACCCGGCGCTCCTTGCGGGTGCGGTCGTACGCCGTGTGACGGAGCGCCGTCAGCAAGTACGCCCGGAAGGCTGTATCCGGGCCCTTGCCGCCACGCAGCGTGTCGAGGACCTTGGCGAACGCCTCGGACACGAGATCGTCGGCTTCGGAGCTGGAGCGGGCCAGCTGGCGGGCCAGATTGCGGGCCGCACCGGTGTGCCGTTCGTAGAGGGTCCCGTACGACGCGATCTTCCCGGAGCGGACTTCCGCAATCAGCTCGGAGTCACTCTTTCCGTTGAGATCGGCGGGAACGGTGGACACGGCACTCCTCGGTCGGCTAGGGCCAGGACCTGCCATTACAGGCCGATCCCGGACGCGAGACCAGTGTGACTGACCCACCTCCGGCGGTCACGTCGTGGTCGGCGTGATGACTCCGACGGCGGAGCAAAATCACCCACCCCCGGCCCGGGCCGGGGAAAAGCTTCACGACAAAAACCGCTGAGTACGCGTCACGGTGCCCACCGGGGTACGTCCTCATCGTGAAGCGACGGACAAGATCGCTGCGAACCGGACGAAAGGGGCGGGTGGCGAGTGGATGTTCCGGCCGCGCGACCCGGCTCCGATGACACGCCGCCGACGCAGGCCGAGCGGGACGCCTCCCTGCGCGCGCTGCGGGCCCGCTGGCGCACGGCCAGCCTCGCCGCGGGCTGGCGGTTCCCCAGCGACTGGGCCCTGCCCGAGGTCGACGCCGTCTGCGCGGCGGTGATGGCGAAGGGCCGCGTCGAAGCCGCCGAAACCGCGCTGGCCGGGCTGGCCAGGGCCCGGGCGGCGGCCGGTGCGGGGCTCGCGGAGACCCTCGCCGACCTCGCCGCGCTGCACGCCGTGCTCGGCCACGGCGGCGACGGGTTCGTCGCGCCGGACGTCGACGCCACGCCGGCGCGGCTGCTGCGGACCACCGCGCTGGCCTGGGCGGACGTCGCCACCGACCAGCTGGTGCACACCGAGGTCACCGACTCGCTGACCGGCCTGCCCACGGCCGCCTACCTGCGCACCCGGCTCGCGGAGGTCTACCGCGCCGCCGCCGCGCGCGAGCGGCCGGCCGCCGAGGACCACGTGCTGCTCGTCGTCTCGCTCGACCTCACCGCCGTCGCCGGGTTCCCGCGGCTGACCGGGATGATCCTGGTGGCGGACGCACTGCGGACGGTGTTCGACAGCGGGCAGAGCGTCGCTTCGCTGGGGCCGTCCGTCGTCGCGGCCTTGGTTCCGAAAGACGAGCGGGTCGCTTCGCACGGCGTCGCGCTGCGAAGGGCGTTGCACGAGCGGCTGGCGGTCGACACCCAGCTGGCTGACGTGGGCAGACCCCGCGTTTCGGCGGTGCGGCTGCCCGCCACGCACGAGCTGGCCTGCGACCTGCTGGCGCACCTGGCGCGTGCGTAGAACACCGGAAAAGTCCGGTTTTGCCCGGACCCTTCCGACCGCGACCCGGCCGGTCATGATTTCCTGATGCGGTGACCCGGACCGTATCCACCGACGTCGACGGCGAAATCGCGGCCAGATCCCAGCACCGGCTGGCCCTGCGGAAGTCACTCGCCCGCCTGTCCGTCCGCCCGCGGTCGATCCTGATCCTGTCGGTGATCCCGCTGGTCGCGATCGGGTACGGCATCTGGGGCTGGCAGCACGACTGGGTGCTCGGCGTCGACAGCGCGGTCTACCGGGCGGGCGCGCTGTCGCTGCTGCACGGCGACTCGCTCTACGACGCCAACACCCTGCCCGACGAGCCGTGGTGGGCGCTGCTGCCGTTCACCTACCCACCGACGGCGGCGCTCATCTTCGTCCCGCTCGCCGCGTTCCCGACGCAGATCTCCTGGGGCCTGATCACCGCCGTCTCCCTGGGGGCGATGGCGCTGTCGATCCGGATCGCGATCGGCGCGCTGCCGCGGCCCGCCACGGACGGCCCGCGCTGGTGGGCCTCGCCCGCCCGCTCGACCATCGTGTTCTTCCTGGTCTTCCTCGCCCTCGAGCCGGTGTGGCGGACGATCTTCCTCGGCCAGATCAACCTGATCCTGATGGCCATGATCCTGCTGGACATGCTGGTCATCGGGTCCAGGGGGAGCCGCTGGGGCGGGGTGCTGGTCGGCGTCGCGGCGGCGATCAAGCTGACGCCCCTGGTGTTCCTCGGGCACCTGTTCATCACCGGGCGGCGCAAGGACGCGATCCGCGGGTTCGCGACGTTCGTGCTGCTCCAGGGCCTGATGTTCCTGATCAACGCGCACGACGCGGCCAAGTACTGGACCGTCACGCTGCCGGACACCGGCCGGATCGGGCCGGTGCACTGGGCGGGCAACCAGTCGCTGAACGCGCTGATGAACCGGGCCACCGACCTCGCCCCGTGGGCGTCGAAGGCGGCGATGGGCATCGGGTTGCTGCTCGCCATCCCGGCGCTGTGGCTGCTGATGCGCTTCCACCGCAAGGGCCAGACGCTGGCCGCGCTGCTCGTCACCGCGTTCTGGACGCTGCTGATGTCGCCGATCTCGTGGACCCACCACTGGGTGTGGGTGATCCCGCTGATCGTGCTGCTGGTCTCGCGGCTGCCGAAGACCACGCCGAAAACGGCGTGGAAGCGCTGGGTCGGGACCGGGCTGGTGGCGTTCGTGTTCGTCAGCTGCGTGCTGCTGATCCTGCCGAACGGCCGCAACGTCGAGCTGCACTGGAAGGTGTGGCAGAACGTCCTCGGGGACGCCTACATCCTGATGCCGGTCGTCCTGGCCTTCGCGCTCATCCTGCGGTGGGGCCTGTTGCGGCGATCGCGGAAGAAGGCCGCCGCGGACGAGCATGTCGACGTCGCGACCGGTGTCTGAGGCGCGCACCGGCCGCTTTCTCGCCGGGGGTCTCGCGCTTCTCGTGCTGGCTCTCGGCGTGGTCGCCTGGCTGGCGGGGTGGCACCTCGGCGCGGACAGCGCCGTGTACCGCGCGGGCGCGTTGACGCTGCTGCACGGCGACCCGCTCTACACGCGGGACGTGCTGACCGCGCTGCCGGACTGGGTGCGCCTGCCGTTCACCTACACCCCGGCCGCCGCGCCCCTGTTCCTGCCGCTCGCGCTCGTGCCGTCCGGCTTGGTCTGGGGCGTGATCGCGTTTTTGTCGGTGGTCGGTCTTATGGTCGTGATCACGGTGGTTTCGTCGTCGCCGGGGGGTGCACCGCTTCTGGGAAGAAGCCGGTGGGCGCTGCCGGCGGGAACGGCCATCGCGCTGGCCTTGGAACCGGTGTGGAAGACGCTGTTCCTGGGCCAGATCAACTTGATACTGATGGCGTTCGTGGTGCTGGACGTCCTGGTGCTCTCCCTACGAGGGGCGCGGTGGGCGGGCGTGCTGATCGGCGTGGCGGCGGCGATCAAGCTCACCCCGCTGATCTTCGTGCCGCACCTGTTCTTCACGGGCCGGTGGAAGGACGGGCTGCGGGCCCTGGGCACATTCGTGGTGCTGGAAGCGGTGATGTTCGCGGTCATCCCGGTCGACGCGATGCGGTTCTGGCGGGATTCGGCGACCGACCCGAGCCGGGTCGGGTCGGTGCACTGGATCTTCAACCAATCGCTCAACGGGCTGGTCAACCGGGCGTCGGTGCTGGCGCCCTGGTCGCTGGCGGTGGCGATCGGGGTGGCGGCGGTGCTGGCCGTGCCGGCGGTGTGGCTGGTGGTGCGGCTGCACCGGCGTGGCGAGGACGCGGCCGCGTTGCTGGTCACGGCGTTCTACGGGCTGTTGCTGTCGCCCGTGTCGTGGTCGCACCACTGGGTCTGGTGCGTGCCGTTGCTCACGCTGCTGCTGGTGAAGGCGCGGTGGTGGGCCGCGGCGGCGGTCGCGGTGCTGTTCGTTTCGCAGATCGTGATGCTCGTGCCCAACGGCGGTGACCGGGAGTTCGGCTGGGGCCTGGGCTGGTCGGTTCTCGGCAACGGCTACGTGCTTGCGGCGGTCGCGGGGATCCTCGGCCTCGCGGCGCGTGAGCTTCGCCTGGTCCGGCGGTCACCGCAGGTGGTCACCGTTTAGTCTGAGCGGGCTATGGACAAACACACCGGTCTGCCCGTCGTGGGCATGGTGGGCGGCGGCCAGCTGGCCCGGATGACCCACCAGGCGGCGATTTCCCTCGGCCAGTCCCTGCGCGTGCTCGCCGCGGGCGAGAACGAAGCCGCGGGGCTCGTCGCCGGCGACGTCACCCTGGGGCACCACACCGACCTCGACGCGCTGCGGAAGTTCGCGGCCTCGGTCGACGTGCTCACCTTCGACCACGAGCACGTGCCGGGTGAGCACCTGCTGACGCTGGCGATGGAGGGCTTCGTCATCCGGCCCGCGCCGGCCGCGCTGGGCTTCGCGCAGAACAAGCTCGTGATGCGCGAGATGATGGCGGGCCTCGGCGTGCCGGGCCCGGCGTTCGCCGAGGTGTCCACTGTGGACGACGTGGTGGCGTTCGGCGGCGAGCACGGCTGGCCGGTGGTGCTCAAGGCGTCGACCGGCGGGTACGACGGCCGCGGCGTCTGGATGCTCGACACCGCCCAGCACGCGCGCGAAACCGTGCCGGAGCTGCTGGCCGCGGGCACGGCCTTGCTGGTGGAGGCGAAGGTGGCGATGCGGCGAGAGCTGTCCGCGCTCGTCGCCCGCTCGCCCTTCGGCCAGGGCGCGGCGTACCCGGTGGTCGAGACGGTGCAGACCGGCGGCATCAACACCGAGGTGCTCGCCCCGGCGCCGGGGCTCGACGACTCGCGGGTGCACGAGGCCCAGGACCTGGCGCTGCGGATCGCGGCGACGCTGGACGTCACCGGGCTGCTCGCGGTCGAGCTGTTCGAGACCGACACCGGGCTGCTGGTGAACGAGCTGGCGATGCGCCCGCACAACTCCGGGCACTGGACCATGGACGGCGCGCGCACGTCGCAGTTCGAGCAGCACCTGCGGGCGGTGCTCGACTACCCGCTGGGCCGGACCGACCTGGTCGCGCCCGCGTGCGTGTCGGCGAACGTGCTGGGCGCGCCGGAGCTGCCGGAGATGGGCCCGGACGAGCGGCTGCACCACCTGTTCGCGCGGTACCCGGAAGCCCGGGTGCACCTGTACGGCAAGCAGGAGCGGCCGGGCCGCAAGCTCGGGCACGTCAACTTCACCGGCGAGCGCATGGACGACCTGCGCAACCGCGCGCTGCTGTCGGCGCACTGGCTGTCCCACGCCGTCTGGCTCGACGGCTACGAAATCCACTAGGAGATCAGGTATGGCGCCGCAGGTGGGCGTGATCATGGGCAGCGACTCGGACTGGCCGACGCTGGAGGCGGCGGGCGCGGCCCTGGACGAGTTCGGCGTCGAGTACGAGGTCGGCGTCTACTCGGCGCACCGCACCCCGCAGCGCATGCTGGACTACGCGTCGTCGGCGGCGTCGCGCGGCCTTCGCGTGATCATCGCGGGGGCGGGCGGCGCGGCCCACCTGCCCGGCATGGTGGCGTCGGCGACGGTGCTGCCGGTGATCGGCGTCCCGGTGCCGCTGAAGTACCTGGACGGCCTGGATTCCCTGCTGTCGATCGTCCAGATGCCGGCGGGTGTCCCGGTGGCCACGGTGTCGGTGGGCGGCGCGCGCAACGCGGGTCTCCTGGCGGTCCGCATCCTGGCGGCGTCCGACGAGAGCCTGCGCGCGAAGATGGCGGCGTTCCAGGCGGACCTGGAAAAGCTGGTCCTGGACAAGGACGCGGCCCTGCGTGAGAAGACGGGCCACTGATCGGTCCGTTCGAGACGTCCAGTCCGGATTCGCCTCCGGCGCCCGGAAGAACCCGCTAAGGTCCTGCCTCGGTTTCCAGAGTCTTCGGGTTCTTCGAGGGGCGAGAAATGGCGGATTCCCGGCCGGACGACGGCGTCGCGGTGCCCTGGCTCGCCGGGGTGGTCCTGGCGGGCATCGGCGCGGGGCTGGCCGTAGTCGCGCTGACGTTCCCCTGGATTTCGGTCCGGACCGCTCCGCGGGCGTCGTCGTTCACGCTGACGGTGACGAGCGTCGAGCGGCAGGGCCCGACGTTCGCGGTGCTCCTGGTGCTCGCCGCGGTGGGCGCGGTGATCGCCTTCGCGGCGGCGCGCAGGCGGGTCGGGATCCGGTGGCTGCTGGTGGTGGTGTGCGCGCCGGTGCCGGCCTTGACGGCGCTGTTCGTCGGATTGCGGGCCAATGCGGCCGACCTGGGCTCGAGGCTGCCGTCCGCAGGGCTGGACCCGGAGGGGGCCCGGCCGGACCTCCTGGTGACACCGGCCCAGGGCCTGGTGTTCTACACGACGGGCCTGTTGTTCCTCGGCTTGGGCGTGGCCATCGCGGGCGTCCGGGCGGCCACGCGCATCCAGCTGGCGGCGGCCCCCGGCCCGGCACCGGCGCGCCGAACCCCAGCCCTGCGCCTGACGGCGCTGGTCCTCGCGGTCCCGCTCGTGGTGCTGTCCCAGGCATTGCCGTGGTTCGAGATCGACACCACGGAGGGCGACCTCCCGGCGGTCGTCACCGGCTGGCCCGCGATTTATCGAGCGGGGCTGATCGCCACGCTGGTGTTGCTGGTGGCAACAGCGCTGACCACGGGCTGGCGCCGAGCCACGCTGCGCACAACGGCCCTGTACGTGTGCGGCGGCTTGTACGGCGTGCTGTTGATCAATGCGTGGTTGCTGTGGGACCCGAGCGGCATCGCGGACCGGATCAGCGCCCAGCGCGACGAGCTGGCGCTGGGCGTGGGCTACTTCGCGGCACTGGCGGCGGTACCGCTGCTGGCGGTGGTGGTGGGATCGCGCGTGACGGAGGAACCGGACACCGAGCCGGCGCCCTTGGAGCCCGGTGAGGAGCTGGCGGCCGAGGGGCAGGCCGGGCTGGATTCGCGGGCGGAGCTGGAGCCGGTGGCGCAGCCGAAGCCGGGCGTGGAGCCGGCGGCCGAGCCGCAGGCTGGGCGGGTGTCGGGCGCGGGACCGGCGGCCGAGCCCCAGGCTGGGCCGGTGCCTAGCGCGGGACCGGCGATCGAGGCGCAGGCTGTGCCGGAGCCGGGCGCGAAGCCGGAAGCGCGGGCCGGGGTGGCGGCTTCGCCAGTGCCGGCGCGAAGCCCGCGGAGCCCGAGCGCAACCCCGAGCCACAGGCCGATTCCCGGGCCGCGGCCGGCGCACGGCCGGCACAGGAAGGCGCCGAGGCGTGAACCGGAAGCGGAAACCGGTCGTCGCCGGGCGGGCGACCTCGCTTCGGCCCGCTCCGCGGCCGAACCGGGGACTCGGCTGGTGGCGGGGGCTCGGCCGGGCGCCGAAATGGCTTCTTGCCACCGTTACTCCGCTCGTGCTGGCCGTTGCCGTGCCCGGGGTTGCTCCGCTGGTGGCCGATCGGGCTCGGGATCTCTTCTCCGATGAGGTCCTTTCCGCTCGCGGGGAGAGCTACCCGGAGCTGGTCGCCGGGCAGTACTGGGCCACCGACGCCGTGCTCGGGCGGACCGCGTCGAGCGGGGTTCTCGATGAGGTGCGGCAGCACACCCATGCCCAGCTGGGGACCTCCGGACAGCAGGTGACCCTGGAAAGCCACCGCTCCGGGCGGATCGACCTCGAGACCATCACCGCCGTCGTCGAGGAGCGGAATAAGCCGCTGGGCGGGACAGCCTTCGTCGCCGATCCTCAAGGCAGCGAGGAGACCGCCCTCGTCGAGTTCCGGCTCGATTCCGGAGCCGGCACCGAAATTCCCGCCCTGGTTCCGGGGGACGGCGCCGGTGCGCGGCCCTACCTCTCCGACGGCAAGATCCGGTTCGTCGAACAGGGCAAGCCGGAGCACCTGGTGATCCGCGCGAAGACCGAACAGTGCTTCTGCCTCTGGCGCGTCCGCATCGAATACTCCTACCGCGGCGGCAAGCACACCCTCGTCGTGCCGCCCGCCGGGCAACCCGCCTTCGCGACCACCGCGTGGGGACCGCACAAAGTCGAGTACAACATACGCATCGAAGGCGCTCAGCGGTACGACTGCGTGGCCCAGCCCGAGACCTGCCGGTTCAAGCCCACCTCCTAGCCGAGCTCACCGATCAGCTGCTGCCGCAGCTCGCGCTTCAGCACCTTCCCCGCCGCGGACACCGGGATCTGCTCGACCACGTGTACCTCCCGCAGCCGCTTGTAGGGCAGCACCTTCTCGTTGACCGCCGCCATCAGGCCGTCGGCGTCCAGCGACCCGCGCGGCACCACGAACGCCACCGGCAGCTCGCCGACCTCGGGGTCGGGGCGGCCGACCACCGCGGCCGCCGCGACGCCCGGCATCGTGATGAGCAGCTCCTCGAGCTCGCGCGGGAAGACGTTGTAACCCTTGTACAGCAGCATGTCCTTCTTGCGGTCCACAATAGACAGATAACCGTCCGGGTCGAGGATGCCGATGTCGCCGGTGTGCAGCCAGCCGTCCACCAAGGCTGCCGCCGTCTCCTCGGGGCGGTTGCGGTAGCCGAGCATGATCTGCGGCCCGCGCAGGCAAACCTCGCCCCGCTCACCCGGCGGCAGCGGGTCCTCGCCGCCCTCGGCCGGGACGATCTTGACCTCCGTGTCGAAGATCGGCAGGCCCACCGAGCCGACCTTGCGCGTGCCCGACCGGTACGTCGGCGAGATCACCGCGCCCATCGTCGCCTCGGTGAGGCCGTAGCCCTCGGTGACCACCACGTCGGGGAAGCGCGTGCGCAGCGCGTTGATCATCGCGTGGTTCATCGGCGCCGCACCCGAACCGATCGAGCGGACCGACGACAGGTCGGCGGTGTGGAACGACGGCGTCGCGAGCAGGGCCGCGAACAGCGCCGGCGCGCCGCCGATGCCGGTGATGCGGAGCCGCTCGGCGTCGGCGACGTACGCCGCCGGGTCGAAGCGCGTGTGCAGGACCATCGACGTCCCGGCGAGCACCGCCGCGTTGAGGCCGCCGATGATGCCCATCGCGTGGAACCACGGCGTCAGGTTGATCGCGACGCCGGTGCCCAGCCGCGACGGCCACTCGTCCTCGCTGCCGATCTGGTCGATCGTGACGTCGCCGCGCTCGTCGAGCGCCGGGACCGAGCCGGTGCCCCAGCAGGCGTGCTGCAGCGTGTTGACCACGACGTTGCGGTGCGACAGCCGCACGCCCTTGGACCGGCCGGTGGTGCCACCCGTGTAGGCGAGGTGGGCGAGGTCCTCGTGGACGTCGAGCTCCACGGACGGGGGAATCTCCGGCTGCGAAGCGTGGAACGCCTCGAATTCGACGGTGTTCTCCGGCAGGTCGGCGACCGGCTGGACGACGACGGTGAACCGCGCCGGGATCCGGTCGGCGACGCTCGCCAGCGCGCCGGCGACCGGGCCGAACGTCACCACCGCGGCGGCCTCGCAGTCGGTGAGCTGGAAGGCGAGGTCGTCCGGTGGGAGCAGCGGGTTCGCCGGGCTGAAGGTGGCCCCGGCCAGCAGCGTGCCGTAGTAGGCGACCGGGAAGGCCAGGCAGTTCGGCAGGTGAAGGGCCACGACGTCGCCGCGGCCGATGCCGCGTTCGCGCAGGGCGTTGGCGAACCGGCAGGCGGCTCGGTGGGTCTCGGCGAAGGTGAGACTGCCGCCGTCGTGGGCGAAGGCGGTCCGGTCGCCCCAGCGCGCGGCACCGGCCGCCAGGATCGATCCGACGGGGACTTCGGGGTAGTCGAGGGTGGTGGGCAGACCGGGCGGCGTCGTCGGCGCGGTGATCGGCATCACCCGACCATACGAATTCTGCGGTCAACGCCACAAGGACGACGCAGGTGAACGAGCGCTAACATCGACGGAACCCCTCCCGACGTTGCAGAGAAGGTGACCGGAAGTGACCGACGGCCTGTACCAGCTTGCCGAGGAGCACGAGGAGCTGCGGGCCGCGGTCCGGGCCCTGGCCGAGAAGGAGATCGCGCCGTACGCGGCGGAGGTCGACGAGAACGAGCGGTACCCGATCGAGGCGTACAACGCGCTGGTCAAGTCGGGGTTCAACGCCGTGCACATCGGTGAGGAGTACGACGGCCAGGGTGCCGACGCCGTCGGCGCCTGCATCGTGATCGAAGAGGTGGCGCGGGTCGACGCGTCCGCGTCGCTGATCCCGGCGGTCAACAAGCTGGGGACGCAGCCGATCATCCTGTCGGCTTCGGAGGAGCTGAAGAAGCTGGTGCTGCCCTCGATCGCGTCGGGGGAGGCGTCGGCTTCGTACGCGCTCTCGGAGCGCGAGGCCGGGTCGGACACGGCGTCGATGCGGGCACGGGCCCGGCTCGACGGCGACCACTGGGTGCTGAACGGGACCAAGTGCTGGATCACCAATGCGGGTGAATCGTCCTGGTACACCGTGATGGCTGTCACCGATCCGGATGCCGAAAAGAAGGCCAACGGGATTTCCGCGTTCGTCGTGCACAAGGACGACCCCGGGTTCTCGGTGGGGCCGAAGGAGAAGAAGCTCGGGATCAAGGGCTCGCCCACCCGGGAGATCTACTTCGAGAACTGCACCATTCCGGAGGACCGGATCATCGGTGAGCCCGGGACCGGCCTCAAGACGGCGCTGCGGACGCTTGACCACACCCGGCCCACCATTGGTGCTCAGGCGCTGGGTATCGCTCAGGGGGCGCTCGATGCCGCTATTGCTTATGTGAAGGACCGCAAGCAGTTCGGCAAGTCGATCGCCGAGTTCCAGGGTGTGCAGTTCATGCTCGCCGAGATGGGAACGAAGATCGAAGCGGCTCGGCATCTGGTCTACGCCTCGGCTGCGGCTTCGGAGCGGGGGGACAAGCGGGCCGGGTTCATGGCTTCCGCTGCCAAGACCTATGCGTCCGATATCGCCATGGAAGTGACCACGGATGCCGTTCAGCTCTTCGGTGGGGCTGGGTATACGCGGGACTTCCCGGTTGAGCGGATGATGCGGGATGCCAAGATCACGCAGATCTACGAGGGGACCAACCAGATTCAGAAGGTGGTCATGGCTCGGGCTTTGCTGAAGGGCTGATTCTCTTCTCGTCCGCCACCCCGAAGCCTGAATTGTGACTACGGCCGGCAGCATCTTGTCAAGGCGGGAAAGCGTGCCTTGACAAGATGCTGCCGGCCGTGTTTGGGCTTCGGATCGGGGTTGCGGGGGTCTGGATGGCGTTTTGTCGCCTTTGTTTATTGCGTTCTGTTCGTGGTTTTGTCTTCCGCGGCCCATGCCGTGAGGATCAGCAAGGCGTCGTGGGACGGGGTGCCCTGCTCTGCCGTCAGGACCATCAAGCGCTGGCCTTCGCCGTCCGGGCTGGCCCACGTGTCGCAGTCCAAGGTCAGCTTGCCCACCAGGGGATGGCTGTAGTGCTTGGTTCCGTACGTTGCCGTGTTGACGTGATGCTCCGCCCACCACCTGCGGAAGTCCGGGTCCTGGACCGATAGGTCGCCTACCAGTCCTGACAGGTCGGGGTCGGCCGCGTCGGCCGCCGCTTCCATGCGGAGGGCCGCTACCGCTTCGCGGGCGTCGTGCTGCCAGTTCTCGTGCAGCTCTCGAATCGCCGGGTTCGTGAACAGCAAGCGCAGGTAGTTGCGCCGGTCCGCGGGGATGCTCTCGAAGTCCGTGAAAAGGGCCGTTGCCGCCGGGTTCCAGGCCAGGATGTCCAGGCGCTTGCCGAGGACCAGCGCCGGGGTGGCGGTGAGCTGGGCGAGCAGCCTGCGCATCGCCGGACGTACGCGCTGCGCGGGACGGCGCCGGCGGGGGAGGGCGTCGGCCCGGCCGGCCAGCTCGTAGAGGTAGCGCTGCTGGTCGTCGTCCAGGCGCAGGGCCCGGGCCAAGGTGATCAGCACCGGCGCGGACGCGGCCCTGCTCCAGGCGGGTGTAGTAGTCCACACTGATCGCCGCGAGCCGGGCGACCTCTTCGCGGCGCAGGCCCGTCACCCTGCGGGCCGTTTCCGGCTCGGGCAAGCCGCAGTCCTGCGGGGTCAGCTGGGACCGGCGGGCCTTGAGGAACGCTCCCAGCGCCCGCGGATCGGAGTCCGGCGTCATGGTCTCCAGTGTCGGTCACGGGCGCCGGTGCGGGACGCGTGAAGGGGGGCAAGTTCTTTCCCGGGCAGAAACCTGTCTCTCCCGCCCGGGCCGAATCCGCCGGAATGTGGTGGGGCACCAGCAGCACCGTCTCGAGGAGAGCCCCATGGTCACCACCACCGTCCGGTTCGACAGCACCGGCATCCCGCTCGCCGCCCACCTCCACACCCCGGACACCCCCGCTTCCGGGCCGCGGCCGGCGCTGGTCGTCGGGCACCCCGGCACCGGCGTCAAGGAGCAGACCGCCGGGACCTACGCCCGGCTGATGGCCGAACGCGGCTTCGTCACCCTCGCCTTCGACGCCGCTTACCAGGGCGAGTCCGGCGGCCTGCCCCGCGGGCTGGAAGACCCCGCCCAGCGCGTGGAGGACTTCAAGGCCGCCGTCTCCTTCCTCACCACCCGCGAGGAGGTCGACGCCGATCGCGTCGGCCTGCTCGGCATCTGTGCCTCCGGCGGCTATTCGCTCGCGGCCACCGGAGGTGACCACCGCGTCAAGGCCGTTGCCACCGTCTCCGGGGTCGATGTGGCCCGGCAGTTCCGCTGTGGCGCCGACGGGACCCAGGACCCGGCCGTCTTCCAGGGGCTGCTCGGGCTCGCCGCCCAGGCCCGGACCGCCGCCGCGCGCGGGGAGGACCCCGGTGTGCTGACCATGTTCCCCGAGACCGCCGCGGAGGCCGGTGCGCTCGGCGGGCAGCACGGCGTCGAGGGCTTCGAGTACTACTGCACCCCGCGGGGCGAGCGCGACCGCTCCGCGAAGTTCCTCGCCTGGCCGAGCGTCGACAAGCTGGCCTCGTTCGACGCCTTCCACGCCGTCCCGCTCATCGCGCCGCGCCCACTGCTCCAGATCGCCGGCACCCGCGCCGTCACCTCCTGGATGGCCGTCGAGGTCCACCAGCGCGCCACCGGTCCCAAGGAGCTCCACTGGGTCGAGGGCGCCAGCCACGTCGACCTCTACGACAAGAAGGAGCACATCGACCCCACCGTCGAGAAGCTCGCCGCCTACTTCGGCGCGGCGCTCTGACGGTCGAAGGAAATTCACTCACCAGGGGGAGGTCCGAACAAGTTACTCGCGCGTTAAACCCTCGGTGACGCGGGTCACCATCGGTTCACAGAGAGGTGAAGCGGATGGGCGCAACGACGCGCAGGTGGCTCACGGCCGCCACGGCCGCGGTGGTGGCACTCGTACTGGGGGCGGGGACCGGCCAAGCGGCGGAACGAGAACCCACCGGGCCCGTCCAGCCCACCATCCTCACCGCCGCGCTGTACTCGCTCGGGGCGCCCACCATCGCCCCTCCCGGGGCCAATGACTGGAACTGCAAGCCCTCCGAACGGCACCCGAACCCCGTCCTGCTCTCCAACGGGACCACCGCCAACGCCTACGAGAACTGGGCCAACCTCTCGAAGAAGCTCGCCGACGCCGGGTACTGCGTCTTCGCCGGGAACTTCGGCGGGGCACCCGGGAGCTTCCTGCAGACCGTCGGGCCGATCGCCGGCACCGCGAAAGCGCTTGCCGCCTTCGGGGACAAGATCCTGGCGCGGACCGGTGCGAGCAAGCTCGACGTCGTCGGGCACTCGCAGGGCGGGATGAACGTCCGGTACTGGATCAAGTACCTCGGGGGCGCGGACAAGATCAGCCGGCTCGTCGGGCTGTCGCCGTCCAACCACGGGACCGATCTCTTCGGGCTGCTGAGCACCCTCGAACTGATCCCCGGTGTCCCGGCCGCGCTCGGGACCGTCTGCCAGGCCTGCAACGAGCAGGCCGTCGGCTCGGACTTCCTCACCGACCTCAACGCCGGCGGGGAAACCGCGCCCGGTATCCAGTACACCGTCATCCAGACCCGCTACGACGACGTCGTGACGCCGTATACCAGAGCCTTCCTCGAGGCCGCTTCCAACGTGAAGAACATCCAGCTCCAGAACGTCTGCGGGCTCGACTTCACCGACCACCTCGGCATCACCTACGACCCCGTCGCCCAGGGACTGGTGCTCAACGCGCTCGATCCGGCGCACGCGAAGACGCCGCCCTGCGTGTTCGTGCCGCCCGTCATCGGCTGAGTTTCGCCACATGAGACATAACCCACCGCCGGGGCGGATTTCCGCTCCGGCGGTGTCACTCTCGAAGCATGTATTGGCCGGTTCCGGCGTCCTGGACGCCCCACGACGAAGCCGAGCTGGTCGCCGGCTGGCGGCTGTGGCTCGAGCTGTCCGATCGCGCCTGGCCGACCGCCGCCTGGGACGGGACCCCGGCCGGCGCCGTCCGCCAGCTGCGTGACCTGCTCGCCGCGTGCGACGAGATCGAGACCGCCTACCGGGCGGCCGCCGATCCGCCGTCGTCCGGGTTCCTCAGCCTGACGCAGGGGCTCGCCGTCACGGCGGGCTCGGCCATCTCGCTGTGGTTCGACGACTTCGATCAGCTCGACGGCGAGCGCGCGACGCTGCTGCACGAAGATCTCGCGCGCTTCGCCGAGCAGGCGGAACAGGTGCTGACGCTGCTCGCGGTCAACGGCGGCTGGGCCGGCCTCGACGAGGTGCGGCGCCGCCCCGCCTAAGGCCCGGTCAGCGTCGGATCGGTGCTGTTCCCTTCGCCGGGCAGGAACCGCAGGCCGCCGAGGACATCGTCCAGCGGGCGGTCCAAGGTCAGCTCCGGGCCCGGTCCGATCGTCCAGCCGAGTTCGACGACGGTGTCGACCTCCTCCCGGTCCTCGACCAGGTGCGTGACGTCCCGGCCCTCGACCGACCACTCGCCGCCGACGGTCAGGTGCAGCCGGGCGACCAGCACACCCGGCGCCGGGAGGTGCCAGCCGAACCGGTGGACGACGAACTTCGTGCTCCAGCTCGCCCAGTACATCCAGCCCGAACCGTCGGCGCGGAAGCCCAGGTCGGTGTACTCGGGTGCGCCCGGGTAGACCTCCTGGTCCGACCAGTACCCGATCAACCGCGTGTCCACCGCGGGATCGTCCCACCGCGGCGGTGATCCGCGCTGCCCGCAGGAGTCCACATGCGACGGCCGGTAGCCGGACGGTCGCGGATCCGGCCCCACTCGTCCCAACGCCGCAACGACGTTGCCCCACTCGGCCCAGCCGATCATGAAGCCGGCTGGGTACTCAGAAGGCATGAACCGGACAGAGGCCACCGCCGAACGCGGCGAGAAGAGCAACACCGCACAACTGCTCGGCCGGGCCGGCATGGCCTGCTACGGCGTCGTACACCTCGTCCTCGCCTACCTCGCCCTGCAAGTCGCCTTCGGCAGCAGTGAGCAGGCCGACCAGAAGGGCGCGCTCGAGCAGATCGGCTCGACGGCGTTCGGGCAGATCCTGCTCTGGGTCGTCGCCATCGGGCTGGTCCTCTTCGGGCTGTGGCAGTTCCTGATGGCCGCCACCGGCTACGAGTGGGTCAGCGGCGGGAAGCGGACGCGCAAGCGGATCGGTGCCGCCGCCCGCGGCGTCGTCGTCCTCGTGCTGGGCTTCACCGCCTTCCGGCTCGCCACCGGCAGCAGCAGCGGGGGGTCGAGCAGCCAGAAGCAGCAGGAGTTCACCGGCAAGCTGCTGTCGCTGCCGGCCGGGCCCGCCCTGGTGGTCCTCGTCGCGGTGGCTGTCCTCGGGGTGGCGATCGCCGCCGGGATCAAGGGCGCGAAGCAGAAGTTCCTCCAAGACCTCAACACGACCGAACTGCCGGCCAAGTCGCGCCGCTGGGTCGGCTGGCTGGGCACCACCGGCTACCTCGCCAAGGGTGTCGTCCTCGCCGTCGTCGCGATCCTGCTGGCCATCGCCGGGTTCAACGCCGACGCGCACAAGGCGGGCGGCCTGGACGCCGCACTCAAGACGCTCGCCGCCCAGCCCTTCGGCACCGTGCTGCTGACCGTGGTGGCCCTGGGGCTCGCCGCGTTCGGGGCCTACTGCTTCCCGGCCGCTTGGGCGCACAAGCGCTGAGGCGGTGCCTGTCGGTTTCCTGTCGATCACCGTCCGGAGCTTCGGATCCAGGTGCTCGGTGCCCTACTTTGGGTCGGGTCAGTTGAATATTCACCTACCCGGGAGCTGAAACCGATGTTCGGACGATTCAAGGACGTGGCCCTGTTGCTGGGGAGGATCGGCGTCGCGGTCGTCTTCCTCGCGCACGGGCTCCAGAAGTGGAACAACGGCATCGACGGCACGGCGAAGTTCTTCGAGATGTCGGGGATCCCGCTGCCCACGGCCGCCGCGGTCTTCGCGATGACCGTCGAGATCCTCGGCTCGGTCGCCTTCATCGTCGGCTTCCTGCTGCCGCTCGTCGGCATCGGCTACGTCGTCATCTCGGTCGGCGCGCTGCTGTCGGTGCACATCGACAACGGCCTGACCGGCCAGGGCGGTTACGAGCTGGTCCTGGTGCTGGCGCTCGCCGGGCTCGCGCTCGGCTTCAACGGTGGCCGGCTCTCGCTCGACCACCTGCTGTGGGGCCGCAAGCGTGCCCGCCGCGACGCCGAGGTCGGCGAACTGCAGAACGCCTGAACCCGGAAAAGCGTGAAGGCCACCTCGCCCGAGGTGGCCTTCACGCTTTTCACGCCGGGAGGTCCGCAGTGGTGCGTTCGGCGTCACGGCGGGAGGCGAGTTTCGCCGGGTCCGCGTTGCTGATGTGGACCAGGTGGGCGCCCGCGGCCAGGGGGACGAGCAGGCCGTCGAGGATGCCCTCCGGGCCGCTCCAGTCCCGGGTCGACAGCACCCGGTCGGCCGCGGTGAGGCCGAGTTTCGCGGCGCGGGCTTTGGCTTCGGCCAGCACCTCGTCCACAGTGGACTCGAAGAGCGCGGACGTGGTGCCCGGGATCGGGAAGAGCGGGCGGTACTGGTCGCCCGCCAGCCGTGACTCGGTCAGGTAGTCGAACGCGCCGCCGCCCGGCGGCTCGGCGAGGCCGCGGCCCATCGGGTCCAGCGTCACGACGGCGGTGGCCGCCGCGCCGGTCGGTTCCGGGTCGTCCGGCCCGACGAACGCCACCCGCGCGCCGGCGCCCTCGGACACGACGCGCGCCCCGCACCACCACGCCCCGAGCAGCACGCCGACGGTCTGCCAGTGCGCCGGGAGCTGCACCGCCACGGCGTCGCCCGGCTCGACGTCGAACTCCTCGGTCAGCCAGTTGGCCGTCTTCGCCGCCCAGTTGGCGGTGGTCGCCACGGACAGCTCGACGCGGCTGCCCAGCTGGTCGTCGTAGTGGGTGATCAACGGTTGGGCGGCCGGCAGCGGGCGCAGCAGCTCGTCGGTCAGGCTCATGGGGACAAGGCTAAAGCGCGGACCGCGCGCGGCGCCGGTTGACACCGGATGATCGACCTCAGTACATTTGCTTTGAAAGCAAAGTTATCTCGGAAGCTGGGGAGCATCATGACCATTCTCGTCACCGGGGCCACCGGACACGTCGGGCGCGCGGTGGTCGACGCGCTCGTCGCCGCAGGTCAGGACGTCCGCGCGTCGAGCCGGGACGCCGCGAAGCTCGACGTGCCGGACGGCGTCGCGAAGGTGAGCGCGGACCTGGAGGACGCCTCGACGCTGGAGCCCGCGCTCGACGGCGTCTCCGCGGCCTTCCTGTACACGCGGCCGCAAGGGATCGAAGGGTTCGTGAAGGCGGCCGAAGCGGCCGGCGTGCGGCACGTCGTGCTGCTGTCGTCGGCCGCGACGCTCGAACCGGACGCCGCGCAGAGCCGGATCGCGGGCCTGCACCGCGCGGTCGAGCAGGCCTTGGCCGCGGGGTCGTTCGCTTCCACGGCGCTGAACCCGGGCTCCTTCGCGACGAACACGCTGGCCTGGCGCGCGGACATCGCGGAAGGCGTGGTCCGCACGGCGTACCCGGACTCGCGGGTCGGGGCGATCCACGAGCGGGACATCGCCGACGTCGCGGCCCGGATCCTGATCGACGGCTCCCACGACGGGAAGTCGCTCGCGCTGACGGGCCCGGAGCCGATCTCGTTCCGCGAGCAGGCCGCGGTGCTCGCGGACGTCCTCGGCCGGCCGTTGCCAGTCGAAGAACTGACCAAGGACCAGACGATCGAGCGCATGCTCGCGCTGGGCTGGCCGGCGGAGGTGCCGGTGTCGGTCCTCGGGGCCTGGGAGCGGACGTTGCGGGAGCCGTCGCTGGTGACGGACGTGGTCCGCGAGGTGACCGGCCACGCGCCGCGGACGTTCCGCCAGTGGGCGGAGGAGCACCGCGCCGACTTCAGTTGACGCAGGGAACTCCGGGCGAGTCCCGGAGCAGCGGCGCCGCGGCGGGGGCGGCGCCGCTGCCCGCGCCGCCGCCGGTCGTGGCGGTGGGGACCACGGCCGAGCCGTCGCCTGAGTTGCCGCCGGGTGCCTGGGCGGCGGCCGGGGCCGGGCGGCCCGCCAGGCCGGCCACGAACTCGCGGACCGCCTTCAGGTCGATCTGGACGATGCTCTGCCCGTCTTGGCTCCGGCCGTTCGCCGTGACCACCGGGATCGTCGCGAACGTCAGCTCACCCGAGGCGATCCCCCTGGCCTGCTGCGCGAACTGCAGCAGGTCGAGGCCCGGGTCCAGGGTCAGCGAGCGGTGCACCGCGTCCATCAGGTCGTTCAGCGTGCCCGGGCTGGTCAGGGTGCCCGCCGAAAGCAGCTGGTGCAGGGCCGACGACAGGAACGCCTGCTGCCGCACGATCCGGTCCAGGTCGCCGCGCGGCAGGTTCTTCCGCTGCCGGACGAACGACAGCGCCTCGCCACCCGAGACCGTCTGCTGGCCGCGGCGGAAGTTCGCGCCCGAATCCTTGTCCTCGGTCGCGTGGTTCAAGCACACCTTGACGCCGCCGAGCGCCTCGGTCAGCAGGTAGAAGCCCAGCAGGTTGATCTCCGCGTAGTGGTCGATCCGCACCTGCGTCAGGTCCTGCACCGCCTGCACCAGTACCCGGCGACCCTCGGTGTCGGAGTCGCGCTCGATCTTCGCCTGGTCGCGCTCGCCCTGCCCGCGCAACGCCTGCGCGAAGTGCGCCTTCGCGATGCCGTACGCCGAGTTGATCTTCGCCTCGCCGCGGCCCGGGATGGCCGTCCACGTGTCGCGCGGGATCGAGACCGCCGACGGCTTGCCGCCGTTCTTCGGCACCCGCAGCAGGATCATCGTGTCCGTGTTCACCGCGCCGTCGTTGGCCTCGGTGCGCAGCTGCCGGAGCACCCGTGCCGGCAGCGCGTTGCCCTGTGCGTCCGTGCGCGCGTCGCTGCCGACGAGCAGGATGTCGTCCGCGCCGTCGTCCGCGGGCGGCGGCGCGGGCTCGCCGGCCCGCGGGGTGAGCGCGTCGGTCGTCGGGACCGTGCGCTGCAGCTGGTCCTTGGTGACGTAGACGTAGCCGCTGGCGCCGAGCGCGAGCAGCGACACCAGGCCGACCGCGACCCGGCGGCTCACCCGGCCCACGCGACGCATCCGCGACGGCGGCGCACCGGGAGCCTGCCGCGGAAACGGCGACGGCTTCTGTGCCGTCCGGGGCTTCGCCCCGAGCCGGGGGCTTCGCCACCCGGACTCCCGCGAACGGTGGTCGTCGCTGTCCGTCACCGGATCGGCCGTCGCCTCCGGTTCTTCCTGCTCGTCTGCCACGCCGGCCTACCTCCCCCGAACACCCTGCGTACCCAGTCTAGTTGACGCAGGGAACGTCGCCCGCCGTGATGGGCGGCGCGGCGGGGGTGGACGCCGCCGGCGCGGTGGCCGTCGGCTTGGCCGCCGTCGACGTCGGTGCGCCACCCGGGCCGGCGGCCGAGTTCCGGAGGTCCTTGCCCAGCAGCACGCGCACGTGCCCGGCCGGGACGTCCCGGTCCGGCTCGGCCTGCGCCGCGGTGCCCAGTGCCTGCTTGACCAGGCCCAGCGCGGTGTCGTCGGCCGGGTTGTACCGGACGACCGTGGTGTTGCGGACGGCCAGCCGCTGGTCGGCGGCGAGCGTGAAGCCCTTGCCCTGCAGCATCCCGTGCGTCTGGCCGGCCAGCGACGGCGCGCCCGAGCCGTCGAACAGCTCGACCGTGACGGCGTTCGCGCCGGGCAGATGCGCCGGCGTCTCGCCCGCCGGAGCGCTGCCGTCCGATGTCAGCCGCGCCACCTCCGCCGCCACCTGGGCCGGGTCGACGCGCAGCACGTCGGCGCCGCCGATGGTCGCGTTGCCCAGGGTGGGGATGGTGTGGAACTCGATGTTGCCGCCGGTCAGGCCGCGCATCTGCGCGGCGAACTCGGTCAGGTCCCAGCCCTGCGACAGCACGACGGACTTCTTCACCGCCGACACCAGGTCGGCGATCTTCACCGGGCTGGTCAGCACGTCGGTCGAGAGCACCTTGCGGGCCAGGCCGGAGAGGAACGCCTGCTGGCGGGCGATCCGGTCGAGGTCGTAGTTGGGCAGGCCGTAGCGCTGGCGGACGAAGGCGAGCGCCTGCACGCCTTCGATCGTCTGGCGGCCGCCCGGCAGGTCGACGCCGGACTTCGTTTCCTTGACCGGCCCCTTGAGGCAGACCTCGACGCCACCGATCGACTTGGTGATCTCGTAGAAGCTCGCCAGGTTGACCTCGGCGTAGCGGTCGATCATGCCCGGCTTGCCGATGAACTTCTCGAGCGTGGCGATGAGGTTCTTCCGCCCGGCGACCTTCGCCTGCTTGTCGGCTTCCTTGAGGTCGGTCATGCCCTGGCGCTGCAACGCCCGGTAAGTGTCCGTGTACGCGTAGACGAACGCGCTGTTGAGCTTGTGCTTGCCGAAGCCGCCGGCCAGTTCCACCCACGAGTCGCGGGGGAACGAGACCGCGATCGCGTGCTTCCCGTTCTGGGGGATGTGCACGAGGATCATGGTGTCGGTGTTCAGTTCGCCGTCGGAGACGCCGGCGTGCAGCATGTCCAGCACCTCGCCCGGCAGCGGGTTACCCTGCGCGTCGGTGCGGCTGTCCTGCCCGACCAGGAGGATGTCGACCGCGCCGTCGAGCGGCTTCGCGTGCGCCTCGGTGTCGGCGAAGACGTTCGTGGTGGTCAGGCCGGTGTTGGGGTCGCCGATGTACTGCCAGCCGTACCAGGTCAGGGCCAGAACGGCCACCGACAGCAGGGAAACCACGGCCTTGCCGCCGCGGCGGGCGACGAGGGCGGCACCACGGCCGGTGTGCTGCCCCCGGCGCGCCGGGATGGTCGGCGCAGCCTGTTCGGTCACGCGCTTCCTCCCCTGTGACCCCGTGCTTCCCCCAGGACACCAGTGTGTCTCCACTCGAGACTCTACTGAGGCTGTTGTAGGACCTCCGTAGGCTGGGGGGCGGATGACCCCGTCCGGGGGTGCGAGGAAAGGCGTGGAGATGCGGGTCCTGGTCACCGGTGGTGCCGGCTTCATCGGGTCGCACTACGTCCGGCAGGTGCTGACCGGCGCCTACCCGGCGTTGCGCGAGGCCGAGGTGGTGGTGCTGGACAAACTCACCTACGCGGGCAACGAGGCCAACCTGGCCCCGGTCGCCGCCGACCCGCGGCTGCGGTTCGTCCGCGGCGACATCTGCGACAACGCGCTCGTCACCGAGGTGATGACGGGCGTGGACCTCGTCGTCCACTTCGCGGCGGAGTCCCATGTGGACCGCTCGATCCTCGGGTCGGCCGACTTCGTGCTCACGAACGTGCTCGGCACGCAGAACCTGCTGCAGGCGGCCGTGGAAGCCGGCGTCGGCAAGTTCGTGCACGTGTCCACCGATGAGGTGTACGGCTCGATCGAGCGCGGTTCGTGGACCGAAGACCACCTGCTGGAGCCGAATTCGCCGTATTCGGCGTCGAAGGCGTCGTCCGACCTGGTGGCGCGGTCGTTCTTCCGCACCCACGGGCTGCCGGTGTGCATCACCCGGTGTTCCAACAACTACGGTCCGTACCAGTTCCCGGAAAAGGTCATCCCGCTGTTCGTCACCAGCCTGCTCGACGGGGGGAAGGTGCCGCTCTACGGCGACGGGCTCAACGTCCGCGACTGGCTGCACGTGGACGACCACTGCCACGGCATCCAGCTGGTCGCCGACGGCGGGCGGCCGGGCGAGATCTACAACATCGGCGGCGGCACCGAGCTGACCAACCGTTCGCTGACCGAGAAGCTGCTGGAGGCGGTCGGCGCGAGCTGGGACAGCGTCGAGCCGGTCGAGGACCGCAAGGGCCACGACCGCCGGTACTCGGTGGACATCACCAAGATCCACGAGGAGCTGGGGTACGCTCCGCGCGTCTCTTTCGAGGACGGCCTGGCCGAGACAGTGGCCTGGTACCGGGACAATCGTGCGTGGTGGGAGCCGCTGGCCGCGCGGGCCGCGCTGAAGAAGTAAAGGAATGTCTGTGCCGCTGACGGTGCTTGTGCCCGGGGGTTCCGGGCAGCTCGGCCGGGATCTCGCCGCGCTGGCGTCCCCTTCGGTGGACGTCGTGGCCCCCGGTTCCGCCGAGCTGGACGTGACGGCGACGGGCCAGGTGCTGGCCGCGGTCGGGGCGTTGGCCGAGCGGGCCCGGGAAGCGGGTTCGGCGCCGGTGGTGATCAACGCGGCGGCGTACACGGCGGTCGACGCGGCGGAGACCGACGAGGAGCGCGCGTTCGCGGTGAACGCGGACGGGCCGCGAGTGCTGGCGGCGGCCTGCGCGTCCCGGCGGGTACCGCTGATCCACGTGTCGACGGACTACGTCTTTTCGGGTGACGCATCCCAGCCGTACGAGCCTTCCGACGAGCTGGGGCCGCGCAGTGCTTACGGCCGCACGAAGGCGGCGGGCGAGGACGCGGTACTCGGGTCCGGGGCGGCGTCGTGGGTGGTGCGCACCGGGTGGCTCTACGGGCATTCCGGCTCGAACTTCGTGAAGACCATGACCCGGCTGGAATCTTCGCGGGAGACGTTGTCCGTTGTGGACGATCAGATCGGCGGTCCTACGTGGACGGCCGAGCTGGCCGCGGGACTTCTCGAGCTGGCTTCGCGGGTGGCCGCCGGTGACGGGCCCGAGGGGCGGATCCTGCACTGCACGAACGCGGGTGAGGTGAGCTGGTGCGGGTTCGCGCGGGCGATCTTCAAGCACCTGGGCGCGGACCCCGCGCGGGTCCGGCCGTGCACGTCGGCGGAGTACCCGCAGGCGGCGGCCCGACCGGCTTACTCGGTGCTGTCCCCGTCCTCCTGGAAGGAAGCCTGGTTGACGCCGCTGCGGTCGTGGGAAGAGGCGCTGGCCGCCTACTTCGCGAGCGCCAAGTAGGCCAGCGTCATCTCGGTCGTTTCGGCGGCCCAGGTGCCCGCCAACGCCTGGGTGAACGCGCCGACGACCGCGCGCAACCCGAGTCGCGGAGTGGTTCGCCGACGCTTGTCCCCAGGCGGTTGAGCAGCTGATCCTTCACAGTGACGAGGAGCTTCTCCGGGGACGCCGGCTGCGCGCCTGCTGAGGCGGACGAAAGCCGCATCGAGGTGCGGAACGCCTACGCCGACTTCCCGATCTTCGGCGCCGAGACCCGGTCGATGAAGAAACGCGTGCTCGGCAAGGCTGGCCGGCATCTACGAGCCGACGCGGGGCCGCAGCCGGAGTGGTTCGCTCGGCGACGTCCTCGCTGCCTACAACGGGTCAGTGCCGGCCTGAAGCCAGCCGGTACGCGCCGACCGTCAGCTCCGCGCACGTGCGCCACGTGAAGTTCGCGGCGTGCGCTCGCCTCGATGCCGACGTCGCCACCGCGTGCGGGTCCGTCACCGCCGTCCTCAACGCCTCCGCCAAGCCGTCCACGTCGCCGTAGGGGACCAGGCTCGCGCACTCGCCCGCGACCTCGCGCAACGCCGGGATGTCCGTGCAGACCACCGGGACGTCCGACGCCATCGCCTCCAGCACCGGCAACCCGAACCCCTCGTCGCGCGACGGCAGCACCAGAGCCGAAGCTCCGGCCACCACCGTGCGCAGGTCCACATCGGACAGATAGCCGGTCTGGCACCTCCGGGCCCCACGCGGGAACGGACCCGGGCCCGCGAACACCAGGTCCGGCAGGTCCGGCGCCGAGTCGTGCGCCCGGGTCAGCCAGTCCAAGCCCTTCCGGGGCCCCGCGGCCCCGGCGAACAGCAGATAACGCGCGGGCAGGCCCAAGCGGGCCCGGCGCTCGTCGTCCGGGGGGCGGGCGGTGAACCACGCCGGGTTCACGCCCAGCGGCGTCACCACGATCTTGTCGCGGGAGACGTCGAGGCGCTCCGCCACCGCGTCCGCCACGGCCGCCGTCGGGGTGCAGATGACGTTCGCGCGGCGGGCGCCGCGGCGGACCAGGGCGGGGAGGTCCTTGTCGCTCGGGGCGAGCTCCTCCGGGTTGTCCAGGAAGGCCAGGTCGTGGATCGTCACCACGCCGGCCGCGCGGAAGCGGCCCGGCAGCACGAAGTTCGTGCCGTGCACCACGTCCGTCGGGCCGGCGAACACCTCGACCGGCGGGAAGTCCGAACGCAGCCACGCCATCCGCAGCAGCCGTGCCGCCACCGGCATCCCGCGGGCGCGGGCGCCGTACGGGAGCACGTGCCGCAGCCGCCGCCAGCCGCGCAGCGTGAACGCCACCGCACGCGTGTCGACCTCCGGGATCGACACCAGCTCTTCGATCAGCGCGGACGTGTACCGGCCGATCCCGGTGCGCGCGCCGAGCAGCGGGGTGCCGTCGAGGAGGACGCTCAGTGACCTAGCCACGGCGGAGCCGTTGCTTCGCGATCTTGATCGCCCGGCCGCCGACGCGCCGCGCCAGCTCGCGCGGCCCGCCCGCGTCGAGGTACTCGCGGATCAGGTCCACGTCCCGCCGCAGCACGGCCCGGCCGCGGACCGGCGGCGTCGTCACCAGGTCCGCCGAGCCGGGCAGCCGGTCGGCCGCCGGCCGCGGGTCGCGGCAGAACTCCACCAGCGGCTTCAGCACCTCGGGCCACGCGAACCGCTGCGCGACGACGGCGAGCCGCTCGACGCAGCCCGCGGCGAACTCCTCGTCGTACAACGCCTTTTCGAGCGCGTCGGCCAAGGCGTCGTCGTCTTCGGCCGGGACGACGACGCCGAGCCGTTCCGCCCGGATCAGGTCGGCGAACGCGTCGCCGTCGGTGGTGACGATCGGCAGCCCCGCCCACAGGTAGTCCAGGACGCGGGTGCGGAACGCGAACGTCGTCTCGACGTGCTCGTAATGCGTGGTGACGCCGCAGTTCGCGTCGAGCAGCCAGTTCTGGCGCTCGTTATAGGGCACCCACTGCTCGTTGAAGTAGACGTGCTTGCCGGTCAGCCCCAGCGAATCCGCGAGCCGGATCGTCCGGGTGCCGATGTCCATCTCGGCGACTTCGGGGTTCGGGTGCTTCATCCCGAGGAACACCAGCCGGACGTCGCCGCGGCGACGCCGCAGCTTCTCGATCGCGCGGACCAGGGTCAGCGGGTCGAACCAGCTGTACACCCCGCCCGCCCACAGCACGACGTGGTCGGTGCCGCCGATGCCCAGCGACGAGCGCAGGCCCGGCCCGGTGCGCACCGGCGGCTCCGGCGACAGGCCGAAGGGGACGACCGCGAGCAGCGACTGCGTCGTCGGGTCGGCGTCGTAGAGACGCGGCGAAAGCCGGCCGGTCGCGGCGAGGTGCCCCAGCCAGAAGTGCCGCTGCCGCTCGGAGGCGCAGAGGAAGAAGTCGCCGCGCTCGATCTGGGCGTCGAGGACGCGGGTGACGCCGGCGAGGTCGGCCGCGCGCTGGTCGTCCGCGACGCCCTTGCCCTGCTCCAGCAGTTCCAGGTGCATCGGGTCGTACAGGTCGGCGACCACGATCTTGCCGCTGTGCTGCTTCTTCAGCGACGGCGCCAGCTCCAGCACGTGACCCTGCAGGACGATGACGTCGGCCCAGGCGATCGGCGCGTCCAGCTCGCGGTGCTTGCCCGCGCTCACCCGGAACGGTGCCGGTGGCGGCGTCGCGAGGGGATTGGTGGTGACGAGGTGGACGTCGTGTTCGGCGGCGAGCGCGAGGGCGATGTTCCAGGCTCGGATCGCCGGGCCCGCCATCCGCTCGGTGAGTGCGTCCCCGGTGATCACCAGGATCTTCCGGCGCTGCCCGAAGGCCTTCTCGATGCCGAACGCCTCGACGAGGATGTCGTGCGCGGCCAGGTAGCGCGGGAGCGGGTACGCGGGCTCCAAAGCCTTGCGCAGCAAGGGAAGCAGGTCGGCGTCGGTGCGGACGCGGGCCGCCTGCTCGACCGCGCGGGACGCGGCCAGCGACGGCAGCTGCTCGACGAACTGGTCGATGGCCAGCAGCCCGGCGAGCGTGGTGCGGGGGATGGCGACGTCGCCGGACTCGATCGGGCCGACGCCGTGTTCGAGGTCGAGCTGGGTCGCGTCCAGCTCGCCGCGGGCGGTGGCCCGGCGCACGGCCAGGGCGAGCGCCGCGGGCAGCGCGCGGGCCAGGGTCTCGTCGGAGAGGTTCTTGTACAGCGCGGCCAGGGCGTTGCGCTCCAGCAGGAACGTCTCGCGGCCGGTCTCGGGCGCGTCGACCGACGCCATCGTGCCGTGGTGGCGGTGGTAGGTGAGCGACGCCGGGACGTACCGGACGCGCCAGCCGCGCAGGTTGAGCCGCCAGCCGAGGTCGACGTCCTCGTAGAACATGAAGAACCGCTCGTCGAAGCCGCCGAGCTCGGCGAACACGCCCGCCCGGACGAACAGCGCGGAGCCGGTGCCGAACAGGACGTCCTTCGCGACCTCGTGCTCGGCGGCCGGGACGTCGGCCAGCGGCGAACCGGCGTGGCGCTTGTAGCCCATGCCGAACCAGGTCAGGCCGCCGTCGACGAAGTCGGTGCCGGTGCCGTCCCAGTCGAGGACCTTGCTGGCCACCGCGGCGACGCGGGGCTGGGCGCGCAGCTCGGCGACGGCGGCGGAGACCCAGCCGGGCGCGGGGCGGGCGTCGTTGTTGAGAAAGCCGAGGACCGTGCCCTTCGCGTGCTTCGCACCGAGGTTGCAGCCACCCGCGAAACCGGTGTTGCGACCGGCCTCGACGACCTGGGCCCGGGGGACGGCCTCGCGGATGCGGGCGGCTTCGGCTTCGTCGGCGGAGTTGTCGACGCAGATCAGCTCGAGCTCGGCGTAGTCGTGCTCGGCGAGCGCGCGCAGGCAGGTGATCGTGTCGTCGGCGCCGTGGTAGTTCACCACGATCACCGAGACGAGCGGTTGCGGATCCCCCTGCGCCAAAGCCAGCTCCTCGTCGTCGATCCTGGCGCAAGCTTAAAGGCCTGCCCATGCCTCCCAGACCGCGCCTCGGCCGAGCGCCGCGCGGCGGGTGATCTTGCGCCGCGCCCGCAACGCCGCAGGTAGCCGCAAGAGCACCTCGGCGAGGACCCGGCAACGCAGGCCGAAGCGGAAGTTCGGCGCCGCCGGCCGCCCGGAACGCAGCGGCAGCACCGCTGTCAACACGGCGAACCGGAGCAGCTGGTTCACCGCGACGGCGCGGGGCGCGCAGCGCAGCAGCATGAGCAGCCGGTTGCGCTCGTTCCAGCGGTGGAACAGCGGCGAGCCCAGCTCGCTGCTGACGCCGTGGGCGTGCCGGACGCGGGCGTCCGGCGCCGCGACGACGTCCCACCCGGCCAGCCGCAGCCGCCACGCCGTGTCGGTGTCCTCGTAATAACAGAAGAATCCGGCCGGGACGCCGTGCACGCTCTTCAGCGCGTCGGTGCGCAGCAGCGCCGCGCCGCCGCAGAAGCCGAACACCTCGCCGGTGGGCTCGGTGACGTCGGCGCCGTGGCCGTCGGCGGTCAACCGGACGCCGGCGGACTGCGTGCTGCCGTCCGGGCGCACGAGCCGGGACGTCGCCGCGGCGGCCAGCGGCGCCTTCTCGAGGGTGTCCTCCAGCGTCGCGAGCCAGTCCGGCGCCGGTTCGGCGTCGTCGTTCAGCCAGGCCATGAGTGGCGTTCCGACCTTCCCGGCGGCGACGGCGAGGGCGCCCGCGTAGCCGGTGTTGCGCGGGAGGCGGAGCACTTCCGGGCGCGACGGATGGGCCGCGAGCAGGGCGGCGGTGCCGTCGGCGGAGGCGTTGTCGACCACGAGCGTCCGATGTGGACGCGTCTGCGCGGAGAGCGCGTCCAGGCAGGCCGTGATGTGCCCGGCACCCCGCCAGGTCACGACTACCACCGTGGTGGCGGGATTCGCGGTCACGTCCCGCACAATAGCCGCGTGCCCGAACTGGTCGTGCTCGCCGAGCAGCTCCTCGCGCCCGTGCCCGGTGGCACCGGGCGCTACACGGCCGAGCTGCTCCCCGCGCTCGCGAAGACCGCGCCGCCGGGCTGGACGGTGTCCAGCGTGGTCGCGCGGCACGCCGATGTCGGCGCGGCCCGCGTGTCCGGCGTCGAGGGCCCCCGCGTGCTGCGGATCCCGCCGCGGGCGCTGGTCGCCGCGTGGCAGGCGGGCCTGCGCTGGTGGCCGGGCGGCGACGCGGTGCACGCGCCGACGCCGTTCGCGCCGCCGCGCGCCCCGGCCGGGAAGACGCTGAGCGTGACCGTGCACGACACCGTGCCGTGGACCCACCCCGAGACGCTCACCGCGCGCGGGGTGAGCTGGCACCGGTCGATGATCGCGCGGGCCGCGCGGCGGGCGTCCGGGCTGGTGGTGCCGACGCGGGCGGTCGCGGACGAGCTCGCGGTGCTCATCGACGTCGACGTCCCGGTGCGCGTGGTGCCGCATGGCGTCCGGGTGCTCTCCGGCTCGGCCGAACTGGACCTCCCGGCGCGGTACGTGCTGGCCGTCGGCACGATCGAGCCGCGCAAGGGCATCGACGTGCTGGTCGACGCGGTCGCGGCGCTGGAGGGCACGGTGCTCGTGCTGGCCGGCCAGCCGGGCTGGGGCGGCATCGACCCGGTGGCGCTGGCGGCCGAGCGCGGCCTGCCCGCCGACCGGCTGCGGATGCTGGGGAAGGTGACCGACGCCGAGCTGGCGACCGTGCTGCGCCGGGCCGACGTGCTGGCCGTGCCGAGCCTCGCCGAGGGGTTCGGGCTGGGGCTGCTGGAGGCGATGGCGGCGGGGGTGCCGGTGGTGCACACCGACGTCCCGGCGCTGGCCGAGGTGGCCGGCGGGGCCGGTGTCATGGTGCCCCGAGGGGACGCCGCGGCGCTGGCTTCCGCGCTGCGCGAAGTGCTCGGTTCGCCGGCGAGGGCGGCGGAGCTGACCCGGGCGGGACGAGAGCGGGCGAAGGCGTTCACCTGGCGTCGCGCGGCCGAAGCCGTCTGGGCGATCCACCGGCGACCCCACGACTGAGCCGCTCACCAGCCCGGTTTGCCAGTTCCCCACCATGGCGTGGAGGCGCCGCCGTACCCTGCAGGGGTGAGCGACGATCCCCGGGTGCTGATCGACGCGACCGCGGTTCCCGCGGACCGCGGCGGTGTCGGGCGGTACGTGGATTCGCTCGTCGCCGCCCTCGACACGGACGGGGCGCGGATCACCGTCGTCTGCCAGCCCCGCGATCTGCAGCTCTACGACCAGCTGGCGCCGCGCTCGCGCGTCGTCCCCGCGTCGCCGGCCACGAGCACCCGCACGGCCCGCCTGACCTGGGAGCAAGCGACCCTGCCGCGGCTGGCGCGCCGGCTCGGCGCGGACGTCGTCCACTCGCCGCACTACACGATGCCGGTGGCGACCTCGGCCGCGTCGGTGGTCACGCTGCACGACGCGACGTTCTTCACCGACGCCGTGCTGCACTCCTCGGTGAAGGCCCGCTTCTTCCGCGCGTGGACGGCGACGGCGCTTCGCCGCGCGACACTGTGCGTAGTGCCTTCGGCGGCGACGGCCTCGGAGCTGGCCAGGGTCGGTCCGGTCCGGCACGCTTTGCTGGAGGTGATTCACCACGGCGTCGACAGCGAGCGCTTCCACCCGCCGTCCCCGGCGGAGGTCGCGGCGGCGCGCGCGGCCGTCGGCCTGGGGAAGACGCCGTACGTGGCGTTCCTGGGCGCGCTGGAGCCGCGGAAGAACGTGCCCGCGTTGATCCGCGGGTTCGCGCGCGCGGTCGCCGGCCGCCCGGACGCACCGGCGCTGGTGCTGGCCGGCCAGCCGGGCTGGGACACCCAGGTGGAGCGGGCGCTGGACGCGGTCCCGCACCGGCTGCGCGTGATCCGGGCGGGCTACCTGCCGTTCGGCACGCTGGCGGGTTTCCTCGGCGGCGCGGAGCTGGTGGCGTACCCGTCGCTGGGCGAGGGGTTCGGCCTGCCGGTCCTGGAGGCGATGGCGTGCGGCGCGTGCGTCCTGACCACGCGCCGGTTGTCCCTGCCGGAGGTGGGCGGCGACGCGGTGGCCTACTGCGGGGTGGGCGCCGGCGACGTCGCGGCCGCTCTCGGTGAGCTGCTCGCGGACCCGGGGCGGCGGGCCGAGCTGGCGACGGCCGCGCAGCAGCGCGCGAAGGAGTTCTCGTGGGCCACGACTGCGGAACGCCATCGGGAGGCGTACGCGAAAGCCTGGTCCCGGCACCTCCGCACCCGCTGAACCGTGCTCGAGAAGCCGACACGCGTGATTGAGGGGTCGACTCGCGTGATCGAAGGGGCGACACGGCGACAACCGGCTCGCTCGGTGTGTCGACCTCGCAATCACGCGTGCCGGCTTTCCGATCACGCGTGCCGGCGCTTCCGTCACGGCCCCCGGGGTGGCGGGGTTGCCCTGCGTGACGAGTGGACAATGGCCGGGTGACTGAGCAATCCCGCTATGGCGACGATGTCGGCGTCGTGACCGTGACCTACTTCTCCGAGGACACCATCGAGCGGTTCCTCGACACCCTCGAGAAGGCCACCGAGCGCGAGGTCAAGGTGGTCGTCGCGGACAACGCGTCCGTCGAGGGTGCCCTCGAGCGGGTCACCGCCGACCGGGCGAACGTGCAGCTGCTCACCATCGGGGAAAACGTCGGCTACGGGACCGCCGCGAACCGGGGCGTCGCCGAGCTCGACGACTCCTACGGCTGGGTCGTCGTCGTCAACCCGGACCTCGAATGGGAGCCCGGGTCGCTCGACGCGCTCCTCGAGGTCGCCGGGCGGTGGCCACGCGGGGGTGCCTTCGGGCCGCTGATCCACGACGTCGGCGGCACGGTCTACCCCTCGGCCCGGCTCCTGCCGTCCTTCGGGCGCGGGATCGGGCACGCCGTCTTCGCGAAGGTCTGGCCCGGCAACCCCTGGACCAAGCAGTACCGGCAGGAGAGCGGCACGCCGGTCGAGCGCACCTCGGGCTGGCTGTCCGGCTCGTGCCAGCTGATCCGCCGGGAGGCGTTCGACTCCGTCGGCGGCTTCGACACGCGCTACTTCATGTACTTCGAGGACGTCGACCTCGGCGACCGGCTGGCCAAGGCGGGCTGGCTGAACGTCTACGCGCCGACCTCGCGGGTGACGCACGAAGGCGGCCACTCGACGTCACAGGCGTCGAAGAAGATGCTCGCGGCGCACCACGCCAGCGCCTACCGCTACCTCGCCGACCGCCACCAGGGGCTCGCCTGGAAGCCGGTGCTGGCCGCCGTGAAGCTCGGCCTGGCGCTGCGGCTGAAGCTGGAAACCCGCTAGATCCCGTCGAGCCGGCGCGAAAGGTCGGACTTGCCGATGTTCTGCGTCACCGTCGGCACCAGGCCGGTGTCCTCCGGGCCGGGCTCCTTCAGCGGGCTCGTGACCTGCTCGGCCTGGGGCCGGCGGGACAGGGGCATCGGAGTGGGCAGCGGCGTCGTCGGCGACGGCGTGCTCAGCGGCGTCGTCTGCTGCGGGCGGCGGCCACCCTGGACCTCCATCCGCCGCGTCGGCGCCGAGCCGGCCAGCGGGTGGTCGTTCTCCTCGATCAGCGACGCCGGCAGCTGCGTGGTCGTGTCGGGGTCGCGGCTGCGGTCGAGCCCGTCGATCTGCGCTCGCGGGATCTGCTGGGTGTTCGACGAGTCCATCGGTGACGTCGCGCTGTCGGGTGTCACGACGAACACACCGCGCGCCTGGGCTCGTGCGAGCAGGGCGTCCGCCCGATCGCGGGGGTCCATCCCCTCGGCCTCCCGACTGACCCGGGGCCCTCTGGGGAAAGGCCCGCCTGTTTCCTGTCTAGGGTAGGCCCTCCGGGCGACCTCCGTCAGGGTTTCCCGCGGCTTGTCGCTCAGCGGTGCGTGATAAAAGAGGAGATTTCCGTGACGTCCGAGGTCCGAACCGACGCTGTCGACGCCGTCGTGCTGGTCGGGGGCAAGGGCACGCGCCTCCGGCCGTTGACGCTGTCGGCGCCGAAGCCGATGCTCCCCACCGCCGGGACCCCCTACCTGAGCCACCTGTTCTCCCGCATCCGCGAGGCCGGCATCCGGCACGTCGTGCTGGGCACGAGCTACCGGGCGGAGGTCTTCGAGGAGTACTTCGGCGACGGCAAAGCCATCGGCCTCGACCTGGAGTACGTCGTCGAGGAGGAGCCGCTCGACACCGCGGGCGCGATCCGGAACGTCTACGACCGGCTGCGGGCCGACCACGTGATCGTCTTCAACGGCGACATCATCTCCGGCTCGGACCTCGGCGAGCAGCTGCGCGTCCACCGCGAATCCGAGGCCGACGTCACCCTGCACCTGCAGCGCGTGCCGGACCCCAGCCGGTTCGGGTCGGTGCCGACCGACGAGACCGGGCGCGTCCAGGCGTTCCTCGAGAAGACGCCGGACCCGCCGACCGACCAGATCAACGCCGGCTGCTACGTCTTCCGCCGTCCGGTGATCGAGGCCATCCCGACCGGGCGGCGGGTGTCGGTCGAGCGCGAGACGTTCCCGCAGCTGCTGGCGCAGGGCGCGCACATCCAGGGCTTCGTCGACGAGTCGTACTGGCTGGACGTCGGCACGCCGGAAGCGTTCGTGCGCGGCTCGGCCGACCTGGTGCGCGGCCTGGCGCCGACGTCGGCGCTGCCCGGCCGCCCCGGCGACTTCCTGGTCCTGGACGGCGCGTCGGTGGCCGAGGACGCCCAGCTGTCCGGCGGGTCGACGATCGGCGTCGCCGCGGTCGTGGGCCCGGGCGCGAAGATCGACGGCTCGGTCCTGTTCGACGGCGCGGCGGTCTCCGAGGGCGCGATCGTCGAGCGTTCGGTGCTCGGGCACGGCGCCCGCGTCGGCGCCGGCGCGGTGCTGCGCGGCGTGGTGCTGGGCGACGGCGTGTCCGTCGGGGCCGGCTGTGAGCTCTTGGACGGTGCCCGCGTCTGGCCGGACGTCGTCCTGCCTGACGGATCCGTCCGCTTTTCGAGCGACGCGTAGCCCGGTGTTCTGGCGTCCCGCGTTCGAGGTCGACCTGGGCCGGGTCCTGGGTCCGCTGAAGCGCGGCCGCGGGTCGCTCAACATCCTCACCGACGAGCGCGGCATCACCTGGCTCGCGTCGAACACCCCGGACGGCCCCGGAACGCTGGCGCTGCGCCGCTGCCCGGACGGCCGCATCGAGGCCGCGGCCTGGGGCGAGGCGAAGGACCGGCTCCTGAGCGGGGTGCCGGCGTTGCTGGGGGCCGACGACGACGATGCGGGGTTCGTCGCGCACCACGACGTCGTCGCACGGGCCCGGCGGGCGAACCCCGGCCTGCGGCTCGGGTCGACCGGGGTGGTGTGGGACTGGCTGGTGCTCGCCGTGCTGGAGCAGAAGGTGGCGGGTAAGGAGGCGATCCGGTCGTGGGCCGAGCTGTGCCGCCGCTTCGGCACGCGCCCACCCGGCCCGGCGCCCGAGCGGCTGCGCGTGCCCCCGACACCGGCGGCGCTGAGGGCGCTGCCGGACTGGCACTGGCACCGCGCGGGGGTCGACATCAAGCGCCGGACGGCGTTGCTGAACGCGGCGCGCGTGGCGGGTCATCTGGAGCGGGCGGTGGAGCTGCGCGGGCTCGAGGGGCGCCACTGGTTGCGCCAGGTCCCGGGCATCGGAGTCTGGACGGCGGCGGAGATCGCCCAGCGCGCCTGGGGCGACCCGGACGCGGTGAGCTTCGGCGACTACAACATCCCCTCGATGGTGGGAAACGCGGTTCTGGGCACGAAGCTCGACGACGCGGGGATGGCGGAGGTGCTGGCCCCGTATGCACCGCAGCGGCAGCGAGCGGTCCGGTACTTGGAGGCGGCCGGCCACACGCGGCCACGGTTCGGGCCGAGGATCGAGCTGCGCGACTACCGCGCGATGTGACCCCGAAGCCGCGGCGGCGAGCGGTGGTCGCGGGCGGGAGTCGGTGGTGTGGCCGCGGGTCGCTGCGGCGCGAGGCGGGGGTGCTGTGTGGCGGCGGGTTGCCGCGGCCTGGCTGGGAGGCGGCGCGCGAGGCAGTGTGCGGAGGTTGCTGCGGCGCAGGGCGGGGGCGGAGCGGGGCGGCCAGGGGTGCCGCGGCGCGGGCGTGGGGCGGCGGTGGGCTGCTGCGGCGCGGTGTGCGGCCGCGGGCCCGTTGCGCCCGGGAATGGGGGCGGCGCGCGAGGCAGTGTGCGGCGGCCTGCTGCGGCGCGGGGCGTGGGGCGGTGTGCGGCCGAGGGTTGCTGCAAGGCGGGCCGCGGGACGGTGTGCGGCCCCGGAATGGCTGAAGGCCGCCATCGCGGCATCGCTGCCCTGATGGCGGCCCTCGAAGGCTGCGCGCTACTGCTGCGGGGGATAACCGCCCGGCGGCGGCGGGTACGGCGGCTGCTGCCCCGGGAATCCAGGCGGCTGCTGGCCGGGATAACCCTGCTGCGGCCCGGGATACCCCGGGTAGCCCGGCGGCTGCTGTCCCGGAAAGCCTTGCTGCGGCGGATATCCCGGCTGCTGGTACCCCGGGTACGGCGGCTGCTTCGGCTTGCTCGCATTGACGATGAGCAGCACCACCCCGGCGATGCCGGCGATCACCACCAGGATGATCAGCAGCATCAGCACGCTCACCATCAGCTCTTCCCCTCGTCGAGTGCCGCGCGGACGATCGACAGCGCCTCGGCGTCGTCGAGGCCGAGCCTACGGGTGGTCTTCGCGTACTCCGCCGCCGCCTGCTGGGCTCGGCGGCGGCTCTGGTCGCCCGCCGCCGCTACGAAGCTGCCTGCGCGGCCGCGGGTTTCGATCAGGCCCGCTTCCTCCAGCTCGCGGTACGCCCTCGCCACCGTGTTCGGGGCGATGCCCAGGTCGGCCGCCAGCCGGCGGACCGTGGGCAGCTTCGTGCCGACGGCCAGGCTCCGGTCGTTGATCCGCGTCGCGAGCCCGGAGCGGACCTGCTCGAACGGCGGGACCGGCGAACTGCTGTCGAAGGGGACGATCACCAGCTCTGCGGACCCGCTCCCGGCCCCGGCAACTGCTGCTGCGGCGGGAACGACGGCCCCTGCGGTGCGAACTGCTGCGGCGCCGGCGGATAGCCCGGCTGCTGCGGGAACCCCTGCTGCGGCGAAGGCGGCGGGTGTCCCGGCGCGAAGCCCGGCTGCGCAAATCCCTGCGACGGAGGCTGCGCGAAACCTTGCGAACCCGGCTGCGCAAACCCCTGCGACGGCGGCGGAGAACCCGGTGGCGGAGAACCCGGTGGCGGAGGGAATCCCGGCTGCGCAAACCCCTGCTGCGGCGGGAAGCCCGGGTTCGGCGGGAACTGCCCGCCGTTCTTCATCGCCTCTTCGCGGCGCATCTTCGACACCCGGACGATCACCGCGATGATGAACACGATGACGCCCAGGACGATCAGCCCGAGCACGATGTACCCGAACACGCCGGTGTCACCGCCACCGCCGGAGTGGTAGTGCACCCGCTCCGGGAACTGTGTAGCCATGTGGTCCCTCCCTCTCCGCGAACCAGGCTATCGCCCGGCACCGACAGGAACGGCCGCTTTCACCAGATCGGCGAGATCTTCCGACCCCGCGGGCAGCGCGTCCGCCGGCCACCAGCGCAGGTCGTCGGACTCGTCGCTGCGCACCGGCGAGGCCCCCGGCGGGGCGTGCACCGCGAACCGGACGTCGAAGTGCCGGGTCGGCACGCCCAGCGAGCACGTGATCGGGTGGACGTCCAGGTGCACCGGCTCGGCGGAGATCCGCAGCCCGGACATCCCCGACTCCTCGGTGGCCTCCCGCAGCGCCGCCCCGGCCAGTGACGTGTCCGACGGCTCGCAGTGGCCGCCGAGCTGCAGCCACCGGCCGACCCGTGGGTGCAGCGTCAGCAGCACCTGCGTGCCGGTGTGGTCCAGCACCACCGCCGACGCCGTCAGGTGCCCGGCCTCGCAGGAGCGCTGACACGAATCCTCACGAGCGGCCAGGAAGCCGAGGAACGCCTGGCGCAGCGACTCCTGGGAAGCGGCAGCAGGCCGCCACGACGAAAGCGTCGTGACGGCGTCCGCGTGCAGGCTCACAGTTCCAGCAGCCCTTCGCCCGCCGAGGCCGACCCGCGCGGGTCCGGCTCGGTGAGCGGCACGCCGATCGCGACCGAACCGAGCGGCTGCCAGCGCTCGTCCAGGCCGAGAACTTCGCGGACGACGTCGGCGGCGAAGATCGTCGACCCGATCCAGCACGAACCCAGGCCCTCGGCCGCCAGCGCGACCAGCAGGCCCTGGACCGCGGCGCCGCCGGCGACGGTGAACATCGTCTTCTCGCAGTCGTTGCGGCGGTCGTCGCGGTAGGTGTGCGCGCCGTCCGGGACCAGGAACGGGATGACGACTTCCGGGGCCCGGTACAGGATGTCGCCCCGGCTGAGCCGCTTCGCGATCTGCTCCGGCGTGAAGTCGTCCCCGGACAGGTCGGCCTGCCACGACTCGCGCATCGCGTCGAGCAGCTTCTTCCGGACGCCGGAGTCGCGCAGCCAGACGAACCGCACCGGGTGCGTGTGGTGCGGCGCGGGCGCGGTCAGCGCGGAACCGACGGCCCGCCGGATCGAGGCAGGGGAGACCGGCTCGTCCGCGAAGTGCCGCACCGAGCGCCGGGCCGGGACGGCCTCGCGCCGGCCCTGCGCGACGGCCTCGTTGACGCCCAGCCGGAAGAGGTCCTCCTCCAGCGGCCGGATCAGGTTCCGCGCGGTCGAACCGTCGTCTTCCAAGGAGAGCCCGCGCACGACCGCCACCGGCGTCCCGCCCAGCTTGCCCTTGACCAGGTCGGCGGCCGCGGCGAGCTCGTCGGCGACGGCGACCTCGGTGACGGCCAGCTCGTTGCCCTGCCCGTCGACCTGTCCCTGGTAGGCGTGCAGCACGCGCAGCCCGGACGAGCCGATGGCGGCGTCGGTCTGCCCGACCCGCCAGGCCCGGCCCATCGTGTCGGTGACGACGACGGCGACCTCGACGCCGAGCCGCTCCCGCAGCCCGTTGCGCAGCGCCAGCGCCGAAGCGTCCGGGTCGGCGGGCAGCAGCGCGACCTCGTCACCGGCCACATTGGACGCGTCGATCCCGGACGCGGCCTGCACGATCCCCAGGTGGTTCTGGGTGATCACCGTGCGCGCGATCCGCGCGACGATCCGCACGGCCTCCTGCTCGACGAGCTTCCGGCGTTCGGCGTCGCGGGCTTCCGGGTCCGACGGCACGCGCACGAGCCTGCCCTCGGCCTTGGAGACGATCTTGCTGGTCACGACCAGGACGTCGCCGGAGCGCAGCCAGGGCGCGGCGGCCACGATCGCGCCGGTCAGGTCGTCGCCCGGGCGGAACTCCGGCAGCCCGGTGACGGGCAGGATCTCCAGCTTGGGGGCGGCGTGGTCAGCGGTGTCAGGCAACGGGGGCTCCAGCCAGGTCGAGGGCGGCGCGGGCCATCGCCGCGGTCGCGTCCACATCGGACATCAGCAGCGGGACGTCGCGGACGGTCACGCCCGGCACGTCCGCCGTCTCGCCTTCGGCGATCAGCCAGCCGTCGAGCACGCCGCCGTCCTTGCGCGAGCCGTAGTGCCGGCCCACCGCCTCGGCCGACGTCTCGACGCCGATCGCGGTCAGGCACGCGTCGGCCATCCCGCGCAGCGCCTTGCCGCCGATGATCGGCGACACCCCGACCACACCGGCTGACGTCTTGCGCAGCGCGTCCCGGACGCCGGGCACGCCCAGCACGGTGCCCACCGAGACGACCGGGTTGGACGGCGCGAACAGCACCGCGTCCGCGCCGGAGATGGCCTCCAGCACGCCCGGCGCGGCCTTGGCCTCGTCGGCGCCCACCGCGACGATCGAGTGCGCCTTCGGCTCGGCGCGGTAGCGCACCCACCACTCCTGGAAGTGGACGGCCTTCTGCTGCCCGTCCTGCTCCGGGTCGTCGATCACGACGTGCGTCTCGACCCGGTCGTCCGACATCGGCAGCAGCCGGACGCCGGGCTGCCAGCGGTCGCACAGGGCCTCGGTGACCGCCGAGAGCGGGTAGCCCGCGCGCAGCATCCGCGACCGGATCAGGTGGGTGGCGATGTCCTTGTCGCCGAGGCCGAACCACGTCGGCTCGGCGCCGTAGGCGGCCAGCTCCTCCTTGACGACCCAGGTCTCGCCCGAGTGCCCCCAGCCGCGTTCCTTGTCGATCCCGCCGCCCAGGGTGTACATGCAGGTGTCCAGGTCCGGACAGATCCGCAGCCCGTGCATCCAGACGTCGTCGCCGGTGTTGACCAGCGCCGTCACCTCGTGCTCCGACTCGGAGGCACCCTCGGGTGCCATGCCCAAAGCCGCCTTGACACCCAGCAGGAAGCGGGCCCCGCCCACTCCGCCGACCACTACCACGATCTTCACGACGTCGAATCCTCGCACGAGCCGGGTGCGGGCACCCAGTACCGGTATCTGTGGTGCGGGGCGTAGCCGAGCCCCGCGTAGAGCGCGAGCGCGCCCGAATTCCCCTCCGCGACCTGCAACACCGCGCGGTCCGCTCCGTGTTCCGCACCCCAGGTCTGCGCGGCGCCCATCAGCGCCGACGCCAGCCCGCGGCGGCGGAAGGCGGGGTGCACCGCCAGCCGCCCGACGTGCAGCCAGTCGTCGACCAGGGCGGCGCGGACGGCGCCGGCGACGCTGCCCTCGACGACCGCGACGCCGTAACCGACCTTCCCGCCGGTGAGGACCTGCCGCGCGGCGGGGGTGTCTTCGCCCGGGCGCAGGGTGAGCTCCCACCAGCCGGGCCCGGGCTCGTCGCCCACCGTGACGCCGGGGACGGCGGTGACATCCGGGCCTTCGGCCCGAGCCGGGGGCTTCGCCACCCGGAACCCCCGAAAACGTGTGACATCCGGGCCTTCGGCCCGAGCCGGAGGCTTCGCCACCCGGAACCCCCGAGAACGTGTGACATCCGGGCCTTCGGCCCGAGCCGGGGGCTCCGCCGCCCGGAACCCCCGAAAACGTGCGGCGGGGACCAGCGGCGCGGTGAGCACCTCGACCTCGTGGCCGGCACCGTGGCCGGTGGCCGGCACCCACCCGGCCGCGGTGATCGCGCGTTCGTTCGGGCTGTCCCGGACCACCTGCACCATCGGGGGGATCCCCCGATCGTGGGCGAAATCACACACCGCGCGCAGCGCCTCGGCGAGCGGGCGGCCGGCGTCGCCGATGGCGAGTGCGCTGTTGGCGCGCCCGGTGAAGCCATCCGCCCAGCGCAGGCGCCACTCACCCAGGGGCTCCTCCGCCAGAGGTGGCCATGCTTTGCTGCAGGTGAGTTCGAGCTTCTCGCGGGCGTTCACCGCTAGATTGTGACGGAGACGGTGAACGTCGCGGGAGCGGATTTCCGCAGGAGGTGTGGCGTGGGTATCCAGCGCAAGGACGAGCGGCACAACGAGAAGGTCGTCGACGAGATCGCCGAAGGGTTCAACCGAGCCGTGGGGGAGAAGAAGCCCGGGAGTGACACGCCCGAAAGCGGCGCAAGCGAAGCGCCCAAGCCGCGCTTCGTCATCACCGGTGACGCCCGGGCCACCCCGCCCCCGCGCCGCCGGCAGAGGTGAGCCCCATACCCGGGGTATGGATAAGGCTTGCCTCACCAACCGAACGGGTGCCGACGCCGCGTAATGTCGGCACCGACTGGCTGTTTGCTGAGAAAAGCAGGAGTGCGCAGTGACCTACGTGATCGCCGAGCCCTGCGTCGACGTGCTCGACAAGGCGTGTATCGACGAGTGCCCCGTGGACTGCATCTACGAGGGCGAGCGGATGCTGTACATCCACCCGGACGAGTGCGTCGACTGCGGCGCCTGCGAGCCGGTCTGCCCGGTCGAGGCGATCTACTACGAGGACGACGTCCCGGACACCTGGTCGGACTACACCAAGGCGAACGTCGACTTCTTCGACGAGCTGGGCTCGCCCGGCGGTGCGTCCAAGGTGGGCAAGACCGCGCACGACCCGGCCTTCATCAAGGCGCTGCCCCCGCAGGGCGAATGAACCGGATCGCGCTGCCCGACTTCCCCTGGGATTCGCTCGCCGAGGTCAAGGCCACGGCCCAGGCGCATCCCGGTGGGGTCGTCGACCTCTCCATCGGCACGCCGGTCGACCCGGTCCCGGCCGGCATCCGCGAGGCCCTCGCGTCGGTCTCGGAGATCCCCGGGTACCCGACCACCCACGGCATCCCGGCGCTGCGGGAAGCCGCGCGCGGGGCGCTTGCGCGGCGGCACGGCGTCGACGGCATCGAGCCGGACGCCGTGCTGCCGACGATCGGGTCCAAGGAGGCCGTGGCCTGGCTGCCGCGGCTGCTCGGCTTCGGCCCCGGCGACGTCGTCGTCATCCCGGAGCTGGCCTACCCGACGTACGAGGTCGGGGTGCTGCTGGCCGGTGCGTCGATCCTGCGGTCCGACGGCCTGACCGCGCTCGGCCCGCAGAAGCCGGCGATGATCTGGCTGAACTCGCCGTCCAACCCGACCGGCCAGGTGCTGCCCGTCGAGCACCTGCGCAAGGTCGTCGAGTGGGCGCGCGAGCGTGACGTCGTCGTGGTCTCCGACGAGTGCTACCTGGCGCTCGGCTGGGAGTCCGACCCGCTGTCGGTGCTGCACCCGGACGTCTGCGACGGCCGGACCGACGGGCTGATCGCGGTGCACTCGCTGTCGAAGTCGGCGAACCTGGCCAGCTACCGCGCCGGGTTCCTGACCGGTGACCCGCGCCTGATCGCGCAGCTGCTCGAGGTCCGCAAGCACGCGGGCATGATCGTGCCGCGCCCGGTCCAGGAGGCGATGGTCGCCGCCCTGACCGACGACGAGGCCCTGCGCACGCAGCGCGAGCGCTACGCCCGCCGCCGCCTCGTCCTGCGGAAGGCGTTGCTGGACAACGGCTTCCGCATCGACCACTCCGAAGCGGGGCTCTACCTCTGGGCGACCAGGGACGAGGACGCCGCGGCGACGGTCCGGTGGCTGGCCGACCGCGGGATCCTGGTCGCGCCGGGGACGTTCTACGGCCCGAAGGGTGGCAAGCACGTCCGCGTCGCGCTGACCGCGACGGACGAGCGCGTCGACGCCGCTGTGGAGCGCCTGACTCAGTAGTCGCGGCCGGTGAGGCCCCGGTAGATGAACCGCGTGAGCAGCTCGATCGCTTCTTCGTCGGTCGGTGGTGTCCAGTCCGGCGGTGAGCCGTGCAGCCACGTCGCCGCGAAGGAGTCGACGAGGTTGTACATCAGCATCCCGCAGCGGTCCGGCGTCGTGGGCAGCTTCAGCCCGGCGCGGGTGACGTGCGCGAGGTGGTCGTCGAGGTCGGCGGCCTGGGACGCGCCGAACTGCGCGAGCGTGCGTGCGAACGACTCGCTGACCATTGCCGCCTGGCGCAGCGCCAGCATGGTCGCGGCGTTCTCCCGGTAGAAGGTCCAGTACTGCCGGACGTGCCAGCGCACGGCCGCCGGGTCGCTGAAGTCGTTCAGGTGGTCCTCGCTGTCGGCGCTCTCGTCGCCGGACGCCGCGATGTCGGCCATGAGCGCTTCGAGAAGCTCTTCCTTGCCCGCGAAGTGGTTGTAGAACGACCCCGCGGCCCGGCCCGCCTCGGCGGTGATGTCGGTGATCTTCGTGTTCAGGTAGCCCTTCCGGGCGAAGACGCGCTTGGCCGCGGCCTTGAGCGCGACCTCGGTCTCCGCGGCCTTTTCCTTGCGGCTCGTCGCCGTCATCGCCACCTCCCTTGACATAGGACGCTAGCAGCGTCATTCTGAATCTAGATTCACTGAACTTAAATTCACTGGGAGGGCGACATGGACACACGGGTGCTGATCGCGGGAGCGGGACCGACCGGGCTGACACTGGCCATCGAGCTGGCGCGGCGCGACGTCGCCGTGCGGATCATCGACAAGGCCGAGACGTACTTCGTGGGCTCGCGCGGCGACGGGATGCAGCCGCGCACGCTGGAGGTGTTCGAGGACCTGGGCGTGCTCGACGCGGTGCTGGCCGCGGGCATGGCCCCGGTGCCGATGAAGATCCACCTCGGCGGCGAGGTGGTGGGCGAGCGGATGATGTTCGACCCCGTCGAGCCGACGCCGTCGCGGCCGTACGCGACCGGCTGGTTCCTGGGCCAGTCGCAGACCGAGGGCATCCTGCGCGACCGGCTGGCCGAGTACGGCGTGCGGGTCGAGCTCGCGACCGCGCTGACCGGCTTCGCCCAGGACGCCGACGGCGTCACGGCGACGTTGAGCACGGGCGAAACCGTCCGCGCGGAGTACCTGGTCGGCGCGGACGGCGGCAAGAGCTTCGTGCGCAAGACGCTGGGGATCGCGTTCGAGGGCACGACCGACGAGTCGATCCGGATGCTGCTCGGCGACGTCCGGGCCGAGGGGCTCGACCGGAACTACGGCCACTGGTTCGCGACCCCGGACGAGCCGATGAGCGGCATGATGTTCAGCCCGCTGCCGGGTACGCCGCACTTCCAGTTCGGCGCCTCCCTCGGCGACGGCGAGACCGACGTCGAGACGGCGTTGCCCGCGGTCCAGGCCCGGCTCGACACGCTGAGCGGCGGCACGGTCAAGCTGTCCGACCTGGTCTGGTCGACGGTGTGGCGGCCGAACATCCGCTTGGCGGCCCGCTTCCGCGACGGCCGGGTGTTCCTGGCCGGGGACGCGGCGCACGTCCACCCGCCGACCGGCGGGCAGGGGCTGAACACCGGTGTCCAGGACGGCTACAACCTGGGCTGGAAGCTCGCGGACGGGGCACCGGAGCTGCTGGACAGCTACGAGATCGAGCGGCGCACGGTCGCGGCCCGGGTGCTCGGGGTGACGGCCGGGATCCTGCAGAAGTACGTCGACGGGGACGACGACGCCCACCACCGCGGCGAAGAGACGAACCAGCTGAACATCACCTACCGCGGCGGCCCGCTGTCACCGGCCGGGACGGGCGCGCTGCGGCCGGGCGACCGGGCGCCGGACGCCCCGCTGGCCGACGCGAACGGCAAGCGGGTGCGGCTGTTCGAGCTGTTCCGCGGCCCGCACGCGACGGAGCTGCTGTTCGGGGCGGGCGAGACGCCGGGGTACCGGATCCTGCCGGCGGGGAGCGTGGCCACGGGAATGGACCTGGTCGACGACGGCGGCCACGCCTACGCGGCCTACGAGGCTTCGGATGGCTGCCGGGTGCTCATCCGGCCGGACGGATACGTCTGGTCGATGTCCTGAGACTCACCGGCCGGAACGCAGTGAATGACTCATTCCTGGCGTCGGATGCAAGGAATGAGTCATTCAAGACGTTGCCGGGGTGCGGCTCAGGCGTGGAGGGCCTTGGCGGCGGAGTCCACCGCGGCCCAGGAGGCGCGCCAGGTCGCGCGGGCCTCGGCGCGGCGGCTCAGCTCGCGCTCGGCGATGCGGCCCGCGACGAACCCCATCGGGCCGTCCGCCGACTCCAGGATCGTGCGCATCCGCTCGGCCGCGATCACCGCGTCCTGGTGCTCGCCGAGCACGGTCTGGAAGTCCTTCGTCGCCTTGAGCAGCTGCTTGATCTTCGCCGTCTGCTTCTTCTTCACCGACGTCTGGGCCAGCTCGGCCGCGTAACGCAGCTTCTTGCCGTGGATGCGCAGCGCGTGCAGGTCGTCGTCCGGCGGGTCGGCGGGCAGGGCGCGGACGGCCTTGGCGAGCTTGCGGTGCGGCTTCGCCAGCCCGGTGATCAGGTCGTGCGGCCGGGTGACGGCCGGGGCGGACTCCGCCCGGGTCAGCAGGCTCACCTCGCGCAGCAACGTCGAGTACCGGGCACTCGACAGCGCCCGCGTCAGGCGGCGCTTCGCCGTGGCTCGCTCGGTGACGAACTTCGACACCAGGCGACGGCCCGCCGCCTGGTCGCGGACCTCGAAGCCGGCGATGACCTCGCGCAGGTGCCCGATCAGCACGTCGTAGTCGCGCACCTCGCCGAGGGACTGGCCGAGCCAGCCCAGCTCCGCGCGCACCGGTTCGGCGCCGTCGCCGACCAGCTCGCCGGACAGCTTCAGCACGCTGCGCATCCGCCGCAGGGCGACGCGCATCTGGTGCAGGTCTTCCGGGTCCACGCCGGAGCGCGTGCCGGGTTCGTGCGCGAGCAGCGCGCGGATCTCCCGGTCGAGCTTGGCGCGGACGTGGTGGACCGCCGGGTCGGCCGGACGCGCTTCGACGGGCGCGTCCGGCAGGCCCAGCTCAGCCGGCGTCCGGCGGAACGATTCGGTGGTCACCCCTGGATGGTAGGTGACCGATCGCCCTCAGTCGTTGGCGTGCAGCGCCGCGTTCAGTTCGACGCCGGAGCCGGTCCGCGGCACGACCTCGACCGCGCCGTTCGCGGAGTTGCGGCGGAACACCGCGCCCGAAATGCCGTTGAGCTCGCGGGCCTTGACGACCTTGCCCTCGACGAGGACCTTCGTGCCCGCCGTGACGTACAGGCCCGCCTCGACGACCGAGTCGTCACCCAGCGAGATGCCCACGCCGCCGTTCGCGCCGATCAGGCAGCGCTCGCCCAGGGAGATCGTTTCCTTGCCGCCGCCGGACAGCGTGCCCATGATCGACGCGCCGCCGCCGACATCCGAGCCGTCGCCCACGACCACGCCGGCCGAAATCCGGCCCTCGACCATCGACGCGCCGAGCGTGCCGGCGTTGAAGTTGACGAAGCCCTCGTGCATCACGGTCGTGCCGGAGGCCAGGTGCGCGCCCAGCCGGACGCGGTCGGCGTCGCCGATCCGGACCCCCGAGGGCAGGACGTAGTCGACCATGCGCGGGAACTTGTCGACGCTGTAGACGGTCACCGGGCCGCGCGCCCGCAGCCGCAGCCGGGTCGTCTCGAAGCCTTCGACCGGGCACGGGCCGTGGTTGGTCCACACGACGTTGGCCAGCAGGCCGAACATGCCGTCGAGGTTCTGGCCGTGCGGGCGGACCAGCCGGTGCGAGAGCAGGTGCAGCCGCAGGTACATGTCGTGGGTGTCCGCGGGCGCGTCGGCGAGCCTGCCGATCGTGGTGCGCACGGCGACGACCTCGACCCCGCGGTCGGTGTCCGGGCCGAGCAGCGCCGCGGCGGCCTCGCCGAGCAGCTCCTTCGCCTCGTCCGCGCCGAGTCGCTCGGTGCCGGCGGTGCCACCGTCGGTCAGCTTCGGGTGCGGGTACCAGGTGTCGAGGACCGTCCCGTCGGTGGTGACGGTGGCCAGCCCGACGCCGCTGGCGCCGGTCGTTTCGGGGTTCGGGCTCTGCTCGCTCACGACCTTCACCGTAGTGGAGTGACGCGGATCAACCACTCGTGGGCCGGGCGTCTACCTGCTTCTTCAGGCCCGCGAGGGCGCCGGCGATGTCGACGAGCGCCTGCGAGCAGGGACCGCCCGCGGCCGGGACCGTGGTGCAGCCCGCGCCCCGGAACGACCCGACGGCCTGCTCCAGCTTGCCGGCCTCGGCGACCAGCTGCGGGTCGCGGTCGTCCGCGCGCTTGCGGGCCGCGCCCGGCACGTTGGCGACCTCCGTGACGTACTTCTCACAGCCCTTCGGCAGCTGGGTGCGCGGGCTGGCGTAGCACTGGTCGACGGTCAGCGCGTCCAGCTTGGTCGGGAGCGCGTCCGGCCCGGGCTCCCCGGCCCGGGGCCGGGGCGCCGGGCCGGCCTCGTTCCCGCAGCCCGACAGGACCAGGACCAGCAACGCGCCGCCCACGGCGACCGGGAACTTAGGCACACCCCCACGGTAGCGTGCGGGGCATGAGCCTCGACCTGCACGCCGACCCGGTGGACCTGACCGCAGCGCTGGTGGACATCTTCAGCGTGTCCGGCGCCGAGGCCGAGATCGCGACCGCGGTGCAGGACGCGTTGCGGGCGCAGGCCCCGCACCTCGAGGTCGTCCGCAACGGCGACACCGTCCTCGCGCGGACCAGCCTCGGCCGCGCGTCGCGGGTCGTGCTCGCCGGGCACCTGGACACCGTGCCCGAAAACGGCAACCTGCCTTCGCGGCGTGAAGGCACCGGGGACGAAGAGATCCTGCACGGCCTCGGCACGGTCGACATGAAGGGTGGCGACGCGGTCTTCCTGCACCTGGCGGCCACGCTGCCCGCGCCCAAGCACGACGTCACCTTCGTGTTCTACGACAACGAAGAGGTCGAAGCGGTCAAGAACGGCCTCGGCCGGATCGAGCGCGAGCTGCCGGAGTGGCTGGCCGGCGACCTGGCGATCGTCGGTGAGCCGTCGAACGGCGTGATCGAGGCCGGCTGCCAGGGCACCATGCGCGTCGAGCTGCGGCTGGCGGGGAAGCGGGCGCACACCGCCCGGGCGTGGATGGGCGAGAACGCGATCCACGCGCTCGCCGAGCCGCTGCGCCGGCTGGCGGAGTACACCCCGCGGATCGTCGACATCGACGGCCTGACCTACCGCGAAGGCCTCCAGGCGACGGCGATCAGCGGCGGCGTGGCGGGCAACGTGGTCCCGGACGCGGCGGTGCTGACGGTGAACCACCGCTTCGCCCCGGACCGCGACCCGGCGGCGGCAGAGCGTCACCTGCGCGAGGTTTTCGACGGTTTCGAACTGTCCGTTGTGGACCTTTCCCCGGGCGCGCTGCCGGGCCTGTCGGCCCCGGCGGCGGCGGAACTGGTGACGGCGGCGGGCGGCCGCGCGGCGGCCAAGCTGGGCTGGACCGACGTGGCGCGCTTCGCGGCACGCGGCATGCCGGCGGTGAACTTCGGCCCGGGCAACCCGACGTTGGCGCACACGAAGCAGGAGAACGTCCGGACGGCGGAGATCCGCCAGGTGACCGAGGTGCTCCGCAAGTTCCTGGCCTGAGTTCCCGGCGCGCGATACACCGAACGTCGCAGCCGGTGCTGTGGTCGTGGTCACAGTCGCGGCGCCGACCTGCGGTGACGCTCCGCCACCGCAGGTCACCGCAACTTTTCCCGCTCGCGGCCCGTATGTCTTTCTGAAGCCGCACCCCGGGAGGACCCATGCCGAAAACCGCGAGACGAGCCGCGGCGGTGGCCGTGCTCGCCCTGGCGGTGGGTGCGGGGGTGGCCGCCTGCGGGGAAGGGCAGCCCGTGGCCGCGCCGGCGGCCGGGCCGATCCGCACCGCCATCGGGGACGCCACCTCGATCCCGCCGCCGCCGGCCGAGCGGGAGCCCGTGACGCAGAGCGCGCCCGTCGCCGAGGCCGCCATCACCTTCCCGCGGACCGGGTCCGGGCAGTGGATGTTCACCCCCGGCAACGACGAGGTCGCCGGGACGTCCGGCCGGCTGATGCGCTACCGGATCGCCGTCGAGACCGACATCGACGGCGTCGGGCCCGCCGAGTTCGCCAAGGACATCCGCACCATCCTCGGCGACCCGCGCGGCTGGACCGCCGGCGGCCAGTGGCGGCTGCAGCAGGTCGGGCCGGCCGACATGGCCGACTTCACCATCTACCTCGCCACCCCGGCCAGCCGCGACAGGCTGTGCGGCGGCACGCCGGACAGCTACACCTCCTGCCGCAACGGCAGCAACGTCGTGCTCAACGTCGCCCGCTGGGCCAACGCCGTCCCGAACTACGGCGCCCCGCTCGAGGCCTACCGGCAGTACATGGTCACCCACGAGACCGGGCACCGGCTCGGCCAGGGCCACGAGCTGTGCCCGGGCCCGGGCCGGCCGGCGCCGGTGATGGAGCAGCAGACGCTCGGGCTGCACGGCTGCGTCCCGAACCCGTGGCCGTTCCCGGACGGCGGCGGCCGCGAATACGCCGGCCCGCCGGGCGAGTACGACGACCCGATCCCGGCCGGCGACTCCTAGCGGCCCTGCAGGGACTTGACGTTGTCGCCGAACGTCCAGCCCTTCGAGCCGTCCCAGTTGATCGACCAGTCCATCAGGCCCTTGAGGCCCGGAACCGACCGCCACGCCTGGGAAACCAGGCTCGGCGACAGGTACCCGCCGCCCGCGCCCGGCTGGGCGGGCAGGCCCGGCACCTGCTTGTCGTAGGGCACGCGGATCGTCGTGCCCTGCACGACCAGGCCCTGGTTCAGGCACTGCGTCTGCACGGTGAAGCCCTGCACGGTCCCGGCCTGGTAGGAATCGCCGGAGCAGCCGTACATGGATCCGTTGTAGTACTGCATGTTCAGCCACCACAGGCGGCCGTTGTCCGCGTACTTCTTGATGATCGGCAGGTACGCGCCCCAGATCGAGCCGTAGGCGACGCTGCCGCCGGTCACGTACGCGGTCTCGGGCGCCATCGTGAGCCCGAAGTTCGACGGCATCCGCGCGAGCACGCCGTCGATGATGCGGATCAGGTTCGACTGCGACGCCGAGAGCGTCTTGATGTTCCCGCTGTTCGTCAGGCCGGTCTCGATGTCGATGTCGATCCCGTCGAAGTTGTACTGCTTCAGGATCGGCACGACCGTGGCGACGAACCGGTCGGCCACCGCCGACGACGAGAGGTCGATCCCGGCGGCCGCGCCGCCGATGGACAGCAGGATCGTCGCGCCCGCGGCCTTCGCCGCGCACATCTCGGCGGGCGTCGACACCTTCACGCCGGCGTCCATCCCGTTCTCCCACAACACCGTGCCGTCGGAGCGGATCACCGGGAAGGCGGCGTTGACGACGTTGTAGCCGTGCTGCGCCATGCGGCTGTCGGTGATCGGGACCCAGCCCAGCCCGGGGTGGACGCCGTTCGCGGCGCCGTCCCAGTTTTCCCAGTACCCCTGGAGGACCTTGCCCGTGGGCCGCGATTTCACCGCGCACGTGTCGGCCTGCACCGCCCCCTGCGCGGGGGCCGGCACGAGCAGCGGGACGGCCAGCACCGCGGCCAGAAGGGTTCCGAACAAGCGGGTTCTGCGACCGGACATACCGGCTCCCATCGTCGTTGAGGGGCGTACGCGGCGTGTCCGTCCACGATAGGGACCGCGGGAAAGGGCTGACTACCTGCGAACGGGTGGTCTAGACAACTCGGGGGCGCCCCGTGCGGGACGCCCCCGAGTGAACGGTCAGACGGTCAGCGTCCAGGAGGACAGGTAACCGGTGTCGGCCGGGCCGACGTCCTTGATGCGGAGCTGCCACGCACCGTTCGCGGCCTCCGAAGAGGCGTTGACGGTGTAGGTGGCGTCGAGGTTCGGCGTCGAGTCGCTGCTGGAGTTCTTCAGCCGGTACGCCGTGCCGTCCGGAGCGACCAGGTCGAGGACCAGGTCACCGCGGTAGGTGTGGGTGATGTGCACCTCGACCTTGGTGGCGTTCGACGCGTTGCGCGCGCAGCCGCCGACGGTCGCCGGGCTGTTCACCGCGGCACCCGGGTAGTCCGGGATGTCCAGCCGCGTCGAGTTGGTCACCGGCGCGCAGGACGAGCTGCCGACGCCGAGCGAGAACGTCGCCGTGTGGTCGGCGTTCGCGCCGTCCGCGGTGACCGTGATCGGGAAGGTGCCGGTCGGCGTCGACGCGGACGTCGTGATGGTCAGCGTCGAACTGCCGCCCGAGGAGATGGTGGCCGGGCTGAACGACGCCGTCGCGCCCGCGGGCAGGCCGGAGGCGGACAGCGAAATCGACTGCGCCGAGCCGGAAGTCGTCGCGGTGCCGACGGCGACCTGCAACGACTGTCCGGGTTGGACAGTGCCGGACGCCGGGTTCAGCGAGACGGAGAAGTCGTTGCCCTGGGTGGTGGCGACGGCCAGCTTCCACAGCGCGTACCCGATCGCGTCGCTGTTCTTCTCCAGCGGCGGGTCCGGGATGTTCGCCGTCGTGTCACAGGCGCGGTGGTAGCAGTTGTCGAACGGCGAACCGGCGGTGCCGCCCCACTTCTGCGCCTGCGCCGAGCTCTTGATGTCGCCGGCGCCGGTGGCCAGGCCGCCGACCGGGATGCCCGCGCTCTTGAAGGACGCGTGGTCGGACCGGCCGTCGCCTTCGCTGTCGCCCTCGGTCTGGATGCCGATGGAGGCGAAGTACTCGTCGAAGATCGCCTTGACCGAAGCGACGTCGTCGTAGACGAAGTAGCCCCAGTTCTTCGACCCGATCATGTCGAAGTTGAGGTAGGTCTTGATCTTCGTGCGCTCACTGCTGGGCAGGTTGTTGACGTAGTACTTCGAACCGATCAGGCCGGACTCTTCGTCGGCCCACCAGCCGAACCGGACGCGCTTGGCCATCGCCGGGTTGGTCCGGGCGAGCGTCAGCGCGACCTCGAGGATCGACGCGCTGCCCGAGCCGTTGTCGTTGATGCCGGGGCCGGCGCTGACGGAGTCGAGGTGCGCACCGAGCATGATGACCTGGCTCGCGTCGCCCTGCGGCCACTCCGCGATGAGGTTCTGCGACTGCCCGAGGCAGCTGGTGCAGGTCTGGCGGGTCGTGGTGTACCCGGCGTTCTTGAGCAGGTTTTCCACGTAGGACACCGACGCCGCGTACCCGCCGCCGCGCGCCGAGCGGGTGCCGCCGTTGTTGTTGGCGATGGTCTGCAGCTGGTTGAGGTGGCCCTTGATGTTGGCCAGCGAGATGTCCGGTGCGGCGAGGGTCGTGGCGGCGGTGGCTGTGGCGCCACCGGGCGCACTGACCACACCCAAGACGGCGGCGAGGGCGGTGACCCCGGCGCCGAGTCGTGTCTTCCACTTCATGGCGGTGAATTCCTTCGGTGGGGGTTGGGGACAACGACCGTGAAGGCCGCACCTGGCTGGTGCGGCCTTCACGGGGTCGGGGGTGCTACACGGTCAACGTCCAGGAGGACAGGTAACCGGTGTCGGCCGGGCCGACGTCCTTGATCTGCAGCTTCCACGCGCCGTTCGCGGCTTCCGAAGAAGCGTTGACGGTGTAGGTGGTGTTGATGTTCGGCGTCGAGCTGCTGCTGGAGTTCTTCATGCGGTAGCTGGTGCCGTCCGGAGCGACCAGGTCGAGGACCAGGTCACCGCTGTAGGTGTGGGTGATGTGCACCTCGACCTTGGTGGTGCCGGACGCGTTGCGCGCGCAGCCGGCCACGGTGCTGGTGCTGCTGACCGCGGCACCCGGGTAGTCCGGGATGTCCAGCCGGGTCGAGTTGGTCACCGGGGCGCACGACGACGTGGTCCCGACCGTCAGGGCGTACGTCGCGGTGTGGTCGGTGCTGGCCCCGTCGGCGGTGATGGTGATCGGGAAGCTGCCGGTCGGGGTCGACGACGTCGTCGCGATGGTCAGCGTCGAGCTGCCACCGGAGGAGATGGTGGCGGGGCTGAACGTCGCGGTCGCGCCGGCGGGCAGGCCCGAGGCGGACAGCGTGATCGACTGGGCCGCGCCCGAGGTGATCGCGGTGCTGATCGTGGTGGTCGCCGAGGCGCCCGGCTGCACGGAACCCGAAGCCGGGTTCAGCGCGACGGAGAAGTCCGGGCCACCGCCGCTGCACGACGTCGGCTCACCGCTGGCGGTGGTGACGGAGACGGCGTCCCACGCGGCCTTGGTGGCGTTGTACTCGGTGCAGCTGCCCGGGAAGAGCGCGATCGCGGCTTCGAGGGTCGCCTTGCGGGCGGCCTTGTGGTTCCACGACGAGGTCTTCTTCAGCAGGCCGTTGTAGAAGATCTTGCCGGCCTTCTGGATGCCGATGCCGGTGACCGACGAGCTGTTGCAGGTCGGGCTGGCGGGCTTGCCGCCGCCCGGGTTCGAGCCCTCGGCCAGCAGGTAGAACCAGTGGTTCTGCGGGCCCGCCGCCGCGTGCACCTCGGTGCTCGGGATCGACGACGAGTAGCAGTTCGGGTCCCCGACCTTGGACGGCTGGTACATGTAGCGGATCGGGCCCTGGCCGACCAGGTTGACGCCCTCGCCGACCTCGTAGTCCGGGGTGTCCTTGGCGTTGTTCGCGTACGCCTCGGTCAGCGCGCCGAAGATGTCACCGGTCGACTCGTTCATGCCGCCGTTCTCGTTGCCGGAACCGGCACCGCCCGGCGTGAACTGGAAGACGCCGTGGCCGAACTCGTGGCCGACGACGTCCATCGAAGTGGCCTGGCGCTGGTTGTCCTGCGAGTGCCCGAAGTGCGTCGACGAGCCGTTCCAGTAGGCGTTGACGTCGGACAGGCCGACGCTGGCGGGGTAGCCGGTGCCGCTGCCGTTGATGCCGTTGCGGCCGAGCCAGTCGGCGAGCATCTTCCACTCGGTCTGGACGCTGTAGAGGACGTCGACGCAGCCGGTCTCGAGGTCCGTGCCGGAGCCGTTGCCCCAGTTGTTGTCCGGTCCACTGTAGACGGAGCCGCCCTCGCGGCCGCAGCTGATGCCGGTGCGGCCCGGGTCACGCATCGTGTAGGTGCTGCCGGACTGCGTCGTGTCGATGGCGACGTTCCCGACGTAGTAGCTGTTGCCCGTGCCGGCGACGTTCACCGTGGCGGGCTGCGCCTGGCCCTTCGCCCCGGAGGCGAACGTCCGCACGTCGTCCCGCTTGTCGAGCACCGCACCGGTCGCCGCGTCGACGAACACGTGCAGGTTGCTCGGTGCCGTGGCGGTGCGCCCGGCGACGACGACTTCGTAGGCCAGCTTCGGGCTCGTCCCGGCCAGCACCACCTTCTCCGGCGTGCTCACACTGTCCACAGTGGGCAGTTGGGCGCGGGCGGTGGCGGCGGCCTTCGCCGCGTCGACCAGGGCTTGGGTCCCGACGGTGATGGCCGCGGTCTCGGCCGCACTGGTGCCGCGGACGCGCCCGGCGCCGTCCGCGACGACCACCGCGTCCCCGCCCACGACCCGGAGGCCCTGGTAAGTGCGCTGGTAGGCGCCGTAGAAGAGGCCACCGCCCCCGGCGGTGAGGCCGATCCGCTGGAACGATTCGGCCGGGCCGCGGCGCAGGGCGTCGAGACCGCTGGCGGCCGCCTGGTCGGCGGCGCGGGCGGCGGCCGCTTCGGGAGCGGCGGGCTGGGCTTGGGAAGCTGCGTTCGCCGGGGTCACCGGTAACGCGAGCGTCATGGCGAGCCCGGCGGCAGCCGCCAAGCCCGTGCTGAACCCACGATGGGTCATCGAGGTCTTCCTTCCATGAAGGCAGAATCGAGGTCCGGTAAGGGAAAGGGAGAGGTGTCCGGCGTGCTAACAGGAGGTATGCGTCCGGACGCATCCGAGTAAAGGATCAGCGGATCGGGGCGTCAATGCGCCGAACGGACCAACGGCACGTTCCGGATTATCGAATCAATTCGTACAAACCCCGCCGCAGCAGGGGATTCGCCCCGCGTTCCGCGTCGGAACGACTTTCGTAGGGATTGTCGGCGACACCATCCGAACGCCGGATGATCTCGATCAACGGGATTCGTTAGTACCGCTCAGAATCGCTTCAGCCGTCTTCCGCGCCCAGTGCGATGAGCCCGTTCCGCAGCACGTCCGCCGCCTCCGCCTGCTTCCCGGTCTCGCCGAGCAGTTCGCTCAACGGCCGCAGCGCGCGGACCAGCACCCCGCGCGCACCCAGGCCGGTGGCCAGCTCGACGGCGGCCCGCAGGTCCTCGGCCGCACGCCGCGCGTCGCCGCGGGCCCTGGCCAGCGAACCCAGCTGCAGCCGCAGCTCCGCGGCCAGCGCCGTACCCGCCACGATCGCCGGGCGGACCTGGTCGAGCAGCGTCGCCGCCGTCTCCAGCCGGCCCGCCGCGAGGTATTCCGCGGCCAGCTCGACGGTGATGGCCGGGACGTCGTCCGGCCACGCCGTCTCCCGCGCCGCCCCGAGGTCGGCCAGCGCGCCCTCGACGTCACCCGACCGGCCGCGGACCCGGGCCCTGGCCAGCAGGCAGTACGCCATCGCCGGGTGCAGCGCCCGTTCCTGCATCAGGTCGTAGGCCGCGGCGACCGACGCGGCCGCGTCGGCGAACCGGTCCGCCGCCAGGTGGCTGCGGCACACCTCGACGTGACTGCGGGTCAGCTCCGCGAGCACCGCCGGGCCGCCCCGGGCGAGCCGCAACGCCGAGCCGGCGTACTCGGCCGCCCGCTCCAGGTCGCCCTGGCGCAGGTGCCGCTCGGCCAGGCAGGCCCGCAGCGTCAGCAGCATCGACGGCTGCGGGTAGCCGTCGCGCAGCAGCTCGGCGTGGCAGGTTTCCAGCAGGTGCACCGAATACTGCACCTCACCCCATCCGGTGAGCACCGCCGCGCGCAGCGGCACGACCATCGCCCGCACGGGTGGCGGCTCGCCCGACAGGGCCGTCTCGGCATCCGCGACGTACTTGGTGCGGACGTCGCCGGTCGAGTACCCGGCCAGCCAGAGCAACGCGATCCCCACCTGCCGCGGCCGGTCGAGGCGCTCGGCACGGCGCCGGATCCGCTGCATCCGCGGGGTCGCGCGGCGGGCGTCGCCGGCCAGGAACCGGTCCGCCGTCTCGATCAGCTCGAGGTCGAGCTCGATCAGCTCCCGCGGCGACCGGCCGCCGAGCAGTTCGCCCGCGTCGATGCCGAGTTGCTGGGCGAAGAACCGCAGCGCGTCTCCCGACGGAGTCCGCGCGCCGGTCTCGACCGACGACACGTACGCCGCGGAGTACTGCGGCCCGGCGAGTTCGCGCTGCGTGAGCCCGCGTTCGGTGCGCAGCTCACGCAGGCGTTCGCCGACGCTCTCGCTCACACAGGTGCCTTTCCGCCGTGGAGGTCCAGGGTAAGCCGCGCGGTGGTGGCGTCCACCACCGCGCGGCGTGGATCAGCAGGCGCCGCTGTCGCTCCAGACGGCCCAGGAGCCGGGCGCGCCGGGCTCGGCCCCGGTCGAGTACCACAGCGACGTCCACTTGTGACCGTTGTGGCCCACGACGTCGTTCGGCACGTACGCCTTGGCGGAGTCCCACTCGGCGAGGCCGTCGCAGCCCGTCGGCGGCGGGGTGCCGGTGCCGACGGTGAGCGAGAACTGCGCGGTGTGGTCGGCGTCGGTGCCGTCGCCGGTGACCGTCACCTGGCTGGTGCCCTCCGGCGTGGTCGCCGAGGTGGTGATGGTCAGCGTCGACGTGCCGCCGGACTGGACGCTCGCCGGGCTGAAGGTCGCCTTCGCTCCCTCGGGCAGGCCGGTGGCCAGCAGCTGCACGGTCTGCGCGGAGCCCGAGGTGACCCGGGTGGTCACCGTGGTGGTCGCCGTCTGTCCGGGTTGGACGGACGCCGACGTCGGCGACAGCGTCAGCGAGTAGTCGTTGCCCGCGGGCGGCTGGCCGCTGCAGGTCGGCTCACCGCTGACGGCCGGGACGCTCACCGCGTCCCAGGCGGCCTTGGTGGCGGCGAACTCGGTGCAGCTGCCCGGGAACAGCGCGACCGCGGCTTCCAGGGTGGCCTTGCGGGCCGCGCGGTGGTTCCACGACGACGTCTTCTTCAGCAGGCCGTTGTAGAAGATCTTGCCGGCCTTCTGGATGCCGATGCCGGTCACCGTCGAGCTGTTGCACGTCGGGCTGGCGCCGCTGCCCTGGGAAAGGAGGTAGAACCAGTGGTTCTGCGGGCCCGCGGCGGCGTGCACCTCGGTGCTCGGGATCGAGGCCGAGTAGCAGTTCGGGTCGCCGACCTTCGACGGGTTGTCCATGTAGCGGATCGGGCCCTGGCCGACGAGGTTGACGCCCTCGCCGACGGAGAAGTCCGGCCGGTCCACCGGGTTGTTGGCGTAGTACTCGGTCAGCGCGCCGAAGATGTCGCCGGTGGACTCGTTGAGCCCGCCGTTCTCGTAGCCCGAGCCGGCGCCGCCGGGGGTGGTCTGGAAGATCGCGTGGCCGAACTCGTGGCCGACGACGTCCATCGGCGTCGCTTGGCGGCGGTTGTCCTGCGAGTGCCCGAAGTGCGTCGAGGAGCCGTCCCAGTACGCGTTGACGTCGTTGAGGCCGACGCTCGCGCGGAACCCGCCGCCGGCGCCGTCGATGCCGTTGCGGCCGAGCCAGTCGGCGAGCATCTTCCACTCGGTCTGGACGCTGTAGAGGACGTCGACGCAGCCGGTCTCGAGGTCCGTGCCGGAGCCGTTGCCCCAGGTGTTGCTGTTCTTCGTGAAGATCGAGCCGCCCTCGCGGCCGCAGGCGATGCCGCGGCGGCCGGGGTCGGTCATCGAGTACGAGCTGCCGGAGCCGGAGGTGTCGATCGAGACGGTGCCGGCGTAGTAGGAGTTGCCGGTACCGGCTTCGCGGACGTCGTCGCGGGTGTCGAGGATCTTTCCCGTGGTGCTGTCGACGAAGACGTGCAGGTGGGTGGGCTTGCCGTGGTCGCGGCCGCTGACGACGACCTCGTAGGCGAGCGCCGGTGCGTCCCCGGCCAGCACGACGAGCTTCGGGGTGTCCACCCTGTCCACTGTCGACACCTTGGCGGCGGCGGCCTTCGTCGCTTGCTCGGCCTTCAGGGCGGCCCGCGTGCCGACGGTGATCGGGGCGGTGTGCGCGGCTTCGGTGCCGCGCACGCGCCCGGCGCCGTCGGCGACGACCACCGCGTCGCCGCCGATGACCGGCAGGCCGTGGTAAGTGCGCTGGTAGGAGGCGAAGTAGAGCCCGCCGCCACCCGGGGTGACCCCGGTGCGGACGAAGGCCTCCCCGGCGCCCTTCGCGAGCCGGTCGGCGCCGTTGAGGGCGGCCTGGTCGGCGGCGCGGGCGGCGAGCGCCTCGGGCGGGGTGGCGGCGGGAGGTGCGGGAGCGGCGGCGGCCGGGATCGCCGGCACCGCGAACGTCAAGGCCAGGCCGGCGATCGCCGCCAGCCCACGTGGGGATCTCATGGGGAACCTTTCCGGGGACCGTGAGGAATGTGCCCTGCGGAATAACTGGTGTTATTGCGCCGGACGCGTCCGAGTAAAGGTTCCGTCCGCGGACGGGTCAATGGGCCGAACGGAGCAGTGCGGCCCGGTAGTGATCAGGTGGACTCGGGTAAAACCGCAGGTGGCAGCCTCTTCGGAGACTGGTCTGAACCAATTAACAGACTTTCGTAGGAAAGTGCTGTTGGTCCGGACCACCGAGCCCGCAGGTCCGTTACGTGTCGGTGCCGGCGGCCGAATCCAGGCCGCGGCGGTAGGCCTCGACGGCTTCGTCGAGATGACCGCGTTGCCGGAGCGTGTCGCCGAGCCGCAGGGCCGTCGACACCGCGGCGCCGTGGAGAGCCGCCCGCGTCTGGATCTCGAAAGCCTGCCGCAGCAGCCCGGTCGCCGTCTCCGGCTCGCCCCGGACCGCGGCGATCTGGCCCAGCAGGCTCGTCGCCTCGCCCAGCGACTCGACGTCCCGGGACAACAACTCGCGGACCTCGGAAACCAGCGTCGCGGCCTCCTCCGGCGCGCCCTGCCGGAGCCGGACCTCGGCGAGCTCGAGCGTCGCCCCGGCGAAGCCTTCGTCCGCGCCGATCGCCGCCAGCTGGTCGCGGGCCGCCGTCAGTTCCGCGCGGGCTTCGTCGAGGCGGCCGAGGTGGCGCAGGAGGTAGCCGCGCGCCCAGCGGCAGCGGGCCGCGTCGCGGTCGAACCCGACCGACGCGAACAGCCGGCACGCTTCGGTCAGGTCCTCGTCCGCCCGGTCCGCGCGGCCGGTCGCCTGCCACACCTGCGACGCCTGCCGGTGGAACCGCGCGACGAAGTCCGGCCGGGTCGCCGCCCGCGCCAGCCGCCGGCCGTCCTCGGCCGCGCGGCGGGCCCGGTGCAGGCCGCCCATCTCCATCAGCGGGTGGATCAACGCGGTGAGCAGGCACAGCTCGGCGTCCGGGTCCGGCGGCCGGGTCGCCAGTTCGGCCTCGACCCGGGCGATCGCCGGTCCGGCGTCGCCGCTCTGGAACCGGCAGCCCGACCACCGGTGCACGATCATCGCCCGCAGCCACGGCGGGGCCGCGCCGGCCAGTTCTTCCGCGTGCTCCAGCGCCCGCTGCGCCCCCGCGACGTCGAAGAGCTGCCACCGCACCTCGGCCTGGCAGAACCGCGCGTAGCACTCGACGTCGTCCAGGTGGTAGCCCGCCGCCTGCTTGCCCACGGCGGCGAACCGCTCCTCCGCGTCGGCGATGCGGCCCTGCTCCAGGTCGCGGTACCCCTCGTCCAGCGCCGCGCGCAGCTCGGCGGCGACGCCGGGCGGGCGGCCGAACCGCAGCTCGTCGACGGTCAGCCCGAGCCGCTGCGCCAGGTAGGCCAGCATCTCCTCCGACGGCGGCCGGCTGCCGGTCTCGACCTTCGCCAGGAAACCCCGGTCGTAGCCCGGCTCGGCCAGCTCGCGCTGGGTCCAGCCGCGGCCGGTGCGCAGCCGCCGGATCCGCGCTCCGAGCGGTTCGGCGGGGGCACTGGTCATCTCCCCACGGTAGGTCATCGGCGCGGTGGCCGGGGAAACGGACATATTGCCGCTTCCGGCCGCTCCGGGTCGGCTCGCGCTGGGCGAGGCGAAGCACGCGTACCTGCTCGGCGGCGCGCAAGGCGCGTTCACCGTCGTCGACGAACGCGGCCCCACCGTCCGCGAAGACCGCACCGGCGCGAGCCTCGGCACCTGGAACGCGCGCTACCCGGCGGTGTCCGACCTCGATCTGTCCACTTTGGAGAGACCCGGCACGTACCGGGCCGAGGCCTCGGGCACCTCGACCGCAAGCCGTCGCACCTCCGATCGGACGGCAACCCTCGATGCGGAAACGAAGTTCACCTCCAACACCGCGTATTCGCCGGCCGAACTCGGTTTCGCGCTGCGTGAGGACCCCGATCTCGTGCTGGCGAAGGAAGTCCGCCCCGGCCTCGACTGGCTCGACAAGGTGTGGGACGGCCGCACCCGGACCCTCTACGCCCAGGCCGGCATCGGCACTGCCAGCGAGGAGTTCGGCTTCCTCGGCGACCACGACGTCCGGCGCCCGCGGCGTTCGCGCTCGGCGCACAGGTGCAGGCCCACCGGGACCCGCGGCGCGACGCAGCCGGCGCCGGCCGCCGACCTCCGCCGCCAGCTCGACTCCGGCGTCGCGTCGGCGAAGGCGAGTCCATTCGGGACGGGGGTGGACGTCACCGATTTCGACGCGGCCGGCAAGAGCTTCGCCGCGACCGCGCGGCTCTACGAGCGCGTCACCGGCGACCGCCGGTACGCCGCGCTCGGCGCGCGGCAACGGCGCGGGCGACTTCGCCGACCTGCCGTTCGCGGTGGGCGCCCGGCAGTGCACCCGTCCGTATGAACCGTTCGACGGCCGGGGAAGCCGCTACGCCGACGACTTGAGTTCATGGCCCGGCAACGAGCCCGCCATCGACTTCACCGCCACGGCGCTGCCGGCATTTTCGCTGCGGTGACATGTGGGGCCGAGCCCCCACGCCCCGCCGGGGGCGCCGCCCCCGGACCCCCGGAAAGAAGGGGGGTAGGCCGTAGCATGGCGTAGTGAGTGAACAGTCTGAATGGCCGGACGGCCAGTACCCCGAACGCCCGGTGGAGCGGCACAAGGGCCCGGTCGTGCTGCGCCGCGACCGCCGCGACCAGGGTAGCACCACCGACCAGCGGCTCCTGGACTCGCGCGGCCCCAGCGACTGGGTGCACACCGACCCGTGGCGCGTGCTGCGCATCCAGGCCGAGTTCGTCGAGGGCTTCGGCGCACTCGCCGAGGTTCCGCGCGCGGTCACGGTGTTCGGCTCGGCCCGCACCAAGCGCGACGACCCGGAGTACGAGCTGGGCCGCAAGATCGGCGGGGCGCTGGCCAACGCCGGCTTCGCGGTGATGACCGGCGGCGGCCCGGGCGCGATGGAGGCGGTCAACCGCGGCGCGGCCGAGGCCGGCGGCTTCTCCGTCGGGCTCGGCATCGAGCTGCCGTTCGAGCAGGGCCTGAACCCGTGGGTCGACCTCGGCGTCAACTTCCGCTACTTCTTCGCCCGCAAGACGATGTTCATCAAGTATTCGCAGGCCTTCATCTGCCTGCCCGGCGGCTTCGGCACGCTCGACGAGCTGTTCGAGGCGCTGACCCTGGTGCAGACGAAGAAGGTCACGAAGTTCCCGGTGGTGCTGTTCGGCAGCGACTACTGGGGCGGCCTCTACGACTGGATCGCCAAGACCGTGCAGGCCCAGGGCAAGATCAGCCCGCACGACCTGGACCTGCTGCACGTCACCGACGACATCGACGACGCCGTCCGCGTGGTGCAGGAGTCCTACCAGGCGTGGGAGGACACGCACTGATGCGGCGGATCTGTGTCTTCTGCGGGTCGTCGATGGGCTTCTCGCCGCGGTACGCCGAGCAGGCGGCGGCGCTCGGGAAGCTGCTGGCCCAGCGGGGCATCGGCCTGGTCTACGGCGGGGCGAGCGTCGGCACGATGGGCGTGGTCGCCGACGCCGCGCTGGCCGCGGGCGGCGAGGTGATCGGCGTCATCCCGGAGGCGCTCTCCAGCGTCGAGATCGCGCACGCCGGGCTGACCGAGCTGCACGTCGTCGCGGACATGCACGAGCGCAAGGCCAAGATGGCGGCCCTCTCCGACGGCTTCGTCGCGCTGCCGGGCGGCGCGGGCACCCTGGAAGAGCTGTTCGAGGTCTGGACGTGGGCCCAGCTCGGCCTGCACGGCAAGCCGATCGGCCTGGTCGACGTCGACGGGTACTACGCGCCCCTGATGACGTTCGCCGACCACATGGTCGCCGAGGGCTTCCTCAAGGACGGCTACCGGCAGCTCCTGCTCGCCGACGCCGACCCGGCCGCCTTGCTCGACCGGTTCGAGACGTACGAGCCGCCCGCGCCGCCGAAGTGGACGAAGGAAGCGCCGGGGATCTGACGGACGTGGCCGGCGTCACCGGCCGCGCCGGAACCGGAGGTCTCCGGGCCGGTCGCGGCGGGCGACGGCGGCGGCGGTGATTCGCCGAGGTTGCCATCGTGTTTCGGCAACGGTGTTGTGCAATTCGTACGCTTTAAATCTGCGTAAGTTGTCCTACGGCAACAAAGTGCCCGGCCCGGGGGCCGCGGTGCGCCGGCCGGTGGCGCATCGGGTCCCGGCACCCTCGGGTCCGGGCGAGCGGCCTCCTCCCCACCTGCGGATGCCGGGGGTGACGGCGCCGGGTGGACGTGCTCAGGCCCCCTGGTTCGGCAGCCGGAAACGAGACGTCCGTCGATTCCGGTAACATCTCCCTGGTTTGGTGAGCTGAATCCCTGTCACCCTGCGCAACGGGAACCCGCGTGCAGATGGGTGACTTTTGACCCCTATAGTGTGGTTCTGCGTAGCGCCGTCGGGGGTCAGTTCGGCGCTTGCCCGAAGCCGGAGAACCGATTTCGGCCAGCTTCGTGGAGCAGCAATGTTTCGTGGTTGGTCAGAGCTTTCCGAAAGGGAAACAGACTGATGGGGCGGGCGTGAGTAGCGATTTGCTGGCTGAGACCTTCGAAGTTGTCGAAGACCGTGGGGTGGGTCTCGTCGGGGACGGCGCCCTCGACGAGCGTGAGCGCCGCCTGGTCATCGGCGCGGCCAACTACCACGCCTTGGTGCGACGCGGCGCGACACTGCGCCTGACCGTCGTCCGGGCGCTGCACCTGGGCTACCCGTCGCTGACCGACGAGCGCTGCCTGCACATCGGCTGGACCCAGGACCGCGAGTCGGTCGGGTCCGTCGTGGTGCGCAGCCTGGTCGCTCCCGAAGCCGGCGCACCGGCGCCGAGCGGGACGCAGGACCTCGTCATCGACGTCGGCGGCAAGCCGATCGTGCAGAACAGCTACCAGCAGCTCAGCGGCCCGGTCGGCAAGGCCAAGAAGCTGCTCCGGTCGCGGGTCCCGTTCCAGTACGACCACCTGCGTCAGCTGCGGACCGACGTCGTCGAGCGGCGCATGCGCTCGGTGCAGCTGCCGCGGCGCCTGCCGGTCGCCGGCAACACGAACTACCGCCGCCAGGTCAGCACCGCCCGGCCCGCCATCCTGTTCGGCCTGCACTGGCTCGAGCTCGGCGGCGCGGAGCGCTGGGCACTGGACTGCATCCAGCTGGCCAAGGAAGCCGGCTTCGTCCCGATCGTCATCACCGACCGGGAATCGGCCCACCCGTGGATCACGCGGCCCGAATTCGACGACACGGTGATCATCCCGCTGACCCACCCGATCAAGCTGGGCACCGATTCCGCGTTGTTCAGCGGGCTGTTCTCGGCCTTCGACGTCCGCGGCATCCACGTGCACCACAACACCTGGCTCTACGACCGGCTGTCCTGGGTGAAGTCGGTCTGGCCGGACGTCCCGGTCGTCGATTCGCAGCACGTCCTGGAGTGGCGGACCGGCGGTTTCGTCGACCACGCCGTCCAGGTGTCGGCGATGATCGACCAGCACCACGTGATCTCCCCGCAGCTGCGCGACTACCTCGTCCACCGGCAGGGCATCGCCGCGGACAAGGTGGTCCTGGCCACCCTCGCGAACGCCACCACCGCCGGGATCACCCCGGACGCCCCCGAAGCCGAGGGGAAGTCCACGCCGTTCACGGTGACCTACATCGGGCGCTTCCACCAGCAGAAGCGGCCGCAGGTCTTCCTGAAGCTCGCCGCCGAGCTCAAGAAGTCCTCGCCGGTCCCGGTGCGGTTCATCGTCCAGGGCGACGGTGAGCTCGCGGACGAGGTGCACGGCCTGCGCGGCAGGCTGGGCCTGACCGACGTGCTCGAGGTCCGCGCGGCGGACCACCCGGTCAAGGACACGCTGGCCGAGTCCGACGTCCTGGTGGTCACCTCGGAGAACGAGGGCCTGACCTTGACGACCTTCGAGGCCACGGCCGCCGGGATCCCGGTGCTTTCGGCCGACGTGGGTTCGCAGGCTTCGGTGGTCCCCGACGGGCTCCTGTGCCCGCGGCACCCGTACGCTTTCGTCCGCCAGGCGGCGGAGAAGATCCGGACCATGATGTCTTCGCCGGAGCAGCGCAAGCGCTGGTTCGAGGAACAGGCCGCCAAGAACGAGGCCTTCGCCAAACTGCCCAAGGCCAGCGCCTGGGCCACGGAGCTGTACCAAGGGTGGATGAAGCAGTGAACAAGGTCGCCGCGGTCGTCGTCACCTACAACCGCAAGGACAAGCTCCGCAAGGTGCTCGACCACGTCCTCGCCCAGAGCCATGCGCCCGAGTGGGTCGTGGTCGTCGACAACGCGTCGACCGACGGCACCGACGCACTGCTCGCGTCGTACGCGACCGACTCGCGGGTCACCGTGCTGAGCCTGTCCGAGAACACCGGCGGCGCCGGCGGCTTCTCGGCGGGCATGGCCAAGGGCTACGAGCTGGGTGCCGACTTCCTCTGGATCATGGACGACGACTGCTACCCGCGGCCGGACGCCCTCGAAGAGCTGGTCAACGGGCTCGACAAGGCCGAACAGACCCTCGGCCACCAGATGCCCTTCGCCTGTTCCGTGGTGAAGTGGACCGACGGTGGCATCTGCGAGATGAACAACCCCGGCACGACCTGGGACTGGGGGCGGCTGCTCTCGCTCGGGCAGCAGGCGGTGCTCGTCAACCACTGCTCGTTCGTGTCCGTGCTGGTCCCGCGCTGGGCGCTGGCCCGCTTCGGGCTGCCGCTGACCGAGTACTTCATCTGGTTCGACGACATGGAGTACACCCTGCGCATCTCGAAGGCCGCGCCCGGCGTCCAGGTGCTGACCAGCGTCGTCGTGCACGACCTCCCGGAGAACCGCGGGGTGAACTTCGGCCAGATCAACCACCAGAACGTCTGGAAGTACGAGTACGGCGCCCGCAACGAGCTCTCGTACCGGCTGCACCACGAGAACCCGTTCGCGGCCGCCGGGTTCGCCGTCCGCGTGCTCCGGGGCATGGCGCAGGGACACGTTTCCCGCGCGCTGCGGCTGCGCATCGTGAAGAGCCTGCTGCGCGGTGTGAAGTTCGACCCGAAGCCGAAGCTGCCGCGCTCGGTGCTCTGACGCCCCAGCCCGGATCCGCCACCGCGGCCGTTGTCGCGCCAGCCGTACCGTCGTTCAGGAGAACCTCGATGAAAGACCTGGTCAAGGACCCGGAGCCGGTGACCGGCCAGGGCACCGAGCCGGCCGGCGAGGAAGCAGCCGGCGACACCCGGCCGCGCAAGCTCGGTGACCGGTTCCGCGCCTGGCGTCTCGTGGTCGAGGCCCCCTCGCGGGCCACGCTCCTGATCAGCGGGCTGCTCACCATCTTCACCTGGCAGCTGCCGGCGTTCTCGCCCATCGAACCCAAGGGCGACTACGACTACGGGCTCCTGATCGCGCTGGCGCGGCACCTCGGCCTGAGCTTCGGCGACCGGATCGCGACGACCTACGGGCCGCTGTACTTCCTGGCGATCCCGTCCACCATCGTCCGGGCCGAGGTGGCCGTCGGGTTCCTCTTCTGGTTCGTGTTCGTGACCGGCTGCATCGCCGCCTGCTTCCAGGCGTTCCAGGGCCGGATCGGCACCCGGTGGGCGTGGGTGGCCTGCGGGGCGCTCGCGGCGAGCTTCAGCATCGTGCCCCTCACCAGCGTCATCACCGCCACACCCGGGTTCGTCGCGGTGCTGGCCGTCTGCCACGCCGCCGGCTTGCTGCCGAAGTGGGCGGAACGCGCGTTCCCGGTGGTGATGGGCCTGGTGGTCGCCGCCATGCTGCTGACCAAGTTCTCGGTCGGGCTGATGTGCGGCCCCATCGTGCTGGGTGCGGTGCTCGTCCGGCCCGGCAGGCGGCTGCGGGAGTTCGCGGAGTTCGCGGTGTCCGGGTTGGTCGGCCTGGTCCTGCTCTGGATCGTCGCGGGGCAGCCGCCGACGCAGGTGGTGCAGTACGTCGTCCGCGCGCTTTCGGTCGGCAGCGGGCACGCGCAGTCGATGGGCCTGGAGCCGACGAACGCCGCTTGGGAGTACCTGGTCGCCGCCGCGGTGACGATCGCGCTGGCCGTCGGCCTGGCCCGGATCAAGGTGGACGGCTGGCGCTGGACGCTGTGGCTGGGCCTGCTCGCCGCCGGCTGGCTGCTGTTCAAGCAGGGTTTCGTGCGGCACGATTCGCACTCCGCGCAGTACTTCGCCGTGCTGTTCGCGCTGGCCGTGCTGGTCGCCGTGCTGCGGCGCAGCGCCGTGCTGGCGATGGTCGCGGTCGTCTCGCTGCTGGCCCAGGCGGCCAGCTTCGGCGGCGGCCTGTGGACGATCGACCCGGTCCGTTCGCTGCACATCTTCGGCGAGGGCGCCACCATCGTCGCGTCGGGCTCGCACCGGGACGCCGTCCAGGAGGAGGCGCGGGCGGAGCTGCGCAAGCGCACCGACATCCCGCAGCGGTTCCTGACCCGGATCGGCACGCAGCCGGTCCGCGCCGAACCGTTCGACCAGGCCATCTCCTGGACCTACGGGCTGACCCCGGCGATCCCGCCGACGCTGCTGAACTACGGCGCCTACACCGAGCTGCTCGACAAGATGAACGAGTCCTGGATCGCCGACGACGTCAACGCCCCCCGGTTCATCATCCGCGAGAACACCAGGATCACGCTGGACGGCCGGTTCGCGCTCTGGGACCCGCCCCGGACCGAGCTCGCCGAGACCTGCCGGTACACCTTGGCGGACTCCACGGACAAATGGCAGCTGCTCGAGCGCGGCCCGAACCGGTGCGGTGCCGAGCGGGAGCTGTCCAGCACGCAGCTGGCCGCCGGGCAGTCCGTCCCGGTGCCCACGGCCGCCGACGGCGTGGTCGTCGCCCGCGTGTACCCGGAGCAGTCGCTGCCCGAGCGCGTGTGGGGATTCCTCTTCAAGCCGGACGACCTGAAGGTCAACCTCGACGGCGAGTCCCTCCGCCTGCCCTGGACGCACGGTGACGCGCCCCTGATGGTCTCGGCGCCGCAGGAACCGTCCCTCATGCTGGCCGGCCGGCCGCTGCAGGCGACGAGCCTGTCGATGAGCGCCCCGGGCCGCGTGGTGTTCTCCGTGGTCGGGCGGAAGTGACCCGGCCCGGCTCGCCGGCCCGGATCGAAAACCCCGAAGGCGGAGGAAGCCCGACGATGGACGCAGACAACGGCCGTGTGCTGACCGTGTCCCCGCCCGGGGCCACTCCGGTCGCCGACGTCACCGACGGGGCCGCCCCGCCGAAGACCGCCGCGAAGCCGGTGCGGTCCGCGACGGGTGTGCACATCGGCCAGCTCACCGGCATCCGCGCGGTGGCCGCGGTGTGGGTGCTCGCCTTCCACTTCCGGCCGGAGCTGCTGAAGGCGTTCGGGTTCCTGTACCCGCTGGTCCCGATCTTCAACGTGGGCTACCTCGGGGTGGACCTGTTCTTCGTGCTCAGCGGCTTCATCCTGACGTTCACCCACCTCGACCGGATGGCCGAGAACTGGGGACCGAAGAAGATGGCCGGCTTCCTGTGGCTGCGGCTGTCCCGGATCTGGCCGGTGCTGTTCTTCATGCTGCTGGTGTGGGGCGCGTACCACGCCTTCTCGGTGGAGGCGAACAACGACGGCCGGCTGCAGGCCGCGCTGGACCCGTCCCGCTTCCTGGAGCACGTGTTCCTGGTGCACGCCTGGAGCACGGCCCACCACGACTGGAACCCGGTCGACTGGTCGCTGAGCGCCGAATGGCTGGCCTACCTGGTCTTCACCGTGCTGGTGGTGGTCCTGGCCCGGTTGCTCGTCCACGTCAGCACCCGGGCGCTGCTGGTGGTGGTCGCGGTCCTCGCGGTGCCGATGGTGGTCGTCGGCATGGGCTTCCAGGACGGCAGCGACCTGCTGTGGAACGGCGACACGATCGTCGGGGGGATCGTCCCGTTGCGGGTGCTCACCGAGTTCTTCGCGGGCGCGGTGGTCGCCCTGCTGGTGATGCGCCACGGTGCGACGGTGAAGCTGCCCTGGTTCCTGAAGCCGACCGCGATCCTGGCGACGATCGTCGTGGTCCTCTACGTCGTGCAGCGGTGGGACCCGGCGCCGAGGTTCCGCTTCGACCAGGACTGGCGGATCAACGGCCACCTCATGTGGGGCTCGACCGAGACCGTGGTCGTGGTGCCGCTGTTCCTGCTGCTGATCGGCTCGCTGGCGGTCAGCCGCCGGGACCCCGCGACCAGGCTGCTGGCCAGCCGGGTGCTGGTGTGGGGCGGGAAGGTCTCGTTCGCGCTGTACATGGTGCACTGGCTGTTCCTGGACCTGGCGCGCAAGATGATTTACTCGAAGCTCGCCATCCCCGAACAGCTGTCCGGGTGGCAGAGCTGGTCGTTCCGCCTTACCGTGCTCGTGGCGATCGGGCTGGCGGTGCTGAGTGCCCACCTGGTGTACCGGTTCGTCGAAGAGCCCTGCCGCCGGATCATGCGTACTCTGCTGCCCTCATCGATGAGGGTGTGAGCGTCGGGGGCCAGCCCCGGACGCGGATCGGAAGGACATTGCATGCGCGACCTCATTCGCCGGAGCCTGCGCGCCGACCGGCTTCGCCGTTCCTTGCGTGACAAGGTCGCGCGGGCCGTCGAAGAAGCGGTCGGCCGGCACTTCGCGGAGCAGTCGGCCAGACTGGACGACCTGAGCCGGGAGGTCGCCGAGCTGCGGCGGCAGGTGCCCGCGGAGACCGGCGGCCAGGCCGAGCGGGTGGTCGAGCGGGTGATCGAGCACATCAGCCACGTCGAGCACCGCATCCGCCGTGACCTGGAGTTCGCGGGGGAGACCGAGGCGGCGCAGCGCAGTGCCGCGTTCGTCCGCGACCACATGAAGACCGCCCGTCCGTTCCCGTCGCCGCACAGCACGCTGGAACACGGCCTGTCGCTCGCCCCCGAAGGCGGCCTGGCTCTCGAGTTCGGCGTGTACTCGGGCACCACGTTGAAGATCATCGCCCAGGCCCGCGGCGGCGAGTCGGTGTACGGCTTCGACTCGTTCGAAGGGCTGCCGGAGACCTGGCGCGCGGGCTACCCCGCCGGGACGTTCGACATGGACAGCCTGCCCGACGTGCCGGGCGCCGAGCTGGTCGTCGGCTGGTTCGACGACGTGCTCCCCGGCTTCCTCGAGGCGCACCCCGGTCCGGTGGACCTGCTGCACGTGGACTGCGACCTGTACTCCTCGACGAAGACCGTCCTCGACCTGGTCGGCCCGCGCCTGCGGCCGGGCTCGATCGTGGTGTTCGACGAGTACTTCAACTACTCCGGCTGGCAGGAGCACGAGCACCGGGCGTGGCTGGAGTACGTCGAGCGGGCCGGGCTCAAGTTCGAGTACCTGGCCTACACGGTCGACCACGAGCAGGTCGTCGTGAAGGTGACCGGCTGACGCTCAGGCCACGCCTTCGCTCGGCCGCTTGTGGTAGGTGTCGACGTATTCCTGGCCGGAGAGCTCCAGGATCGCGTACATGACCTCGTCGGTGACCGACCGGCGGATCGCCGGCGCGTAGTCCTGGCCTTCGTAGCGCGAGAAGTCCAGGGGCTTGCCGAAGGTGATGCCGATCTTCGCCAGGCGCGGGATGCGGGCGCCCTTCGGCTGGAGCTGCTCGGTGCCGGTCAGCGCGACCGGCACCACCTTCGCGCCGGTCGCCAGGGCCAGCGCCCCGACCCCGGTGTGGCCGCGGTGCAGCCGGCCGTCCAATGAGCGGGTGCCCTCGGGGTAGATCGCGAAGACGCCGCCCGCGTCGAGCACCTTGCGGGCGGCCTCCAGGGCCGCGAGCCCGGCCTGGGCGTTGCCGCGCTCGACGGGGACGTAGCCGAGGCCGCCGAGGAACCCGGCCAGCGCCTTGCCCTTGAGGCCCTTGCCGGCGAAGTACTCCGCCTTGCCGAGGAACTTGACCTGCCGCGGGGTCGCGAAGGTGATCACGCCGGTGTCGAGGGCGGCGCGGTGGTTGGCCGCCAGGAGCACCGGTCCGCTGAGCGGCACGTTCTCCACGCCGTGGACCTCGGGCCGGTACACCGCCCTGACGAGCGGTCCCAGCACGAACCGGACAAGCAGCGCGATCAAGTGGTCCTCCTCTTCGGTGGCGGTGCCCCCAGCATGGCACGATCGTTACTCGTGAGTTGGTTCGAGCGGCGTACGTGGCAGGAGCCCGGGTGGACGCCCGCGGACATCGTGGCCGCGAAGGGTGACCGGACGGTGTCGGTGGTGCTACCGGCACTGGACGAAGAGCGGACCGTGGGTGACGTCGTCGCGTCGATCCGCCCGCTCGTCGGCTCGGTCGTCGACGAGCTGATCGTCGTGGACTCGGGTTCCACGGACGCGACCGCCGAAACCGCCGAGGCCGCCGGGGCGCGGGTGGTCCGCCGCGAGGACGTCCTGCCGGACCTGCCGCCGGTGCCGGGCAAGGGCGAGGTGCTCTGGCGTTCGCTGGCCGCGACCAGCGGCGACCTCGTCGTCTTCCTCGACTCCGACCTGGTCGACCCGGACCCGGCGTTCGTGCCGTCGCTGCTCGGGCCGCTGGTCGCCGAACGCGGTGTCCACCTGGTCAAGGGCTTCTACCGCCGTCCGCTGCGGCTGGAGAGCACCGGTGGCGGGCGCGTCACCGAGCTCCTGGCGCGGCCGGTGCTCTCGGCGTTGCGGCCCGCTCTCGGCGGGCTGATCCAGCCGCTCGGCGGCGAGTACGCGGGCACGCGCGAGTTTCTCGAGTCGGTACCGTTCGCCGCCGGCTACGGCGTCGAAATCGGGCTGCTGCTCGACGCCGAGGCGCGGTACGGCCTCGACGGGCTCGCGCAGGTCAACCTGGGCGTCCGCAAGCACCGGAACCGCTCGCTGCACCAGCTCGGGGTGATGTCCCGCCAGATCCTCGGCACGGCCCTGGACCGCTGCGGCGTCCCGGCCGCGAACGCGCCTTTCACGCAGTTCGTGCCGGTGGACGGGGAGTGGCTGCCGGACGTCACGGACGTCCGCGTCGCCGACCGGCCGCCGATGCGGGAAGTGCTCGCCCGTCCTCGAGGGTGATGACCTCGTCGAAGCCGTCGAGGTGCTCGGGCCGGTGGGTGACGAGGACCACGCTGCCGTTCGCCTTCGCGAGGACGCGCTTCAAAACGGCGTCGCCGTGGGCGGGATCGAGGCCTTCGACGGGCTCGTCGAGCACGAGGACCGCCGGTGCGGCCAGGACGGCTCGGGCGAGGATCAGCCGCTGGCGCTGACCACCGGACAGCGCGGCGCCGTCCGGACCGGTTTCGCGGTCGAGGGCCAGGTCGAACCCGGCGGTTCCGCAGGCGGCCGCCAGTTCTTCGTCGGTCGCGTCCGGGGCGGCGAGCAGGAGGTTCTCGCGGACGGTCGTGTGGAAGACGTGGGCGTCGGCCTCGGCGCCCGAGATGATCTCCGGCAGGTCGGCGTACTCGCCGAGCGGGTGGCCGTCGAGGGTCACCCGGCCTTCGGTGGGGGCCTGGCTGCCGAGCAGGAGGCGCAGGAGGGTCGTCTTCCCGGCACCGCTGGGGCCGAGGATCCCGACGCGCTTGCCGGGCGGCAGGTCGAGGTCGACGTCCTGGAGGGCGGGGGCCCGCCCGGGGTGGCGCACGCCGGCTTTCTCCAGCCGGAAGTGGCCGGTCCGGGCGGTGCGGGTGCCGCCCGGGACGGCGGGTTCGTCCAGGACGGCGCGCACCCGGGAGGCGGCGGCGCGGATCTCCGGAACCCGCCGGGCGGCCCCGATCAGCGGGAGGACGACCTCGAAGGCCGTCACGGCGGCCAGGGTGAGCGCGGCGGTCCAGGGCACGGAGGCCCGGCAGAGCACCCCGACGCCGACGGCGGTGACCAGCTGGACGAGCACCCCGGCGCCGGTGAGCAGGGCGGTCCTGCCGGAGGCCGCCCGCTCACCGGCGGTGATCCGGTGGACGACGTCCGCGGCGCTCCGCTGGTGTTCTTCGAGCGCCCCGGCGGCGAGGAGCTCCCGGTGCCCGGTGACGAGCTCGACGGCCCGTTCGGCGAGTTCGGCCCGGTCCGGGGCGCTTTCCCGGGCGGCATCGGCGGTGCGGCGGATGACCAGCCACGGGAGGAGGCCCCCGGCGGCGAGCAGCCCGGCGGCGAGCGTGCCGGCGGCCGGCATCGACGCGGTGGCGGTGACGGCGACCGCGGCGGTCCCCACGATCGCGGCGACCCCGGCGGGCAGGAACCACCGCAGGACGGCGTCCTGCAGAGCGTCCACATCGGACACGAGCCGGGTGACGAGGTCGCCGCCGGAATACCGGGTGCCGGGCACGAGGGCTCGGTAGACGCGGGTCCGCAGCGAGCCGAGCCACCGGAGGACGACGTCGTGCCCGGCGAGCCGTTCGGCGTACCGCAGGCCACCGCGGAGGAGAGCGAGGGCACGGACGGCGACGATGGCGACGGTGAGGGCGGTGAGTGGGGGTCGTTCGGCGGCGCGGAGCAGTAGCCAGGCGGCGGTGGCCATGAGTGCGAGGGCGGCGAGTTCGGCGGCGGCGCCGAGAAGGGCGGCGCGGAGCAGGCGGATCAGGTCCTTGGTGGAGAGGGCCCAGGTGTTCACGCGGCCACCTCCGGGCGAACCCGGCCACCGCGGAGTTCGATCACCCGGTCCGCCAGCGAGAGCATCGCCGGGCGGTGGGCCACCAGCACCGCCGTCCGGCCCGGCAGCAGCCGCCGGGTGGCCGACAGGACGGCGTCCTCGGTCCGGGCATCCAGCCGGGCGGTCGGCTCGTCCAGCAGCACCAGCCCCGCCGAGGTCCGCGCCAGCGCGCGGGCCAAGCCGACGCGCTGGCGCTGCCCGGCCGACAGCACTTCGCCCAGCTCGCCAACCGGCGTCTCGAACCCCTGCGGCAACCCGGCCGCCACGGAGTCCAGCGCCGCCGCGCGGGCCGCGAACGGGACGTCCGCCGACGGCGGGCCCAGTGCGATGTTCGAAGCCAGCGACCCCCGGAACAACGTCGGCCGCTGCGGGACCCACGCGATCTCGGCCAGCCACGGCGCCGGTGCCAGCGACCGCAGGTCCACCCCGTCCACCAGCACCCGGCCCGAAGCCGGCGGCACGAAGCCCAGCAGCACCGCCAGCAGCGTGCTCTTGCCCGACCCGCTCGGCCCCACCACCGCGAGCCGCGCTCCGGCGGGCAGCGTCAAGTCCACTTCGGACAACGCGGGAACACCTCCGTAGGAAACCGAGACCCGGTCCAAGACCAGGGAAGGCGCACCCCGCCGCCGCGTGAAAACCCCGGAACGCGGTGAAACCACCGGACCGGACAACGCCTCCCGCAAGGCCGTCAGCCCCTCCGCCGCCGCGTGGAACTTCGCGCCCGCCGCCCGCAGCGGCAGGTACGCCTCCGGCGTCAGCAGCAGGATCAGCAGCGCGGTGCGCGCGTCCAGCCCGCCCGCGAGCAGCCGGAACCCGATCGGCACCGCGACCAGCGCGACCGAAAGCGTCGCCACCAGCTCCAGCACCAGCGCCGAAAGGAACGCCACCCGCAGCGTCTTCATGGTCGCGTCCGCGTGGGCGGCCGCCATGGACCGGACCGTCGAAGCCTGCGCGGCCGCCCGGCCGAACACCCTCAACGTCCCGAGCCCGCGGACGACGTCCAGGAAGTGCCCGCCCAGCTTCGTCAGCAGCTCCCACTGGACCGCCGCTTTCGCCTGCTTCCCGATCAGGACGGCGAACACCGGAACCAGCGGCAAGGTGACGACCACGACGAGCGCGGAGACCAGGTCCGCGGTGAACAGCCGCACGATCACCGCGGCCGGCACCACCACCGACACGACCAGCGACGGCAGGTACCCGGTCAGGTAGCTGTCCGTGGCGTCGACACCGCGCGTCACCTGGGTCGCGACGACGCCCGCACGGTCCGAGGCGGACCTGAGCAACCGCCGCCGCAGGGCATCGCGGACCGACGCCGCAAACCGTCCACCGAGGACACCGTGACCCCAGGTCAGCCCGGCTCGGGCGGCGATGGCGACGATCAGGACCAGGGAAACCCCGCCGCCGGTGAGCAGCGTGGCCAGCCCTTCGGCTTGGAGGAGCACGGAAAACGCGGTGAGCACGCCGAGCAGGCCCAGCGCGCAGAGGTACCGCCGGAGTCCGGGTAGTGCAGGCACGACGTCCCCCTAGAAGTGCAGCAGCGAGCGCTGGTCGACGGGACGGCGGTGCGCACGCCAGGTCAGCCACTGCACCACCAGCAGCACCAGCACCGCGGGTGGCGCGAACCAGGCCAGCACCGCGAACGTCTCCGGCGCCGTCGCCGCCTCACCGACCGTCAGCGCGTACCCCGGAGCGGCCAGCACGGCCGGGAACCGCAGGGTCCCGGCGAGCAGTGCCGGACAGGCCGAAAGCACCATCGACCCGACGAGCGCGACCCGGTACCGCCGCGCCGCCAGCCCGAGCCGGGCGACGGCGAAAGCCCCGAAGGCCAGCCCGGCCACGGTCGCGCCGAACGCGGGAACGCCGTCCAGTGCGAAGACACCCCACGCCGAGGCGATCACCAGGAACGCGAACACCGGTGCCGAGAACGCGCGGGCCAGCCGCACCGCGCGGCCGGTCAGCTCGGCCGGCCCCCGCACCGCCAGGAAAGCCGCGCCCTGCCAGCAGAACAGCGCGACGAACCCGAGTCCCCACAGCACCGCGTAGGGCGAGAACAACGCGAGCACGTCCCCCGAAGGCGAGCCGTCGGGCGACAGCGGCAGCCCGAGCACCAGGTTGCCGAGGAACAGGCCCCACGACAGCGCCGTCACCAGCGCGCCGCCGACGATGCCCGCCGTCCAGGCGCCGCGGCGCGCGTCCGGGCGGCGGCTGCGCAGCTGCATCGACGCCGTGAACGTCGTCAGGCCGAGCAGCAGGGTCACCACCAGGACGTACGCCCCGGCGAACACCTTGCCCTCCAGGTGCGGGAACGCACCGAAGAGCAGGCCGACGGCCGCCACCAGCCACACCTCGTTGGCCAGGAAGAACGGCCCGAGCGCCCCGAGGGTTTGCCGCCGTCGCCGCTCGCCGGCCTCGAAGCCGGGCAGGAGCATGCCGACGCCGTAGTCGTACCCCGCGAGCGCGAAGTACCCGCAGGTCAGCAGGCCCAGCACGCACCACCAGAAGGTCGCCATCGGTCAGACTCCGCTCAGGACGGGCAGTTCGGCGGGCGCTTCGGCCGGCTCCGGGCCGCGCTTGGCGACCCGCGCCATGAGCACCCAGTCGGCCACCGCGAGCGCGGCGAACAGCAGCGAGAAAGCGATGAAGGAGAACAGGATCTGGCCGGCGGGGACGTCCGCGATCGCGTCGGCGGTGCGCAGCTTCCCCCAGACCAGCCACGGCTGGCGGCCGAGCTCGCGCACCAGCCAGCCGAGGATCGCCGCGGCGAACGGCAGCGGGATCGCCGCGACCATCAGGTAGTGCAGGAACCGGGCCCGCGTCACCCAGTTCCGGATCAGCAGGACCGTGCCGATGATCGCGCAGAGGAACATGAGGAACCCGAGCCCGATCATGGCGCCCAGCGGCGCGCCGACGGCACCCGTGCCGAGCTTGTCCGGCTGGTACTTCGCGAGCTCGCCGAACTGCGCGAACCCCTGGTTGACCACGAAGACCGACCCGGCGAGCGCCGCCACCACGCCGACGCGCATCGAGCGGCGGAAGAACTCGACCTCGTCGGTGCGCTTGAGGAAGTGCCACGCGCTGACGCCGGCGACGAAGAACCCGCCGGTCACCAGCGCGGCGCCGAGCACGTGCGGCAAGGACGCGGCCAGTGCCGGGTTGGCGAACAGCGCGCCGAAGTCGTCGAGGCGCAGGGTGCCGTCCTCGACGTGGCTGCCGACCGGGTTCTGCAGGAACGAGTTGGCCAGCATGATGAACAGCGCCGACGCGTACGCGGTCAGCGTGACCAGCCAGATCAGCGTCAGGTGCAGCCATCGCGGCAGCCGGCCGAAGCCGAAGATCCACAGGCCGAGGAAGGTCGACTCGAGGAAGAACGCGACCAGGGCCTCGATGGCCAGCGGTGCGCCGAAGACGTCGCCGGCGAAGGCGGAGAGCCCGGTCCAGGTCAGCCCGAACTGGAACTCCATCACGATCCCGGTGACGATCCCGAGCGCGTAGTTGATCACGTACAGGCGGCCCCAGAACCGCGTCATCCGCAGGAGCTCGGGCTTGCCACCGAGCGTCCAGCGCGTCTGCATCACGGCCACCAGCGTGACCAGCCCCAGCGTGAGCAGCACGAACAGGAAGTGGAACGAGGTCGTCGTCGCGAACTGGAGTCTCGCGACCGGAAGTGCGTTCATGTAGACAGGCTACACATAGCCTGCCTACATGTAGCCAGTCGACGTGTAGACTGCTTACCCATGAAGGCGGACACCCTGCGCGGACACCTCGACGCGTTGCTGCTGGCCGTGCTCGACGGCCGGAAACTGCACGGCTACGCGATCATCGAGGCGCTCCAGCTGCGCAGCGACGGCGCGCTCGACCTGCCGACCGGCACCGTGTACCCGGCCCTGCGCCGGCTCGAGCGGGCCGGCTGGCTGGCCAGCGAATGGGACGTCGTGTCCGGCCGCAAGCGGCGGACCTACCGGCTCACCCGCTCCGGCGAGCAGGCCCTGCAGGCCGAACGCGTGGAGTGGCGGGAGTTCACCGCGGTCATCGGGGGAGTGCTGGAAGCATGATCGACGAATACCTGGGGGAGCTGGACCGCAGGCTGCACGGCTGCGGCCGGTTCAAGACCGACCTGCTGGAGGAGGCCCGCGACGGGCTGCACGACGCCGCCGACGCCTACCGCGCGGGCGGCTGGAGCGACGAGGACGCGCAGCGCCGGGCGGTCGCCGACTTCGGCCCGGCGGCCGTCGTCGCCCGCGACTACCAGGCCGAACTGGGCATGCTCAGCGGCGTCCGGACGCTGTGGAAGCTCGTGCTGGGCGTCCCGGCGATGCAGATCGCCTGGGACTACGCGCGGATCCTCACCTTCGGCGAGTGGACGAAGCTGTCGACGCCGTCCCCCGAGTGGTACATGGTCATCACGCGCGTCTCCCACGGCGCGGTGTTCCTCGTTCCGGTGATCGGCCTGCTCGCGCTGCTCGGTATCCGCTGGCTGAGCCGCCGCCTCGACGGCACCAGGCTCGCCCGGTTCTGCGGGAGCCTCATCGCGCTCGCGGTCGGCGTCAATCTCGGCTCCCTCGGCCTGCTCATCGCCGCGACCGGCGTCGTCGACGTTTCGCGCCTGTTCCTGAGCGTCCCGTGCGCGCTGCTGATGTTCGCCTGGGTGGCGCTTTCCGTCCGGCTCGTCGTGCTCGCGAGACGTTCCTGGGGTGGGTATGCCACGATCGTCGCGTGACGACCGCGCTGATCTACCTCGTAGTCATGCTGCTGGTGGCGGCCGTGGTGTTCCTGCTCGCCGCGGTGGTGTTCGGCCGGGGTGAGGAGCTCGCCCCGCTGCCGCCGGGCAGCTCGCCCACGCGGCTGCCCGCCGAGGACATCACCGGCGAGGACCTGGCCGAAGTCCGCTTCCAGCTGGTGCTGCGCGGGTACAAGATGTCCGAAGTGGACTGGGTGATGCGGCGCCTCGGCGTCGAGCTCGACGAGCTGCGCGCCCGGGTCGCCGAGCTGGAGCAGCGCGAACGCGAGCGGGAGCGGGAGAGTTCGCCCGAGGCCTCCCCGTGACGGACCTGATTCTCTCGGTCGACGTCCGCGCCCCGGCGGGGACGACCTGGCTCGCGCTGACGGACTGGGCGCGCCAGGGCGAGTGGATGCTCGGCACCGAGGTCGAGGTGATCGAGGGCAACGGCCGCAGCGTCGGGTCGCGGTTGTCGGCGTTCACCGGGGTGGCCGGCCTCGGCTTCACCGACACCATGGAGATCACCAGCTGGGAGCCGCCGGTCCGGTGCGGGGTCCGGCACCTCGGCAGCTTCGTGGCCGGCACCGGCGTGTTCCAGGTGGTGCCGAAGGGTGCGACGCGCTCGACGTTCGTCTGGGCCGAGCACCTGCGCCTGCCGTTCGGGCCGCTGGGCCGGCTCGGCTGGCCGGTCGTGCGGCCGGCGTTCGCGCTGGGGGTGCGCCAGTCGCTGCGGCGGTTCGCGCGGTTCGCGGAGAACTATTCGGTGGGTGGGGATGAGTGAGCTGATCGGCGCCGACGGCGTCTCGCGGTGCGGCTGGGGCAATTCGACCCCGGACTACGCCGACTACCACGACAAGGAGTGGGGCGTCCCGCTCCACGGCCAGGACGAACTGTACGAGCGGCTCTGCCTCGAGTCGTTCCAGTCGGGCCTGTCGTGGATCACCATCCTGCGCAAGCGCGAAGGCTTCCGGAAGGCGTTCAAGCAGTTCAAGCCGGTGAAGGTGGCGAAGTTCGGCGACGCCGACGTCGAGCGGCTGATGCAGGACGCCTCGATCGTCCGGAACCGGGCGAAGATCCTGGCCGCGATCAAGAACGCGCAGGCCATCGCCGCCCTGGACGAGCCGCTGGACGACCTGCTCTGGTCGTTCGCGCCCGCCTCGCACGAGCGCCCCGCGTCGATGTCCGACGTCCCGGCCATCACCGAGGAGTCCAAGGCGATGGCGAAGGAGCTGAAGAAGCGCGGCTTCGTCTTCCTCGGCCCGACGACCTGCTACGCGCTGATGCAGGCCACCGGCATGGTCGACGACCACGTCGCCGGCTGCTTCCGGGCGGTCTGAGCCCGGAAGCAGCCGCGGCGTCACTTGCCCTGGAAGGCCGGCTTGCGCTTGCCGACGAAGGCCTCGACGGCCTCGGCGTGGTCGGCGGTCGCGCCGAGCGCCGTCTGGGCGGCGTCCTCGGCGTCGAGCGCCTCTTCGAACGTCGACTGCGCGGCCAGGGTGAGCACGCCCTTGATCTTCGCGTAGGCCACCGTCGGCCCGTTCGCCAGCTTGGCCGCGATCTTCTGGGCGCGGGCCGGCAGTTCTTCGTCCGGCACGACCTCGCCGACCAGGCCGAGCCGCAGCGCCTCGGCCGCGTCGACGGTCCGGGCCAGCAGCATCAGCTCGGCGGCCCGGCCGTAGCCGACCAGCCGCTGCAGCGTCCACGACGCACCCGAGTCCGGGCCCAGCCCGACGTTGGCGAAGGCCATCAGGAACGACGACGACTCGGCGGCGATCCGCAGGTCACTGGCGTAGGCGAAGGCGGCCCCGGCGCCGGCGGCGGTGCCGTTGACCGCCGCGATCACCGGCTTCGGCATCGCCACGATCGTCTTGACGATCGGGTTGTAATGCTCCTTCACGGTGTGTAGCGGGGCGGGGTCACCCGCTTGCAGCAGCCCCACGTGTTCCTTCAAATCCTGCCCGGCGCAGAACGCCTTGCCCGACCCGGTCAGCACGACCGCGCGGACCGCGTTGTCGTCCGCCGCCTCGCGCAGCGCCGCGAGCAGTGCTTCCTTCAGCTCGACGGTCAGCGAGTTGTACGCCTGCGGCCGCTTGAGGGTCAGGGTGCGCACCCCGTCGGCGTCGGCGGTCAACAGGACGTCGGATGTGGTCACGTCTTCTCCTTGCGCGGAAAACTTCGGTCGGCCGAGAGTCTTTCACCTCGCGCGGGCCGCATACCAGCACCGATACGGCGGCAAAAGATCCCCTCCGCTGATGCGCCCGGCCGCTGATGAGGGACAATGGACAGCAGACCCGGCTGGCTTTCACGCGAGCGCGACCCGGGCGCGCCGGTTGAGACGGAGGGAGCACGCTATGGCGGCCATGAAGCCCCGGACCGGAGATGGTCCCCTCGAAGTGACTAAGGAGGGGCGGGGCCTCGTGATGCGCGTACCGCTCGAGGGTGGTGGGCGACTCGTCGTCGAACTTTCCGCGGAAGAAGCGAAGGACCTCGGCGCCGCTTTGGCGGAGGTCACCGGCTGAGCCGACTCCCTCGATCCGTCCTTCCGTCGCACCCCGGTCTCCCTTCGGAGGCCGGGGTCGCGGTTCCTCTGCGTCCGAAGGTTGCTCACTGTGCGTAATCCGCTACCGCCCGTTCCGGCTACTCTGCTCGACATCGAAGTCGCGGGGGAGCTCCGCCGCGGCGTCCCGACGGCCCGGCTGGTGGCCGCGCCCGACAACGATGACGTCGAGCCGTTGGAGATCGAGGGCGTCCGGATCACCGGCAAGGCGGGCGACGTGCAGACGGTGCCCGGCGACGGGCCCCGCTGGATCGCGGGACTCGGCGGCGGCGAGCCGAAGGAGTACCGCAGGACCGGTGCGGCGCTGGCCCGCGCGGTGAACGCGGGGCTGGCCGAGGACGTCGAACACGGCGGCAAGGCGTTCCGCGCGGTGCAGCTGGCGCTGCCCGAAGAGGCTTCCGCCGAGCACGTCACCGAGCTCGCGCTGGGCCTCCTGCTGGGCGGCTACCGGTACAAGGTGTCCGGCGACGACCCGAAGCCGTCGGTGCGGACGGTCCGGCTCGTGGGGGAGGACCCCGCGCTGCCCGAGCTGGTCGCTCGCGCCTCGGTGCTGGCCGCGGCGACGGCGCTGACCCGCGACCTCGCGAACACGCCGTCCAACGTGAAGACGCCCGCCTGGCTGGCGGACACGGCCGCGCGCGTGGCCGGCCCGCGCGTCGAGGTGACGGTGCGGGACGAGAAGTGGCTCGCGGCGGAGGGCTTCGGCGGCGTCCTGGCGGTCGGCGGCGGTTCCGCGCGGCCGCCGCGGCTGATCGAGATGGCGTACAAGCCGTCGGGGACCGCGCCGCACCTGCTCCTGGTCGGCAAGGGCATCACGTTCGACACGGGCGGCCTGTCGATCAAGCCGGCCGACGGGATGCACCTGATGCGCACGGACATGGCGGGCGGCGCGGCGGTGATCGCGGCGATCCGCGCCGTCGCGGCACTGGGCCTGCCGGTCCGCGTGACGGCACTGGTCCCGTGCGCGGAAAACCACGTGTCGGGCTCGTCGTACCGCCCGGGCGACATCGTCCGGCACTACGGCGGCAAGACCACCGAGGTCGGCAACACCGACGCGGAAGGCCGGATGGTCCTCGCGGACGCGCTGACCTACGGGATCCGCCGGTTCGCGCCGGACTACGTGGTCGACGCGGCGACGCTGACGGGCGCGATGAAGGTCTCGCTGGGCCTGCGCACGGGCGGCTTGTTCGCCTCGGACGACGCGCTGGCGGACGCGGTCGTCGCGGCCGGCTCGCGGGTGGGCGAGGCGTGGTGGCGGATGCCGCTGGTGGAGGACTACGCGGAGAACGTCCGCGGCGAGTTCGGCGACGTCCGCCAGACCCCGGGCGGCCCGGGTGGCATCACGGCGGCGCTGTTCCTGCGGGAGTTCACGTCGGGCCTGCCGTGGGCGCACCTGGACATCGCCGGACCGGCCCGGTCGGAGAAGAACTACGACGAAGTGGTCCCGGGGGCGACCGGGTTCGCGGCGCGGACGCTGGTGGAGCTGGCGGCTTCGCTGGGCTGACGGCTCGCGAGGACGTGCTCGCGGAAGCCGGTGACCGCCGGGGTCATCGGCTCGTCCGTCCGCCACGCCAGCCCGATCGTCCGGAACGGCGGCGGCGACAACGGCACCTCCGCCACCCCCGCCGGCGTGCCCGGCCCGAACCGCGGCAGCAACGCCACCCCCAGCCCCGCCGCCACCAGGCCGCGGACGGTGTCCGACTCCTGGCCCTCGAACGCGATCCGCGGCGCGAAGCCCGCCGCCGCGCAGAGCTCGTCCGTGAGCGTCCGGACCCCGTACCCCGGCTCGAGCAGCACGAACTCTTCGTCCGCCAGCTCGGCCACCCGCACCGACGCCCTCCCGGCCAGCCGGTGCCCGGCCGGGACCGACAGCAGGATCTCCTCGTCCACCAGGCCGGCGCAGGCCAGCGCCGGGACGTCGGGCAGCGGTGCCAGCAGCGCCAGGTCCAGCTCGCCGCCCGCCAGCCGGTCGACCATGTCCTGCCGCGAACCCTGCACCAGCGTGAACCGCACCCCCGGGTACCGCGCCCGGTGGCCGCGCAGCAGCGAAGGCACCAGCGACCGCCCGAGCAGGTGCAGGAAGCCCAGCACCACGTGCCCCGACTCCGGCGAGACCTCCTCGCGCGCCAGCCGGACGCCGGTGTCGAGCGCCGCCAGCCCGCGCTCGGCCGCCTCGGCCAGGAGTTCCGCCGCGCGCGTGAGCCGGATGCCGCGGCCGTCCGGGACCGTCAGCGGGGCGCCCAGCGCGTCCGCCAGCGCCGCGAGCCGCCGGCTCACCGTCGGCTGCGGCACGCCCAGCCGTTCGGCCGCGCGTGTGACGTTCCTCGTCTCCCGGAGGGCGGCGAGCAACGGCAGGTGCGGCGCGACCTGCGCGGACAGCGAGTCATACGTCACCGCATCGATTCTGCCAGTTCAGTGCATTGGACGTATTGGTTAGTGGTGCTTACTTTCAGGGCGTGACTTCCACCCGCCGAGTCAAGACCGCCGTCGCCGCGGCCGGCATCTCCTCGTTCGCCCTGCTCTACGCGCCACAGCCGGTGCTGCCGCAGCTGGCGGCGCAGTACCACCTCGACCCCGGCGGCGCGGCGCTCGCGGTCAGCGTCGCGACCGGGGCGCTGGCCATCGCGGTCCTGCCGATCGCGGCGCTGTCCGAAGTGGTCGGCCGCCGTCCGGTGATCCTGACGTCGGTCGTCGCTTCGGTCGTGTTCGGCCTGCTGCTCCCGCTGATGCCGACGTACCCGGCACTGCTGGTCGTGCGCGCGCTGCAGGGCATCGCGATCGCCGGGTTCCCCGGGGTGGCGGCCGCCTACCTGGCCGAGCGCCTCGGCCGCGCGGGCGTCGCGGCGGCGGTCGGCGCGATGATCGCCGGCAACACGGTCGGCGGCATGCTCGGCAGGCTGGCCAGCGGGTTCACGGCCGGCCCGCTCGGCTGGCGCGGCGCGCTGTTCGTCGTCGCGGGAATCGGGGCGGTGTGTTCGGCCGTCACCGTCGTGACGCTGCCGCCGGGCGCTCGTGCCGCCGGGGCCGTCCGGGTCCGCGACGTCACCCGGGGGCTGGTCACGGCGCTGAGCAAGCCGGTGCTGCTCGCCCAGTACGCCGTCGCGCTGCTGGCGATGGGTTCGTTCGTCGCCCTCTACAACGCCGCGGGCTTCCGGCTGACCGGGCAGCCGCTGGACCTGTCGCCGGCGATCGCTTCGCTGGTCTTCCTCGCGTACGCGAGCGGCTCGGTGTCCTCGGCGGCGGCCGGGCGGCTGGTCGCGCGGGTGGGCCGCCGCCGCGCCCTGGTCGGGGCGCTGCTGCTGACGGCGGCCGGCGCGGCGCTGACACTGCCGGACTCGCTGCCGCTGGTCATCGCCGGGTTCCTGGTGCTGACCTGCGCGTTCTTCGCCGCGCACGCGGTCGCGAACGGCTGGGCGGCGGCGGACGCGCCGGAGGGGGCCCGCGGCCAGGTGGGCGGCACGTACACGGCGACGTACTACCTGGGCAGCAGCGTGGGCGGCGCTGCCGGGGCGTGGGTGTACGGGCACGCCGGGTGGTCGTGGCTGATCGTGGTGGTGGCGGGGTGGCTGCTGCTCGCGGTGGCGGCGGTGGGTGCCGGGACGCGGGTCCGGGCCGGGCGGCTCGAGCTGGTGAGCGCGGGCCGGTGAATCAGGTGGCCGCGGCGACCAGGAGGCCGCCGCCCACCGGCAGGCCGCCGCCCACCGGCAGGTGGGCTGGGGTCAGGGCTCGGGCTGGGGAGTGCGGACCGGTGATGACGTGGCTGCGACGATCGGTGGGCCGCCGTCCGCTGGCTGGAGGCGGGGGCCCAGGAGCCGCGCTGGTGAGTGCGGGGCGGTCATCGGATGCCCGCAGCACCGGCAGGCCGCCGCACACCGGCAACAGGCCGGGGGCTCGAGCTGGCGAGCGCGGGCCGGTGAATCAGGTGGCCGCGGCGACCAGCAGGCCGCCGCCCACCGGCAGCAACGCCGGGACCAGGCGTTCGTCCTCCCGGAACGCCCGCGCCACCTCGCGCAGCGCCAACGTCTCGGGATCCCGGTGGGCCGGGTCGATCACCCGGCCGCCGGCGAGCACGTTGTGGAACGCGATGATCCCGCCGCGCCGCAGCAGCGACACGCCCAGCTCGTAGCAGCCGGGGTACTCGATGTGCGCGGAATCGACGAACACCAGGTCGTAGCCGCCCGGCGTGAGCCGCTGGAGCACGTCCAGCGCGCGCCCGATGATCAAGCGCGTGCGGCCCGGCGCGAAGCCGGCCTCCCGGAACGTCGCGCGCGCCGCCCGCTGGTACTCCGGTTCCACGTCGATCGAGGTCAGCACACCGTCGGGGGCCATCCCGCGCAGCAGGCTGAGCCCGCTCACCCCCGCGCCGGTGCCGACCTCGACGACGGCCTTCGCGCACAGCGTCGCGGCCAGGAAACGCAGCGTCGCTCCCGCACCCGCGCTGAGCGGGGTGCAGCCCAGGTCTTCGGCCCGTGCCCGCGCCGAAGACAGCACCTCGTCGTCGGGCAGGTACCCGTCGACGAACCCGGAATCGGCCGGTGCGGCCGCAGGGGTGGGCGTGTTCACGCACGGAGGTTAGCGTTGGTTGTCGATAAATCCGCGCAGGCTCCCTGGTAAGCACCCGTGAAGAAGTTCTCAGCCTGCTCTCAGTCCAGTCTCACTAGAACCATAAGGAACCCGGAGAGACTGAAATCCGGACACACGGGAACACCGTGCCGAGGACCCGCGTTGGGTGGAGCAGACAGGAGAAACGCTGATGGAGGTGCCTGCTCCCGCGATGCAGAACGCCGTTGCCGACACCGGGGCCAAGCCCGTGACCTTGGACGAGGCGGCTTGGACGCCGCCGTCCTGGGACGAGGTCGTGCGCGAACACGGCGACCGAGTCTACCGGCTCGCCTACCGCCTGACCGGCAACACCCACGACGCCGAGGACCTCACGCAGGAGACCTTCATCCGGGTCTTCCGCTCGCTGGCGTCCTACAAGCCCGGCACGTTCGAGGGCTGGCTGCACCGGATCACCACCAACCTGTTCCTGGACATGGCCCGCCGCCGCTCGCGCGTGCGGATGGAAGGCCTGCCGGAGGACACCGACCGCATCGTGGGCGACGACCCGAGCCCCGAGCAGGTCTACTCGGACACGCACCTGGACCCGGACCTGCAGGCGGCGCTCGACGAGCTGCCCCCGGAGTTCCGCGCCGCCGTGGTGCTGTGTGACGTCGAAGGGCTGTCGTACGAGGAGATCGGCGCGACCCTGAACGTCAAGCTGGGCACGGTCCGCAGCCGCATCCACCGCGGGCGTCAGGCGCTGCGCGCGTCGCTCGAGCGTCGTCGCACTCACGCACCGCAGTCTGCGAAGGTGACGGTATGACCGCACCGCGAGGCTGGGCACTTCCCGAGTCGCACCTGTTGCCGGACGTCGTGGTGGCGTTCGTCGACGGCGAGCTTTCCCACGGCGCCCGCGACCGCGCGGCGTCGCACATCACCCGCTGCGCGGCGTGCGCGGCCGAGGTGCGCGCCCAGCGTCAGACGATGGAGGCGATCCGCCACGCGGGGGCGCCGTCGATGTCGGCGGGCTTCCTGGCGAGCCTCCAGTCCATCCCGCAGCACACGGAGCTGCCGAGCACCCCGGACAACCTGGCGATCACGGCGGACGGCCAGCTGGTCGCGGTCCAGCGCCCGGACCGGGTCGCGGGCCTGCGCGATTCGGGCGTCTTGGGCGGGGTGGCGCCGTTGGGCTCATCGGCCCCGCTGGGCCAGTCCCCGAACGTCCTCGGCGGCGGCCGCTTCAAGCGCCGCGCGGCACAGGGGGCGGGCGTGGTGGTCTCGGGCCTGGTGCTGAGCGCGCTGGCCCTGGTGGGGACCTCGGCGGACGGCGGCGACGGCTCCCCGGAGACGGGCGGCGGAGCCCCGCAGCCGGCGAACCTCCTGCCGGCCCAGATGGCGGTACCCCAGCAGCCCACCCCGGTTTCGACCCCGGCGAGCAAGACACCGGTGGCGGTGCCGGCGGGCATCCGCTGAGAGGACTTTGAAGGCCGCTGCGAATCGTTGTTCGCGGCGGCCTTCGGTGTGTCCGGCCTCGCCGCGGCGGGCCTTGGGATGGGCGGCGGCCTGCGCAGTCCGGTGAGCAGGTTCGGCTGTGGAGTGGCTCGGAGCCGGGTGGGCATGGTCCAGGGCCTGAGCTCTGGCTCGCTCGGCTGGAGGCCCGATTGATCTTGCGGCAGGAAAGCGAGCCTCACCCGGCCCCGCCCTCCCTGGGGGGCCGTGCCCTTGTCCAGCTTATCGCCACCCCCGGACGAAAAGCCCCGTTCAAGGCCCCTCCCGGCCGTTTTGTCCACATCACCTGGCCCCTGTGGACAAGTGGCCCAAGAAACAGCCACTTCACCCCTGGACCGGCAGACTCGAAGCACTGGGCTTGGGTATCGTCACGCCCAGCCACCTGATCTTCTGCACCGGGGAATGATGACCGAGCCGAACGTGAATCCCGAGCAGCCCGGCGCACGCGAAGCCGAAGCCAGGACCGAAGCCAGGACCGAAGTCCAGGCCGGCTCCCAGGCCGAAGCCGCGGCCCGGGCCGAGGCCGACCGGCTGGGTCCGCGGCCGCTCGCGCGGCCGGCCGTCGATCCGGCGCAGGCCGCCGTGTTCGGCAGGCCGCAGGGTGTCGATGGTGCGTTCGACCAGCTCTACTCCCCGCAGAAGACCAACGGCGTCAACCTCGCCCCGCCCGCGCCCGAGTCGCTCGCCGAGGCCTTCCGGCGGCCGCCCGGGGCCGAAGGTGTGCTGCTCGAACGGCCGCGGGAAGCCACCGGTGAGGTGCCGGACGCCGAACCGCCCCTGTGGACCGGCACCCGGGATCCCTGGCGTGATCCCGGAGCCGCCGCGGTGCTCGCCGGGCCCGCCGTGGCCGCCGAGGACGAGGCGAAGCCCGCCAAGCGGCCGCCCGGCGCGCTGCTCAGCCTGCCCGAGGTGCTCTTCGGACGGCGGGTGCAGCCGAAAGCGCTCGTCCTGCTGGGCGTTGTCGCGCTGCTCGTCGGCGCCGCCGGCGGCCTGGTCGGCTGGTGGGTCGCCGACACCGGGACCGAGCTCACCGGCTCCGCCACCATCGCCGAAGCCGAGGCCGGCAAGGAACGCCCCGCCGGGTCCGTCGCCGAGATCGCCAAGCGCGTCGCGCCCGCCGTCGTCTCGCTCGAGGTGTTCAAGCCCGGCGCCGAGTCCGGCGAGCAGGGCTCCGGCGTCATGATCGACCCGCAGGGCTACATCCTCACCAACGAACACGTCATCGCCTCCGCCGCCGCGGACCCGGGCGTCAAGGTCACGGCCGTCTTCATCGACGGCACCCGCACCGAAGCCAAGCTCGTCGGGGCCGACCAGAAGACCGACCTCGCCGTCGTGAAGGTCAACGTCACCAACCCGACCGTGCTGCAGGTCGGCAAGTCCGCGGACCTGCAGGTCGGCGACACCGTGATGGCGATCGGCTCGCCGCTGGCGCTGCAGAACTCGGTGACCGCCGGCATCGTCAGCGCGCTGAACCGGCCGATCACCGCGGGCGGCGACAACGGCGCCCCGCCGGTCACCTACGAGGCCATCCAGACCGACGCCGCGATCAACCACGGCAACTCGGGCGGCGCGCTCGTCGACTCCACCGGTGCGCTGGTCGGCATCAACTCGTCGATCCGCTCGGCGGGCGCGGACGGCGGCAGCATCGGCATCGGCTTCGCCATCCCGAGCGACTACGCGATCAAGATCGCGAAGGCGCTGATCAAGGACGGCAAGGTCCAGCACGCCGACATCGGCATCAACGCCTCCTCGACGGTCGCCGGCTCGTCCACGATGGGGGCCCAGGTGAAGAACGTCGCGCCCGGCGGCCCGGCCGCGAACGCCGGCATCAAGGAGGGCGACGTGATCACGAAGATCGGCAACCGGCTCGTCCGCGACTCCGCGGAATTGACGGTCGCGGTCCGCGCGCACGACGTCGGCGAAGTGGTCCCGGTGTCGCTGGCGCGCGACGGCGCCGGCTTCGTCGTGGACGTAACCCTGGCTTCCGACTGAGTTCCCGCGTTCGGCCTGCCGGAGCACGGCGGGTGGCGGGTACCCTGGGCGGGTAGGTTCCGAGTGGAGGTAGACGGGTGTTCGACAGTGTCGGATGGGGGGAAATCCTCGTCCTCATCATCGCCGGTCTGTTCATCCTCGGCCCGGAACGGCTTCCCGAAGCGGCGTCCTGGCTCGCGAAGAGCGTGAAGAAGGTCCGCGACTTCGCGACCGGCGCGAAGGAGCAGCTCCGCGAGGAGATGGGCCCGGAGTTCGACCAGCTCCGCAAGCCGCTGGAAGACCTGCGCGGGCTGCGCAACTTCGACCCGAAGCGGGTCGTGACGCAGCACCTCTTCGACGGCGACGCCGACCCGCTCGGCCTGAAGGGCATCACGAACGGCAGCAGCACGCCGGCCAACGGGACCAACGGTTCGAACGGCTACCTGGCCGGCCAGACCCAGTCCGCGCCGGAGCCGCTCAAGCCCGGCGAGCGCCCGCCGATCGACCCGGACGCGACCTAGCCGGCATCGGTTTCCCGACCGAATCCGACCGCGCCCGTCGACAAGCAGGCGCGGCAACGGCCATTCCGGGCTCTTACCGGAAGCCGCCGATTTGCCGGACAAGGGCGGGGCGGCCTGCTGTCCGCGGCGCACGGATGTCCGTTTCCGGGGGTTTCCCTAGTCCCGAGCCCGAACCCCGGCCGCCTGATCGCTTTCTCCCTACGGTCGAGCGGGGGCGGCCGTCCGCCGTCCGCCGGCGAAGGGGAGAACCATGAAACGCGGATCGCTGGGCTGCGCCCTGCTCGCGCTGGGCCTGCTGGGATCAAGCCAAGCCGCCGAAGCCGGCACGAAAACCGCCGCCTGCACCTGGTCCGCCACCGCTCTCGGTGCCGGCACCTCCGTCAGCGCCGGGGTCACCGCCACCGACGGCCGGGGCAACTTCGCCGGCTGGGCCCTCCCGACCGGCCAGTCCGGCGACACCGCCCGGGCCGCGGCCTGGACGAACGGGACCTACACCGACCTCGGGACGGCCGGGACCACCGGGGCCGCTGTCACCGCGGAGAACCGTTCGGGCGCCGTCGCCGGGACCGCCCTCCGCACGATCTTCGGGACCGGGATCGTCATCGAAAAGGCCTTCAAGAGCTCCGGCGGGACACTGGTGCAGCTGCCCTTCCCGACGTCGAGCCAGCTGCCCGCCGGCTACACGCGCTCCGCCGCCGTCGGCATCACCGACTCCGGTGACGTCATCGGCGTCGTGCGCAAGCAGGACGGGTCCGGCCTGACCGCCGTCCGCTGGCCCGCCGACCGGCCGGCCACCGTGACCCTGCTGACCGGCGCACCCTCGTCCGGCATCGGCCCGGTCGCCGTCGACACCGATGGCTCGATCCTGCTGAACAGCTCCGAAATCTGGCGCGACGGCACGCTGACCCGGCTCGGCACCCTGCCCGGCCTCGAGTACGCCTGGCCCGACGCCATCAGGAACGGCCACGTCGTCGGCTACGGCGTCTACCACGGCAAGAACGTCGGCGTCTACTGGGACCAGCAGCACGCGGCCCACATCCTGCCGAATTCCAGCTACAACCTGTCCAACACCAATCCGGGGTTCTCGGTCAGCTCCACCGGCCTGATCACCGGCCGTCTCGACGAGGCGAACGGCGGCAACGACCTGGCGGGCACCGGCTACGGCCTCTGGGACCGAGGCACCTTCGTCGCGAAGTTCGGCGACCTCAAGGCCGACCTGCCGGTCGTCGCCGGCGACAACGGCACCGTGGGCGGCTACCGCTACGACTCCGCCACGCGGCGCTCGACCGCCTACGTCTGGCGCTGCTCCCGGTAACGCTCAGCGGCCGGCCGGGGTCACGTTCAGCATCATCCCGGCCAGCCCGCGCGCCCGGACCGACAGCTTCTTCGCCACGTCGCTCAGCACCACCGAGGCCGGTGCGTCCGGCTCGGACAGCACGATCGGCGTGCCCGCGTCGCCCTGGGTGACCACCCTGGGGTCCATCGGGACCTGGCCCAGCAGCGGCACCTCCGACCCGATCGACTTCGACAGCGACTCGGCCACCGTCTTGCCGCCACCGGAGCCGAAGAGCTCCATGCGTTCGCCCGAAGGCGTCTCCAGCCAGGACATGTTCTCGATGACACCCGCCACGCGCTGGCGCGTCTGCAGCGCGATCGCGCCCGCTCGCTCGGCCACTTCGGCCGCCGCCTGCTGGGGGGTGGTCACCACCAGGATCTCCGCGTTCGGGATCAGCTGGGCCACCGAAATCGCGATGTCGCCCGTGCCCGGGGGGAGGTCCAGCAGCAGGATGTCCAGGTCGCCCCAGAACACGTCCGCCAGGAACTGCTGCAGCGCCCGGTGCAGCATCGGGCCGCGCCAGATCACCGGGGTGTTGCCCGGGGTGAACATGCCGATCGAGATCACCTTCACGCCGTGGGACTGCGGCGGCATGATCATCGTGTCGACCTTGGTCGGCTTCTCGCGCGCGCCCAGCATGCGGGGGATCGAGTGGCCGTAGATGTCCGCGTCCACGACACCCACCGACAGCCCGCGCGCGGCCATCGCCGCCGCCAGGTTCACCGTCACCGACGACTTGCCCACGCCGCCCTTGCCCGACGCCACGCAGTACACCCGGGTCATCGAGCCCGGCTGGGCGAACGGGATCACCGGCTCCGCGGCGTCGCCGCGCAGGGACTTGCGCAGCTCCGTGCGCTGCTCGTCGCTCATCACGTCCAGCTCGACGCGGACGTCGGACACGCCCGGGAGCTTGGAGACGGCCGCCTTCGTGTCGTTCGTCAGCGTCGCCTTCAGCGGACAGCCCGCCACCGTCAGGTAGATCCCGACCGTGACGACGCCGTCGTCACCGACGGCCACGTCCTTGACCATCCCCAGGTCCGTGATGGGTTTCCGGATCTCGGGGTCTTGCACGCTCTTCAGCGCGCTGCGGACGTCGTCGACGCTGGGGAGCTGCTGGGTGCTGGTCACCCCGTCCATGTTACGAGCCAGTAGAGCTGCGGGACTTCCTGGGCTGGATGGACAGGTCCTCGCGGAGCCGGTCGAGCTCGCTGCGCAGGTAGTCCCGCGTCGCCACCTCGCCGATCGCCAGCCGCAGCGCCGCCAGCTCCCTGGCCAGGTACTCCGTGTCGGCCTTCGTCTGCAGAGCCCGGTTCCGGTCCTCCTCCAGGGAGACGCGGTCGCGGTCGTCCTGCCGGTTCTGCGCCAGCAGGATCAGCGGCGCCGCGTACGCCGCCTGCGTCGAAAAGGCCAGGTTGAGCAGGATGAACGGGTACGGGTCCCACTGCAGCGACACCGCCGTGATGTTCAGCACGACCCAGACGACGACGAGCAGCGTCTGCCAGAACAGGTACTTCCCGGTCCCGAGGAACCGCGCCAGCCGTTCGGACAGCCGGCCGAAGGTGTCCGGGTCGATGTTCAGCCTGAACCGGTTCTGGCCGCGGGGCTGGTCGAGCCGCCGTCCCGAAGTCAGCTCAGGCACGGTCGTCCTCCAAGGTGTCGTGCAGTCCGGTCTCGCGCCAGTCTTCGGGCAGCAGGTGGTCGAGGATGTCGTCGACGGTCACCGCGCCGATCAGGTGGTCCTCGGCGTCGATGACCGGCCCGCAGGTCAGGTTGTAGGCCGCGAAGTAGCGGGTGACCGCGGCCAGCGACGCGCCCGGTTTCAGCGGTGGCAGCCCGGTGTCCACGGCGCTGGCGACCAGCTCCGCCGGCGGCTCCCGCAGCAGCCGCTGGAAGTGGACCACGCCGACGTAGCGCCCGGTCGGCGTCGCGGTCGGCGGGCGGCAGACGAACACCATGCTGGCCAGCGCCGGCGGCAGCTCGGCGTTGCGGATGTGCGCGAGGGCCTCGGCGATCGTCGTGTCCGGGGTCAGCACCACCGGCTCCGGGGTCATCAGGCCGCCCGCGGTGTCCGACGAGTACTCCAGCAGCCGCCTGACCGGCGCGGACTCCTCCGGCTCCATCAGCTCCAGCAGCCGGCTCTGGTCGGCCGGCGCGAGCTCGGCCAGCAGGTCGGCGGCGTCGTCGGGGTTCATCGCCTCCAGGACGTCGGCCGCGCGCTCCTCGGCGAGGTAGGCCAGCAGTTCCTTCTGGTCGTCGTCCGGCAGTTCCTCGATGACGTCGGCGAGGCGCTCGTCGTCCATCGCGTCGGCGACCTCGTGCCGCCGCTTGAGCGGCAGGTCTCGCACGGTCGCGGCGATGTCGGCCGGGCGCATCGTGTCGAAGAGCATGAGCAGCTGGCCGGCGCCCTGGGGCTGGACGGCGAGGTCGCTCAGGCCGAGCCCGGCCACCTCCGACCACGGCAGCACCTGCATCGCCGCCCGGCGGCGGCCCAGCCCCACCCGCCGCTCCCGGATGGCGAGCTTGGCCAGCACCCAGTCGCGGGTGCGGGTCGGCTCCATCCCGGCGTCGACGACGGTGACCCGGGTGTCCGACCCGGCGAGGGTGGCGTGCGCGTCGAGCAGCTGGCCGAGCACCAGGACCTCGTTGGGCCGCTGGTTGAACTGGCGCATGTTGACCGAGCCGGTGGCCAGCGTCACGGCGGACGGTTCGATGGAGGTGACGCGCAGCATCGGGACGAAGACCCGCCGCCGGGTGCTCAGCTCGACGACCAGGCCGAGGATCCGCGGCGGCTGCGCGTCCAGGCGCAGCCCGGCGACCAGGTCGCGGACGCGGCCGATCGACTCGCCGTCCGGGCCGAACACCGGCAACCCGGACAGCTGAGCTGCGAAAACCCTGTTGACCCCGGCCATGCCGGTGACACTATCGGCTGGCCGCCCAGGGGGCGATTTCCGCCACTGTGAGAAAGGCCGGGTCGTCGCTGTTCTCGCCCGATTCGAGCTGCTCCTCGAGCATCCAGATCCAGTTCTGCACCGCCCGCACGAGCGTCCAGGCCCGGGCCTTCGCGGCGTCCAGCTCGTGCGAAGCGACGATCAGCGCGAACCGATCGTCCAGTGTGGACTCGGCGAAGCGGTTCCAGAACAGCGGGATGACGCCCCACTCGAGGTCGCCGGCGAGGGGCTTCGGGTCGATCACCAGCCACGGCTCCCGCGTACCGGCGAGGACGTTCTGGAAGTGCAGGTCCTCGTTCACCAGCAGTTCACCGGCCGACGGCCCGAGCTCGCGGCAGATCGCGACGGCGTCGGCGACCAGCCGCTTGTCGAACGGTTCGCCGAGTTCGGCCCAGCGGCGGGGGAGTTCTTCGGTCAGCCGCGCCGCCTCGGCGCGCAGCCGCCGCCTCATCGACACCGGTGCGGGAACGGCCAGGCGCTGCGCCAGGCCGCCGATGAGCGGGATCGCCGTACGCAGCGGGAGGTCGTCGAGGGTGCGCCCGGCGTCGAGCCGTTCGAGCAGCAGGACGCCGTCGTCCGGCGCGGAATCCAGCAGCAGCACCGCACCCCGACCGGCCCATGTGGACAGTGCGAGCGGCTCGCCGGCGGATTCGGCGTCCCGCCAGCCCAGTTTCAGCACCACCGGCGTGCCGTCGGGCCGCCGCGCGGGCTGCGCCACGCCGACGTAGCCGTGCATCGCCTCGCCCTCGAACGTCAAGCCCCACTTCCGGGCGTACTCCGCGGCGAGCGACGGCAGGGCGGCCAGCCACGGGACGGCCTCGTCGCCGAGCACCCGGGGCGCGCGGGCGGCGAACAGTGGGGGGATGCGGAGGTCGGTCACCACCCCAGCCTGGCCGCCGTGTCCAGCGCGTTTCGTCGTGGTCGACACGGGCGTACGCTGGGCTTTCAAGGGGAAAACGCAACCCCGGGAGCAGTCATGCTGGTGGAGATCTTCAGCGCCGTCGTCCTCGCGGGCGGAGTCTGGCTCGCGTCGAGCGTGCGCGTCGTGAAGCAGTACGAACGCGGTCTGGTCTTCCGGTTCGGCCGGGTGCGGTCGCGGGTCGCGGAACCCGGCCTCAAGGTGCTGGTGCCCTTCGCGGACCGGCTCCAGAAGGTCAACATGCAGATCGTGACCATGCCGATCCCCGCCCAGGACGGCATCACGCGCGACAACGTCACGGTCCGCGTCGACGCCGTCGTCTACTTCAAGGTCATCGACCCGGTCGTCGCGGCGGTCAACGTGCAGGACTACCGGTCGGCGGTCGGCCAGGTCGCGCAGACGTCGCTGCGCTCGATCATCGGCAAGAGCGAGCTCGACGACCTGCTGTCCAACCGCGAGCGCCTCAACGAAGGCCTGGAGCTGATGATCGACAGCCCGGCGCTGGACTGGGGCATCCACATCGACCGCGTCGAGATCAAGGACGTCGCGCTGCCGGAGACGATGAAGCGCTCGATGTCTCGGCAGGCCGAGGCGGAGCGGGAACGGCGCGCGCGGGTCATCTCCGCCGACGGTGAGCTGCAGGCGTCGTACAAGCTCTCGCAGGCGGCCGCGCAGATGGCCGACACGCCGGCGGCGCTGCAGCTGCGGCTGCTCGAGACGGTGGTGCAGGTGGCGGCGGAGAAGAACTCGACGCTGGTGCTGCCGTTCCCGGTGGAGCTGCTGCGGTTCCTCGACGCGCAGACGCCGAAGCCGGCCGCCCCGGCTCCGAAACCCGGGGCCGAGCCGGAAGCGGCCGAGGCGAAGCCGGAGGTGAACGGCCACGCGACGCCGTCGCCGCGCAGCCCCGGCGACGCGGTGCTGCCGTCGGCGGACTAGCTCAGGTCGCCGTTCGTGCCGAGGATGATCAGAGTGGTGAAGAAGCCGACCCAGAGCGCGATCACGACGTAGCCGACGATCACGGCGGCCGTGGCCAGCCCGCGGCCGCCCGCTTCGCCGCGGTTGGTCTTGCTCAGCGCGATGTGGCCCATGACGAGCCCGGCGAGCGCGGTGATGCCGGAGCAGAAGCCGAGGATCGAGCACACGAGTGCGCCGATCGCGAGCGCGTTGTCCTGCGCGTGCGGCTGCCCCGGGTACGGCTGCCCGAACGGCGCGGGCGGGGCGTACGGGCGCCCGTAGCCCGATGGGTAAGGCTGCTGGTAGGGCTGCTGGAACGCGGGCTGGTACACCGGCTGCGGCTCGCCCGGGGCGGCGAACGGCGTGCCGGGGATGTAAGCGGCCGGGGTTTCGTACGCGCCGGGCGGTAGCCGGCCGGGTTGCTCGGCGGCGACGGTCGTGTCCGCGGCGGCCGGGGTTTCGTGAGTCCCGGGCGGCAGCTGAGCGGGCTGCTCGGCGGCGACGGTCGTGTCTGCGGCGGCCGAAGGCTCGGCGGCCGGGGCCTCGGTGGTCGAAGTCCCGGCGGCCGTCGTGTCCGCGGTGTCCGGTGTCGCCGCGGCGATGGTGGCGTCGGGCGAGGGCGGGTCGTACCTCTCCGGCTCGTACGGCGCCTGATCCGCCGCCGGCGGGTCGTACGCCACGGTCGGGTCGGCGGCCGGGCGGTCCTTGTCCCCGGACGGATCGGTCATGACGGGTCCCCTCGGTGCGGGCCGGGCACCGGCTCGGCGCTCAGTGGAAGGCGCCGTTGGCGGCGGCGATCGAGATGAACAGGATGGTGAGGCCGATGCCGAGGGCGATCCCGATGTACCCGATGACGATCGCCGCCATCGCGACGCCCTGCCCCTCGGCCTCGCCGCGTTTGGCCTTGCCGTAGGCGATGTGGCCCATGATGATGCCCGCGATGGTCACGAGCACGCACAGGAAGATGCCGAGGATCGAGCAGACCAGCGCGCCGACCGCGAGGCCCGAACCTTCCCGCGGCGGGCCCTGCATCCCGGGGTAGCCCGGGTACTGCGGGTAGCCGCCGCTCGGGTACTGCTGGCCGTAACCGGGCTGCTGGTAGCCGCCCGAAGGCGGGTACTGCTGGCCGTACGGGTTGTTCGGGTCCTGCGGGTAAGTCATGATCTCTCCCCTCCCCGCCGCACTTTACGGGGCCGGACCCGCTGAGCGTGAGCGCCCTCATAGCAGGGTGACGGCTTTCGGGTCATACTCACCGGTAACCCAGCGCCGGGAGCGGCGTCCTACTCCGGAAAGGGAGCCGTGATGGCCCGTCTCGCCCAGACCGCCGGCCTGACCGACGTGCAGTCGGAGATCCTCGCGACCGTCCGCCAGTTCGTGGACAAGGAGGTCATCCCGCACGCGCAGGAGCTCGAGCACGCCGACACCTACCCCGCCGACATCGTCGCGGGCATGAAGGAGATGGGCCTGTTCGGGATCACCATCCCGGAGTCCTACGGCGGGCTCGGCGAGTCGCTGCTGACCTACGCGCTGGTCGTCGAGGAGATCGCGCGGGGCTGGATGAGCGTGTCCGGCGTGATCAACACCCACTTCATCGTGGCGCACATGATCTCCCGCCACGGCACCGAGGCGCAGAAGCAGCACTTCCTGCCGCGGATGGCCACCGGCGAGGTCCGCGGCTCGTTCTCGATGTCGGAACCCGACCTCGGGTCGGACGTCGCCGCCATCAAGACCAAGGCGAAGAAGACCGATGACGGCTACGTCATCGACGGCTCGAAGATGTGGCTGACGAACGGCGGCTCGTCCAACCTGATCGCGCTGCTGGTCAAGACCGACGAGGGCGCGGAGAAGCCCCACCAGAACCTGACGACGTTCCTGGTCGAGAAGCCGGAGGGCTTCGGCGAGGTGGCGCCCGGGCTCACCATCCCCGGCAAGATCGACAAGATGGGCTACAAGGGCGTCGACACGACCGAAGCGGTCTTCGACGGCTACCGGATCGGCGCCGACATGGTGCTCGGCGAGGCGCCGGGCAAGGGCTTCGCGTACATGATGGACGGTGTCGAGGTCGGCCGCGTCAACGTCGCGGCGCGCGCCTGCGGCATCGCGATCCGGGCGTTCGAGCTCGCGGTGGAGTACGCCCAGCAGCGCAAGACCTTCGGCAAGGCGATCGCCGAGCACCAGGCCGTCGCGTTCAAGCTGGCCGAAATGGCGACCAAGGTCGAGGCGGCGCACCTGATGATGGTGAACGCGGCCCGCCTCAAGGACTCCGGCGCGCGCAACGACGTCGAGGCCGGGATGGCGAAGCTGATCGCGTCGGAGTACTGCGCGGAGGTCACGCAGGACTCGTTCCGCATCCACGGCGGCTACGGGTACTCGAAGGAGTACGAGATCGAGCGGCTGATGCGCGAGGCGCCGTTCCTGTTGATCGGCGAAGGCACCAGCGAGATCCAGAAGACCATCATCAGCCGGGGGCTGCTGCGGGAGTACAAGTCCCGCTCCTGAGCAGGATTGTCGCTCTGTCGACAAATCTTCGCCGGTCGCCGGTGCAGTGAATGACTCATTCCTGTCGTCCGACGACAGGAATGAGTCATTCACTGCGGTGGACGAGCCCGCGCGCGTGCCGGCGACCTTCGCGCCCGGCCTTTCGGGGTAAGCGGCTCGCACGGTCCGGGTGTTCTTGACAAGATGGACGCCCGGACCCACGAGTGCGCAGGTGATGATGGTGAGTAGTCCCTTTGGTGAGGGGCGGGCGCCCGGTGGCCTCCCGCGGCTGCCGACCCCGCCGACCGGCTGGCCGATCGGGTCGTACGCGACCTACGGCGAGGCGCAGAAGGCGGTCGATTTCCTCGCGGACAGCGAGTTCGCCGTCGGCGACGTCACGATCGTCGGGGTCGACCTGATGCTCGTCGAGCGCGTGATCGGCAAGCTCAGCTGGGGCCGCGTGCTCGGCACCGGTGCGATGTCCGGGGCCTGGTTCGGCCTGTTCGCGGGGCTGCTGCTCGGGTTGTTCGTCAACCAGGGGTTCGTGCTGCAGGTGCTCACCGGGCTGGTGCTCGGGGTGCTGTCCGGGCTGATGTTCGCCGCGATCGGGTACAGCACGTCGCGGGGCCGCCGCCGGGACTTCTCCTCGGCGAGCCAGCTCGTCGCCGGTCGCTACGACGTCCTGTGCCAGCCGCGCTCGGCCGAACAGGGCCGGGAACTGCTGGCCAAGCTGGCGCTGAAGCCGCCGTCGGGCAACCCCTGAAAAACCCCACCTCTACCAGGGAAAAATCACGATTCGACGCGCGGTGGGCTGAATCGTTACCGATACTGCTTGCGGGGTGTGATCGCCCGGCATAAGTTGGCCGACACCAGTCGGGCGGCCTCGCCCCACCAGCGCGGCGGCCCGAGCACTAGCACGTCGGGGTGCTGGCGCGGTTTCGCCTCATCGCGTCGCGGTGCCCACCGGGTGCCGCGGTAACCGGCGTGCACGCGGGTGAGGAGGCCTTATGGGGAAGAGGATCGGCGCGGGCAAACGAGGACGTTCGCCCGGCCGCACCGCCGTCCTGCTGGGGGCAGGGGCATTGGTGACCGGCATGCTGGCCGGGTGCGGGACGAGTTCCGGACTGAAGATCAACATCTACATGTCGCCCGAGGACAACTTCCAGAAAGTCGTCGACGCCTGCAACGTGAAGGCGGCCGGCAAGTACGAAATCATCTACAACAAGCTGCAGCGCGGGTCGGACGACCAGCGGCTGCAGATGGCGCGCCGGCTGGCCGCGGGCGACACCGCCATGGACATCCTGGGGCTCGACGTCACGTGGGTTTCGGAGTTCGCCGAAGCCGGCTGGGCCGAGGAATGGACCGGCGCGAACAAGGCGGAGGCGTCCCAAGGCGTGCTGCCCGGGCCGCTCGACACCGCGACCCACAACGGGAAGCTGTACGCGGCCACGAAGAACACCAACGTGCAGCTGCTCTGGTACGACGACCGGGTGACGCCGAAGCCGCCGGCGACCTGGGACGAAATGCTGCGGAAGTCCCAGGAGCTCAAGGGGCAGGGCAAGCCCTACGAAATCGTGTTCACCGGCGCGCAGTACGAAGGCCTGGTCGTCTTCTACAACACGCTGGTGGCGTCGATGGGTGGGCACATCCTGTCCGACGACGGCAAGTCCGTGGTGATGGACGAAGGCGCCGTGAAGGCGTTGGAACTGCTCAAGAATGTCTCGACCTCGGGGCTCACCGACCCGTCGCTGAGCAACATGAAGGAAGACGACATCCGGCAGGCGTTCCAGCGCGGCCAGGCCGCGTTCCAGCTCAACTGGCCGTACGTCTACGCCGCCTACGCCAAGGACAAGAAGGCGGACCTCCCGCACTTCAAGTGGGCGGTCTACCCGGCGGCCGCGCCCGGCATGCCCGCCCGGACCACGATCGGCGGGTTCGACCTGGCGGTGAGCACCTATTCGGAGCACAAGCCGGAGGCGTTCGAGGCGGCGCTGTGCCTGCGCAGCCCGGAAAGCCAGAAGATCTCCGCGATCAACGACGGTGTGCCGCCGAGCATCGAATCGGTGTACCACAACGACGTCCCGCTCGATCCGGGGAAGCCGGCGTCGGCGGACAACCCGAACATGGCGAGCCAGTACCCGATGCGCGAAGCGATCCTCGCCGCGCTCAAGACCGCCGCGGTGCGGCCGCTGACCCCGGCGTACCAGAACATGTCGACGGTGATGTCGAAGGTCCTGTCGCCACCGTCCGAAATCGATCCGAAGGCCACCGCGGACAAGCTGCGCGAGCAGCTCGGTGACGCGCTCCAGTCGAAGGGAGTGATCCCGTGACCGTCCAGGACTCGACCCCGGCCGGCACCGCCGGGGCCACGGTCGCCGGGGAGGCGACCTCCGGCAAGAAGGGCAAACCCGCCCTCTCCGAAGGGAAGAAGGCCGAGCGGCGGCTCGGGCTGTGGCTGTGCGCACCCGCGTTCTTCGTGATGATCGCGGTCACCGGCTATCCGATCCTCTACTCGGTCTGGCTGTCGCTGCAGCGGTACGACCTGCGCTTCCCGGCGCAGCAGCAGTTCATCGGCTTCGACAACTACGCTGCCGTGCTGTCCAGCTCGTACTGGTGGACGGCGTTCGGCACCACGATGTTCCTCACCGTGGTGTCGGTGGCGATCGAGTTCGTGCTCGGCATGGCGCTGGCGCTGATCATGCACCGGACGCTCGTCGGCCGCGGCCTGGTCCGCACCGTCGCGCTGATCCCGTACGGCATCGTCACGGTCGTCGCGGCGTTCTCGTGGTACTACGCGTGGACGCCGAAGACCGGGTACCTGGCGAACATGCTGGCGTCCGACGCGGCGCCGCTGACCGAACAGTGGCCGTCGCTGTTCATCATCATCGGCGCCGAGGTGTGGAAGACCACGCCGTTCATGGCGCTGCTGCTGATGGCCGGCCTGGCACTGGTGCCGGACGACCTGCTCAAGGCGGCGGCGATGGACGGCGCGAGCGCGTGGCAGCGGTTCACGAAGGTGATGCTGCCGGTGATGAAGCCGGCCATCCTGGTGGCGCTGCTGTTCCGCACGCTCGACGCGTTCCGCATCTTCGACAACATCTACGTGCTCACCAACGGCGCGCAGGACACCGGATCGGTGTCCATGCAGACCTACGACAACCTGGTGAAGGGGCTCAACCTCGGCATCGGGTCGACGATGGCGGTGCTGATCTTCATCACGGTGGCGATCATCGCCTTCCTCTTCATCAAGGTGTTCGGCACGGCCGCACCGGGTTCGGACAGTGGGGGTAAGCGCTGATGGCGATGGGAACCGTCACGACGGGCCGCAAAGTTCGCTGGGGCCTCGTCGACATCCTCGTGCTGGTGTTCGCGCTGGTGCCGGTGCTCTGGGTGGTTTCGCTGTCGTTCAAGACCAAGGACACGCTGACCGACGGGAGCTTCATCCCGCAGGAGTGGACCTGGCAGAACTACGCGGACATCTTCCAGACGTCGGAGTTCCTGCTGGCGCTGGTCAACTCGATCGGCATCGCGATCATCTCGACGCTGATCGCCGTGGTGCTGGGCACGATGGCCGCGTACGCGGTCGCCCGGCTGGACTTTCCCGGCAAGCAGCTGCTCGTCGGGCTGTCGCTGCTGATCGCGATGTTCCCGCAGGTGTCGCTGGTGACGCCGTTGTTCAACATCGAGCGGAACATCGGGCTGTTCGACACGTGGCCGGGGCTGATCCTGCCCTACATCACGTTCGCGCTGCCGCTGTCGATCTACACGCTGTCGGCGTTCTTCCGGGAGATCCCGTGGGAGCTGGAAAAGGCGGCGAAGATGGACGGCGCGACGCCGGCGCAGGCGTTCCGCCGGGTGATCGCGCCGCTGGCCGCGCCGGGCGTGTTCACCACGGCGATCCTGGTGTTCATCTTCTGCTGGAACGACTTCCTGTTCGCCATCTCGCTGACGTCGACCACGGCGTCGCGCACGGTGCCGGCGGCGCTGTCGTTCTTCACCGGGGCCTCGCAGTTCGAGGACCCGACCGGGCAGGTGAGCGCGGCCGCGGTCGTCATCACCGTCCCGATCATTGTGTTCGTGTTGTTCTTCCAGCGTCGCATCGTGGCGGGGCTGACCTCCGGTGCGGTGAAGGGGTAGCGCTATGGCAGAGATCGTGCTCGACAAGGTGTCGAAGAAGTACCCCGACGGCGCCCTCGCCGTGTCCGAAGTGGACATCACCATCGCCGACGGCGAGTTCATCATCCTGGTCGGCCCGTCCGGCTGCGGGAAGTCGACGACGCTGAACATGGTGGCCGGCCTGGAGGACATCTCCTCCGGTGAGCTGCGGATCGACGGCAAGCGCGTCAACGAGAAGGCGCCGAAGGACCGGGACATCGCGATGGTGTTCCAGTCCTACGCGCTCTACCCGCACATGAGCGTCCGGGAGAACATGGCCTTCCCGCTGCGGCTGGCCAAGGTCGACGACAAGACCGTGCGGGCGAAGGTGGAGGAAGCGGCGACGATCCTCGACCTGACCGCGCACCTGGACCGCAAGCCGGCCAACCTCTCCGGTGGCCAGCGCCAGCGCGTCGCGATGGGCCGGGCGATCGTCCGCAACCCGAAGGCGTTCCTGATGGACGAGCCGCTGTCCAACCTGGACGCCAAGCTCCGCGGCCAGATGCGCACGTCGGTGTCGAAGATCCAGAAGCAGCTCGGCACGACGACGCTGTACGTGACGCACGACCAGACCGAGGCCATGACCCTGGGCGACCGGGTCGTGGTGCTGCGGGGCGGGTACGTGCAGCAGATCGGCTCGCCGCAGTTCCTCTACGACAACCCGGCGAACCTGTTCGTGGCCGGGTTCATCGGCTCGCCGTCGATGAACTTCGTCCCGGCGACGATGGAGAACAACGAGCTGCGCAGCGCACTGGGCGCGACGCCGCTGACCGACCGCGTCCGGCGGCTGGTGGAGCGGGCGAACGCGCCCCGCGACGTCATCGTCGGCATCCGGCCGGAGCACTTCGAGGACGCGGCGCTGGTCGAGGCCGGGCAGAAGACGGGCGGCGGCACGTTCACCGCGCACATCGACGTGCTCGAGTCGATGGGTTCGGAGAAGTTCGCCCACTTCACGCTGGAAGGCGAAGCCGCCACCGCCGCGGAGCTGGCCGAACTGGCCGCGGACAGCGGGTCCGCGGACGTGCCGGGCGCGGAGTCCCAGGTCGTGGCGCGCCTTTCGGCGGAGTCGTCGGCGGCGGAGAACGCCGACCTCGAGATCTGGTACGACGCGGACAAGATCAAGCTGTTCGACCCGTCGAACGGCAAGAACCTCACCTACGAGGACTGAGTCCGGAGTCCGTGGAGGCCATCCCGGGAAACCGGGGTGGCCTTCACGGCGTTCAGGCCGTCGGCAGGCGGGGAAGGATCGACGTCGCCGCGGTGCGGGCCGCGGCGCACGTGCCGTCGCCCGCCATGCCGGTCGTCTCGACGACGCTGATCTCGGCCAGTTCGCGGCGCCCCGGCAGGCCCGGGGCCGGCTGGGTGGTGTCGACCACGCAGAACGCTTCGGCCAGCCGGACGCGGGCGTCGCGGCCGCCGAGCTGCTCGGCCGGGCCGTCCGGCGCCGCCGTCTCCACCGTCAGCTTCAGGCTCACCTTGCCGCGGATGCAGCTGTGCCCGGACAGCCCGGTCGCCGGCTGGCTGCCGGGACCGGCGGCCGCGTCGAGGCCGTGGTCGTCGAGCAGGGCGCAGGGCGCCACCCGGCCCCACGAGCGCTCCGGGAACGTCAGCCGGCCGACCCGGTGCGCGGTGATCGCGGCCAGCGCCGAACCGACGGCGGCGTCCGCCACACCGCAGCGGGCGGCCTGGTCGCCGGCGTCGTCGGTGACCGAGAGGTCGAGCCGGTTGCCGTCGGCGAAGGTGATCGCGCGGGTGCAGGCGCTGCGGTCGTTGAACATCGACTGCTGGACCGCGACGCCGTCGGGCACCGGCCCGGCGTAGTCGTAGGGCTGGATGTTCGGGTCGGAGTCGAAGGCCAGCGGCCCGACGAGGATCGTGCGCGGGCCGGCGGTGGCGTGGCAGCTCTCGAACGTCGGGACGGCGACCGCGCCGGGCGCCACCGCGGGCACGTTCAGCAGGCTGCAGTAGTCGACGTCGCCGAAGTCCCCGAGCGCGCCGGCGGCGGTCAGCGGCGTGGGCCCGGAATCCCGCTCGGGCGCGGCCTGGGTGGTGGCGCACCCACCGGCGAGGAGGGCACAGAGCATCGCGACGGCCAAGCTTTTCGGACGCGGGTACACGGGGTGCAAGTATCACCACATCGCGCGGAAAAACCAGCCCTGACGGGGACATCTCTCAATATTCTCCGGATCGCTCCGGCCGAACCCGCAGTTCAGGCGGATTTCGGAGCGTGTGAGCGGGTTTCGCCGACGTCCTGAACTATTTTCGGCTTTGCCGTCCCCTAAGGGAGCGATCCATCCCGCGAGCGATGCGGAAGCGGGTACTCGAGTGGTGAAGTGGAGCTATCGAACTTCGAGGAAAAGGAAACGACGATGAGCGCACCGGTCACCCGACGGCTGTCCCGTCCCCGCCACGGTCGCATGATCGGCGGCGTCTGCGCGGGCCTGGCCCAGCGGTACGGCATGAAGACCGGCACCGTGCGGCTGCTGGCCGTGCTGTCCTGCCTGCTGCCCGGGCCGCAGTTCGTGGCCTACCTGATCATGTGGGCGGTCATCCCGTCCGAGTAAGCCGTGGGCGGAAAGCGAAAGCTCGTTAGGCTGCGGTGGTGGTGCAGTGGGGGGAAGAGCGGAAGTCCTGGGACGTCGCGTTCCGCGAACTGGTCGAAGGCGAACCGCTCCTGGGGTTCCTGCACCTGGCCGGCGCGCTGGAGATGAAACCGGGCGAGTGGCTGCCTTCGGCCTCCGACGCCGTGCCCGAAGTGCTGCGGTACGTCGAGGATCGGCAAGCCTCGGAACGCTTCCGGGTGCTCTACGTCGTCGAGATGGTGGCGCGCGCGGCCCGGGCGGCGACCGTGGACGAGCGCTGGCCCGCGGTCTGGGCGGCCGCCGTCCCGCGGCTGGTCGCCCTGTTGGACGACCCGGCCGGTGCGGTCCGGCGGGCCGCCGCCCTCGCGCTGGCGGAGGCACCGGAGCCCGGGACGGTGCTGGACGCCCTGTTCGACCGCTTCGGCCGGGAAGAGGCTGAAGCCGTACGCGCCGGACTCGTGGTCGCGATCGGCGAGCTGGGCGGCGAAAGCGTGCTGCCGTGGCTGGCCGGGCGAACGGCCGACGACGCGCTCGCCGTCGCGGCCTGGGTGTCGATCGCCCGGAGCGGCGGCGAAGTCCCGCTGGACCGGCTCGTCGACGCGTTGTGCGGCGATCTGACCCCCTACGAAGGCCTGCACGGCATCGACGGCTCGTCGGACCTCCTGCGGTGGGCGGTCGAACCCCTGGCCCCGGAGCAGCTGGCGGAGGTGCTGCTCGCGCTGACGGCGAACCCGGCGTTCAGCACCGCGGTGCTGAACGCCGCCGGCGAGCTCGCCGGCGACCGGCCGCCGATGGCCGAAGCGCTCGTTCCGGTGTTCGGCCGGTTGCTGGAGACGTCCGAGCGGGGCTGGGCCGCTGCCCGGCTCGCGGACCTCGCCCCGGCTTCGGCCGGGTACGCCGATCGGTTGTCCGAGCTGATCGAGGCCGAACCACCCCTTTGGAGCTCGGGATGGGGCCCGGCGCAGCCGGGCCAGGTGCCGATCCTGCGCGATCTCTTCGGGCACGCGCCGGAGTTCGCCGACGAGGTGCTGCCCTGGGTCGATGATCTCCTGCAGCAGCGCGGCTCGATGGTCGTCCTACAGGTGACGCGACTGCTGACCGACTGGGGTCCGGCGGCCGCCCCGGCGGCGCGGGACCTGGTGCCGGAGCTCGGCTCGGAAGATCCGCGGGTCGTGGAGTGGAGCGCCGATTGCCTCGCGGTGCTGGGCGTGGCCGACAAGCAGGTGCTGGACGCGCTCGCCGAGGCGGCCCACCGCAGGGAGCTGCCATGGGCCGCCCGCAGTGCCGCCGCGACCGCGTTCGCCGTCCTCGGGGGTGACCAAGCGGCCGCCGACGAACTCTTGGCGGAGGGGCTCGCCCGGGGTGAACGAGCCGCGGTCGAGCGGCTCGCCGCCCTGGGCCCGGCCGCGGCGCAGCACGTCCCGGCTCTGCGCGCGTTCGACCGCACCCGGCCGACGGACGAGGTGGCTGTCGCCCGCGCGCTGGCCTGGCTCACCGGCGACGCCGCGGAGGCGGTGCCGGTGTTGCTCGGCGTGCTCGCCGAGATGAAGCCGAAGCAGGCCTACGAGGCCGAGGGAGCGGCGGTACGGGGGCTGTTGGAGCTGGGGCCGTTGCCCGCGGAGGCGGCGCCGGTCCTGCGCCGGATCCTGGCCACGGACGAGCGGCTGACCTTGTGGGGCGACCTCCCCCGGGAGCAGGCGTTCCGCCGGGACGTCGCCCGGGCGCTGGCGAACTGCGCCTGAGTCAGGGGCGCCAGCAGGACATCGCTTCGTCGACCTCGAGCTCGGTGAGCGGCGGGTGGGGCAGCACCGACGGCTTGCCGGGCTCGGCGCGGAGCCCGTCGAGCAGCATGGCGAGGGAACGCCGCCAGAGGCCCGGGTCCACCGCGCACGTGAACTCCACCACCGAACCGACCATCATGTGCACCATCGCCATGTCCGAAGGGGCGAAGTCCGGCCTCAGCCCGCCGGCCGCTTGGGCCCGCTCGATGAGCTGTGTGATCAACGGCACCATGCGGGCCTTCTTTTCGGCGACGTGCTCGTGGCCGAACTTGTTGGACAGCATGATCTCGCGCAGCCCGCGGTCGGCGGAGTGCAGCTCGGCCGCCTTCCACGTGAAGTCGACGAACGCTTGCCACGCGTCATCGGCCTTCAGCGACTCCACGGCGAGGTCGCCGATTTCCTCCATCCGCTCGGCGAACATCGCTTCGACCAGGTGTTCCTTGCTGGGGAAGCGGCGGTAGACCGTGCCGACGCCGAGGCCGGCGTGGTGCGCGATGTCGTCCAGCGTGGCTTCGAGCCCGCGCCGGCCGAACACTTCGCGGGCCGACGCCAGGATGCGACGGCGGTTGAGTTCAGCGTCACGCCGCAGCGGCCGCGCCGGTGCGGCGGGACCAGCGTCCCGTGCCATGCACCCAGTCTAACCCGAGAAGTAGAGGCGCCCTCTCCGGTTCTTGTGTACCTTGGGCCGAGTAAGGGGAGATACCTACTCCACATAGTCTTTTGATCACTTTCTGTGAGGACACTCCATGCCCGAGTCCACACTTGCCGTCGCGCCGTCGGGGGACACGCGCGCCGGCGAAAACCCGCACCACGCCAGACGCTGGCTGATCCTGGTGATAATCGGCATCGCGCAGCTGATGGTCGTGCTGGACGCGACCGTCGTGAACATCGCGCTGCCCTCGGCCCAGCTCGACCTGGGCTTCTCCAACGACGCCCGGCAGTGGGTCGTCACGGCCTACGCGCTCGCGTTCGGCAGCCTGCTGCTGCTCGGCGGCCGGCTCGCCGACCTCTTCGGCCGCAAGAACACCCTCCTCGTCGGCCTGGCCGGCTTCGCCGCGGTGTCCGCGCTCGGCGGCTTCGCGACCAACATCGAGATGCTGCTGGTCGCCCGAGCGGCACAGGGCGTGTTCGGCGCGCTGCTCGCGCCCGCCACGCTTTCGCTGCTGACCACGACGTTCACCGACCCGAAGGAACGCGGCCGCGCGTTCGGCGTGTTCGGTGCCATCGGCGGTGGCGGCGCGGCGGTCGGGCTGCTGCTCGGCGGCGTGCTCACCGAGTACCTCGACTGGCGCTGGTGCATGTTCGTCAACATCATCTTCGCCGTCGTCGCGTTCGCCGGCAGCTCGGCGCTGCTGCGCAACCAGCGGGACGCGGGGCCGCGGCCGAAGCTCGACCTGCCGGGCACGGTGACGGCGTCGGCCGGCCTGTTCGCCCTGGTCTACGGCTTCGCCAACGCCGAGTCGGACTCGTGGTCGTCGGTGTCGGTCTGGGGCTTCCTGGTCGCGGGGGTGGCGCTGCTGGGCGTGTTCGTCTGGCTGCAGCAGCGCGTCGCGCACCCGCTGCTGCCGCTGCGCGTGCTGCTCGACCGGGACCGCGGCGGCTCGTACCTGGCGATGTTCCTGCTCGCCATCGGGATGTTCGCGATCTTCCTGTTCCTGACGTTCTACGTGCAGCAGAACCTGCAGTTCACGCCGATCCAGAGCGGCCTCGGGTTCCTGCCGATGGTGGCGACCCTGATGCTGGCCGCCACCTCGGCGACGGCCGTGCTGCTGCCGCGGTTCGGCCCCCGGCCGCTGGTGCCGACCGGCATGGCGATCGCCGCCGGCGGCCTCTTCTGGCTGAGCGGGATCGGCCTGGACAGCACGTACGCGTCCGGTGTCCTGGGCCCGCTGCTGGTGATGGGCTTGGGCATCGGGCTGGCGATGGCGCCGGCGATGAGCGTCGCGACGTTCGGCGTCGAGGCCCACGACGCGGGCGTCGCGTCGGCCGCGGTGAACACGATGCAGCAGGTCGGCGGTTCGATCGGCACGGCGCTGCTGAGCACGCTGGCCGGCAACGCGGCCGCGGCCTACATCGAGGGCAAGACCCCGACGCCGCAGCTGGCGGCCGAGGCGTCGATCGAGAGCTACACGACGGCGTTCACCTGGGCCGCGGTGATCTACGTGGTGGGTGCGGTGCTCAGCGGCCTGCTGCTGCGCCCGGGCGTCCCGAAGGGCGAAGCGGCGCCGGGCGCCGTGCACATGTAGTTCCTCCCGTCGAACGGGCCTCCCTCCGGGGAGGCCCGTTCACGTCGCCAGGCCGTGGCGGTAGGCGTAGACGACGGCCTGGACGCGGTCGCGCAGGTCCAGCTTGGTGAGGATGCGCGACACGAACGTCTTGACGGTTTCCTGGCTGATCACGAGCCGCACGGCGATTTCGCTGTTGGAGAGGCCCTCGGCGAGCAGGCGCAGGACCTCCAGCTCGCGCGGCGTCAGCGGGACCTCCGGTGCGGCACCCGGCGCCGGCCGGATCCGGGCGGCGTGCCGGCCCACGAGCCGGCGCGTCACCTCCGGGTCCAGCAGCGCCGCGCCCGTGGCCACGGTCCGGATCCCGTGCAGCAGCCGGTCCGGCGGCGCGTCCTTGAGCAGGAACCCGCTGGCGCCCGCGCGCAGCGCTTCGTAGACGTACTCGTCGAGGTTGAACGTCGTCAGCACGAGCACCTTGACCGGGTGCGGCACGCCGGCCCCGGCCAGCAGGCGGGTGGCCTCGATGCCGTCGAGCACCGGCATCCGCACGTCCATCACGACGACGTCCGGGTGCAGCCGGCCGGCGAGGTCGACCGCGGCCCGGCCGTCGCCGCACTCGCCGACCACCTCGAAGCCGGGCTGGGCGCCGATGATCGTCACCAGCCCGGTGCGGATCAGCATCTGGTCGTCGCAGACGAGGACCCGCAGCGGCGCGCTCATGCCGGGTTCCCGGTGGGGATCCGGGCGCACACGGTGAAACCGGCGCCGTCGCGGCCCGCGCTGAAGTCGCCGCCCAGGACGCCGACCCGTTCCCGGAGCCCGGCGAGACCGCGGCCACTCCCGCCCGGCGACGTGCTCCCGGAACCGGCCGTGCTGACCGCCACGGCGATTTCGCGTTCGCCGTGGTGCACCTCGACCGAGGTGTGGCTGCCGCGGGCGTGCTTGAGCGCGTTGGTCAGGGCTTCCTGCACGACCCGGTAGGCCACCAGGTCGGCGCTGCCGGCGGACTCCGCGGGCGTGCCCTCTTCGGTGAACTCCACCGGCTGCCCGGCCTGGCGGGCCTGCTCGACGAGGGCGAGCAGGCCGCCTTCGGCCGGTGCCTTGGCCTCGTGGTCGGGGTTGAGCAGGTCGAGCAGGTGCCGCAGGTCGGTGATGGCCCGCCGGCCGGTGTCGGTAATCGCCGTCAGGGTCCGGTCGAGCAGGTCCGGTGCGGCGGTCAGGTACCGGGCCGCCTCGGCCTGCACGACCATCGCCGTCACGTGGTGGGTGACGACGTCGTGGAGCTCACGGGCGATGCGGGTGCGTTCCGCGGCGAGCGTGTCCTCGGCGACGCGGCGGCGGCGGTCCGCTTCCGCCGCGCGGGTGGAACGCAGCCACGCGCCGATGCCCCACGCGAACACCAGCAGCAGGAAGAACGTCACGAACTCCGACGGCGGTTCCGTACCGACGCGGGAGAGGGCGATCGCCAACGCCACGTACGCCGCGGAGAAGAGGAGTGCGGTGGTGCGCCGGAGCTGTCGCAGGTGGGCTCCGGCGCTCACCAGCGCGACGGCCAGGGCGGTGCCCGCGACCGAGTGGTAGCCGCGGAGCTGGTCGACGGCGAAGCCGAGCGCCACCAGCGTCAGGCACAGGGCCGGCCATCGGCGCCGCACGGCGAGCGGAAGGCTTTCGAGGGCGACCACCACGACGGCCAGCGCGTCGAAGGGACGTTCCGGCACGCCGCCGAGCTGCGTCCCGTGGCTCTGCAGCACCGGCAGGAACGCCGACGCCAGGAACAGCAGGCCGAGCGGGAGATCGCGGAGCACGGGGTCCAGCCGGCGCCAGCGTGCCAGGAACCGCCGGTGATCGATCACGGGGCGAGTGTAGTGACGGTGTCGACCCGCTCGGCGCGCTTGCGGCGGGGGATCAGGTTGCCGCGCCGGCGAGCAAGCCACAGGAACGCGGTCGTCGCCAGGACGCAGAACAGTACCGAGTACAGGCTGCCTTCCGGACCGAAGGCGCCGCCGGTGATGATCGACGGCCCCGACGTCGCCGCGTCCAGCAGTCCTTGCGGGGTGCCGTTGCCGGAAACCACGGTGCCGAAGATCCCGGCCCCGGCGAAGTTCCAGCCGAAGTGCAGGCCGATCGGCAGCCACAGCTTGCGCGTCGCGACATACGCGGCGGTCAGCAGGCCACCGGCCTCGATCGCGATGGCGATGGCTCCCCACAGGGTCGCGTCGGGGTTGAACAGGTGCGAAAGGCCGAACAGCACCCCGGTCAGCACCAGGGCGATCCCGGTGCCGGTGCGTTCCTCGACGATCCGGAACAGGACGCCGCGGAACAGCAGTTCCTCCGTCACCGCGGCGGCGGCCATGAAGCCGACGAGGCCCGCCGCGCCCGCCACGGTGCCCCAGCCGCGGACCTCGTAGTCGCCGAGGAGGGCGATGTTCGCGATGACCGCTCCGAAGAGCGCGATCCCGATCAGCACCCCGCGACCGGCCGCGAGCCCGGCACCCGGCCGATCGAGTTCGACGACCGGCCGGTGCTCGGTCCGCCGCACCACCCACCGGTAGACGGCGACCCCGGCCACGGCGGTCAGGACACCGATGACCAAGGTGAGCCAGGGATTCCCGCCCACCACGGCGACACCTTGACTGCCGATGAACGCGACCGCCGCAACGGCCAGCAGCTGCCAGACGACCCTCATGAGAACCCCTTCGCCGAATCCGCGGCCGATGTGCCGCGGCTGTGCTGAACGCTAGGGAGCCGGCGGCCGGGAATCGTCCCCATCGGGTGGGCACCTGCGCGTAGCTCGCACGGGGGACGCTTGAACCTTTCCGGCCCTTCGCGCACTAGTAAGGGGGGAGAAGGAGGGTGGGGTGCCGAGAGACCTCGAGTTCAGCGAGTACTTCGCCGCGCGGGTCCAGCGGTTCCGCCGCGTGGCGTTCGCGCTCTGCGGGGACTGGCACGCGGCCGAGGACCTGGTCCAGGCGATGTTCGTCCAGCTGTACCGGCGCTGGCGCCGGATCCGGCCGGGCACGGTCGACGCCTACGCGCGCCGCATCCTGCTGAACCTGTTCCTCGCCGGGCGGCGGGTTTCCGGGCGCGAGTACGTGACCTCGTCGGTGCCGGAGCGGGAGTCGCCATCGGGCCGGGACACGTCGTTGCGTCTCGACGTGGAGCGGGCGCTGGCCGGGCTGACGCCCCGGCAGCGGGCGATGGTGGTGTTGCGGTTCCTCGAAGACCTCCCGGTGAGCGAGGTCGCGACGCTGCTGGGGATCGCGGAAGGAACGGTCAAGTCCCAGACGGCCCGCGGGGTCGAAGCCTTGCGCGCGGTCCTGCCGTCGCAGACCGGAGAGGAGTGGTGATGGAAGAGGTCCGGTCGTTGCTCACGGCGTACGTGACCGAGGACGAGCCCCCGATCGGCCTGTCCGGTGCCGCGGTGCTCGCCGCGGCCCGCCGGTCCCGCCGGCAGCACCTGCTCACGGCGGCGGTGGCCGTGGCCGTCATCGTGCTGGCACTGGGGCTGGCGGTGGTGGTGCTGCCGCACCGGGGCGACGTCGCGAACGCGCCCTGCCCGACGGCCTCGGACACGCGCGCGGCCCTGGTCGATCGGCTGAGCTGCGCGGTGGGGCGCGCGGTGCGCTCGCTGCTGCCGCCCGACGCGCAGATCACGCGGCTGACGCTCCCGGGGGAGACCCCGCCGGCGGACCCGTTCCGCCTGATCGCCGACCCGGCCGGGGACGCGCCCCGGGACGCGTTGTTCCACATGGGAGTCCGGGTGACCGACTCACGCGGTTCCGGATCGGTGTACCTCTTGATCGTGCCCAGCCCCAACTCGGGCGGCCCGCCGTGCGAGGAACCGGAGGAGATCCTCTGCCGCACGGAACCGACCCCGCAGGGCTTGCTGTGGCTGTCGACGCTCAGTTCCGGCGACATCCTGACCCACCGCGTGGCACTGGCCACGCCGGAAGCGGTGGTGCAGTTCCGGTCGAACAACAGCGGAGTCCTGGAGCGTGCCGGCGTTCGGTTGCCGAAGCAGCGCCCGGAGCCGACGCTGACGCTCGACCAGGTGCGGCGCTTGGCGTTGACGCCGGGGTTGGGTTTCTGAGCCGGGTGCGGGTAATACCGGCGGGTGTGCGGTCGACTTCGCAGTCGTGCCCGACGACAACGCCCGGGCCGAGCCGGCCGGCGGTTCGGCCGGAAGTTCGTCGACCGCTCCCGCGAACGTGATGCCGGCATCGATGTTCACCCCGAACGACCTTCCGGCTAGTGCTCCCGCGACCGCAGCTTCTCGATCACGTCGTCGTCCCAGCGGTGGGTCCGGATCAGCCGGTACCGCTCCGCCGCCACCCACATGTACGCCTCGGCGTCCGTCCGGTCGCCGATCAGGGCCGCCTGGCGCAGCATTCCCACCACCGGGACGAACTCCTCCTCGAACCAGCGCTGCGCCACGCTCGGCCGGTCGCTGAACTTGCCCTCGTCCTGCATCAGCCGGAAGCCCCAGGCCTCCACGTGCTCGCCCAGCTTCGCGTAGTCCCACGGGTCCGACACGATCACCGACGCGCGCGCGTGGCCGGTCAGGGGGACGCGCTCCAGGAACAGCCTCCGGTAGTCCTTGACGATCAGGTCACCGCGGTGGCGGATGCCGCCCGGGTCCAGTTTGGTGCGGACCACCGTCACCATGGCCTCTATTGTGGACAGTCCCTGCGCGAGCGCGACCGACACGCGGTGGTGGCCGTCGATGATGAAGTGCAGTTCGCCGACGCGGTAGACCTCGATCGGCGGGATCTCCTCGCCGCGGCGGGCGGCCAGGGCCAGGCGTTCCCAGCGCTCGCGGACGCGGGCCGACGTCGGGCGGAAGCGGCGGTCGAAGTCGCGGCTGCGGTCGACCGTGCCGACGATCGACTCCAGCTTGATCACCCGCAGCCCGATCCGGTGCTCGCCGAGGTAGCCGAGCGCCTCCACCACCTCGTGGAACGGCAGCATGATGTTGACGTCGTCGGGCTCGCGGCGCAGCCACGTCGAAAGCCGCGAGAGCACCTGGCCCCGGCGCGCGCGGAGGAAGTCGTTCTCCGCGTCGGCGCGGGGGAATCCCGTCTCTTTCATGAGAACTCCATGATCCGGTGGCCCACCACGTTGCGGATCCGGGTCGTGCCGACGACCCGGTCCGGCACCGGCTCGCCGTGGGGGTGGATGTGCCCGTGCAGCAGCCACTTCGGGCGCAGCGCCGCGATCGTGGAGTGCAGGCACTTGAACCCGCGGTGCGGCGGGTCCGGGCGGTCGCCCAGGTCCAGCGGCGGCGAGTGGGTCAGCAGGACGTCGACGTCCCGCCCGTCGCGCCACCGCCGGAGCCGGGCGCGCCGGACCAGGCCGCGGGCTCGCCGCGCCTGCTGGCGCTGCGTCCACTGGTTCGGCCCGTCGTTGTAGCGGATCGAGCCGCCGAGCCCGGCGAACCGCAGCCCGGCGACGTCGACGAGCCGGCCGTCGGCGTTGATGCCGCCCGCCGGGCCGGGCCACACCGTGGGGAAACCGTCCTTCATGGACAGCCCGCCGTAGCGGGTGTAGCCGCTCAGGTCCGGGTCGTGGTTGCCGGGCACGAACACGCACGGCACGTCGAGCGCGCTCGCCAGGAACGCCAGGTAGTCGTAGGGCAGGTCGCCGGCGGCGATGACCAGGTCGACGGAGACGGTGCGGACCGCGTCGGTCCACAACCGCTCGTCGACCTCGTCGGAGACGACCAGCGCTTTCGGCATGGACCCAGGGTACGACCCCGGGACGTCACTTCATGCCGTGCGCGAACCCCGGGTCGGCGACGATGACGAAAGTGATGACGAAGATCCAGACGAGGCTGAGCGCGAGCGCCCAGAACTTCAAGTTGGACAGCATGCGAGGCATCACGAATTCTCCGAATACGGTGGGGAAAGAAAGGGGGACCTAGAGCCAGCCGTTCTTCCGGAATATTCGGTACAGCAACAGGCAGATCGCCAGGATCACGGTGATGACCAGCGGGTACCCGAACTTCCAGTGCAGCTCGGGCAGGTAGTCGAAGTTCATCCCGTAGATGCCCGCGATCATCGTCGGCACGGTGATGATCGCCGCCCACGACGTGATTTTGCGCATATCGGTGTTCTGCTGCAGCGAAATCTTCGCGACGGTCGCGTCGACCAGGGTGGACAGCAGTTCGTCGAACGCCGCGACCCGCTCGGACACGGTCGTGAGGTGGTCGGCGACGTCGCGGAAGTACGAGCGGACGTCGTCCGGCACCAGCCGCGTGTAGCCCTCGGCCAGGCGCTGGATCGGCGTGGCCAGCGGCATCACCGCCCGGCGCAGCTCGAGGACCTCCCGCTTCATCAGGTAGATCTGCTCGGCGCTGACCTGCGAGCGGGGCGCGAAGACCTGCGCCTCCATGACGTCGATGTCGTTCTCGATCCGGCCCGTGACGTCGAGGTAGTGGTCGACGACGTGGTCGGTGATCGCGTGCACGACCGCGGACGGGCCCAGCTGCAGCCGCTCCGGGTCCTCGTCCAGTTCGCGGCGCAGCCGCGCCAGCCCCGAGTGGTTCCCGTGCCGCACGGTGATCACGAAGTCGCGGCCGAGGAACACCATCAGCTCGCCGGTCTCGACGATCTCGTTCGCCGTCGTCGGCGACTCGTGCTCGACGTACCGCACGGTCTTGACCACCAGGAACAGCGTGTCGTCGTAGCGCTCCAGCTTCGGCCGCTGGTGCGCTTCGAGCGCGTCCTCGACCGCCAGCTCGTGCAGGCCGAACGTGTCCGCGACGCCCTGGATCTGCTGGGCGTCCGGCTCGTGCAGGCCGATCCAGACGAACCCCTCGTGCCGCTTCCGGACCTCCTTGATCGCCTCGGAGTGGGTCCAGCGGCCGGGCAGGCGCTCACCGCCGACGTACACCGCGCAATCGACGACGTACGCGGACAGCGGCACCGGAATCGGGCGGACCGGGCCGGCGCTCTTGTTGCCGCGGCCGCGAAGGCCGCCGAGCGAGGGAATGGCAGGCATGGGATCTCCTGGTGTCGTGCGTGGTCGTGCGAGACGACGGACCAGGGGCGGGAAACGCGTCCGCCCGGCGACACACCAGCGTTCCCGGGGGAGAGAAGGCCTACCGGGAGATGAGCCGGCCGGCCGGTGAGGTGGGAACGCTGGGACTACTAGGGAGCGGACTATCGCCACTACTCATCGAGTTCCTCACCTCCTTCGGTCGGCGGCAACAGTGGTGGGGCTCGCGTTGACGCGCGAACACCGATGGTTGAGGGTACTCCTCACTACGGATGCGTGTCGTACCAGCCTCACGCGGTGTTACTCGGAACGGGAGAGAACGAGTGCAGTTCGGTCGGTACTACGAGGAGTTCGAGGTCGGTGCGGTCTACAAGCACTGGCCGGGCAAAACGGTCACCGAATACGACGACCACCTGTTCTGCCTGATCACCATGAACCACCACCCGCTGCACCTCGACGCGCACTACGCGGAAGAGACGACCGACTTCGGGAAGAACGTCGTGGTCGGCAACTACGTCTACTCGCTGCTGCTGGGGATGTCGGTGCCCGACGTCTCCGGCAAGGCCATCGCGAACCTCGAGGTCGAGTCGCTCAAGCACGTCAAGCCGACCTTCCACGGCGACACGATCTACGGCGAGACCGAAGTGCTCGACAAGACGCCGTCGAAGTCCAAGGACGACCGTGGCGTCGTGTACGTCGAGACGCGCGGTTACAAGCAGGACGGCCTGATCGTGTGCACTTTCCGGCGGAAGGTGATGGTGCCGAAGCGCTCGTACGGGGAGACTCGGGGCGGGGAGCAGCCGGGCCGGCCGGTGCCGCACGAATGAGGCTCTGATGGACCTGGACGGGATCAAGGGGATACTCCGCACGTTCGCGGAAGTCGAGGCCCGCGGGGTCTCACCGCTGTACGAACACCTGGCGCTGCAGGCCGCCGCGGACGACGACGTCGCCGGGCTGCTGTCGGTCGCGCGCGACGGGGAGGTGCGCGGGACGCTGCTGATGGCGGTCGCGCACCGGCTCGTGCAGGCCGACCCCATCCACCCGCTCTCGCGCTACTACCCGTCGCTGGGCGGCTTCGACGGCGTCGACTCGGAGACCTGGCCGCTGTTCCGGTCATTCCTGCTGGAGCGGGCCGAGAAGGCCCGGGCGCTGATTTCGGCGCGCTACACCCAGACCAACGAGGTTCGCCGGGCGGCGCTGCTGTACCCGGGCGTGGCGCGGGCGGCGAAGGAAGCGGGCGGGAAGGTTTCGCTGCTGGAGGTCGGCTGCAGCGCGGGCTTGCTGCTGGGCCTGGACCGGTTCGGCTACCGCTACCAGTGCGACGGCGGCGACCAGCTGACGGCGGGGCCGGCCAAGGCGGCGGTCGGGTTGCACTGCGCGCTCGACCTGGCGCCGGGTGCGGTGGTGCCGAAGCTGCCGAAGAAGCTGGCGCTGCTCGACCGGGCGGGCCTCGACCGGGCCCCGGTGGACCTCTCGGACGAGGACGAGCTGGCGTGGCTCGAGGCGTGCGTCTGGGCGGACCAGCCGGACCGCATCAGGCTGTTGCGCACGGCGGCGGCCGAGCAGGCGAAGCACCGGCCGCGGTTGATCACCGGGGACGGGGTCGGCGATCTCGCCTCGGCGGCGGCTTCGCTGGACGGGCCGCTGGTGGTGCTGACGAGCCACGCCCTGGGGTACTTCACGGCCGAGAAGCGGGCGGCGTTCGTCTCGGCGTTGGCCGAGCTGGCGTCCTCGCGGCCGGTGTGGTGGGTCTCGGAGGAGTTCTACGGGGCCGGGCTGGAGCTCGTGCTGCCGGGCCGCGACGAGCTTTCGGGCGCGGACGGGCTCGCGACGCTGGGCGTGGTGCGGTGGGAGGACGGGAAGGCCGAGGCGCACGCCTTGGCGCGGACCGCGCCGCACGGGCAGCGGATGACCTGGCTGCCGCTGTAGTCAGGCGGCCGGGAGCGCATTCCAGTCGCGGAGGGTGACGTAGAGGAGGTCGACGAGCTCCCCGGCGGCCTCCAACGCGGCAAGGTCTGCCGCATCGGACCAACGTGCCTCCGATGCGTCGTCACCGGCCGTGAGAACCCCGCCCTCGACCTCGCAGGCGTAGTCGAAGATCTCGTACGGCCCCCGCCGCACCGTGCCGACCAGTGTGCCGGGAATCACGTCCAGCCCGGTCTCCTCGGAAAGCTCCCGGATCACGGCCTCTTTGTCCGTTTCGCCCGGTTCGACCCGGCCGCCCGGCAGTGACCATTGCCCCGAACCGGGGTTGTTCAAGCGCCGGATGAGCAACAACCGGCCCTGCGGGTCGAACGCGACCCCGCCGACGCAGCGGATTGTGGTGCGGGGGAGGCTCTCCATGTCCCGAAGGGTAGACGTGACCGAGTTGAAAACCGATGTCCTGTACACGGAGAGTAGCCATACGGTACACTTCGGACCGCGTGCTGACCCAAGCGCGGGACTTTCCTCCCCTGCGCCTGTCCAGTGCGGTACAACGTAAAAAGTCAAGTTCTCTGCAGTTGTCCGGTGTCACCGTAAGAGACGGGATTTGATCGCGGTGAACGTGAAGAAGATTGCGGGCCTCGCCGGTATCGCGTTGGTGCTGTTCTTCGTCATCGCCCAGCCTGGGCAGGCCGCCGGCCTCGTCGGCAACATCATCGAATTCCTCCGCAGCTCGGCCGAATCGGTGATCACCTTCGTCAGCAACGTGTTCAAGGGCTGATCGGGGGCTACCCTCGAACCATGTTCGCGCCACGCGACCCCGACGAGTACCTCCTCGACACCGAGCGGCGGGTCATCCGGATCCGCCGCCACTGGGCGGTGCTGCTCTGGGACACCTTCGAGGCGGCCGCGCTGCTGGCCGTCTGCGTGCTGGTGTCCTACCTGCTGCCACCGGCGCTGTACATCGGCCAGAACATCCTCTGGTACGTGGCGCTGCTCGTCGTGCTCCGGTTCGCCTACGTGGTGATGGAGTGGTGGGTCGAGCGCCTGGTGGTCACCGACAAGCGGTTCGTCATGACCACCGGGGTGTTCACCACCAAGGTGCTGATGATGCCGATCAGCAAGGTCACCGACCTCAGCTACGTCCGCACGGCCACCGGCCGCATGATGGGCTACGGCACGATGGTGGTCGAGTCGGCCGGTCAGATCCAGGCGCTGAACAAGATCGACTTCCTGCCGCGGCCCGAAGAGTTCTACGACACGATCTCCGAGCTGGTCTTCGGTGACAAGCAGAAGCAGGCCGAACGCTTCTCCATGATCAAGGCCCAGCGGGCCGCCCGGGGCAAGAAGCCGGTCGGGTGACGTGCGCCGGGGTGTCCCGGCCGCACTGTGACGCACCGCATCGTCGACAATGGACACGATGCGCATCGACCTGCACGCCCACTCCACCGCTTCCGACGGCACCGACACGCCGGCCGGGCTCGTCGCCGCGGCCGCGAAAGCCGGGCTCGACGTCGTCGCGATCACCGACCACGACACCACCGCGGGCTGGGCGCCCGCCTCCGAAGCGGTGTCACCCGGCCTGACGCTGGTCCCCGGCGCCGAGCTCTCCACGGTGTCGACCGACCCCGAGACCGGCCGGCAAATCAGCGTCCACCTGCTCGCCTACCTCTTCGACCCGACGTCCGAGCCCGTCGTCACCGAGCAGACCCGGCTGCGGCTCGAGCGCCGCACGCGGCTGCGGCGGATGGCCGAGCGGATGGCCGCCGACGGCCTCCCGATCGACATCGACGAGATCTTCGGCCTGCTGCCCGAGGACTCCCCGCCCGGGCGCCCCCACCTGGCCCAGGCGCTGGTCCGGGCCGGGCTGGTCAAGTCCGTCGACGAGGCCTTCGCCGACTACCTCGGCCCCCGCCGCGGCTACTACGTCGCCCGGCGCGACACGCCGGTCGAAGAGGCCATCGACATGATCGCCGCGGCCGGCGGCGTCACGGTCGTCGCGCATCCCTTCGCCTTCAGCCGCGGCGCCACCATCAGCGAGGACACCCTCGCCGGGCTGGCCGCGCGCGGGCTCACCGGCGTCGAGGCCGACCACCCGAACCACGACGCGCCGACGCGGGCCCGCACCCGCGAGCTGGCCGCCGAGCTCGGGCTCGTCTTCACCGGGTCCAGCGACTACCACGGCACCAACAAGACGATCGCGCTCGGCGAGTGCACGACCGATCCCGGGCAGTTCGAAGAGCTCGCTTCGCGCGCCACGGGGTTCCAGGTCGTGAAGGGCTGACAGGGCGCTCTTCGATGCGAAACTGTTCATGAGTGCGACGATCACCCTGATCGTCATCATGGACCCGCCCGGCACGGTGCCGGTGTTCCTCAGCCTCGTCGGCCGGAAGCCGATGGCGACCCGGGCGCGCGCCGCCCGGCAGGCCGTCCTGGTGTCACTGCTGGTCATCAGCCTGTTCGCGGTCGCGGGCCAGGCGATCCTGGCCTACCTCGGCATCGGCATCCCCGCGCTGCAGGGCGCGGGCGGCCTGCTGCTCCTGCTGATCGCCCTGCAGCTGCTCACCAGCAACGGCCACGAGCCCGAGGCGGCGGCCGAGGACGTCAACGTCGCCCTCGTGCCGCTCGGCACCCCGCTGCTGGCCGGGCCCGGCGCGATCGCCGCGACCATCGTGTTCGTCCGGCAGGCCGACGGGCACATCGGCGCGTACATCGCCCTGGCGCTCGCGATCGTCACCACCCACTTCGTCATCTACCTCTGCATGCGGTACTCCGGTCTCGTCATCCGGCTGATCAAGGAAAGCGGCATCACGCTGCTGGCCAAGGTGGCCGGCCTGCTGCTCGCGGCCATCGCCGTGGAGCTCGTCGCGAACTCCGTCCGCGGGTTCATCGCCGGCGGGAACTGACCCGCCACCCGGGTTGTCCTGCCGGACAGGATGCGCCCGGTTCGTTGACATCGTTGGCACCGCTATCGCAGATTGAAGCTCAGCTCAGCGTTTGAAACGATTCAACGCCTTGCGGAGGCCTCGATGAAGTGGCTCAGAGCAGTCCTGCCGGTCGCGGTGCTGGTGGCGAGCGGCGTGGTCGCCGCGCCCGCCGACGCCGCGCCCGGCTGGCAAAAGTACGTCGTCGCACCGGCGAGCCGGGATGTCCGGCCGGCGAAGGTGCTGTCCACCACCGGAGACGTCGTGAACCCGAACGGCTTGCTCGGCCGCGGTGTCGCCGTGCTGAAGCGGCAGGCGCCGCCGCCGAAGCCGGTGTGGCCCGCGGGCACCACCGCGGCCGCGTCGTCGTTCCACGCGCCGAACAACGGCGGCAACGGGCAGCCCCGGACCTACGACCCCGGCAACGCCGTCGACGGCAACACCGAGACGTTCTGGAACGACGACACGATCGGCGGCTACCCCGACGTCCTGACGATCACCGCGGGCGCGCCGGTCACGCTGCCGGGCGTCACCGTCCTGTCCAATGTGGACGGCGTGCCGCAGGACTTCACGGTCGAGGTGCTGGACGCGGGCGCGTGGCGGGTGGTGGCCACGGTCAGCGGCAACACGGCGGTGCAGCGGGCGGTCACCTTCGACCGGCCGGTGCCGGCCGCGCAGGTCCGGATCACCGTGACCAAGGACCAGAACACCCCGTCCGGCGAGTTCAGCCGTGTCGCCGAGGTGTGGCCCGGCGTGGTCGCCGATCCGCCCGTGCCGACCGCCGTCGTCGACTTCGGCCAGGTCGTCGCGGGGTACCCGAAGATCGCGTTCGCGGGCGCGTCGGCGAACCGGCCCGGCGTGCGGCTGGCGTTCTCGGAGACCCTCCAGTACCTGGGCGAACGCTCCGACTTCACCCGCTCGGACTTTTCCGGCGGGCCGGGCACGGACCAGTACGCCGTCCCCGCGGCGCCGACGGTCTGGCGGGATACCAAGGGCTGCGCTTCGGGGACGCAGGTGTGCGCGGACGGCCTGCACGGCTTCCGCTACCTGCGGATCAGCCTCGACGCGCTGGCGTCGGACGCGCCGTTGGCCCAGCCGTCCGGCGAGGTGCGGATCAGCGGCGTCTCGCTCGGGTTCACGCCGTTCCTCGGCACGCCGTCGACCTACCGCGGCTGGTTCGAGTCGTCCGACGAAGACCTCAACAAGTACTGGTACGCGGCGTCCTACACGAACGAGCTGGGCATGGACACCTTCCGGGAGTCCGATGTGGACCCCCGGGGCGCGTTCTCACCGTCGCTGGACGGGAAGCTGGTGCTGCACGACGGCGCGAAGCGCGACCGGGACCCGTACGTCGGCGACGTCGCGGTGTCCGGCCTGACGCAGTACCTGACGCACCAGGACGGCACGGCGGCGCGCAACGTCCTCGCCGACCTGGCCGACCACCAGCGCGCGGACGGCTGGATCCCGCCCGCGTCGATCAACAACTACACGCTGCCGCTGTTCGACTATCCGCTCTGGTGGGTGACCTCGAGCTGGGACTACGTCCTCTACTCCGGCGACACCGCGTACGCGGCTTCGTACTACTCGCACCTCGTGAAGGCGCTCGACAGCTGGTATCCGTCGGTGACCGATTCGCGCGGGTTGCTCGCGAAGGGCCTCAACGGCACCGGCGGCTACGGCGACTACGCCTTCCTGCCGCGTACGGGCGAGGTGACGTACTACAACGCGTTGTACGTCCGGGCGCTTCAAGGCGCGGCCGGCCTGGCGCGCGCGACGGGGCACCCAGCCGACGCGGATCGGTGGCTTTCGCGGGCTTCGGGCGTCTCGGCGGCGGTGAACCAGTACCTGTGGGACCCGGCGGCGGGCGCGTACCTCGACTCCGCGACGGGCGCGGTGCGCCACGGCCAGGACGGCAACAGCCACGCGATCCTCGCCGGGATCGCTTCGCCCGCGCAGGCCACTTCGGCGCTGGCTCGGCTTGCGGCGGGGGCGTTGCCGTACGGGAACCCGTTCATGGACAACGACACCTTGGTCGGCGACGGCACGAAGCGCGTGTACGCGTTCACGTCGTTCCCCGAGCTGCAGGCGAGGTTCCGGACGGGGCAGACGGCGTCCGCGATCGACCAGATCAAGCGGATGTACGGCTGGATGGCCACGCACGACCCGGGCATCACGGCGTGGGAGGGCATCGGCGAGGGCGGTTCGCACTACGAGCAGGGGTACACCTCGGCCGCGCACGGCTGGTCGACCGGGGTCGTGCCCGCCCTGACGAACGATCTGCTGGGCGTCTCGCCGACGTCGCCGGGCTTCGCGACCTGGACGGTTTCGCCGCACCCGGGCGCGGTCTCGTGGGTGCGGGGAGCGGTGCCGACGCCGAAGGGCGCGTTGTCGGCTTCGTGGTCTCAGCAGGGTTCGGTGTTCTCGTTGACGGTTTCCGCGCCGCGGGGGACGTCCGGGTCGCTGGTGGTCCCCGGTGGCCGGTTGGTGCTGCTGGACGGGCGTCCGCTTCGCGCGGCGGGTCCGCTGACCGTTTCCGGCGGGACGCACACGGTGCTCGTCGTGCGGTGAACCGGCTTTCCGCGCGGGGCCGCTCGCCCCGCGCGGAAAGTGGCTGTGACATCTGGGGCTTCGCCCCAGGTCGGGGGCTCCGCCACCCGAACCCCCGAAAAAAGTGTCAGTGGTGGTGCGTAGCGTGGGCGCGGTGAAGGACCAGATGGGCTTCGACTTCGGCGTCGCGCAACCGGTGCGGCTCACGAAGGTCTCGCCGGCACGGCTGGCGACCTTCGACGACTGCCCGCGCCGGTACAGGCTCGCGTACCTCGAACGGCCGACCCCGCAGCGCACCGGGCCGTGGGCGCACAGCACGCTGGGTGCGGTGGTGCACAACGCGCTGCGGGCGCTGTTCGACCTGCCCGTGCTCAAGCGGGTGCCGCAGCGCGCGGTGGCGCTGGTGGCCGAGTTCTGGAAGGACGCGGGCTTCGAGACCGAAGAGCAGGCGGCGCGCTACCGGGCACGGGCCAAGGGGTGGGTGGCGGAGTACGTCGAGGACAACGACGTCTCGCACGACCCGGTGGGGCTGGAGCGGTGGGTGTCGGCGCCGGTCAGCGGGACGCCGGGGGAGCGGCCGTCGATGATCATCGAGGGCCGCACGGACCGGATCGACGCGCGTGACGGCTCGCTGGTGATCGTCGACTACAAGACGGGCCGCCGGCCGCCGGACGAGTACGAGGCCCGGGCGTCGCAAGCACTTGCGCTGTACGCGGTGGCGGCGGCCCGGACGTTGCGGATGCCGTGCACGGCGGTGGAGCTGCACCACCTGCCGACGGGCACGATCGCGGCGGCGGAGCACACCCCGGAGAGCTTGCAGCGGCACCTGCAGCGCGCGGAAGAGACCGCCGGAGACCTGCGCCTGGCCACGGATACCCTGGACGCGGGCGGCGACGGGGACGTGTTGTTCCCGCCTCGCCCGGACCGCCGCTGCGCCTGGTGCGACTTCAGGCCGAGCTGCGCGGCGGGCCAGGAAGCGGCCCCGCAGGCGCAGCCGTGGGACCTGCTCGCGCCCTGAACGGGAGGGAACGTGGCTTCACCGGACACCGACGAACTGGCGACAGTGCCGTTGCCCGCGGGACAGCCCGAAGCCGGGCAGGTGCCGGCGCGCAGGGCCGCGCCGGAGCCGCGGGGCGAGGCCGGAGCGGTGCGGCCGGAGGGGACCGAGGTGGCGCCGCGCGAGGCTGCGGGCGCCGGACCCGGAGGACTTCGCCAGGGTGCGGGCGCTCACCCTGCGGCACTTGACGAGGCTGCGGGCGCCGGACCCGGGGAATTTCGCGAGGGTGCGGGCGCTCGACCTGGGGCACTTCGCCAGGCTGCGGGCGCCCGACCCGAGGCACTTGACGAGGCTGCGGGCGCCCGATCCGGGGAACTTCGCGGGGTTGCGGCCGCTCAGCCTGGGGCACTTGACGAGGCTGCGGGCGCCGGACCCGGGGAATTTCACGAGGCTGCGGGCGCCGGACCCGGGGAACTTCGCGAGGTGGCGGCCACCCGACCTGAGGCACTTCGCGAGCCCGCGGGCGCCGGATCCGAGGCACTCGGTGCGGCCGACGAGCCGACCGTAGAGCAGGAGCGAGTCGCCCCTGAGCGGATCGAGCCGGAGGCTACCGCGCCTGCGGCTACCGCCCCGGAGGTCGAGGCGAGCGCGCCGACCGAGCCCGCGAAAGACCGTGGCCGCTGGTGGCGTGGGTTCACCGGCTCCCTGGCGGCCGGGCTCACGGTCCTCGCGATCGGCGTGCTCGCGGTGGCGGGCATCTGCCTGTTCACGGGAGCCCCGGGCCCCGGCGCAACCCTGCTGGTCGGCCACCCGGTGGCGGCGGTGCTGGCCCTGCTGGCTCAGCGAGTCGCCGACCGCCGCACCGGCCCTCCGGCAGCAGGAGCAGGCGTGGCGGTGGTCCTGTTCACGGTCTCCGCCCTGACCCTCTTCTGGCTCACCTGACCCGCACCCGCCCCAAACCCGCGAGTCCCGCCTCCCCGCACGCGACCGGAACTCGCGTGACTGAGCCCGGATCTCGTGCGACCGCAGGCGGATCTTGCGTGATCAGGCGGTCATCATGCGTGACTGGAGAGCCATCTCGCGTGATTGGAGGGTCATCACGCGGGGCGGGCTACTTCAGGGCGGTGAGCGTGGGGCCGCGCTGCTCGAGCAGGACCGGGCCGGCCGCGCTCAGCCGGACCGCTCCCGGGTAGCCGCGGCGCTCGACGCCCACCGTGCGGATCGTGGATCCGTCGTTCTCGTTCAGCACCGCCAAGCCGCCCTTGATGGGGACCACCAGCTGCTGGGCGTACGTGACTCCCGGGCCCAGTGCGCTGCTCAGCGTCCAGCGCGGCGACAGGTCGTCGCGGGACAGGGCCACCACCTTGGACCCGCTGAACCAGTACATGTTCGCCGCCGTCTGGGTTGTTGCCTCGACTCCGGACGGCGGGTCGGCCACCAGGTCTCCCGCCGGGACGTCCAGCGGGTACGCCGCGCGCTGGGTGCCGTCGCCGTTGAACGTCACCAGGAGCTTCTGGTCCGGGAGGACCACCGCCGTCAGGTCGCCCGACATCGCGATCACGCGGGCGCGCTTGCCCGCCAGCACCGAACTGAAGCTGACCTGCGGCTCGTCGTCCTTCTCCGGGGTCGCCTTGTACACCGTCAGGCGGTCGGCCGGGTCACCCGGGCAGCGCTCGATCACGCCGATCTTGCCCGACGCCGCCGCGACCGTGCCGTACGTGCAGCCGGTGCGGGGCTGTTTGCCCGCGTTGACCAGCGCCGGGACCTGGCCGTACTCGGCGCTCTGGACCAGGTCGTCGCGCCAGGTCGTGAGGAGCGTCTTGCCCGTGGCGGTCACGTGGGAGCCGTCGTCGATCAGCTGGGTGCCCAGCTCCGCGTTGCCGTTGCGCTGCGCCGTGATCCGGCCCGTGGCCGGGTCCAGCTGCGTGACCTCGCTGCAGTTGCGGCTCTTGTGGTAGACGGCGTTCAGCCGCCCCCACACCTGGTCCAGCGTGCACAACGGCAGGTCACGCGAGTAGTGCCAGCGGATCTGCCCGGTCAGCGGGTCGCGGGTGGTGACCTCGCCGCCGTCCGCCGTGGCCACCGATTCGCCGGCCACGACCGGGACCGGCGTCGCGCCGCTGGGGGCGCTCCAGATCTCGGAGAGGGATCCCGGCACCTTGTCCGGGGCCGCGGGCAACGCCGGAGGTGGCGCCGCCTCGGTCCGGTCGGTGGCCGCGCTGTCGCTCGTCGTGCCGATCACCAGCGCGACGGCGACCACGGCCACCGCGATCAGGGCGGCGACCACCCTGTCCCGCCCGCGGTTCCAAGGCGAACGACGCGCCTTGACCCGCGGGGCGGGCGGAGTGCTCTCGGGAGCGTCTTCGAGTACGTCCTCGGACCCGTAGGCAGGCGTCTCTTCAGCCGCCTTCTCGACGTCGCTCACGTACCCGAACCCCCGATGGAGAAGCCTCAGTCTGCCGAAGCAGGTGTATCAGAAGTCGCGGCCGGACGGCGACGGCGGCGGCGGCGAGCCGGCCGCTCGGCGTTCTCGCCGGCCTCCTTTTCGCCGGCCGGGCCGGTCGCCTCCGGGGCGTTGCCGCTGCGGGTGCGGCGGCGGCTCCGGGTGCGGCCCTCCGACGCGGGTGCCTCGGCGTCCGGCGAAGCGGACGCGGCGGCGTTGTCCGCGGCCTCGACCGCTTCGGCCGCCCGCGAGCCACCGCGGGTCCGCTTGCGCGGGGTCCGGGAGCGCTTGCGCGGCGCGTCCTCCTCCGGCGCGGCGGCGGTCTCGCCGGTCCGGCCACGGCCACGGCCGCGCTTCTTGCCGCCCAGGTCCTCTTCCTCCTCGGCGGCCAGGCCCGCGCGGGTGCGGTTGGCCAGCGGCAGCCGGCCCTTCGTGCCCTCGGGGATGCCCAGGTCCTCGAACAGGTGCGGCGACGACGAGTACGTCTCCACCGGCTCCGGCTTGTCGAGGCCGAGGGTGTCCGAGATCAGCTTCCAGCGCGGCATCTCGTCCCAGTCGACGAGGGTGACGGCGACGCCGGTCCGGCCCGCGCGGCCGGTGCGGCCGATGCGGTGGACGTAGGTCTTCTCGTCGTCCGGGCACTGGTAGTTGATGACGTGGGTGACGTCGTCGATGTCGATGCCGCGGGCCGCGACGTCGGTCGCGACCAGGACGTCGACCTTGCCGGAGCGGAACGCGCGCAGGGCCTGCTCGCGGGCGCCCTGGCCCAGGTCACCGTGCACGGCGGCGGCCGCGAAGCCGCGCTCGACCAGGTCGTCGGCCACCTTCTGCGCGGTGCGCTTGGTGCGGCTGAAGATCATCGTCAGGCCGCGGTCCTCCGCCTGCAGGACGCGGGCGATGACCTCGGGCTTGTCCATCGAGTGCGCCCGGTAGACGAACTGGGTGGTGCGCTCGTGGATCGCGCTCGCGTCGTTCTCTTCGGCGCGGATGTGCGTCGGCTGGCGCAGGAACGTGCGGGCCAGCGTGATGATCGGGCCCGGCATGGTGGCCGAGAACAGCATGGTCTGCCGCTCGTCCGGCACCATCCGGAGGATGCGCTCGATGTCGGGCAGGAAGCCCAGGTCGAGCATCTCGTCGGCCTCGTCCAGGACCAGGCCGCGGACCTTGCCGAGCACCAGGTGCTGCTGCTCGGCCAGGTCGAGCAGGCGGCCCGGGGTGCCGATCACGACGTCGATGCCCTTGCGGAGGGCCTCGATCTGCGGCTCGTAGGGCCGGCCGCCGTAGATGGCCAGGGTGCGGATGCCCAGGTGCTTGCCGGCGCCCTTGAGGTCGTTGGCGACCTGGATGCACAGCTCGCGGGTGGGCACCACGACCAGCACCTGCGGGGTGCCGTCGCCGGGGACCTGCACGCGGTGCAGCAGCGGGACGCCGAAGCCCAGCGTCTTGCCCATGCCGGTGCGGGCCTGGCCGATGAGGTCGTCGCCGGCCATCGCCAGCGGCAGGGTGAGTTCCTGGATCGCGAAGGTGCGCTCGATGCCGGCCTCGCCGAGGGCCTTGACGATCTCCGGCTTGACGCCGAAGGACGCGAAGGTCGGGGCTTCGGGCTCGACCTCGACGCCCGCCTGCAGCGGGTGCGAGGTGTCGAGCGCGGCCGGGCCGGTCTCGCTGTGCTCCAGCGCGACGGCGGGGGGCTGTTCGGTTGTGGAAATTTCTGCGGTCAGGGTGATCGCCTCTCTCGTGACCAGCGCGCACAGCCGTGGGTCCGCTCGACACTCGACCGGGAGTAAACCCTGGTCCCTGGCGCTGATCTTCAAGCGCGGAACCGGTCCGTCCCGGGAATGCCGGAAGAGGCGTGCACGCACATTGCAGTACGTCGGCAAGCCGCGTGACCTGCCTGTTCCCGTCGCCGGTATGGCGTACGGAAGCTTGTTATCGCACGCCAGTGTACCTGGTCAGCAGTTTTTCGACAGTACCCGGCGCGCCGGAACCAGTGTGATCGGTCTCGTCCCGCCACGCCCGGGTGCTTCGGCGATACCCTGCCCCCGTGACCGAGCCCAAAGAGATCTCCGAAGGCGTAGTAGACCTTCTGGGTGTGATCGCCTACCTCGAACTGTCCGCGTTCGACCGGCTGGCGGAAGACGCGCGCAGCGCCCCCACGCTGGCCGGCCGGGCCGCGCTGGCGACCATGGCGGCCGCCGAGATCGGTCACTACGGGCTGCTCGCCCAGCACCTGGCGGCCCACGACGTCAAGATCGAAGACGCGATGACGCCGTTCGTCGCCCAGGTCGACGCCTGGCACGCGTCGACGCCCCCGAAGTCGTGGCTCGAGTCGCTGGTCAAGGCCTACGTCGGGGACGGATTGGCCGCCGACCTCTACCGGGAGATCGCCAGCTGGCTCGACCCGGAGACCAAGGACCTGGTGCTGACCGTGCTGGCCGACACCGGCCACTCGGCCTTCGCCGAACGCGAGGTCGCGGCCGGCATCGAGGCCGACCCCAAGAGCCGCGACAAGCTCGCCCTGTGGGGCCGCCGCCTGCTCGGCGAGGCACTGACCCAGGCCCAGTACGTCGTCGCCGAGCGCGACGGGCTGGCCGAGCTCATCATCGGCGGCTCGGGCGACCTCTCCGGAATTGCCGCGCTGTTCCGGCGGTTGCAACAAGGGCACACGAAGCGCATGCAGGCGCTCGGCCTGGGCTGAACCCGATGGAGTACCCGGAAGTGACGACGCGGTCGGGCGCGGACATGCGCCACCGGAACGAGCCGGTTCGGTTAGCCTTGGCCGGCACATCCCTTACGAATTTCCAGCGGAGGTCCCACGTGGAGGTCAAGATCGGCATCAAGGACACGCCGCGCGAGCTGGTGGTGTCCAGTGGCCAGTCTCCCGAAGAGGTGGAGAAGCTGGTCGCCGAGGCCCTGACGGCCGGTGACGGGCTCTTCCGCATCAACGACGAGAAGGGGCGCAAGTACATCGTCCCCTCCGACCGCATCGCGTACGTCGAGATCGCCCCCTCCGACGTCCGCAAGGTCGGCTTCGGCGTCGGCGACTGACCCACCAGCCCGCAAGAGCCACCTCGGGACGTTCCCGGGGTGGCTCTTCGCGTGCCCGGAGGTTTCACCGGATTGTGGTGTTCTGCTTGGAGTGTCGCTTTTCCGCCGCCTAGCTTCGGCCGGTGACCACTCTCGAACCGACCGCCGTCGCGGATCTCGTGCGGAACACCCTCGCCGCGCACAAGTCGCTGTTCCTCGCCACTTCGGGCAGCACCGGGCCGTGGGTCGGCGGGGTGTACTTCGCCGAACGCGGCGAGTTCACCCTGGACCTCGTGCTCGAGGACCGCGGCCGGACGCTGGCCGCGATCCGGGAGAACCCGGTGGTCTCGGTCGTCGTCTCGACCGGCTCGCCGATGCAGCCGTTCCTGCAGGCCCAGGCGTTCGCCGAGCTCGTCGGCGGCGACGAGGACGCGCGGGTGCGCGAGCTGCTCGTCGCCAAGGTCCCGGAGGCCGCGGCGTTCCTGGGAGCACCGGTCACGGCGGTCCGGCTGACCGTGCCGAAGTGGCGGGCCACGGACATCGCGAACGGCGTGCTGCCCGGCGTGGAGCTGCCGGGACCGCGCCTGCCCTGACCCGCCGCGCGTAGTGGTCGCCGTGCGCGGCCGCTAGGCGTTCAGTTCCTCGAGCGTCGTCGGGACGTGGAACGGTGGCGTGCTCGTGCCCATGATCCGGTACCGGCCCCACGGGTCCGGGTCGGAAAGCTCGCCCGCGGCCGAATGCGAGCCCGTCTGGAGGGAGACGGCCTTCTTCTTGCCGCCCGCCAGGCGGGTCAGCTCCTCGTTCACCGCCACGCGGCCGTACCAGCGGTAATAGCCGTCGATCGGCTGGAAGTAGCCGCGCAGCTCGACCGTCACCGGCAGCGAAACGCCGTCGACCACCAGGGTGGCCGGACCGCGGTAACCGTCTTCGTCGTGCTCGCTCATGACGTTTCCTCCAACGACTCCGGGGCGCGGCCCAGCTGGACCACCTTGTTGGCTTCCAGGGGCAGGTTCGGGTCGATGACCACGCCGTTCTGGCGGGTCAGCCCGTCGATGGCCGCCCAGATGATCTGGGTCAGGTACTCGACGACCGCGTCGCGGCTCATCGAGCGGCGGTCCAGCCACCACTCGCCGGTGTTCTGGACCATGCCGACGATGCCGTGCGCCCACGGCTCGGCCGCACCGGAGTCCATGTTGAACATCCGCATGTAGTCGCCGAGCAGCGCGGTCAGCGCCGTCGCGATCAGTTCCTTGTCCTCGGCCACGACGTCCGACGACACCGGCTTCTCCGGTCGGCCGTGCGCCAGCAGCCGGTAGAGGTTTGGGTGCTCCTCGATCACGGTGAAGAACGCGTCGAGCGCCATCCGGATCCGCGGCACCGGGGCCAGTTCGGCGTTGATCGCCGGGATCAGCCGCTCGAAGAGGATTTCCGTGCCGCGCTGGCCGAGGGCCACGTACAGGTCGGCCTTGTCGTCGAAGTGCCGGTACAGCACCGGCTTGGTGACGCCGGCTTCCGCGGCGACGTCCTCCATGCCCAGGTCCGGGCCGTGCGTGTCGAGCGCCCGCAGGGCGGCCTCGACGAACTCCTTGCGCCGGGCGATCCGGTGCTTGCGCCAGCGGTCGCGCCGGGCGTCGCCGGTCGCCTCCTCGCCGCGGGAGGACCTGCTGGACGGCTTGCCGGAGCGCTTGACACGTTCGATCACGAGGGTCATGCTACGCACAGGTAACTGTTACCTCAAGTTACATGTCGCGGAAGGGGTGTCGGCGATGACGCGGACGCTGAAGGAACCGGATCGCGAAAAGACCGCGGACCGCCTGCTGAAGTCGTCGGCGAACAAGTTCTACGACCCCGACGTCGACATCGACTGGGCCGCGCCGCTGGTCGAGGGCAAGCGGTTCATCCTCGACGAGCGGTCCTCGCTCTACGGCACCGAGCTCTGGGAAAAACTGACCCCCGAGCAGCGCATCGAGCTGGGCAAGCACGAGGTCGCGAGCGTCGCCACCACCGGCCTGTGGTTCGAGATCCTCCTGATGCAGATGCTGCTCAAGGAGGTCTACGAGCAGGACCCGACGTCCGCGCACGCCCAGTTCGCGCTCACCGAAATCGCCGACGAATGCCGGCACTCGACGATGTTCGCGCGGATGGCGTCGCGGATCGGCTGCCCCGCCTACGGCCCGGTGCCGTGGCTGCGGCGCCTCGCGAAGCTCATGCCGACGATCTCCTACGGCCCGGCGCGCTACGGCGCGATCCTCGTCGCGGAGGAAGTGCTGGACCGGCTCCAGCGCGAGCAGATGAACGACGAAGGCGTCCAGCCGCTGGTCCGGATGGTCAACCGGATCCACGTCCTGGAAGAGGCCCGGCACGTCACCTTCGCCCGCGAAGAGGTCACGCGCGGCATGGCGAAGCTGTCGAAGGCCGAGATCGGCTACCAGCAGTTCATCATCGCGGTCATCTCGTACTTCGTGACGCGGGCGTTCATCAACCCGGACGTCTACAAGGCGGTCGGCATCCGGCCCCGCGACGGCGTCGAAGCGGCGCTGAACAACCCGCACTGGCAGGGCACGATCGCCTGGGCCGGGGAGAAGATCATGCCGTTCCTCGAGGAGTCCGGCCTGGTCGGGCTGCCCGGGAAGTACTTCTGGCGCAAGTCGTTCCTGCTCCCGGCGGGCCGATGACGACCGCGTCGCGGCTGCGGAACCCGTCGGTGGAGCACCGGTTCGTCGCGAGCGACGGCGCCGCGCTGCACGTCGAGCAGTCCGGGCCGGCCGATTCCGCGGTGACGCTGGTGCTGGTCCACGGCTGGACGCAGGACCACCGGACGTGGGACTTCGTGCTCCCGCACCTCGACCCCGGCCTGCGCGTGCTGCGCTACGACCTGCGCGGCCACGGCGGTTCGGCGCCGGCCCGGCGCGGCGACGCCACGATCGCCCGGCTCGCCGACGACCTCGCCGAGCTGATCGCCGACCGCGTCCCGGCGGGGCCGCTGGTGCTGGCCGGGCACTCGATGGGCGGCATGACGCTGATGGTGCTCGCCGAACGGCACCCGGAACTGGTCGCCGACCGGCTGGCGGGCGCGGCGTTCGTCGCGACGTCGTCGGGGGACATGGACCAGCTGACACTGGGGTTCCCCGGGCTGGTCGGCCGGAGCGTGACGCGCTTCGAGCCGCGGGTCGCCCGGCTGCTGGCCCGGTTGCGGTCGGACACGCTGCGGCTGCGACCGGGACTGGTCCGCTCGGGTGCCCGGCGGCTGGTGTTCGGTGACCGGCCGGGGCGCGCGCAGGTGGACAGCGTCGTCGAGCAGCTGCTGTGCGCGCACCCGGCGAGCGCGGGGATGTTCCTGGACGCGATCGCGGCCCACCGCGGCGTCGGCGGCCTGGGCGCGTTGTGCGACGTGCCGTCGGTGGTGCTGGCGGGGGAGAAGGACCGGCTGTGCCCGCTGCCGCACGCGAAGGTGATCGCGGACGAGCTGCCGCACGCGGAGTTCGTCCGGTTCCCGGGCGCCGGGCACATGCTGCCGCAGGAACGCCCGTACGAAGTGGCCCGCCGCATTGCGGCCCTGGTCCGGGTGGCCGCCGGCTGATGCAGTGAATGACTCCTTGGGTTTTAACGTCGGGGGCGGTTGGGGCGACCCTGGTTGATCATGCAGGCAGCCCTTGGTTGATCCTTCTTCTTGTCT